>CAZDKK010000180.1:0-1549 GCA_964506245.1 uncultured bacterium | reverse complement strand
TGAGGAGCGCTTGCGGCTTCGGAGAAGCCGCAGCGACGAAGGATCACATTGCGCACACATGCGCCTTCACCTGGTGCTGATCCTTCGCTGGCAGACCGCTGCGCGGTCCTGGCTCAGGATGACAAGCAGCCCGAACGGCCAGAAAGACAGCGCCGTCGGGACGGTCGGCCGACGCGACGGCGGCTCGTCCCCCGAAGCCCGTATCGAACACGAGCATCCCCTGGAGGGATCCACCATGCCGAGCAGTCAGGACCTGGCAGTGTTGCGTGAGTTGGCCGCACAGGTGGCGGAGATCGCGGCGCTCCCCGTGCAGGAGGAGAAGCGCGCGCTCTGGCGCGCGCTCAATGCGCTGCGCCCCATCCGCCCGATGGTGACGATCGACCAGGTGTGCTGGAACGAGATGAACATCGATGACGGGCTCACGCTGCGCTGCACCGACCCCGAGTGTCAGGGCTATGAGGGCTACCTGCGACGCACGCTCTTGCAGTGGAAGCACTTCCCGGTGGACATGGTGGTCGAGCCGTTCGTGCGCGTGCCCAAAGCGGTCAGGAACACCGGGTTCGGCATCGGTGCGAAGGATGAGGTCGCAGTCACCGATCCCACCAGCGCGGTCGTGGGGCATCGCTACCTCAACCAGTTCGCGACGGAAGAGGATCTCGAGCAGCTCCGCGCCCCCGCGATCACTCACGATGCGGCAGAGACCGAGCGCCGGCTGGCGTTCGCCCACGAGCTGTTCGATGGTCTGCTGGCTATCCGGGCGGAGGGCGTCGACCCCTATCTGTCCCTGTGGGATCCCATCAGCACCTGGATGAGTGTCGAGGGTGCGCTGTTCGGCCTCATCGACCGGCCCGAGTTCATGCACCGCCTCGTGGGGCGACTGACCGATGGCTACCTGAGCATGCTCGACCAGCTCGAGACCCAGGGCCTGCTGTGCGGGCCGCAGAGCCTGATCCACTGCACCGGCGCGTATGTGGACGAACTGCCGGCCCCGGGGTATGACCCGGCACGCCCGCGAACCAAAGACCTGTGGATGTTCGGCCTGGCGCAGATGTTCTCGACCGTGTCCCCACAGATGTTCCAGGAGTTCGAGGTCGACTATGCCGGCCGCATCTGCGCGCGCTTCGGGCTCGTGTACTACGGGTGCTGCGATCCGCTCGACCGCAAGATGGCCCAGGTGCGGATGATCCCCCACGTCCGCAAGGTCTCGATGAGCGCGTGGGTCGACGAGGAGCGCGGGGCGGAGGAGATCGGGCGCGACTATGTGTACTCGCGCAAGCCCAGCCCGGCGGCGCTGGCGACCGACACCTTCGACGGCGAGCGCGTGCGCGCCGACCTCATGGCAACGCGCCGGGTCTGCGAGCGAAATGGCTGCCCGCTGGAGATCATCCTCAAGGACATCAGCACCGTGCGCTACGACCCGCAGCGTCTCAGCGAGTGGGGCCCGATCGCCCTGGAAGTGGTCGAGGGGTAGGGCGCATGGGCGCCACCGCAGTCTGCGGTCGCCGCGTAGGTCGAGCGTCCCGCTCGACACGCCTCCCCGCCGACCGGG
>CAZDKK010000179.1:0-1566 GCA_964506245.1 uncultured bacterium | reverse complement strand
GGCGCGGCGCCGGGAGGCTCCCCGCCTGGCGGCGCGGCGCGGGGCGGCTCCGAGGCCGGCGACGTCCCGCGCGCTTCCCACGCCGAGCGCCAGTCGGCCGGCCGTCGGCGGGCACGGTGCACCGCGAGCGAGACAAGGATGCTCGCGAAGTAGAGCACGATGATGGGCACACCCATCGCGAGCTGCGAGATCACATCGGCCGGCGTGAGCACGGCCGCGATGATGAGGATCACCACGACCGCATGGCGCCAGTAGCGCGTCAGGAAGCGCGGCGAGATGAGCCCGAAGTAGGTGACGATCGCGACCACCAGCGGCAACTGGAAGACGAGCCCGCAGGCGAGCCCGGTGAAGATGTAGAAGTCGAGGACCTGGCTCACCGCCGGCTGCACGCGCACCATCTCGGTGGCAAACCCCGCGAGGAACCCGAGCATCATCGGGGAGAGCATCAGGACACCGAAGGCGGTGCCCAGCAAGAAGAGCGTCGTCGACCAGAAGACCAGAGGCAGCACGATGCGCCGCTCGCGCTGCAGCAGGCCCGGCACGACGAAGCCCCAGACGCGCATCGCGATGTAGGGCATGCCCGCGAGGATGCCGATGGCGACGCTGATCTTGAACCGGGTGACGAAGATCTCCTGGGGCTTGATCGCCTGGGCGCCCTCGAGCCCGGCGTGGCGCACGAGCGTATCCATGACCCAGGCCGATACGTACCAGCCGCCGATGCCGAGCACGAACACAGCGGCCAGGGAGGCGAGCAGGACACTACGCAGCTCGTCGAGATGGTCGATGAAGGACATCTCCGCGCCCGGCGTCTGCGGGCGCGAGCCGAGCAGCCAGCTCAGGCGTCCGCTCATTCCGCGGCCTGCTGGCCCTCGAGCGCGGCCTGCCGCCCGTCGCTGTCCGCCGCGACGAGTTCACCGCCCTCGAGGCGCACACTGACGATCCGGGAGATGCCTGGCTCCTGCATCGTCACGCCGTAGAGCGTGTTGGCCACTTCCATGGTGCGCTTGTTGTGCGTGATCACGATGAACTGCGTCCGGTCGCTGAAGCTCTTGAGCAGCGCGAGGAACCGGTCGATGTTCGCGTCGTCCAGGGGAGCATCGAGCTCGTCCAGCACGCAGAACGGGGACGGCTTCACCAGGTAGAGCCCGAAGAGCAGGGCGGTCGCGGTCAGGGCACGCTCCCCGCTCGACAGCAGGCTGATGCCGGAGAGCCGCTTGCCCCGCGGGCGGGCCATGATCTCCACGTCGGCCTCCAGCGGGTCCGGCCCGGAGAGGCGCAGGTGCGCTTCGCCCCCGGGGAAGAGCGTCGTGAAGGTGCGCGTGAAGTTCTCCTGAACCTGCGCGAAGGTTTCCTCGAAGAGCCGGCGGGCCTCGACGTTGATCCGGTCGATGGCGTCGAGCAGCGACTGGCGCGACTGCAGCAGGTCGTCGCGCTGGGCCTTGACGAAGGTCACGTGATCGCGCTTGCTCTCGTACTCCTCGATCGCGAGCTGGTTGACCGGCCCCAGCCGGTCGCGCTCGCGGCGCTGCTCGTCGAGAGACTTCTCGGCCTCCGCCTCGGTCAGTC
>CAZDKK010000178.1:0-1838 GCA_964506245.1 uncultured bacterium | reverse complement strand
GTTAAGACGTTCCTATCATGCTGAAATCCTGCGCCTCGGAAAGCGCCCGTGTAACACATGGGGGGGCAAGGGATTAGGTATGTTGATGCTCGCTGCCGCCAGTCTAGGGCTTGATGTGCGTGCCCCGCGAGCGGAAACCATCTGCGTTCGGGACGGCGGGCGGGAGGCGTGCGTGCGGGACACGACTGGCGCGCCAAGCGGTCGCGTCTGGTCGATGTGGACGGACAACTTCCGCCAGACTTGCCTATTGCAGCCCAGCTTCGGCGGACTCGAGCAGTTCAAGCTGACCTCATTCGAGCGACGGGTTGGAAGCTCGGCCCGCGATTGGTGCCAGGGCGGTCCTTATGCGGGGGAGTATGAGTTGCAGTACGGCTGGGCCCCCGACGCGATGACCCTGGTGCTGGACGGACCGAACTGGGAGGAAGACCTGGAGTTCGTGGATGCCACGATTGGGCAGGGCGAGGAGGACGGGATCGCGTACGTGCAGTTCTCGCCCCGCTTCCAGCACACTTCTCAATCCGTGGAGATCCGGCTCTTCTACCGGGCGTACGTGGACGGCTACCTGGAGCGCTGGGCGCGGGCGACGAACACCGCGGCGGAGGACACGCTCTACGTCCATCATCTGGCGTCGGCCCGGCGACAGCACTCGCCGGCGGGATGGTTGCCGGCGGGGCGGTCGCGATGGGAGGTGGAGTACGTCGTACCCGGCCAGACCGCGTGGTACGAATGCGCTGTTGTGCCTCAGTATCCCGGCTACACGGAGCTTCACAGCTGGCCCCCGAACCCTCGTTTGGCCTGGTCTGCTGTGCGGTACGACACGCTGCGCATCGAGGGCAACGATCCGACCTGGTGTCGGGCCGAGGGGTTCATCAACGGCTTGGTGCAGGCCTCGGCGGCTCAGGAGTGGCCGAATCTGACATCGCTGGCGAGGCCTCAGTCTGGGATCGGGTTGGATGTCAAGACCTACAACGTGGAGCGGACCCATTCGACCGACTTGGATCAGGACACAGAAGACCAGGGCCGTGCAGGTATCGTACCCCAAACCGTTCCGCCTGGGCTGTCGGTGGAAGGCTGCCACGTCTACTTCATGTTCACCGATGGGACCATCGATGATGCGACACTGCGGACCCATCGGTTCATGCGCGATCACTACGCCCCGCTTGCTCCCTTGCCTCCTGGCAGCATGCCGCAGGTGCAGTATCTGACCTACTTCTGGGACAATTGGGGGTTCACCTACGACACGCTGTCGGAGCAGGCCGACGCCTGTGAGGATCTCGGCGTCGAGCTCTTCGTCATCGATGCCAACTGGTGGCCGTACTCCCTATGCACAACACCCGTCGGCACAGGTTTCGACTGCTATCGGCACGGCACGGGGTACTGGGTGAGCGATGGGTGGCGCTTCCCGGAGCCCAGCGCCACACTGCCGGAATTCATCGATGAGCTGGGCGAGCGAGGGATGGAGGCCGGGCTCTGGGTCTATCCCTGCGGCGTGGACATCCAGCTCCTGGAGGTGGCCGAAGAGCTAGAGTGCTGGGGGCAGAATCCCCCCGTGGGAACACCTTGCTTTTACACTGCGCTTGACCCTCTCAGGTGCGTATCGTGGCAAAGTGGCTGGCATACAGTGCCACACCCGAACGACCGCGTCTGGAGAGCTTGCGACCCTGATTCGTCGCAACCGTGCCCGACCCTGAACGTGCTGCCGTCGGAGTATCTCGGCGAGCTCTGCTGCGCCGATACCTCCGCCCAGCAGTGGATGAAGAGCCAGCTCCGCCGACTCCTGGACGAGGACGGCTACGGGGCCCGCTACCTGAAGTTCGACGGCGGGATGCACCCGTGCA
>CAZDKK010000177.1:0-1851 GCA_964506245.1 uncultured bacterium | reverse complement strand
CAGGATCGGTGGTGAGCGCGATGATGCGCTGCAGCAGCGCAAGCGGTTTCTGCGTCGGGAAGGTGACGCGCTCGGGGCTGTTGCCCCGCAGGGCGGGGATCTCCCACACGTCGCGCAGTAGCGCGAGCCGGTAAGGGCCGCGCTCGTCGACCTGCACAGCCGCATTGGCAAAGCCGTAAGCGTGAGCCAGCTCGGATCGCTCGCGCAGGGGGTGGAACTTGTACTCGGCCGTTCGGGCGTAGAAGAGGATCGTGTCGTGCTTGCGCGCCAGGCGCCGCTGCCCCGCGCCGCCCGTGCGATAGGACCAGATGATCTCGTTGACGAACAGGTCCGGACCGAACAGCTCGTCGAGCGCCACCTTGACCGCGTGGACCGCGTGCCAGTCGAGGTGGAGGAAGAGGCTGCCGGTGGGCTTCAGTGCCTCGCGCATGGCAGCCACGCGCTCGATGAGCCAGGGGACGTAGGCATCGCGTCCACCCGGCCAGCGATCGTCAAAGCCGGTCATGGGATCCGCCACCAGGCCCTCCGGCTCCGGTCGCCTGATCTGGCGTGAACGGCCGGAGAAGAAGGGCGGATCGGCGTAGAAGAGATCGACGCTGGCGCGGCGCAGGCTGCGTGCGGTTGCCAGGGCGTCGCCCTGCAGCAGGTACGCCCGCCCTGGACCGCGCTGAGCGTCCGACACCATGCGGCTCTCCTTGGCCAACCCCGCGATGTCGCCCCCTGTCCGGCGCCGCAAGAGCGAAGGCGCACGGCTGGCCGGCGGGGCGCTGGTGCTCAAGACCGTAGGCACGTGGCTCGGCCCGCGCAAGCCCGCGAGCGGCCTCAGCGAAGCCCAGCGGGCAACTTGCAGCCACCCGGCCGCCGTGCAATAGTGAGTGCAGCACGCCCAGGGAAGGGAGGTGTCGATGCCGCCGCAAGCGAGCCCGAGTGGGATCTACGAGTGGATCGTTCGCAGCAGCCGCCCGCACGCGACCGATTCCGCATCGCAGCGCTTCGAGCGCATGGAGTCCCAGGCAGCGTTCCGCCTGCCCGAGGTGCACAAGCGGCTGGATCATCACGACCCGTCGCACTGGCACCACCGCGGCATGATCTGGGACTTCGTGCTCTCCTTGGCCGGCGCGCAGCGGGTGTTGGACATCGGGCCGGGGGACGGCTGGCCCAGCCTGCTGATCGCCCCCCACTTCAAGGAGGTGGTCGGCATCGAGCCCGGGCCGCAGCGGGTTGCGGCTTGCCGGGCGAATGCGCAGAAGATGGGTCTGCGCAAGGCGCACTTCGAGCAGATGTCGGCGATCGACATGACCTTCCGCCCGGGCAGCTTCGACGGGGTCGTGGCGGCGACCTCGATCGAGCAGACCCCCGATCCCGCCGCCGCGCTGCACGAGGTGCACCGCGTGCTCGCCGTGGGGGGCACCCTGCGCATGACCTACGAGGTGCCGGAGCTGGCGGCCGAGCCGGTGCGCGAATCGATCGCGGTGCTACGCGGTCCCGAAGCCGGGAGCTACCTGATCGACTACGTCGTGACGTGGACCCGGGAAGGCGAGGAACACACCTACCTGGTCGGGATCCGGCCCGCGAGCGACGCCGGGGTCAAGCGCCTGGAGTTGTGGGCCACGCGCTGCGAGGAGGACCACTTCCCGCTGCGCGATCCCCGTCTGGAGCGCGGGCTGGTGCGGACGATCAAGTCCCTGCGCGCGACCGAAATCGGCAAGGTCGAGACCTACCACATCCAGCACTTCCGCACGGAGGGGCTGATCAGGCTCCTGGGCAAGATCGGCTTCGGCGACGTGCGTTGCATCGTCGGGGGCGGGGCGCCCGCGGCGCAGCTCGCCATCGAGATGGTCCAGTCGCGGC
>CAZDKK010000176.1:0-1864 GCA_964506245.1 uncultured bacterium | reverse complement strand
CCGCGCCCGCCGAAGCGCTGCGCGGTCTACACCCGCAAGTCCACCGACGAGGGCCTCGATCAGGAGTACAACTCCATCGACGCCCAGCGCGATGCGGGCCAGGCGTTCATCGCGAGCCAGCGCCACGAGGGCTGGGTCCCGGTCGCCGACGGCTACGACGACCCCGCCTACTCCGGCGGGAACCTGGAGCGCCCGGCCCTGCAGCGCCTGCTCGCGGACGTGGACGCCGGGCGCATCGACGTGGTGGTGGTCTACAAGATCGATCGCCTCACCCGCAGCCTCGCGGACTTCGTGCGCATTGTCGAGCGCTTCGAGCGCCAGGGGGTCTCCTTCGTCTCGGTCACCCAGCAGTTCAACACCACGACCAGCATGGGGCGCCTGACGCTCAACATCCTGCTCTCCTTCGCCCAGTTCGAGCGCGAGGTCACCGGCGAGCGGATCCGGGACAAGATCGCGGCGAGCAAGGCCCGGGGGATGTGGATGGGCGGCATGCCCCCGCTCGGCTATGACGTGCGCGAGCGCAAGCTGGTGGTGAACGAGCCCGAGGCCGAGGAGGTGCGAGATCTCTTCCGGCGCTTTGCCGAGCACGGCTCGGCCGCGCGCCTGGTGCGCGAGCTGGCGGTCGAGGGCCGCACGACCAAGGCGTGGGTGACGCAGAGCGGGCGCCAGCACCCCGGGCGGGCCATCACCCAGCCCTACCTCTTCCAGCTCCTGCGTAACCGCCTCTACCGCGGGGAGATGGTCCACAAGGGCCGGAGCTACCCCGGCCAGCACCCGGCGATCGTGTCCGAGGAGCTGTGGGCCGCTGCCCAGGCCTTCATCGCGCTGCGCCAGAGAGGTCCGCGCGAGCGGCACTCCGTCAACCCCTCGCTCCTTGCCGGGTTGTTGTTCGCGCCCGACGGCCAGCGGATGGTGCCGACCTACACGCCCAAGGCGAACGGCAAGCGCTACCGCTACTACGTCCCGCAGCTCTACCGCCGGCGCCACGCGGGGGCGACCCGCGAGCCCGGTGCTCCGGACATCGGGCGGTTGCCGGCTGCGGAAATCGAGGGGGCGGTGCTGGGGCAGGTCCAGGGGCTGCTCCGCCAGCCGGAGATGCTCATCGCCACCTGGATGTCCGCGGCCCGTGAGGAGGCGGGGCGGGAGCTGGACGAGCCGCAGGCGGTGGTGGCGTTGCGGCGGATGGGGGAGGTGTGGGAACAGCTCTTCCCCACCGAGCAGCAGCGGATCGTGCGCCTCCTCATCGAGCGGGTGCAGCTGCAGGAGGACGGGCTCGACATCCTGTGGCGGCACGACGGGTGGGCGGGCTTCGGCGCCGACATCCACCACCACCCGTTTGTCGAGGAGCAGCGGCTCGCGCTGGAGGAGCTGAGCGATGGCGGATGAGCCGAGGGAGCGCCGGGGCGAGCGCGCCCCGTCTCCCGCCCTGCGGCGGATCACCGTCGAGCCCAGCGGCCCGACGCGCCAGTACCAGACGGGCAGCCAGCGGGTGACCTTCGTGCCGCTGTCCATCCGACGCCGGAGCAACCGCCGGGTGCTGGTGCCGCCCCCCGGGCAGGCGAGCCCCTGGGGCCGGCCGTCGCTGGACCTGCCGCTCCTGCAGACGCTCGGCAAGGCCTTCTACTGGCAGCGGCTCCTCGATACGGGCGAGGTTCCTACCACGGCGGAGCTCTCGCGGCGCCTCCAGCTCGAGCAGGGCTGGGTCGCCGAGGTGCTGCGCCTGACGCTGCTGGCCCCCGACCTCGTCGAGGCGATCGCCGCGGGGCGCCAGCCGCGCCACCTCAACCTGCATCAGGTGCGGGGGCGCGAAGCGCAGATCCCCTGGGACTGGGAGCGCCAGCGCGAGCTCTTCGGGCTCAAGGCG
>CAZDKK010000175.1:0-1901 GCA_964506245.1 uncultured bacterium | reverse complement strand
ACGCGATTCGGCTCTGGGGGGAGGAATGCCCTGAAAACTAGTGTCTGCCTTGCAGTTCTCATGAGGCAGAACAAGCCCGTGATCCGTGACCAAGGAGAGTTGCCATGGTGTTGTTGAAGCGTCGTCGTCGTGCTGAGGCCCGTCACCCAGGAAAGCGCCCGTGTAAGTCCGGGGGGGGGCAGGGGTTTAGGCTTGCTGATCCTGATGGCGGCCTGTCTCGGGGCTGATGTGTGTGCCCCGCAGGCAAGGACCATCTGTGTCCAGGACGGCGGGCGGGAGGCGTGCGTGGAGGACACGACGGTCGCTGGGATCCGCGCGTGGTCGATGTGGACGGAGGCCTTCCGCCAGCGCTGCGAGCTCCAGCCCGGGTTTGGGATCAGCCGGTTCCAACTGACGTCGTTCGAGCGACGGGTTGGAAGCTCGGCCCGCGATTGGTGCCAGGGCGGTCCGTTTGCGGGGGAGTACGAGTTGCAGTATGGCTGGGCCCCCGACGCGATGACCCTGGTGCTGGATGGACCGAACTGGGAGGAAGGCCTGGCGTTCGTGGATGCCACGATTGGGCAGGGCGAGCAGGACGGGATCGCGTACGTGCAGTTCTCGCCTCGCTTCCAGCACACTTCTCAATCCGTGGAGATTCGGCTCTTCTACCGGGCGTATGTGGACGGCTACCTGGAGCGCTGGGCGCGGGCGACGAACACCGCGGCGAAGGACACGCTCTACGTCCATCATCTGGCGTCGGCCCGGCGGCAGCTCTCGCCGGCGGGATGGATACCGGCGGGGCAGTCGTGTTGGGAGGTGGAGTACGTCGTAGCCAGCCAGACCGCGTGGTTGAAGAGCACCGACGTGCCCCCGTATCCTCAGCACAGGCAGCTTCAGAGTTGGCCGGAACCACTCCCCTGCCTGGCCTGGTCTGCCGTGCGATACGACACGCTGCGCATCGAGGGCAACGATTCGACGTGGTGCCGGGCCGAGGGGTTCATCAACGGCTTGGTGCAGGCCTCGGCGGCTCAGGAGTGGCCGAACCTGACATCGTTTGCGAGGCCGCAGTCCGGGATCGGGCTGGATGTCAAGACCTACAACGTGGAGCGGACCCGTTCGACCGACCTCGATCAGGAGGATGAAGAGGAGGATCGTGGGGACATCGTGCCGCAGGTCGTTCCACCCGGGTTGTCGGCAGAGGGCAGCCACGTCTACTTCATGTTCACCGACGGGAGCATCGATGACGCGACGCTGCGGACCCATCGGTTCATGCGGGATCACTACGCCCCGCTTGCTCCCCTGCCCCCTGGCAGCATGCCGCAGGTGCAGTATCTGACCTACTTCTGGGACGCTTGGGGGTTCACCTACGACACGCTATCGGAGCAGGCCGATGTCTGTGAGGATCTCGGCGTCGAGCTGTTCGTCGTCGATGCCAACTGGTGGCCGTATTCCCTATGCGCACCACCCGTCGGCACGGGGTTCAACTGCTATCGACACGGTACGGGGTACTGGGTGAGCGACGGCTGGCGCTTCCCGGAGCCGGACACGACGCTGGCGCACTTCATCGATGAGCTGGGGGCACGCGGCCTGGACGCGGGCCTCTGGGTCTATCCCTGCGGGGTGGACATCCAGCTCCTGGAGGTGGCCGAAGAACTGGAGTGCTGGGGAGAGGATCCCACTTCTGGGCCACCCTGCTTCTACACTGCGCTGGACTCTCTGAGGGGCCAGTCGTGGCAAGTTGACTGGCATACGGTGCCGCACCCGAACGACCCCATTTGGAGAGCTTGCGACCCCGCCCCGTCGCAGCCGTGCCCGACCCTCCACGTGCCGCCAATGCAGTACCTCGGCGAACTGTGCTGCGCCCACGCCCCGGCCCGGCAGTGGATGAAGAGCCAACTCCGGCGGCTCTTGGAGGAGGACGG
>CAZDKK010000174.1:0-1941 GCA_964506245.1 uncultured bacterium | reverse complement strand
TGATGTGGGTAATTTCTGGCGGGGCCAGGAGTTGAGGTTATTTCCTACCGGGGGAGCAGATTCGCATTCATTTTCGGGTTGACAGGAGGCAGGAATCTGGTATCGTATGTATATGACCAGCCACGAACCGATTGTTTTTCGGGGCCAGATGTCGGCTGCCGAACGGCAACTGCGATCGACGCTCAATCGTTTACTCAGTCAGCGCGGCGTCGTGCATGGGACGCTGCTGACGCGGCAACGGGTCTGCGGCAAGAAGACGTGCCGCTGTACCCAAGGGCATCTCCACGAGAGCCTGTACCTGGTGGTGACCGAAGCAGGCCGGACGCGGCAGATGTACGTTCCCCGGCAGTGGGAGGCCGCCGTGCGGCAATGGATCGCCAATTATGGTCAGGCCCGGCAATTGCTGGATGAGCTTTCGCATCTGCATTGGGATAAGATTCGCGACCGACAGGACTGACGTATTCTTCGCCGACTGTGGGCCTACGGACGGACAGTGTTACGGTGGGACGCCGCCCTGAAGTCGATTCGGGATCGGCGTACGCAAGGAAGGATTCCCACGGAGGCCATTGTCCGCGCGATCATGACGATGTTCTTCGGCCGCTTGGGCAGCCTCAATGCCTTGGGACAGACCCGCGGCAGCTCCTGGTGGCACCGCGCGTTGGGGCGGGCTCTGCCCTCGCCGGACACGATCGGTCGCGTGGGTGGCCTGATCGAGTTGGACGATGTGCGGGTCTTGGGACGGCAGGTCTATACCCGTCTCAAACGCGGCAAGGTCTTGAACCCTCCGGCCCATGGCTGGCTGGCTGCGGTGCTGGATGGGCATGAGGTGCATGCCAGTTATAAGCGGCATTGTTCGGGGTGCTTGGAGCGTACGATTCACACCCAGCGGGGCGATCGGATCCAGTATTATCACCGGGTGGTATCCGCTTCGTTGGTGACACAAGACCTGCGGGTGCTGTTGGATGCCGAGCCCGTGCAGGCGGGAGAAGAGGAGATCGCGACGGCGCTGCGGCTGTTGAATCGGGTCGTGCAGGCCTACCCCCGTGCCTTTGATCTGGTCCAGGGCGATGGCCTGTACACCGATCCGCGGTTCTTCCAGTGGGCCGTGGCGCACGGCAAGCAGGCGTTGTCCGTCCTGAAAGATGAGCGGCGCGATCTGTTGCAGGAGGCCCAGCAACTATTCGACTCGATGCCCCCGGTGATCCTGCCGGAGGGAAAGGTCCGACGTGAGTGCTGGGATCTGGAGGGGTTCCGAACTTGGCCGCAGGCGGGCGTACCCGTTCGGGTTGTCCGTAGCCGAGAGACCCGTAGCGTCCGCCGCCAACTCGACCAACAACTCCAGGAGGAGCATTCCGAATGGTATTGGGCCACGACGCTGCCGACGCGGCAGGCTCCCACGGGCACCGTGGTGCAATTGGGCCATGGCCGCTGGGACATCGAGAATCAGGGCTTCAACGAACTGGTCAACCGCTGGCATGCCGATCACGTGTACCGCCATGACCCGACGGCGCTGCTGGCGTTCTGGCTGCTGGCGCAAATCTGCCTCACGGTATTTTACGCTTTCTTCCGCCGTAATCTCAAACCTGCGGCACGAGCAGCGATGAGCATGCTCCATGTGTCCCGCTTGCTCCAAGCCGAACTGTACCGATCCCCGACGCGAGCTCCCCCCTGAGTGCCCGGCGGTACCCTTGCGGCACTCCTTGGGCCTGAATGTGTTCCCGCTGGTGTACGGGTACGCCCCATCCCTGCGCCGAGAGGGCTTTCGGGCCAAGACGAAGCTGCTCTCCCTGGTCAAACGCTGTAAATCCCGCTGACGCAACCCCTAACAGCTATCCCTGCGGAATCGCTGCCCTCCGCCCGCACACATTGACACCCGAGGCGTACAGGACTATCATCGAGCCACCAATGGAACAGAAATCCGTCAACATTCTGGGAATCGAA
>CAZDKK010000173.1:0-1963 GCA_964506245.1 uncultured bacterium | reverse complement strand
AGTCGGAGTAGGGATCATGGTTGCCCATCACCCCCTCCACGGATCCCAGCGAGCGGAATTACCGCACTGGGCTCTTGCCTCAGGTGATGACGCCCATGCGACGCAGTGGATAAGGATGGCATACGTGTGCAGGAGGCAGCCACAACTCGATGAGTCGTCGCATCCGTTCCCAGGGAACACGGGCAGTCTGGCTGCGTCGCGACAGCGCGCGCTGCCAGAGCCACCCCACCCGGTACCGGAAGACGGACAACGCTCGGCCATTCATGGGCACGCCATAGTATCGGATGTGCCCGCTGACGACCGAGCGCAGCCATTGCCCCACCTCAGGAATCGGGTCGTGCCAGCGTCGCCGGAGCTCGGCTTTCACCTCGTTCAGCTTCGCCTGCAACCTCTTCCGTATCGTCTGCCGAACCACCGTGAAACGCCCGTTCCTCTTCTTCCCACAGATGTGCGTGAAGCCGAGGAAGTTGAACGTCTCGGGCTTGCCCCGTCCGCCCCGTCGGCTGTTCTCGTCCGCGAACGGACCGAACTCCAGCAGACGCGTCTTCTCGGGGTGCAGCTCCAGGTGGAACTTGCGGAATCGCTCCCGCAGTTCACCCAGGAACCGCTCGGCCTCCGATTTGTGTTGGAATCCAACGATGAAGTCGTCCGCGTAGCGCACGACGATCATGTCGCCTTGCGCCTGCGTCGTTCGCCACCATTGGACCCACAGGTCGAACGCATAGTGCAGGTAGATGTTCGCCAGCAAAGGCGACGCACTGCCGCCCTGCGGCGTACCCTCCTCACTCCGCGTTCGCGTCCCGTCCTCCAGCACGCCGGCGTTCAGCCATTTCTGGATGAGCCGCACGACGCGCCGGTCTGCCACGCGATGCTCGACGAACTTCACCAGCCAGTCGTGGTCGATGGCATCGAAGAATCCACGAATGTCCGCGTCGAGCACCCAGTTCACCTTCTTCGTCAGCAGTCCCGTGTACAGGGCGTCCAGCGCTTTGTGCTGGTGCCGCCCCGGCCGGAACCCGTACGAGAAGCCCAGGAAGTCGGTCTCGTAGATGGCGTTCAGCACCTCGACCGTGGCCCGCTGGACGAGCTTGTCCTCCAGCACGGGCACACCGAGCGGCCGTTGCCGCCCGTCGGCCTTGGGGATGTACACCCTGCGAACCGGCTTGGCCCGGTACGCTCCCCGCTTGAGCCGCTCGGAGAGGTCCCGGAGGTTACCCTCCAGATCCTCGCCGTAGGCTCGCCACGTCTCCCCGTCCACGCCCGGTGCGGCATCCCGCTTGAGGCTGAAGTACGCCTCCCGGAGCGTGTCCAGGTTGTAGATGTGGTGCAGGAGCGCGGTGAACCGCATCTCCTTGTCCCTTCTTGCCGCCTGACGTATCCGCTCCAACGCACTGGGCAGGTCGTCGGAGCGGCTGTAGGTGCATCCCCTTGGCTGTGTCTGCGGTTTCCCGCTGCGTGCCCGTGTAGGGTTCTCCATGTCCGGCTCCTTGGCCCGGCACGGTGTCCGGGACCTGTTTTGCTGGGGCGGAATCCCTTTGGCCAGGCCCCTTCCCTCCGCCCCCTCCGCGGCCGGTTGCCCGGTGTTGTTCGGGGACTTCGCAGGTACTACGGGCCTGTCCGACTTCCCGTGTCCGTTCATCATCGGCGTGTGTCCTTGGACTTCCCGACACGGCCCGCAACGCCATCCGCTGCGGGCGGACACGGGATCTCCCGGTTCTCGCGCGAGGTGTGTCCGTACATGCACGGGGTCTCTGACCGCGCGGGGTCCCCAGGCATCTCGCGATATCGATGCTCGGGATGTGGCCTTCCGCTTCTCCTTACAGCGTCGGCACCCCGGAGGAATGATCTTGCGCGGCTGAATACCCGGCCTGCACGTACCCCTGTCAACGCTTCGCCCCTGCCCTCCCGGGCAACGACGCATGACTCGGGGCCGCTATGGGCCGCTAACCCTTTAACGTATGAC
>CAZDKK010000172.1:0-2054 GCA_964506245.1 uncultured bacterium | reverse complement strand
TGGGGCTCTGGCTCGCGGGGCTGATGCCCGTGCTGCACTGGGTGCGCGTGGGCGAGATCTGGGGCGAGCGTTTCCTCTACCTGCCCGGCGCCGGACTGCTCCTCTTCGCGGGCGCCCTGGCCGCGCCCCGCCTCGGGGCCGGCCTGAAGCGCCCCGCATGGCTGCTGGTCGCGCTCGCCGTGCCCTGCCTCATCCTGCTGCAGGTGCGGCTGCCCGAGTGGCGAGATGATCTGACGCTCTTCCGGAGCGAGGTTCGCCGCCATCCCGAGAGCGCGCGCATGGCGGGCAACCTCGGCTCCGCGCTGCTCAAGTCGGGCCGGCCGCAGGAGGCGGAGGTGCACATGGCCCGCGCCGTGCAACTCGATCCCGAGGATGCGCGCCTGCAAGCGCAGCTCGGGTCCCTGCTGGTCGACCTGGGGCGTGCCGATGAGGGCGTCCCGCTGCTGGAGCGGGCCGCGCAGCGCATGCGTCCCACCAAGTCCCTGCTCAAGAACCTGGGGATCGGCTGGACGCGACAGGGGCGTTACGAGGAGGCCGCCGACATGCTGCGCCAGGCGCTGGCGCGCGATCCCAACGATGCCGGCACGCTCGATGCGCTGGCCCTGGCCGAGCGCAAGCGCGGCCGGTTCGACGAGGCGATCGCGCTCTTCGAGCGCGCCCTGGCGCTCGATCCCGGCCGGCGCGGCTGCTATCTGAACCTGATCGGCCTGCACTACTTCGACCGGCGCGATCTGCCGGCCGCCCGCGCGTGGGGCGAGCGCTTCCTGGCGCGTTTCCCGAACGACCCCGAGGCTGCGCGGATGCGCCGCATGCTGTCGCAGGATCCGGCCGCCACCCAGCCCCCGGCTGAGGGAGCCGGGCCCTAGGCCGCGGGGCGCGGTCCCTCGCGATCTTCCAGCCCCTCGCGCTGCGCTTCGAACGCCAGCGTGCCGGCCGACAGCTCCTGCCCGACGATCTGGGCCACCGCCTCGACCGCGCGCGGATCGAACAGCCGCCCCGACTGGGCGCGGAGGATGGCGACCGCCTCCTCGCACCCGCGGCGCAGGGAGTAGGTGCGCTGCGACGTGATGGCATCGAACGCGTCGGCGACCGCGATGATCCGCGCCAGCAGCGGGATCGCGTCGCCGGCGAGGCCATCGGGGTATCCGCTGCCATCGTAGTGCTCGTGGTGGTGACGGATGGCGGGGATCGTCCCGGCCAGCTGCGGGATCGGCTCCACGACGCGGCAGCCTCGCTCCGGGTGGCGGCGCACGGTCTCCCACTCGTCCGCGCTGAGGGCGCTGGTCTTGCCCAGGATCGCGCGCGGAATCCCGATCTTGCCGATGTCGTGGAGCAGGGCGGCGTAGTTGAGATCGCGCAGGTCCGGCGGGCCCAAGTCGAGCAGCTCGCCCGCGCGCAGGGCCAGGTAGTGCACGCGTTCGGAGTGGCCGCGCGTGTAGCGATCCTTGGCGTCGACGGCCGCAACCAGGCTCTTGAGCGTGTTGAAGAGGAAGCCCAGCATCTCCGAGCGCACGTGCAGCGCGCTGAGTCGTTCGGAGGCATGCCGGCCGAGCCGCTCGAGCAGCCGCCGCTGCGCGGGCCCGAGGCATGCGGGGCGCTCGCCCGCGGCATCCGGGTGCACCCAGGCCGCGAAGCCCGCCACGCGACCGTCGCAAGCGATGGTCAGCCCCTCGACGCGTAAGGGGCGTGCGTCCCCGTGGCCCGGTGAAGTCCGGAGCTGCCCGCCGAGGCTGGCCGAGAACCATGCGGCGCCCGCGCCCGGGCACCGACCGTGCAGCTCGAACGCCAGATCCTCCCAGCTCGCCCAGCCCGGAGGCGGCGGGCCTTGGCTTTCGCCGTCGGCGGACTCGACGAACAAGAACCCCTCGCCGGCGAGTCCGACGATCGTCCACCCACCGCCCAGCCCATCGGCCACGCTGGCGATGAGCGGGCGTGAGATGATCTCGCTCACCTGGACGGGGGCGTCATCCCGAGCGAAGAGGCGGGCGAGGGCGAGCTCGCGCTCCAGCGCGGCGCGGGCCCGCGCCAGCCGCTCGCGCCGGGCCTGGCGCGCG
>CAZDKK010000171.1:0-2127 GCA_964506245.1 uncultured bacterium | reverse complement strand
GGCCGCTGCTGCCCTCTGGGCGCACGACCGCGACCACGTTCAGGCGAGCCGGCTGGAGATATTCGCGCGCCACGCGGGCAACGTCCTCAGCCGTGACGGCCAGGACCTGCTCGTCGTACTGGTAGAGGTAGTCGGGGCTCCCGGCGACGCCGACCGCGCCACCGATCGTGAAGGCCAGCCACATGTTCGCGTCGAGCCGCCGCACGCGCCCGACCTCGGTGGCCACCTTGGCCCGCTCGAGCTCGAGCGGTGTGATGCCTTGGCTCTGGACCTCGGCCACGGCCGCCCGGATCGCGGTCTCCAGCTCGGCCTGCGTGTGCCCCTGGCTCGGGGTGGCGCCGATGCCGAACTTGCCCCCGAATCGCTGGCTCTCGTTGTAGCAGTAGACGCTGGTCGCGATGCGCTGCTCCTGCACCAGCGTCTGATCGAGCCGCGCGCTCGCCATGCCTCCCAGGATGCGCGCGAGAATCTCCAACGCGCACTGATCAGGGTGGCCCTCGCGCACGGCCGGCCATGCCAACATCAGGGTCGGCTCCGCATCGAACTCGATGGTGGTCCGCCTCTCCCCGCGCTGCGCCTCCCCGACCGTGATGTGGGGCTCGGGCACCTCCTGGCGTTTCCACTCGCCGAAGTAGCGGCGCGCGAGCTGTTCGACCTGCCCGGCATCCACGTCGCCCACGAGCACCATGATGCAGTTGCTCGGCGAGTAGAAGGTGCGGAAGTACTCGCGCGCGTCCTCGCACTTGTAGCGCTCGATGTCCCGCGCCCAGCCGACGACCGGAGTCCCGTACGGGTGCGCGCCGTAGACCGAAGCGTCCAGCGCCTCCCAGGCGCGGCCTTCCGCGTTGTTGTCCACGCCCTGACGGCGTTCCTGGCCCACCACGTCCCGCTCCGAGTAGAACTCGCGGAACATGGGGTGGAGAAGCCGCTCGCGCTCGAGCTGGAACCAGAACTCGAGCTGGTTCGCGGGCAGCGAGACGAAGTAGTTGGTCACGTCGTTGCCCGTCGAGGCGTTGATGCGCGCACCGCCGGCCCGGGTGAGCAGCTCGTCGTACTCGTTCTTGACGATGAGCTTCTTGTGCTCCTCGTTGAGCTGGGCGATCTCGGCCTCGATGGCCGCCAGCCGCTCCTCGTCGTGCACGGCGAAGGGATCCTCGCGCGCTTCGAGGAGCGCATCCCTCTCACGCCACAGCTCCTCCTGGCGCGTCATGATCTTCGCTTCCTTCGAGGCGTCGAGCGTGCCGATGTCGCGGGTGCCCTTGAACATCATGTGTTCCAGCAGGTGCGCGATGCCGGAACGGCCTTTGGGTTCGAAGGCCGAGCCGACGTTGAACTGGTAGTAGGCCGTGAAGGTCGGCGAGTAGTGCCGTTCGAGGACGAAGATCCGCAGGCCGTTGTCGAGCTGGATCTCGCGGATCTGCGCGACCAGGCTGCGCGCGTCCGTAACCGTGGGCTGGGCCGCGGCCTCCCCCACGCCGGCCGCACTCTGTAGCGCGGGGCCGGTCGCGGTCTGCCAGCCCGAGCTTGACGCGTCGGACCCGGCCGTTGCCCAGGGTCCGCCCAGGCAGGCCAGGAGCACCGCCGGGAGAAGGAGCCAGCGGGCCACGCCCGGTCGCCGGCCTCGGGATCTCGTCAGAAAACGGCTGTCCATGGGCACCTCCAGGGACGGGGTCGGCCGACGCGCGGCCGCCGTCGGTGTCACGGGGCGCGGTCAGCGCCCGATCGCACAGCGCACGAGGATGCCGGCGGCCATCGCCACCAGAAGGCTCGTGAGGGTTCCCTGGCGGATAGTAGTCGGGCAAGGGCTTGGACTCCAGTTCTCGAAGGCGGGCGACCGACTCCGGGCGACCTTCAGCTTGTGGTGCGAAGATTGGTGAAGCCCGGCTCGCAGGTGCCTCCCCCGGGAGCAGATGGGGATCGCTGAAGGGGCCCCGAGGCGTCTGCTATCCCTATCTCGATGGTGGGCAGCAAGATCGGCTGATGGATCCGTCAATCTTCGTTCCACAACCCCGTGGACATTCCGTCCGACGACGGCCGACAGGCGGTATAATCTTCTCCCAGGCGCCGGGCGGAGGTCCGGGCCTCTCAGGCAGGTGCGGATCCACGGAGGAGAACTTGCGTCACTCA
>CAZDKK010000170.1:0-2147 GCA_964506245.1 uncultured bacterium | reverse complement strand
CCGCGCGGCGATCCAGGCGGTCAGCGGCAGCCGCGCGCGGCGGCGCAGCGGAATCCACCACTCCGCCAAGAGCAGCAGCAGGGCCGGCCAGACGAAGTAGCGGTAACGCTCCTCGTAGAGCATCCGGATCCCGCCCTGCAGCTCCTTCTTCTCCATGGCGTCGATCTCCGCCAGCACCCGGTCGAGCCCCAGGCTGCCTGCCGCCCGAACGTACAGCCCGCCGGTCTGCTCGGCAATCTGCCGCAGCGGCGCCTCGTTCAGGCGCGTCATCACCACCTTGCCCTCGCGATCCTTCTTGTAGCCCTCGACCTGGCCCTGCTCGTCGCGCATCGGGATCGGCTCCCCGCCCTCGTTGCCAATCCCCACGGTGAACACGCGCACACCCTCCTTGCGCGCCTCGGCGATGGCCTCGTCGAGCCCCCCCATGTGATCCTCGCCATCGCTGATGAGGATCAACGCGCGAAACCCCTCCTCCTCCGCGGCCAGGCCCCGGACCGACACGTGCAGCGCTTCGGCCAGGTTCGTGCCCGGCTCGGGAATCAACTCCGGGGCCATGTAGCCGAGGAACATGCGCGCCGCGGAGTAGTCCAAGGTGAGCGGGCACTGAACGAAGGCCGCGCCGGCAAAGGCCACCAAGCCAATCCGGTCGCCCTTGAGCCGGTCGAGCAAGGCCGCGATCTCGTGGCGCGCGCGCACGAGGCGGTTGGGTTTCAAGTCCTCCGCCAGCATGCTCTCCGAGACATCCATGGCGATGATGATGTCAATCCCGCGGCGCGTGGCGGAGACGTACTGCGTGCCGCGCTGCGGTCGGGCGGCACCCAGGATGAGAAAGAAGGCGGCCAGCAGCAGGAGGACCAGGCCTGCCGCGCGCCGTCCGGGGCGCAGGTGCAGGGTCAGTCGCTCGGCCATCGCCGGGCTCAACAGGCTCTCGAGGGTGCGTCCGGCGCGACCTAGGCGCTCATAGGCCAGCAGCCCCAGCGCCGGCAGCGCCAGGAGCAGCCAGAGCACGAGCGGATGTGCGAAGCGCATGATCTCACCCCCCGCCGCGTGGCCGCCTCACGGCAGTCGCCGCAGCCAGGTCGTGCTGAGCACGACCTCCAGCAGCACGAGCGCCAGCGCGGGCCACAGCAGGTATGCCCCCAGGTCCCGGTATTCGACGTACTCCTCCGTCTCGACCTTGACCTTCTCGAGCTCGTCGATGCGCCGGTAGACCTGCTCGAGGGTCTCGATGTCCGTCGCCCGGAAGTAGAGCCCCCCGGTCATGTCGGCGATCGACGTCAGCGTCTCTTCATCGATGTCGACCTCCACGTATTGCACCCGCCGGCCGAAGATCGGATCGTCGACCGGATAGGGCGCCTGGCCCTTGGTCCCGGCCCCGATGGTGTAGATGCGCACGCCCATCGTCCGAGCCAGGTTGGCGGCCGTGAGCGGATCGAGCACACCGGCGTTGTTCATCCCGTCGGTGAGCAGCACGATCACGCGGCTCTGGCCCGGCACGTCCCGCAGCCGGTTGAGCGCGTTGCCGATCGCCATGCCGACCGCCGTGCCGTCGGCGATGTCCCCGATCTGGACCGCGTCGAGCAGCGTCAGCAGCACCTGGTGATCGGTCGTGAGCGGGCACTGCGTGTAGGAGTTCGAGGCGAAGACGACCAGGCCGAGGCGGTCGCCCGGGCGGCCCTCGATGAACTCGCGCGCCACCTGCTTGGCCGCCGCCAGGCGATCACCAGGCGGGAAGTCGAGTGCGCGCATGCTGCCCGAGATGTCGAGCGCCAGTACGATGTCGACGCCCTCCGAGTAGCTCTTGACCTTGGTCCGTCCGAGGCGCGGGCCCGCCAGGGCCAGCACGAGGATGACCAGCGCCAGGCCGCGCAGGATCGGCAGCCAGCGCTGCAGCGTACCGCGCAGCGTGCGCGGCGGCGTCATGCCGGGCGGGCCGGCCAGGCCGATGCCGCCCTCGAGGCGCCACCGCCACCACC
This sequence comes from uncultured bacterium, assembly GCA_964506245.1. GTDB lineage: Bacteria > Eisenbacteria > RBG-16-71-46 > CAIMUX01 > WJJG01 > CAZDKK01. Next base: position 171 of record CAZDKK010000170.1, on the reverse strand, counting down.
AGCGCAGCGCGAGCGCCGCCGGGACGACGAGCAGCAGCAGGAGTACCCAGGGATGGGCCAGGCTCATCGCGCGCTTCCCTCCCCCACGCCCGCCGCCGCGGATCCGGGCCCCGCGGTCGGTCCACCGGCCTGGGCGGCGGCGGCCTCGGCCGCGCGGCGGGCGCGCTCCGC
>CAZDKK010000169.1:0-2284 GCA_964506245.1 uncultured bacterium | reverse complement strand
GTCGGGGGCGGGGCGCCCGCGGCGCAGCTCGCCATCGAGATGGTCCAGTCGCGGCGGATCGAGGCGGCCGCGCCACTCATGGACGAGCTCTGCCGGGGCGCCGCGCGCTTCGGCATCGCGACCGAGACAACGCGGCCCGGCAACATCATCGCGCGCAAGCTGCGCGGACGCGCCCGCCGCGCGCGCGCAGGCTGATCCGGGGCGGGCTATGAACGCATCCGCGGCCCGCACCTCCGCCGCCCTCGGGGGGGCGGGCTTCTTCTTGCTCGGCACGCTCTCCCTGCTGGCGCAGACCGTGCTCGTGCGCGAGGCGCTCTTTGCCTTCCACGGCGGCGAGATCGGACTGGGGCTCTTCTACGCGCTGTGGCTGGCGGGCATCGCGCTCGGCGCGGCGCTGGCCACGGTCCGGCTCGACCGCCGCTCGCCCGCGGCCGCTGCGGAAGGCTTCCGGATCGGGTTGGCGCTTTTCGTCTGGGTCGTCCTGGCCCAGATCGTCCTCTGGCGACTGCACCGCGGGATGCTGCCCGTCGAGGCCGGCGGCTACCTGCCGGCCCCGGCTTACTTGGCGTTGCTCGTCCCCGCCGCTGTGCCCGCGGCCGCCTTGACCGGCTGGCTCTTCACCCTGGGCCTGCAGGCCTGGGCGGTGCCCGCGGGCCGTGCCTACGCCCTCGAGTCGATGGGGTCGATGGCGGGCGGTGCGGCCGCCGCCCTGTGGGGACTGTCCCGGTTGCCCCACGCGGCGGTCGTCGCGCTCGGCATCCCGTTGGTGCTCTGCTGGTCGGCCTGGCCGGCAACCCGCGCGGGGGAGCCGTCCCCTGCGCGGCGTCCCCGCGCGCGGCCGCGCTGGATCGCGATGGCGCTCGCCGGGGTCGCCACGCTGGCGCTGCTCTCGGGCGCACTCGGTCATCTCGACGCGGCGACAGGCGAGGCGCGCTGGCGCCGACTGGGCACGGGAACGCGCGCCGTCGCCTCGATCGCGACGCCCTATCACGAGGTGACGGTCGGGACGCTCGGCGGGGAAGCGTCGCTCTACCTCGACGGTCTCTACCAGGGCGCGCTCGACGACCCGTACGTCGACAGCCTGGCCGCGGCGGCGATCCTGACCCAGCACCCGGCGCCCCGCCGCGTGCTGCTGCTGGCCCCTGCGCTCCTCGGCACCGGGCGCGTCATGGCGGGTGGCCAGGGCGTCTCGCTCGCGATCGCGCGCGCCGACCCCGGCGTCGATCGCGCGATCGCCCTGGCGGGGGAGGGCGCGGATCCCCAGCGCGTCGCCGGCGCGATGACCGTTCTGACGGCGGACCCGCGCTCGGCCGTGCAGTCGCTGGCCGTTGCCCCGGACTTGATTGCCATCCTGCACGGCGGTGCAGCGACCGGATCGGAGAACCGGCTCTACACGCGGGAGTTCTTCGCCGCCTGTGCGCGCTCGCTGGCCCCCGGGGGCGTGCTCGCGGTCACGCTGCCGGGCGCCGCCAACGTCGAGGCCACGGAGGGGGCGGCGCTGCGCGGGGCGACCTGGGCGGCGCTGCGCCTGAGCTTTGCGGACGTGCAGGTAGCGCCCGGGACGACGAGCTACTTCTTCGCCGCGCGGCCGCGTCCCGAACAGGGGCCGAGCCCGCTCACTTGGCGGCCCGACTCGCTGGCGGCACGCCGCGCGCGACTCTGGCCGGGGGGGCGCCCGTGGCCGGCAGGGATCTTCGCCGCGCTCTTCCCCGCGGACCGCGTGGAGGCGCTCGCCCGGGAGCTCGCAGTGACGGAAGGTCGCGCGGTGCCCAACAGCGATCGCCGTCCGGCGGCCTACTATTACCAGCTGCGCCGCTGGGATCGCTTCTCCGGCAGCGGCCTGGGTGGGCTCCTGGACGCATGGCATGCGGCGCCCTGGCCGTGGACGCTCGCCTTGTTCGCTCTGCTGGCGGCGATCGGGTGGGGGGTGCGCCGCCGCTGGGGGCAGCCCGCGGCCTCGCTCGCCTCCACCGGTGCGGCGGGCATGGGCGCGAGCCTGCTCGTGCTGCTGCTCTTCCAGACCAGCCTGGGCACGCTCTACCTGAGGGTGGGCCTCGTGAACGCGCTCTTCATGGCGGGCCTGGGGCTCGGCTCCACGGCGGCGGGCCGCTGGTTGGAGGTGGCGCCCGCCCGCGCTCACGGCTCGGCGCCCGAACGCTCCCCGCGGGCGCGGCAGCTGCTGGCTGCCGCAGACGCCGTCTGGGTCGCGGTGCTCCTCGCCCTGGTGCCGCTGTCGAGCGCGCTGCCCTCCTGGAATCCGGGCGCCCGCGAGGGCGGGCTCTTT
>CAZDKK010000168.1:0-2332 GCA_964506245.1 uncultured bacterium | reverse complement strand
ACTCCCCCTGCATCATCGTCCTGGACGAGATCGACGCCGTCGGCCGGCGGCGCGGCGTCGGGTTTAACGGGGGCGGCCACGACGAGCGCGAGCAGACGCTCAACGCGATCCTCGTGGAGATGGACGGCTTCGACAGCAACGACCAGGTGATCGTGATCGCCGCGACCAACCGGGCCGACGTGCTCGACCCGGCCCTGGTGCGTCCGGGCCGCTTCGACCGCCAGGTGTACGTGCCGCTGCCCGACGTGAAGGGGCGCTTCGAGATCCTGCGCGTGCACGCCGCCAAGATCAAGATCCAGACGCCGGTCGATCCGAAGCTGCAGCGCCTGGCGCGGGCGACGCCCATGTTCAGCGGGGCCGACCTGGCCGCGATCATCAACGAATCCGCGCTGCTGGCCACGCTCGCCGGCAAGGACGCCGTCGAGTTGGAGGACCTGGAGGAGGCCCGCGACAAGGTGCGCTGGGGCCGCGCCAAGCGCAGCCGCGTCATCGAGGAAAAGGACCGCGAGCTGACCGCCTACCACGAGGCCGGCCACGCCGTGATCCAGTCGCTGCTCAAGGAAGCCGACCCCGTGCACAAGGTGAGCATTATCCCGCGCGGGCCGTACGGCGGCGCCACCTTCTCCCTGCCCGAGCAGGACCGGCACACCTACAACCGCTCCTACGTCGAGGCCACGCTCCGCGTGCTGTGCGGCGGGCGCGCCGCGGAGGAACTGGTCGACCACGACATGAACTCCGGGGCGGCCTCGGACATCCGCCAGGCCACGCTGATGGCGCGACACATGGTGACCGAATGGGGCATGAGCGAGCGCGTCGGCTTCGTGTATGCCGGCGATGAACCGCTGTCCCCGCGCGGCGGGTGGGATTTCGGCATGACCAAGGACATCTCGCCGCGCACGGCCGAAGTGATCGACGAGGAAACCAAGCGGATCATCGACGAAGCCTACGCGGACACCCGGCGCATCCTCACGGAAAACCGTGACAAGCTGGAAGCGGTCGCCCGCGCCCTGCTGAAATACGAGACGCTCGATGGCGAGGAGGTTCGCAAGCTGGTGAAGGGCGGGACGATCGACCGGCCCACCGTCGCGGACCTGATTTCCGCCGAGCAGAGCCGGCGCCAGGAAGCGCCGCCCGTGGCCCGGCCGATCGCGCGGCCGCCGGCCGACGGGGAGGCCGGGCCGATTCCCAGTCCGGCGTAGGCGCGCCGCGGATGCGGACAGGGCGGCGGGGCTTGCTTCCCGGGCCGCCCGGCGTAATGATCTGCCCTCTCGGATTCGGGCTGTCCTGACTGAGACCAGACTGCGCTATGCCGCGAATCATCATTGACGGAACGGAAGTGACCTGCCGGGACGGCATCCCGGTCCTCCAGGCTGCGCTGGAAGCGGGCTGGGACATCCCGCACTACTGCTACCACCCGGGCCTGTCAATCGTCGCGAGCTGCCGGCTGTGCCTGATGGAGATGAAGATGCCGCATCCCCAGACCAAGGAGCTGGTCTGGGCCCCGAAGCTCTTCCCCTCCTGCCAGACGCCGGTGAAAGACGGCCTCGAGGTGCGCTTCGCCAGCGACGCCGTCCGCAGCAACCAGCGCCACACGCTCGAGTATTACCTGTTGAATCACCCGCTGGACTGTCCCGTCTGTGACAAGGCCGGCGAATGCTACCTCCAGGACTACACCGAGGAATTCGGCCCGGCCACCTCGCGCATGCTCGAGGAGAAGACCAAGAATCCCAAGAAGGACATCGGGCCGCACACCCTGCTCTACCAGGACCGCTGCGTGCTGTGCACGCGCTGCGTGCGCTTCACCGACGAGATTGCGGGCACCGGCGAGCTGAAGGTCGTCAATCGCGGCGCGCGCTGCGAAATCGACGTGCTGCCCGGCGTGCCCCTGGAGAACCCGCTCCAGGGCAACGTGGTCGACCTCTGCCCGGTGGGCGCGCTGCTCGACAAGGACTTCCTGTTCCGCCAGCGCGTCTGGCTCCTCCAGTCCGCCCGGTCCGTGAGCCCGGTCGACAGCAGCGGGCAGACGATCTGGATCGACCACAACGACGCGGGAATCCACCGCATCCGCCCGCGCTGGAACGAAAAGGTCAATCAATACTGGATCAGCGACGAAGCGCGCTTCGGCTGGAAGTTCGTCTACAGCCCCGAGCGGCTGCGCGAGCCACGGGCCGCCGGCGCCACCGTGACCTGGGAGACGCTGCCCGGCCTGGTGTGCGCGCGCCTGCGCAGCGCCGCGGCTGACGGGCAGGGTGCCGCGGTCGCCGCAGTGCTCAGCCCCATGCTGAGCTGCGAGGAAGCATGGCTGCTGGCGAGCTTCGTGCGCAGTGTCGCC
>CAZDKK010000167.1:0-2446 GCA_964506245.1 uncultured bacterium | reverse complement strand
ACCGTCTTTCCCATCCCACACCAGGCTGTGTTCACCCGCCATCTGCCAGCCATTGTAGAGGCGCCGCACCAGACGTCCCCCGGCGTCGTGGATATCGATGCGCACCGCGCCGCTCGTCTCCAGCGCGTAGCGGATCGTGGCCCACCCGCGGGAGGGGTTGGGCCGGATGCGCTCGAGGAAAGCCGCGACGCCCGTTCGCGCCGGTTGTGGCTCGTTCGGGGGATCGGGCGCCTGCCCCAGGGCAAGGCGGCGACCGGCTCTGTCCGTGGCGACGAGCCCGGTCACCGCAAAGCGCCCGCAATCCTCCCTAGCCTCCCGGCGCTGGACCAGCGGGATCGCGATCTCGATCGCATCGCCGGGACCGGCCAGCACCCCCCCGGGGGCATAGGCGACGAGGTAGTGCTGGCCCAGCCGCGCGTGGTGCGCAACGCTGGCCGTCCCCGGGGCGGCGACGCTCGGCTCACCGGCGAGGGCGAAGCCGCGCGGCAGCACGTAGGCGATCTGCACCCCCGCGATCGCCGCACCCGTGAGCGTGAGGCGGTATCCGTCCGGCGTGCATCTCTCGGTCCAGGCCAGTGTGCCGGGCTCGCACTCCGCATCCATCGTCCCCGCGTCCCCTCCCTCGGTCCCCAGGATCAGACCGACGATCAAGGCCAGGTCCTGGACGTTGAGCACCCGGTCCCCGTTCACGTCGGCGCACAGCTCGGCGCCCGCACCCAGCGCCGTGCGCCCGATGATGTCGTTGACCGCCGCCACGAGGTCGAAGACGTCCACATCGCCATCGCCACCCGCATCGCCTGGCAGCGTGGCGCATTCGTCCCCGCCGGGGACCGCTGCCACGGCGGCTTGTACATCGAGCTTGCCGCAGCCGAAGGCGTTGCCGGGCGTGCTGCCCGTGAAGGCATCGCGCCGCGCGGTCTGTCGCAGGATCGACTTCACCTCGCTCGGCGTGAGCGCCGGGTTCTTCTCCAGCATGAGCGCGATTGCGCCGGCCACGTGCGGGCTGGCCATAGACGTGCCCATCAGATAGGTGTGAGCCCCACCGGGGTCGTTGAAGCCGGCCTCGACCTCGTAGGTCGCCGACCGGGCGGAAGCGATGATCAGCCCCGGCGCCGCGAGATCCGGCTTGATCACGCCATCGCGCCGCGGCCCCTGGCTGCTGAAGAGGCTGATCGCGCCCAGCGGATTCTCCGTATAGCCGAGCTGCGCGGTCGTGTGCCAGCCGTCCTCACCCTGCCACTGCAGCTTGGTGTTGTACGACCCCACGCTGATCGGCTCTGTGGCCGACCCGGGCATGCCGATCGTGCCCGTCTGGCTCAGACCCTGGACGACCCGCAACCCCTCCTGATTGCGCTCGCAGTACAGGTCCACGACCCCGCCGTCCGGAAGGCCGTTGGCCGCGATGGCCCGCACGGTCCAGGTCCCCGTGCTGAGGCCGTCCGAGCGGTTGCACAGCCAGAAGAGGGCGTACCCCTGGTCGTTGACCGGGTGCGCGGGGGTCGTCCAGCTGCACACCGAATCAGGGTAAGCCCCGAGGCCCAGGAGCAGGCCGCCGGCCGGCGAGGCGTTGCCCGACACTGCAACGAGCCCGCCACTCGGGCTCTCGATCTCCCAATTGAAGCGATCGCCCGGCTCATACCAGCACTCGAACAGGATGTCGCCCAGAGGATCCGGCTGGGCGCTGTGCGACAGCGTGATCTGCCCCGAGGAACCCGTCACGCGCACCCGCCCGTGCCCGTGCTCCGCGCCGCCGTTGCCAGCGGCGACGCACAGGATGAGCCCCTCGTCCCGCACCAAACCGTCGAGCATCTGCTCGAACAGGCTCGTGCCGTCGTGTGGTCCCATCGAGGTCCCCTGGCTCAGATTCACTACGAGCGGGCGTCCGAGCGTCCGGGCCTTGTTGAGGAGGTAGACGAGCGCATCGATCGTGCCAACCGTGGTCGGAGCCGATGCGAAGGGTTCGGTGCCCCCGTAGGTGAAGATGTCGCCGCCGTAGTTGCGCACGATGAGGAGATCGGCATTCCAGGCCACGCCGCGGTACTTCGCCGTCGAGAGCGACGTGCCGTCGCCCGCCGCGATGCCGGCGACGTGCGTGCCGTGGCCCTCGTCGTCGCGATACGCCGCCGCCAGGCCTAGGTCGATCTGGCTGCGGGTATACTCGCGCCCGTAGCTGAAACCGCTGGGCGGTGAGGCCTCCAGCGCGTCCTGCGCCCAGATGGCCAGGATGCGGGTGTTGCCCTCTTCGTCGCGGAAATCCTCGTGCGTGTGATCGATGCCGGTGTCGATGATGCCCACGATCACGCCGCGACCCGTGTACCCCGCGCCGCCCTGGTACACGAGGTCAGCGCCGATCTCGGGGATCGAGGCATCGAGCGTCGGCGCGAGGCACCGGGCGCCCTCGATCGCCGCGACCCCGGGGTCCGCGGCCAGGCGCCCGAAGTCGCTG
>CAZDKK010000166.1:0-2486 GCA_964506245.1 uncultured bacterium | reverse complement strand
GGCGGCGGGACCGGCCGCGGGCGGCGTGAGGCTGGATGCGGCCGCTCTGCGGGGTGCGCCGGAGCCCGGGCAGCGGCCGGCCGGGCCGCGCCCCATCGAGGTCCTCGGGCAACCCGCGCGCATCGGCGTCTTCCTGTGCCACTGCGGCATCAACATCGCCGGAACGCTCGACATGCCGCGGCTCCTCGAGGCGGCGCGCGCCCTGCCGGGCGTCGTGCACGCGTCCGAGGAGCTGTTCGCCTGCTCCAGCACCTCCCAGTCCGCGATCCAGGCGGCCATCGCGGAGCATGGGCTCACGCGCGTGGTCGTGGCGGCGTGCACGCCGCGCACGCACGAACCGATCTTCCGCGCGAACTGCGGCGCTGCGGGGCTCAATCCCTACCTGGTCGAAATGGTCAACATCCGTGACCAGTGTTCTTGGGTGCACGCCGCCGAGCCCGAGGCCGCCACGTCCAAGGCCATCGACCTGCTGCGCATGGCGGCCGCCCGCGCCGCGCGGCTCGCGCCGCTCCAGCCGACCGAGGTCGATGTCACCTCGCACGTCCTCGTCGTAGGGGGCGGCCTGCCGGGCATGAAGGCCGCCAGCGACCTGGCCGCGCTCGGCTTCGGCGTCACGCTGATCGAGCGAGACGAGCGCCTCGGCGGCCTGCTCGGCGACCTGCACACGCTCTACCCCGACGGGCGCGATCCGCAGCGCGCGATCCAGCGCCTGACGGAGCGGATGGCAGCCGTCGGGGTGGACCTGCGCCTCGGGACCGAGATCCGCGACGTCTCCGGCTTCGTCGGCAATTTCCGGGTCACGCTGGGACCCACCAGCCCGCAAGCCGCGGGCGAGAGGACGGCCACGGCTGCGGCGGGGCACGAGCGGACGGAGACGGGCGCCGCAGGCGTCGAATCGCTCGAGGTGGGGGCGATCATCCTGGCGATCGGCGCCGAGGCGTACCAGCCCGCCCAGGGCGAGTTCGGCTACGGCATCCACGAGAACGTGATCACGTCGGTTGAGCTCGAGCGGCGGCTGCGCGAGCACCCGGACGCGCTGCCGGGCGCAACCAGCGTCGCCTTCATCCAGTGCGTGGGCTCGCGCTCGCACCGGGCGCCGGAGGACGGTCGCGCCGTCTACCCCGGCTGCTCGCGCATCTGCTGCCCGACGACCGTGAAGCAGGTGCTCGAGCTGCGCCGTCGCGCGGCCGACGCGGTCGTCTTCTATCGCGACATGCGCATGGTCGGCTGCGGCGCCGAGGAGCTCTACCGGCGCGCGCGCTCCGAAGGGGCGGTCTTCCTGCGCTTCGACGAGGCCCACCCGCCCCGCGTCGAGGGACCGCCGGGTGGGCGCGCCGAGGCGGTGGTCGTCCACGACACGCTGCTGCGCACCGACCTGCGGGCACCGGTCGATCTGGTGGTGCTGGCGGTCGGGCTCGTGCCGCGGGTGCGCGAGGTGACGCGCATCCAGGAACTGCTGAAGACCCCCAAGGGGCCCGACGGGTTCTTCCTCGAGCGCCACCCCGAGCTGGGCCCGGTCGAGACGTGCGTCGATGGGGTGATCGTCTGCGGCACGGCCCAGGGGCCAAAAGATCTGCCCGACGCGCTGGCGCAGGCGTCAGCCGCGGCGGCCAAGGCGGCGGCCCTCCTGGGGAAGCGCAGGCTGCACCTGGATCCCGCGGTCAGCCGCGTGGACGCGGCCCGCTGCCGGGCATGCGGGCTGTGCGTCTCGCTGTGCGAGTTCCACGCGCCCGACCTGGTCACGCTGGCCAGCGGGCAGCGCGTGGCATACATCAATCCAGCGCTGTGCAAGGGCTGCGGCACGTGCGCGGTCTGGTGTCCCACCGGCGCCATCGAGGCGTTGCACTTCACCGACGCGCAGATCACGGCGATGATCGACGGCCTGTTCTGCACGCGGGAGACGTAGGCGCGCGGCCTGGCCGGCGGATCGGCGCAAGGAGCGCGAGAAGGGCATGGCGGAGACTCGGACTGAAAAGCCTGCAACCGAGCGGGGTCCCGATCCGCGGGTGCTCGTGTTCGCCTGCAACTGGTGTTCGTACGCGGGGGCGGACACGGCCGGCGTTTCGCGCCTGCCCCAGACACCGCACTTCCGCCTGCTGCGGGTCATGTGCTCGGGGCGCGTGCATCCCTCGTTCGTGCTCCGGGCCTTTGCGCGCGGCGCCGACGGCGTGATGGTGTCGGGCTGCCACTTCGGCGACTGCCACTACCGCTTCGGAAACTACCGCGCGGTCGAGCAGTACGAGAAGACCGAGGCGCTCATCCAGATGCTCGGGCTCGAGCCCGCGCGGCTGCGGCTCGAGTGGATCTCGGCGGCCGAGGGCATCCGCTTTGCCGAGATCATGAACGCGTTCGTCGAACAGGTGCGGGCGGTGGGCCCGAGCCCGCTGGCCCCCGATCCCACGGGGGCGCCTGCCCCCCCCGCCGCACAACCCATCGCGCTGGCACCGACGCGCGTGCTCGCCTGCCTCGAGTTCGGGCGTTGCACC
>CAZDKK010000165.1:0-2497 GCA_964506245.1 uncultured bacterium | reverse complement strand
CGGCGCAACTGCGTGGGCGGGGCTGGGGAACGGTGCGACTCGAGGCGCCGGCGCCGGCGAGCGGCTGGGCCGCGGAGGGAGACGCGGCGCGCATTTTCCGCGGGGAGCTGCCCGAGGTCATCGCGCTGCTGGGTGCGGTCGACGCCGTGGTCGCGAGCGACTCGGGAGTGCTGCACCTGGCCACCGCGCTCGGGAAGCCCACGGTGGCGGTCTTCGGACCGACCGTTCCGGAGTTGGGTTTCGCGCCGCTGGGCTGCAGCCGCGCGCTGGGTGTGGAGCTGGCTTGCCGGCCCTGCCATGTGCACGGCCCGGCCTTCTGCTGGCTGGGGCACCGGCGCTGCTGGCGGGACCTGCCCGCCTCCGCCGTCGTGGCCGCGCTGCAGGATCTGGCGGCCGCGGGCTCACGGCCGTAAACTGGCGATCGCGGAATCGAGCCTGCGGGCGCGGGTCCCGATGCGCTATGCTCGCCCGCGGGCACCGCGCCGGCCGCCGGGGCGCTGGGCACCTGGCGTTCGGAGTCGTGGGCTGGCGGGGAGAAGCGCAGCAAGGGGAAGCATGACACAGCAAGGCACCATCGGCATCCGGCGCCTGCCGCCCGAGGTCGTGGCGCGGATCGCCGCGGGCGAGATGATCTCGCGTCCGGCGGCGGCGGTGAAGGAGCTGATCGAGAACGCGCTCGACGCCGAGAGCACGCGCATCTCCGTCGAGGTCGTGGAGGTGCTCGATCGGCTCCTGCGCGTGAGCGATGACGGCTGCGGCATCCCGCGCGACGAACTGGCGCTCGCCCTCGAGCGCTACACGACCAGCAAGATCGGAGCCGAGGACGATCTTCTGCGGGTCGCCACGCTGGGTTTCCGCGGCGAGGCGCTGGCCTCGATTGCCGAGATCGCGCGCGTCACGTTGCTGAGCCGCGCACGTCACGAGGAGCACGCCTGGGAGATCCGCGCCGAGGCCGGCCAGATGAGCGAGCCCCATGCCGCGGCGCGTGCCGTGGGCACGACCGTCACGGTCGAGGATCTCTTCTTCAACACGCCGGTGCGCAAGCGCTTCCTCAAGCAGGGCCCGGGCGAGCTGCGCCAGGCCCGCGCGACGCTGACCGCCTACGCGCTGGCGACGCCCGGGGTCGCCTGGACGCTCGACGTCGACCGCAAGCGGCTGCTCGACCTGGCGCCCGCCGCGGACCTCATGGGCCGCGCCGCGCAGATCCACGGCTCGCGCCTCTCGGGTGGCCTGCTCCCGCTCGATTGGCGCGAGGACGACCTGGCGCTGCACGGACTGCTGGGACTGCCCGAGCTCGCGCGGGCCGGCACGCTCCACCAGTTCCTGTTCGTGAACGGGCGATGGGTCTCGGCGCCGTGGGTCAGCCAGGCGGTGCGCAACGGGTACGGCGATCTCGTACCCACCCACCAGAACCCCTGGTTCGTGCTCTTCCTGGTGCTGCCCCCCGATCAGGTCGACGTCAACCTCCATCCGACCAAGCGCGAAGTGCGCTTCTACGAGGAGCGCGGCCTGTTCGCGGCCGTGCAGCGCGCGGTCCACCAGACGGTCGCGCACCTCGTGCCGAAGCTCTTTGTCGGTCCCACGCCGGCCGAAGGTCCCGCCGCCCGCGGCGAGGGATCCGCGCGCGGGCCGGGCTCTTCCGCGGGCTGGTTCGCGCCGCCGGCGCGGGGCGCGGCCGTGGTCGATGGCCTGGAACAGGCCGCGCGTCTCTACGGCACGGAGACGGCCGCGGGGGCGGAGTCCCGGGTGGAAGAGGGCGCGGAGGCGATCGAGCCGCCGCTGGCCGGGGGCCTCGTGTCGCTCTGGCAGCTCCACAACCGCTACGTCCTCGCCCAGACCCGCAAGGGTCTGCTCGTCATCGATCAGCACGCGGCCCACGAGCGGATTCTCTACGAGCAGATCGGCGAGCGGCTGGCCCGCGGCGAGGCGGCCGCGCAGCAGACCTTCTTCCCGGAGATCGTCGAGCTGGACGACCAGGAGATGATCCTCTTCCACGAGATCCGCGCGACGCTGGCCCGCATGGGCTTCGACCTCGACGAGCTGGACGATCGCAGCGTGCTCGTGCGCGGGGTGCCGCCGCTGTGGCACGCGCGGGGTGAAGCGGGCTTGCTGCGCGATCTGCTGGCCGAGGCGGGCGGTCTGGGGCTGCGCGAGGGGCAGACGATCGAGGGGCTGGCGCGTGCCTACGCTTGCCGGGCCGCGATCAAGGCGGGCGATCCGCTCTCGGTCGAGGAGATGAACCAGCTCGTGGACGCGCTCTTCGCGACCCAGCGCCCGCACGGCGATCCGCACGGGCGCCCGACCTTCGTCTTCCTCTCCCTGACCGATCTCGACCGGCGATTCGGCCGCGGAGGGGGGCTGTGACCGGGGCCCGCGACGCGCGCAGCTGCGTCGCGGCCTACCTGGTCGGGCCGACCGCGGTCGGCAAGACGTCCGTCGCGATCCACGTCGCGCGTGCGGTCGGGGCCGAGATCCTCTCGGTCGATTCCCGGCAGAT
>CAZDKK010000164.1:0-2556 GCA_964506245.1 uncultured bacterium | reverse complement strand
AGAAGAAGGAGGAGGAGCCGGTCCCGGTCGAGCTGGCCACGGCCGAGGTGTGCGACATGCCCGCCTACCTCGGGACAACGGCCACGCTCCAGCCCGAGAAGCAGGCCGATGTGCTGGCCAAGATCAGCGGCGAGATCCGCCGCATGCTGGTCGAGGAGGGCGACTGGGTGCGCGAGGGGCAGGTTCTGGCCGAGCTGGACGGCGCGGCCCAGGCCGTGGCGCTGCAAGAAGCCGACGCCCGTTTCCGGGCGCTCGAACTCGATCTGGAGCGGAGCCGGGCGCTGGCCGCGCAGCAGCTCGCCAGCGACAAGGACCTCCACGACGCGCAGTACCGCTTCGAGGAGGCCCAGGCCCAGCGCAGGGCCTGCGAGCTGCAGGTGGAGTACACGCGCATCGTGGCCCCGTTCGCGGGGCAGATCGCTGAACGCACCCTCGACCCGGGCCAGACCGTTGCCGCGAGCGCCAAGGTCTTCACGATCGTCGACCGCGATCCGCTGCTGGCGGAAATCCACGTGCCCGAGAAGGAAGCGGCCAAGATCACGCCGGGGCAGGAGGTCGTCATCAGCCCCGATGCCGACCTTGCCCGCAGCACGCGGGGAGAAGTCCTGCGGGTGGCGCCGGTGGTCGACGCCCGCACCGGCACCGTCAAGGTGACCTGCCAGGTGAGCGATGCTGCCGCGGCGCTGCGGCCCGGGTCGTTCGTGCGCGTGCAGGTCCAGACCGATCTGCGACCCCGGGTCCTCACGATCCCCAAGCGCGCGCTCGTGCCCGAGGGCGGCGAGGTCTACGTCTTCAAGGCGGTGGCCGACAGTGTGCTCAAGGTCGCCGTCACCACGGGCCTCACGAACCACACGCTGGTCGAGGTGACCGGCGGGCTGGCCGCCGGCGACCGCATCGTCACGGTGGGCCACGGCGCGCTCAAGTCGGGGAGCCGCATCCGCGCTCTGACCGGCGAGCCCGCGGCGCTGGCCGAGTCCGCGTCCGGCGAGGAAGCATCCGACTAGCACTGGGCGCTGCGCCCCGGGTCGGACCGAGCGCAGGCGCGCCACGGGGAGTCGTAGATGAAGATCGTCGAAGGGTCGATGAGGCGTCCGGTCACCGTGACCATGCTGACGGTGGCGTCCGTGCTCTTCGGGCTGGTGGCGCTCTCGCGGCTGCCGCTGAACCTGTTGCCCGAGATCACCTATCCCACGCTGACGATCCGCACCGAGTACGCCGACTCGGCGCCGGCCGAGGTCGAGAAGCTGATCACCGAGCCGCTCGAGGAAGCCGTCTCGGTCATCCAGGGGTTGCGCAACCTGCGTTCCGTCTCGCGCCCGGGCGTCTCCGAGATCACGCTGGAGTTCGCCTGGAAGACCGACATGGACTACACCGCGCTCGATGTGCGCGAGAAGATCGACCTGGTCGACCTGCCCGACGACGCCGAGAGCCCGGTGCTGCTGCGCTACGACCCCGCGCTCGACCCGGTCCTGCGCATCGGCCTCTACGGCGGAAAGGACCTGGCGACGCTGCGTTACCTGGCGGATCGCGTCCTGAAGCGGGATCTCGAGTCCCTGGAGGGCGTGGCGTCCGTGCGCGTGCACGGGGGGCTGGAGGAGGAGATCCACGTCGAGGTGGACGAGGGCAAGCTGACGGCCCTCCAGGTGCCGATCTCCGCCGTCTCCCGCTTCCTCGACAGCCAGAACGTGAACGCCGCCGGCGGCCGGCTGCGCGATCGCGAGGCCGAGTATCTCGTGCGCGCGGTCAACGAGTTCTCCGACCTGGAGGACATCGGTCAGGCGATCCTCTACGAGGAGGGCGGCCGGCAGGTGCGCCTGGCGGACGTGGCGACGGTCACCCGCGGTTTCAAGGAACGCGAGGTCGTGTCGCGCGTGGATGCCCAGGAGGCGGTGGAGCTGGCGCTGTACAAGGAAGGCGACGCGAACACGGTCCAGGTGGCACGGGGCGTCAAGCGCCGGCTCGAAGGCCTCACCAAGGACCTGCCCGCGGGCGCGCGCACGAAGGTCCTCTCCGATCAGTCGAGCTTCATCGAGGACTCCCTGGGAGAGGTGCGCTCCAACGCCATCGTCGGCGGGCTGCTGGCGGTCGCCGTCTTGTACCTCTTCCTCAGGGAGCGGCGCAGCACGATCATCATCGGCCTCGTCATCCCGCTTTCGATCCTGGCGACCTTCTTCGTCATGCTGCAGCTGGGCGTCACCCTGAACATCATGTCGCTCGGCGGCCTGGCGCTGGGGGTCGGCATGCTGGTCGACAACGCCATCGTGGTGCTCGAGGCGGTGAGCCGGCACCGCCAACAGGGCCGAACCGTGTGGGAAGCGACCCGCGCCGGCACCTCCGAGGTCGCGGGCGCCGTCACCTCCTCGACGCTCACCACGGTCGCCGTCTTCCTGCCGATCGTCTTCGTCGAGGGCATCGCCGGCCAGATCTTCCGCGACCAGGCCATCACCGTGACCTCGTCGCTCATGGTCTCGCTCCTGGCTGCCCTGACGCTCATCCCCGTGCTCGCCAGCGCAGGGCACCGGCCCGCTGGTGCCGGATCACCGGCCGACGCCGGTG
>CAZDKK010000163.1:0-2813 GCA_964506245.1 uncultured bacterium | reverse complement strand
AAGGCGCCGATCCGCTGGCCGCGCTGGAGTCCTGGCCCTCGCGTCGAGCCCATCAGCACGGCGATGTCCGCCGGCGCGATTCCGTTGTCCCTGATCAGCCGGTGCAGCACCCGGCTCACGGCGCGCTCCGTCTCCGGCGCGTCTCCGATGACTACGCTCTCCACATCCTGCCCTTCGGGCCCGAGCGCGCGCAGCGGCGTCCCGCGATAGAACCGCGTGGTGAGGTCGTGAATCTTGCGGGTGTTGCGCAGGTTGTCCTGCAGGGGGATGTCCACCATCCGCGCCGGGAACGCGTTGGTCCGCCGGTAGAGCTTCTGATTGTCGTCGTAGAACACGTACAGGATGCCGCCATCCGGGTCGGCCATCGACAGCATCAGCGGGTCCCACCAGGTGTCGAGGAAGTCCTGCCCCTCGTCGACGATGATGGCGTCGAACCGGGCGGGCAGCTTATCGAGGGCCGCGAGCAACGCATCGGGCACCGTCTTCTCGTAGAACCCCGGCGGCGGCTCGTTGAACTTGATGTCCGGCAGCGGCGCCCCGGCCTGCTTGGCCATCTCGTAGCAGTAAGTGTGGAAGTTCGCGATGGTGAGTCTTTCGCAGGCACCGGCCGATCGCCGCAGGCACTCCGCCAGCGGTCGGTTGTAGCACGTCAGCAGCACCTCCAGCCCTTCTGCCGCCAGCCGCCTGGCCTTCTCGAGCGCGAGCATCGTCTTGCCCGTGCCGGCGCCACCCGACACGGCCACGCGTCGCTGGCGCGACAGCATGTCGAGCACGCGGAACTGGTCTTCGGTGAGCCGCAGCAGCTGCCGGTCGTCTTCCTGAAGGGCGGCTCCGAGCGACTGACGCAGCTCGAAGCGCGGCGCCAGCATGTCGCTCAGCACCTGGGTGAAGCCGGGCGCCATCGTCATGGCGCCAATCGCCTTGCCGCTCCAGTACTCGAACATGCGCCCGACGCACTCGTCGATGCGCCCCATATCCTCGGCGAACACGGTGATGGCCTGCTCGGCGTCGGGCGTCAGCGGTCGGTGGGGGTTGGCGGAGTCGGGGAAGACGACGCCGTGGCCGATCTTGATGACGAAGCGTCGGACGACGGGGTGTTCTCCGAGCTTGTGGAGGAGAGCGTGGTGAGACTGCCGTGCCTGGGCGAAGGGGTCCCGAATCTGATGGCGGTGATCGCTACGGTCGATGCTGAACCACTCGCCGGATATCGCATCGTGGCTGATCCGCCCGCCCTTCACCTCGAGCACCAGCACGCCGTTCTCGGGGTGGACGACGACGAAGTCGGCCTCGCCGTCGCGCGCAGCCTGTCCGGCTGCTCTCGTCAGCCAGGCCACGCTGTAGAAGACGTGGTGGTCTGGTCCCAGCAGCGCCGCGAGGGCCTCATACACTCGCCGCTCGGCCTCGCGCCCGGCGTCGTGGGCGACGGACTCGGGGAGCGGCGTGGGAAACACGGTCGCCATGGCGGGGGATGATACTCGATGAACACCGACGGCGGAGGTTCAGTCCTCTCCTCGGCGCCCTCGGACAGCCAATCTCGCCGAAGCGCTTTTCGCGTGCAAGACCGCTTGACAAGCTGCCGAGCCATGTTAGAACAGGCCTGGTGAGACACCGGCTCCATCCGGACGGCGGCCGACTGCCAACGAGCCTCAGATTGAATCGCACTCTAACTTCCCTGTCGTGTGATGCGCATGCGTCGTCGTCAGGCCAAAGGTACCTGCGCACCCAGTTGCGTGCGCTCGCGGATCGATGGCAGGTCCGCTGGTTGGCACAGGACGTCCAGGTGGTACTGAATGACAGGCTACGGGTCGCGCTCGCCCGCGCCAGGCCCGACGAACGAGTGATAGAGGTCAGCCAACGGTTCCTTGGTCTCCCGCGCCGACAGCAACGGGAGGTCATCTGTCACGAGGCCGCTCACCTCGTCGTGTGGCGCCAGCACCGCAAGGCCGCCAGGCCTCACGGACCCGAGTGGTCGGCGCTGCTCTGGTCAGCGGGATATCGGGCTTCGGTCACGATTCCGACCGAAGGAACCGCGGCCGCCCCGACCGCGCCGGTGCGCGTTCAGCCTCTTGTCTTCGCTTTCGAGCACCGTTGCCCTGTCTGCCACTACTCCAGGATCAGTAAACACCCTGTACACCGCTGGCGTTGCCGGGCGTGCATCGAGGCGGGCCTCCCAGGCCGGATGTTGATCCGTCGCGTTGCCCAAAGAGACACCGCATGAAGATGTGCCCGTTCTGCCAGATCCCGGATGAGCGAGTCTTCTACCGTGGGGATCACGTTGTCGGCCTGTGGGACGCCTTTCCCGTATCGCCCGGGCACGCACTCCTCGTGCCCGTCCGGCACGTTGCGACGTGGTTCGAGGCAACGGCCGACGAACGGGCGGAACTCACGCAGGCCATTTCCGCGGCCCGTGCCGCGATCGACACCCGCCACGCCCCTGATGGCTACAACGTCGGGATCAACATCGGCGCCGCTGCGGGCCAGACCGTATTCCACCTTCACGTTCACGTCATCCCGAGATATCGAGGCGACATCCCCGATCCGCGAGGCGGTGTCCGCCACGTGATTCCCGGCAAGGGCTTGTACGGCGATCTTCCCGCCGAGGGTGCCGGGGACGCCCCGGAGCTGCCTCACCATCGCGGGCTCGTCCGCGGATGGAACGACCCTCTCCTGCCCCACCTCACCGCTCATCTGGCGGCCGCGACTGACGTGGATATCGCAGTCGCGTTCGTGCAGGATGCGGGCTTTCTGCGAATCGAAGAGCATCTGAAGGATGTGCTTGCACGCGGCGGCCGGGTGCGGTTCCTCACCGGAGA
>CAZDKK010000162.1:0-3197 GCA_964506245.1 uncultured bacterium | reverse complement strand
AGGCCCCTCCGAGTGGGGGCTCTGACCCTCGGAGGCCAGCGCCCGCGGCGCGACCTTGTCGTCACTCATCCTCATCTCGATCCTTCCAGGCCGAGCCCGGGGGGAGACCGCCGCGGGGGCGACCCCGGCCGGGCGCGGCCATGTCAAACGCGCGTGCCGTGGGGGCGAAAGGCCGCGATCACGGGCAGGTTGCGGTAGCGTTCCCCATAGTCGAGCCCGTATCCGATGACGAACTCCTCGCCGACGTCGAATCCTCCGTACTGCAGAGGCGCGCCTTGGTTCCTGCCGTCGCCCTGGTGGACCAGGGCCGCGAAGCATATCGAGGCGGGCTCACGCAGCGACAAGAAGGTCTTCAGGTACTCGGTCTTCGTGCTGGCCGTCCGGATGCCCTCGACCACGACCACGTGGCGCCGGCGGATGTCGGAGCGCAGATCGTGCAGCACCTTGACCGACGCGCGGCTCTTGTCGTCCGGGCCGAAGCGCGAGAGCGAGAGGAAGTCGACCTCCTGAGGGATGTCGGCCGCCCGGGCCAGGTCGCACTGGAACACGAACCCGCCGCGCAGGATCGCCACCAGGATCGGCACCCGGCCAGCGTAATCTGCGGCGAGCTGACGGCCCAACTCGGCGATCCGGGCCTCGACCTCGGCGGTGGTGTGCAGCACGCGCGCCACGCCGTCGGGGAGCCGGATCTCGGCCCCGCGGTCAAGCTTTCGAATGGCATCCAGCATCGCCGGTCCGTCCGAGCCTGAAGTTCAGCAGCTGCTTGAGTCGGGATCCCATGGAGTCTAGGGAGCGGTTCCGGGAGCATCAAGTGTTTCTTGGCTTTCCCCGGCGCCTCCAGCGGCCGTGGCCGAGCCGCCCGCGCGCGCTGCGCCGCGCTCCAGCCGCAGCCTCCCGTCCGCCACCCACCCGTAGACCCCGCCGGGCAGATGGACCCTTCCCGGCCCTTCGGCCGCCTGCACCTGCAGCAGGCGCAAGAGCTGGCGCGTGTGCTCGGAGGAGAGCGCGGCGTCGCTGCCGGCCAGCTCCTGATAGGCCTGCCAGAGCACGCGCGTCACCACCGCCTCGGGCTCCTGCGCCAGCAGGGCCACGTCGAGCTCGATCGCGGGTCGCCCCGCGCGCGCGCGCCGCGCGACATCCTCGGCCAGCGCGCGGATCACCACGTCGGC
This sequence comes from uncultured bacterium, assembly GCA_964506245.1. Taxonomy (GTDB): domain Bacteria; phylum Eisenbacteria; class RBG-16-71-46; order CAIMUX01; family WJJG01; genus CAZDKK01. The sequence goes on along the minus strand of CAZDKK010000162.1, from coordinate 2,028 downwards.
GGCGCGCTGCCAGTGGGCCAGGTCGGCGAGACCCTCCACGATGCGCGGGTTGTAGGCGGCAGCGAGCTGCGGGAGCAGCTCGTGGCGAACGCGGTTGCGCAGCAGGCCGAGGTCGCGGTTCGAGGCATCCTCGACCCAGGCCAGATGCGCGCGGATCGCGATCGCCCGCAGCTCCTCCCGGCGAAATCCGAGCTGCGGTCGGATGAGCCACACCCGGCCCTCAGCGAGGGGCAGCGGCTCGCAGCCTCCCATGGCGCCCAGACCGCGCGGTCCCGTGCCGCGCAGGATGCGCAGCAGAACCGTCTCGGCCTGGTCGTCCATGTGATGACCCAGCGCCACGCACCGGCACTCGGCGGCGCTTGCCATGCGTGCGAGCGCCTGGCGGCGCAGCGCTCGGGCCGCCTGCTCGAGCGACTGCCCGGTCGCGCCGGCCGAGGCGCGCGCATCGACGCGCTCGACCCAGAGCTTGACGCCCAGCGCGGCGGCGGTGGAGCGCACGAAGGCCTCCTCGCCGTCGGCCTCGGGGCGCAAGCCGTGGTGGACATGGCCCAAGGTCAGGGTGCACAGACCGCGCTCTTGCGCGGCGAGCAGCATGCGCGCGAGGACGACTGAGTCGCAGCCGCCCGAGAGCGCGCCCAACACGCGCGGGGACTCCTCCGGCAGGCAGGCCAGAAGCGCCTTTTCCCAGCGCCAGTAGAAGCGCCGCACCTCGGGCTGGTCGGCGAAGGGCTTGTGCATCGCGACCATCCTAGGGGTGCGCGCGGCCGCTCCGCAACCGGCCTGCCGGCTGGCGCGACGGCCACGGCCGGCGATGGTATGATGTCCCGAGAGCTTCCGCGGGGCGAGGGACCGGTGACGGGGAGGGCGAGCCGGTTCGATCCGCGCGCAGGTGGGGGGCAGCGATGTGACGCGGCGCACGGCGCGACACCCGGCGGGCGCACCGCCCCGGCCGTCGGGGACGGGGGCCCAGAGGCGCGAGGCGTGGATCGCGCTGAGCGTGCCCTTCCTGCTGGCCATTGCGGCCTATGCGCCCACGTTGGGCGCGGGCTTCGTCTGGGACGACGTCAACTTCATCGTCGAGAACCCCGCGGTTCGGGACCCCGGCCGTCTGGGCGAGGCCCTCGGCCACGGCTACGGCTGGGTCCCCGGCTCCGACGCTCGGTCCGACGCTTACATCTACTACCGCCCGGTGATCGTCGTGGCCAACACCGTCCACGCGGCACTGGGCGGGGGGCAGCCCTGGCTCTTCCACCTCGCCAACGTGCTGACCCACGCTCTGACGGCCACGCTCCTCTGTGCGCTGGCGCTGCTGCTCGGGCTGCCGGCCGGCGTCGCCCTGCTCGTGGCGGCGCTCCACGCCCTCCACCCGGTGCACGCGGAGGCCGTGGCGTGGATCTCGGGGCGCACGGATCTGACCGCCACGCTCTTCGTCTGCGCGACCCTGGTGCTGCTGCTTCTCATGCGCCGCGCCCCCCGGCCGGCCCTCGCGCCGGCGGCCGCGCTGGCCGCACTCCTGGCGCTGCTGTCGAAGGAGTCGGCCGCGGCTCTGCTGCTGGCGGCGCCGTTGATCCTGCTCCTCCCGGCCAGCGTGCTCCCGGCGCGACCGGCGGACGCCGCGGATCCGCGACCGGGGGAACCGGCCCGCGCCGCTCGCCGCTCCCTGCAGGCCGCGTGGGTCGGCCTCGCCGCGGCCCTGCTGATCTACGTGGTCCTGCGCTGGGGCGCGCTGGGATCGCTCCTCGGCGCCCAACCGCAGAGCGCGGACGGCGGCCTGCTGGCGAGCCGGGGCACGCTGCCCGAGCGGGCGCTCCTGGCGGGCAACCTCACCCTGCGCTACCTGCTGCGCTGCGTGGTTCCCTGGCCGTTGTCGCTCGAGGCCCCGCGGGCGCTGCAGCACCCGCCCTACCCGCTCGGATTCGGGCTCCTCGGCCTCGCGCTGCTGGCTGCGGCGTGGTGGGCGTGGGGGAGGGCCGCCGCAGCCGTCGTGCGCGGCGCAAGGCGCGCGCCGGGCGCGAGCCGCTGGCCGGC
>CAZDKK010000161.1:0-3421 GCA_964506245.1 uncultured bacterium | reverse complement strand
TCCTGTTCTGCACCGCGGTCGGGCTGGTGTTCGGGATGTGGCCGGCGCTGCGCGCCGCTCACCTGCAGCCGATCGACGCGCTGCGCTACGAGTAGGGCGGGGCAGCGGGCCCGGCGGCCGGCCAGACCGTGCTTCCCGGCGACGGTTGGCGCCCGCCGATGTCGCCGGGCGGCGGGCGACGGCTGTCGGATCGGGTATCCTCGGGCGCGAGCCGGAGGGCCCGGAGGGGGGCGATGACGACCGGAAGCGAGCCTGCGGCGCCGAGCGCCGGGGGGGTGTTGGCGATCGAGCGACCCCACCCCAGCCTGATGACCTACTACCTGCTGTCGGCGCTCCTCGCCGGGCCCCTGTTCCCGTTCGTGCTGGTGCCGCTCTACTTCCGCTACCACACCATGCGCTACAGCTTCTCGGACGAAGGGGTGGCCATGCGCTGGGGCGTCCTCTTCCGCCGGGAGGTCAACCTCGCCTACTCCCGCATTCAGGACATCCACCTGACCAGCAACCTGCTCGAGCGCTGGCTGGGGCTGGCGCGAATCCAGATCCAGACCGCCAGCGGCAGCGCCAAGGCGGAGCTGACCGTCGAGGGGGTGCGCGAGTTCGTCGCCCTGCGCGACTTCCTGTACTCCCGCATGCGCGGGGCGCGGGGGGGCGTCCCCGGGTCCCCCACCGTCGCCGCGCGCGCCGATGCCGCAGGGGGAGGCCTCGCCGAGCTGGCGGCGACTCTGGCCGACGCGGTCGAGGAGTTGCGGGCGATCCGGCGCGAGCTGGAGCGCCAGTCCGGGGGGCGCAGCGATGCCTGACGGGGCGGTCGCGCGGCTCCTGGCTGCGGTGCTGAAGGTGCCGTCGCGTCCCGACCCGCCGGCGGGCGCCCCCGGCAGCCTGCAGGTCTTCAACGCGGCGCCCGGGTACCTCCGCTACCGGCTGCTGGGGTGGGCCTGCGGCCAGGCCGGCACCGCGGTCGGCCTTGTGGTCGGCATCCAGGTGCTCTCCTGGATCCCTCTCGGCCCGCTGCGCCTGGTCGAGGGCGTGCTGCAACTGCTCGAGCGGCTCGGCGTCGCCACCTTCCTGCTCCAGCTGCCGTTCAGTTATCTCGTTCTACGACTTGACTTTCGGTACCGCTGGTACATGGTCACCGACACCGCCCTGCGGATCCGGGAGGGGGTTGTCCGGGTGCGGGAGCAGACCATGACGTTCGCCAACATCCAGAACCTCTCCATCCGCCAGGGTCCCCTGCAGCGGCTGTTCGGCATCGCCGACCTCGAGGTGCGCAGCGCCGGCGGCGGCGGCGACCACTCCGGCAGCGGGGAGCAGCACACCGGGGCCGCCGACATGCACCTGTCGTTCTTCCGCGGCGTCGACAACGCGGAGCAGGTCCGCGACCTGATCGTGGACCGCATGCGGGGCCTCCGCGACGCCGGGCTGGGGGACCCGGACGAGGTCGTCCGCCAGCCGGTGACCGGCGGCTCGGACCGTGCGGGCGTGGCTCCGGCGCTGGCGGCGGCCCGCGAGCTGCGGGCCGAGGCGCGGCGACTGCGGCAGGCGATGACCCGCTGAGCCCGAGAACCTCGCGGCGGCGGGGTTGCCGGGCTCGCGCCTGTGCCAGGTCAGACGCTCCCGACGGATGCAGGTGAGGCGGTCGGAGTCGCCCCAGTCGCTTCGGACTGGTGCCAGGTTCGTGTCGGTTGGAATCCGACGCTCGACGGCGAGCCATGCGTCTCCTGAGAGGAGGAACCGCGATCCAGCACCCGTGGAACGCCCTCCGGGCGTGGGCGGCGCGGGGGAGGAGGCCGTCGTCAGGAGCGTCGAACCGCGTGCCAACTTCACGTTCCGTGGTCTCCGCCGCACCATTCCGAGTGGCCTCATGGCCCTTTCGGGGCGCTGGTTCTGAGAATGACATGGACACGGCTCAGCGCCTTCGTAAGTTGTTGATCAAAAGGCATATGATGAGGACTCGCCGAGCGCAGATCACGGTGGTAGGGGGCGCTTTCGGCCTGCCACAACCCGGCAATCCAACAACCCTGAATCCAACAACCATGAAGTGACGTCGGACCCGGGAACGTCGGGAGCGTCTGAACTGGCACGAGTGGGCACGAGTGCGAGTCAGGAAGGTGGCGGCGACGGGCGCCGTTACCCTGGTGGCGGATGTGTCGGCGCGGTAGCGACGAGGCCGGCTGCACGCCGGGCGGCCGGCGCGATGGTGGGAGAGGATCTCGGCATTCCGGTGGACTGGAGGATCTGACGATGCCCGCCAAGACCAGGACCAACGGCGCACCGAGGTCTGCGAGGGCGGCCGCCCCGCGCATGACGCTTGCCGAGGCGATGGCCGCACTCGAGCAGGCCGGCTCGCCGCAGACCCGCAAGACGTACGCGCGCCACGGCGCTCCCGAGCCGATGTTCGGCGTGAGCTTCGCCACGCTGAAGACCCTGATGAAGCGCATTGGCGTCGACCACGAGCTGGGTCTCGCCCTGTGGGAGACGGGGAACTTCGACGCGCGAAACCTCGCCGTCAAGATCGTGGACCCGGCCCGGATGTCCCCCGTCGACCTCGACCGCTGGGCGGCCGCGCCGTACGCCCCCATGTGCGCCGCCTACGTCGCCTACGTCGCCGTCGAGGGTCCGCACGCGAGGGCGAAGGCCGATCAGTGGCTCGCCTCGTCCTCCGAGTCGCTGCGCTGCGCGGCATGGAGGCTCGTCGGCGCGATGGCGATGTGCGACCAAGCGACGCCCGACGCGTGGTTCGCGGATCGTCTCTCCGAGATCGAGAGGTCGATCCACGCCGCGCCGAACGAGCAGCGTGACGCGATGAACCAGGCGGTCATCGCGATCGGCTGCCGGAGCGCGGCGCTGCGGAAGTCGGCCACGGCGGCCGCGCAGCGGATCGGCGCGGTCGACGTCGATCACGGCGACACCGCCTGCACGACGCCCGACGCCGCGGAGCACATCGACAGGGCCTGGGCGCGCTCCGCGCCGAAGGGGTTCGCGAGCCCGGCGGCGCAGGAGCGCACGCGGGAGTCCATGCGCAGGCGCTGCTGACGCCGGGCCGCGCCGCCGGCTGAGTCGCGTCGCCGAGGGACACCGCCCCAGCTTGGGGATGGGTGCCTCGATCAGCTGTCGGGCCGCTGACACCCAACCTGCATCTGTGCCCCGGTCCCGCGGATGGGACGACGTCGCCGGGATCGCTGCCACCGTGATGCGCGCCAGGCCGGCTGTCACGTCGCTTCAGCCCGGCATCTCCAACGGCTCCATGGCGCGGGCGGCGGCGACCGCCGCCACCACCGCCTGGCCGTAGGACAGGCCGCCGTCGCCGGGCGGGACCTGGCGCGGGGCGAGCGGCTCGAAGCCGGCCCGGGCGAGGCCGGTGGCGAGGCCTTCGAGCAGCAGGCGGTTGACCAGGCAGCCGCCGCCGAGGGCGACCACGCCG
>CAZDKK010000160.1:0-3466 GCA_964506245.1 uncultured bacterium | reverse complement strand
GCGCAGGCCGCGGTGCCAGCCGCTGAGCGGCCGACGGCGCAGCGCGCACCCGCGTCCGCCGCGGCGAGCCCTTCGCCCGCGGGGACCATGGGGCGTCGCGAGCCGCCCTTCGGGTTGATGTGCGGATCCTTCCGCACGGTGGCCAAGGCGCAAGGGGAGGCGACGCGCCTCGCGGGCCTCGGCCTCGAGACGCGGGTCGTGACGGTCGAGATCCCCGGGAAAGGCACCTGGCACCGGGTCGTGGCGGGGTCTTGGCCCGATCTCGCCCAGGCGCGGGCGGCCGGCCGGAGGGCACTGAGCGCCGGGTGGGTCACGGACGCGATGGTGGTGAGCCAGGACGGCTACGGCCCGCCGATTCCGGGCCGCTGGGAGTAGGCTCGCGGAGGCCAGGGCCAGTGGCCGGCGATCGGAGCAGCCGGCCGCAGAAGCGGAGGATCAGCCGCGGTGTTGCTCGATCGATTGGAACTGCAGGGCTTCAAGTCCTTTGCCAAGCGCACGCAGCTGCGCTTCTCGCCGGGGATCACGGCGGTCGTGGGTCCCAACGGGTGCGGCAAGAGCAACATCGCCGACGCCATTCGCTGGGCGCTGGGCGAGCAGAACGTGCGCAACCTGCGCGGCAAGAACCTCGAGGACGTGATCTTCAAGGGCACCCGCGAGGCCAAGCCGGCTGGGCTGGCCGAGATCACGCTCCACCTGGACAATCAGGATCAGCGCCTGGCCACCGAGTTCTCCCAGGTTGCGATCCAGCGACGCGCCTTCCGCACCGGCGAGAGCGAGTTCCGCATCAACTCGAATCCCTGCCGGCTCAAGGACATTCGCGGCCTGTTCATGGACACCGGCTTGGGCAACGCCCAGTACGCGGTCATCGAGCGCGAGATGATCGACGCGGTGCTGTCGGACCGGGACGAAGCGCGGCGGGTGCTGCTCGACGAGACCGCGGGCATCACGCGGTACAAGGAGCGGCGCAGAGAGACCCTGCGCAAGCTCGAGGCGGTCGAGCACGACCTCGAGCGCGTTGAGGACGCTCTGGAGATCGAGGAGCGGCAGGTGCGCTCGCTTGCCTATCAGATGGGCAAGGCGCGGCGCTATCGGCGGCTCACCGACCGCATCCGCACGCTCGACGTCGCCCTGGCGCGCCTGCGGTGGCAGGAGCTCGAGCGCGAGGCCGCGGGCGACACGGACCGCTTCCGGTCGGAGGAGCGCGAGCGCGAGGCTCTACAGGCCCGACTGCGGGCGCGCGAGGCGGAGCAGGAGCACCAGCGCCTGGATTTGCTGGAGCTGGATCGCGAGCTGGCCGCGGCGCGCCAACGCCACCAGGAAGTCGAGGAGCATCTCGCGGCCAATCGCCAAGAGACGCTCGTGCGTGCCGAGCGGCGCAAGGCGCTGGGCGAGCGCATCACCGAGCTCGAGCAGCGCGTGCGCACCAAGAGCGCCGATCTGGCCGAGGCCGAGCAGGCCCTGGCGGCCCTGCTGCCGGAGCTCGAGCGGCGGGCAGTTGACCTGGAGGGCAAGCAGCGCCTGGCCGCGGAGGTAGAAGCCGAGTGGCGCCAGGTCGATGCGGAGCTGCGCGCCGCGCGGGAGGAGCTCGCCCGCCACCAGCAGCTGCACATCGAACAGGTGCGCCACGCGAGCGACGCCGAGCACCGCATTCAGGGACTGGAGGCGCGCATCGCCGATCTGGATCTGCAGCGCGAGAAGGCGCGCGCGCAGTTGGCGGCGCTGGAGGAGCGCAGCCGAGGGCTGGGCGCGGAGATCGCTGACCGGGCCGCCAGCCGCGACGAGCTGACCGCGCGCCGGGAGGAGGCGGCCGGCCGCATCGAGGTCCTCACGGCGCAGCGCGAGGCGGGCGACGGGCGCCTGCGGGGTGTTGCCGAGTCCCAAGCGCGCCTGGCCGAGGAGACAGCCCGGATCGAGAGCCGCCTGCACCTGCTCGAGGAGCAGGCTCGGAACTACGAAGGCTTCGGCGAGGCGGTCGCGCGCCTGCTGGCCGGTCGCAACGAGCTGCCGGGCGTGCTGGGCGTCGCCGCCGAGTTGCTGCAGGTCGCGCCCGAGTGGAGCGGCCGGCTGGCGCCGGTGCTGCGCGAGCTGACCGAATGGGTCGTCACCGCGCGGGAGGCCGACGCCTGGGATGCCATCGACTGGCTGCGAGCACAAGGGCTGGGGCAGGTGACCTTCGTCCCGCTGGACGGCCTGGCCATGCCGGCGGGCGATCCCGGGCTGCCCGAGAATGTCTTGACCGCCTGGACCCCCGAGGCGCGCCCCCTGGTCGAGTACCTGCGCCGGGTCGTGCTCCCCGTCGCGGACCGCACCGCCGTGCCGCCGGCCGACCGGCGCGAAGCGGGGCGCCGGTGGGTGACGGCCGGAGGGGAAGTGCTCGCCTCCGAGGGGTGGATCGGCGCGAGCGGGGGCGGAACGATCGAGCAGCGGCTCTGGGCCCGCCCCCAGGAGATCGCCGTTTTGCACGAGCGGCTGGCCGAGGCCGGCGCCCAGCGCGCGCGGCTGGACGGGGAGCGGGGCGAGGCGCTCCGGCGGCTGGCCGAGGTCCAGGAGGAAGCCCAGCTCCGGGAGGAAGAGGAGCGCGCGCTGGCGGCCGAGCTCGATCGTCTGGCGCGGGAGCTGCTCCAGCGCGAGGCCGAGGATCGCGTGGTGCGCGAAGAACTCGACCGCCTGGCGGCCGAGAGCCACCAGCTCGACGAACGGCACGCGCAGGCCAGCCGCGCGATCGAGCAGCAGCGGCGCGATCAGACGCGGGTCCAGGCTGAGGAGGGCAGCAGCGATGCGGTGCTGCGCGCCGCCCACGAGCGGGTCGAACGGGCTGGCGCGGCCAAGGACGAATGCGGCCAGCGGCTCTCGGAGCGCAAGATGACGGCTGTGCTCGCGGAGGCCCAGGTTGCCGATGTGCGCCAGCAGATCGAGCAGCGCCGCGCGCAGGTGGCCGAGGCGCAGCAGCTGATCGCGGCCGGGACCGAGGGGTTGGAGGGTGCGCGCCGGGAGATCGCCGAGATCGACGCGCGCACCGCGACGCTGGCAGCCGAGGCTGGCGACCTCGTGGAGCAGCTCGCGCGGCGGACCGAAGCGGTCGATCGCTGTGCCCACGAGCGGGGTCGTTGCGAGGATGCCCTGGCTGGCATCGAGCGCGAGCTGCGCGAGGTGCGAAGAGACCTGTCGGCGCTCGAGGAAAACCTGCGCCATGACGAGGTCCGGCTCGCGCGCCACGAGGCGGAGCGGGCACGCCTGTCAGAGCGCATCCGCGAGCACTATGAGATTGACCTCGCCAGCCTGCCGCCGATCGTCCGGCCAGCCGCGTCCCTCGCCGGGGAGCGCGCGCCGGACGCCGCGGGCGATGCACCTGAGCTGGCCGAGAGTGCACCCGAGGCGTCGGCTCCGGAAGGCGCGGTGCCGCTGAGCCCGGCGGAGGCCGCGCAGGCCGCGGTGGCGGCCGCCCTGGCGACCGAGCGCGAGGGGC
>CAZDKK010000159.1:0-3521 GCA_964506245.1 uncultured bacterium | reverse complement strand
GCCGCCCACGTCTTCGGCCTCGATCTCGATCTCGGGGTTGGGCCAGGCGCGCGCCTGGCGGCCGTCGCCCGCCGCCACGAAGGCCGCCGCCTGCGCCGCCCGAAGCTCGGGGCTCAGAGCGAGCGCCCGCGCTCGCGCATCCGCGTGGGTCAGCGCCCGCGCGGCGACAGCGGGCGCGGTTCTCGGACCGGCCGCCTCCGCGATCTGGCCGCGGGCGGGCGGGCTAGGGAGGGTGCCCAAGGCACCCAGGGTGAACAGGGCCCACCATGAAGTACGCATCACGTCGACTCCTGGAATCCGGCTACAGAGACCCCGCAGGGCTGAGGGCAGCCCGCGCTCACGATGGCTGATCAAGAGAGGGGAGGAGGATCAGAGCAGCAGGATTGTGGCCTCGAGGCAGGGCGGCAGCGGGCACAGGTCAGCGGGGGAATGCGGCCGCTGCGCGGAGCCCGAATGCGTCGCGCGCTCCCGAACGCCGGCGGGCGAAACCACGCCGGCCGGGCTGTGGAGCTGGATACGATGGGCCTGGCAGCCGGAGAAGGAATAAGCCAGCGGGACATCCTGGCACTGCGCTCCACACGCATCGAGTTCGGGGCTCCCCGCGCCCGCGTCGCCTTCCGCATCGACAGGGTCTTCGGGGTGCACCGGGCAGCAGGGATCGCCGAGCCACTCGATGCGAACGTGGCCTTCCGCCGAGCGGCAGAGCACGAGCCCATCCACCGTGCCCAGATTGAGGAAGGCTAAGAGCGTCAAGAGAAGCGCAGAACCGCGACCCACTGTCGATGGACGGACTCCCATGCAGACTTATCCCCGCTACGCTCCCCGTTTGACGATGTCCAGTGCAACAAGATCGCGGCGAGCTGGGTGCCGCCGCGCTGGCCGACAGCCGATCTACCCTGACCGGGACACCCGGTTCCGGCGCGACCGATCTTCGGAACCAGAGAAGGAGGGGCTGAGGATCACCCCCGGCCCCTCCTTCCGCTCACCGCGCTCCTACCGCACGACGGTCAGCGCCCGCACCGCGCTGGTCTCGCCGGCCGCGAGCCGGATGTAGTACGTGCCAGAGGTCACCGGCAGGCCGCGACTGTCACGGCCGTCCCAGGCGAGCTCGTGCACGCCCGCCGCGCGGTCATCCGCGGCAAGCAGGCGCACGAGCCTGCCCTGCGCGTCGTGAACCGTGAGCTGCACCGGTCCCGCTTCGGGCAGCGCGAACCGCAGCACCGGGCCGCCCTGCGATCCGGCGCCCGAGGCGAGCGTCAGCGGATTGGGCTGCGCGGGCATCAGCACGGGACGCACGATCCGCAGCTCGCGCTCGGCCGCCCCCGCGGTCGGCACGCCGCACTCGATGAAGATATCGTCGACGTACCAGCCCTCGTAGATCGTGGAGGCGTCGCTGCCGAAGACCCAGCGCAGCTTGGCCTGCGACCCGCTGTGGGTCCCGAGCTCGACGACCACTTCCTGCCAGTCGTGCTGGCCCGACCAGACGCCGGTGCCGCTCGGGAACGGCCCCGGACCGACCGGCCCTTGCTGGACGATCACATCTGGGTAGCCACCCACCGGCGTCACGGTCTCCCAGGTCGCACCGCCGTCTTCGGAGACCTGCAGCAGGCCTCCGTCGTAGGGGGCTTGCGCTTCGATCCAGTGCCAGAAGGAGAGCACCGAACCGGCCGGCAGCTCGAACGGCGCCGTCTCGAGCGCGCCGTGGGCATGGTTGGGGTAGGCCAGGCTTCCGGTGCCGCCGAACTTCCAGCTCGTCGCGCCGCCCGGCGTGTGATTGCGGCGCGTCTCGAGGTGCCAGCGATCCTGCCAGCCCGATTGCACCGCGTAGTGGGTCCAGCCCTGGGCGCCGGCCTCCACGTTGTTGGCCAGGCCGCCCACCGGCATGCCGAACTCCAGGTCCGCCGTCAGATTCCAGTCGCCGGAGATCATGAGGTGGCCCGGCAGCATGTTCGGCGTGGGGATGCCCGGATCGACGCTGAACGCGAACGGGGGCGCGAGCGGGCTGGTGCCGCCCACGGGCAGCGCTTCCACGTAGGTCTCTCCCTGGAGGATCGTCACGTACCCGTAGGCGATGCGGAACTCGACCTCCAGGTTCGTGGCATCCTCGCTCCCGGTGTTGGCCAGCGTGGCCGAGACTTGCACCGTCTCGCCCGGGTCGACCTGGCCGTTGCCGTTGCCGCCGCCCGTGTCATCGATCGTCCAGAGGACCAGCTCGATGTTCGGCGCCTCGACGGGATAGCTGAACTGCTTCTCCCACGTCATCCGGTTGTCTGACTCGATCACCACCGTGAACTCGAGGATGTGACCGTCCGGACAATTCCCCGCGACCACCAGATCGAAGTCGTCGGCCGGCGGGTTCTCCCCGCCCGGCAGGATGTTGCCATAGGTCTCGAAGTTGTCGGTGATCGTCACGTACGCATCCGCGCTGGCCAGCGTCGCCCGCACGTTGGTCGCCGTCTCCGTGCCGACGTTCCGGAGATTGACCAGAAGCTCGATCCGCTCGCCCGCATCGAAGCCGCCGTCCCCGTTGCCGGCGCTGCCGCCCGCGAGATCATCGTCCACGACCTTCGCCCCCGGTGTGACGTAGGGTCCGGAGGAGGGGACGATCGGAACCACCTCGTCGTGGCGGAAGTAGTCCGGCTTGGTGACCGTGATCCGCAGGTTCCCGGGCTCCTCCTGCGGGATGATCGGGATGTCCTGCGACTGACCGGTGGCTGTCGCGACACCGATGATCTCGCCATCCACCGTCAGGGAGATCAGCGACCCGGCGTTGGCCTGGATCGTGAAGAAGTCGACACCGAGGAAGCAGACGCCGTCATGGATCACCGTCAGGTCTTGCGGCACGGCCGTGTACATCGTCAGGAACGCGTCCCCGTGATGGTGGAAGAGGTGGTGCGTCACGTCCTTGTCGCCCGGATTGTACGGCCAGCTACTCGCCTGCAGAAAATGCTTGCCCGAACACATCGCGAAGCTCGGGAAGCGAAAGTCCGTGTCCACCGGCTGCGGGCCGTAGTCCGGCATGAACCCGTGCCACATGCTGTCGAACATCCCCCACACGAACGCGTCGTTCACGAACGAGTAGGAGGTCTCCGACGCCGCCGTCAGCCCCAGCGCCCCATGCGCCATCCGATGGAACCGCTCCGTGAAACACTCGCTCGACCAATTGTACTTGCCCGTCAAACAGTTGATCGTGAAGACGAACGGATACTTGTCGTTCGTCAATCCGCTCAGATTGCTGTTGTTGTAGGCCGGCTCACCCCAACCCGTCTCCGCTCCGTGGTCGCGGTGCATCACCATGTACGCCCCAGCATTGATGTCGTTGTTGATCCGCGTCGCGTTCCCACCCCAGTCCGTCAGATGCTGCGGCGTCGCCGGAATGTACCCCAGCCCGCTCGGCCCGAAGTAGTTCACCACGATGCTCGTGTTCGCGTTGCTCGACCAGATCGTGCCCGGCGAACCCGAGTAAATCGCGTACTCCCGCGTCGGATGCTTGCCCAGCACGTTCGCCTGGTGCCCGTAAA
>CAZDKK010000158.1:0-4034 GCA_964506245.1 uncultured bacterium | reverse complement strand
CGCCCTGGGGCGAGGCCGTCAACTTCGACGGGCCGGGCAGCGACGCCGTGCGCGTCTACCTCGGGGATGCTCGCGCGTACGAGCTGTGGGCTCGCGAGATTCTGGCCGGCGACTGGATTGGCCACGGTGTCTTCTACCAGGCGCCGCTCTACCCCTACTTCCTGGCCGCGGTCCACGGGCTGCTGGGTTCCGGAGCGCTCGCGATCCGGATCGTCCAGATGCTGCTCGGCTCCGGGGCCTGCGTGCTGCTCGCGCTGGGCGGGCGCGACCTCTTCAATCGGCGCGTGGGGGTGATCGCGGGTGCGATCTGGGCGCTCTACCCGCCGGCCTTCTTCTTCGACGGCATCGTCCAGAAGGCGAGCCTGACCGGTCTGCTCTTCGCCGTGCTCCTCTTCCTGCTGGGTCGCTACTTCCAGCGCAGCGATCTGGCGGCGCCCCCCGAGGGCCGCCCGCCGCGTCTGCTGGGGCTGGCCGCCGGCGCCGCACTGGGCGCCATGGCGCTCAACCGGGAGAACGCCCTCATCCTGGCGCCCGTCGTGCTCGCGTGGCTGCTGCTGCGCCTGCGCGCGCGGTCGCGGCGGTTGCGCGCGACGGCGGCCGCCGCGGTTCTCGCGGGCATGTTAGTAGTGTTGCTGCCGGTCGCGCTCCGCAATCTGGCGGTCGGCGGCGAGTTCCAGCTCACGACCGCGCAGTTCGGCCCGAACCTCTACCTGGGGAACAACCCGCACACCGACGGCACCTACCAGCCCCTGCGCTCGGGGCGGGGAGATCCGCGGGCCGAGCGCGCCGACGCGACCTGGCTGGCCGAGCAGGCGCTGGGGCGCACGCTCAGCCCGGCCGAGGTCTCGCGGTATTGGACCGGGCAGGTCTGGGACTACGTGCGAGCCCAACCGCTCGACTGGCTGGCGCTCCAGGGACGCAAGCTCCTGCTGGTCTTCAACGCGATCGAGATCGGCGACACCGAGGACATCTACACCTATGCGGAGAGCTCGCGCCTGCTGCGCTGGCTGCTGCGGGTCTTCCACATGGGCGTGCTCTTTCCCCTGGCCGTGATGGGCGCCGCGCTCTGGTGGAGACGCCGCGGGGCGGGTCTGATCCTCGCGCTGGCCGCGGCCTATGCGCTGGGCGCGCTCGCCTCGGTGATCTACGCCCGCTACCGGTATCCGCTCGTCCCGCTGCTCGCGCTCTTCGCGGCGGGTGGGCTCGCGGAGATCCCGACCTACCTGCGCGATCCCAGCGGCCTGTTCGCCGCGGGCCGCCGGATGCGCGCGGCGGCGATCTTGGCGCTGGGCGTGCTGGCCGCCGTCCTGGCCAATTGGTCGTTCTATGACCCGGACGGCTATCGCGTGAGCACGCACGCCAACATCGCCAACGAGCTCATCACGGCCAAGGAATACGATCGGGCCCTCGCGCACCTGCGCGCGGCGCTGGCGCTCGCGCCGGAGTATCCGAATGCGCACCATCTGCTGGGGGTCGCGCTGGGCGACCTCGGCCGGGTGCAGGAGGCGGAGGCGCATTACCGGACCGCGATCGCCGGCGAGCCGGACACGGCCATGCCCTACTACTGCCTGGGAACGCTGCTCGCGTCTCAGCAGAGGTGGAACGAGGCGATCGAGCAGTACCGCCTCGCCTTGGCGCGCGATCCGACGCACGCGAACACCTATGGCAACCTGGCCATCGCGCTCTCCCAGCAGGGGCAGGCCGCGGAGGCGATTGCCCTCTTCGAGCGCGGGCTCCAGCTGGAGCCGGATTCGCCGGAGATGCTCTTCAACTACGGCCTCGCGCTGCGGCGGGCCGGCCGCACCGGCGAGGCGCGCCAGGCCTTCGAACGGTTGCTGGCGCGCTGGCCCGAGCACCTGCCCGCGCTGCACAACCTGGTCAGTCTGGATCTCGCCGCCGGGGCGCCCGAGCGCGCCCGCGCGCGGCTGGAGGACACCGCTCGCACCCACCCGGATGACGCCGGCACGCGGCTGCGGCTGGCCTGGCTGCTGGTGAGCCACCCGGATGAGCGCGTGCGCGACGGCCGCCGCGGCCTCGCGCTGGCGCGCGAGTTGAGCCAGGACGGGAGGAGCCAGGACGCCCGGTTTCTCGACCTGCTGGCGGCGGCGCTGGCCGAAACAGGGGCCTACGATAGGGCCGCTCAGGTCGCGCGCCAGGCCGCGCGCGCAGCCTCCGATGCAGGTGCCCAAGAGCTGGCGCGCGAGATCACGGCGCGCGCCGCGCTCTACGAGCGCGGTCAACCCTACCGGGCCGCGAGCTGGTAGCGGCGCGCCGCTCAACCCGTTCGATGCCGCTCGCGCAGGAGCGTGTACTTGAGCCAGACCGAGTAGCTGGCGATGCCCGCCATGAGCAGCCCGCGCCAACCCTCGAGGAAGCCGGCCCGCAGGTAATAGCTCTTGATCGCCTTGGCCATGGGATGGAGCGCCGTCTCCCAGCGCGCCACCGGGCGCCCGGGCTGCTGCGACGCCCACAGGCGGGCCATCTGCTGCGTCTTGGCGAGGTGGTGGCGCAGATCGCGAAAGGAGTGATGCCACAGGTCGCCGCGCAGGAGCCCGACCGGCCCGTCGATCTCGAGCCCCTCGTGCACGAGCTCGCCGGTGAAACGGGCCCGCGTGCGCTTGAAGAGGCGCACCTTGCGATCGGGATACCAGCCGCCGAAGCGCACGAACCGGCCCAGGTAGCACGTGCGGCGGTTGACCGCGTAGGCGGCGCAGCCGCCGGCCCCTGGCTCACCCCGCGCGAAGAGCGCCGTGATCTGCGCCTGCAGGCGCGGGGAGACCTCCTCATCCGCGTCCAGCCACAGCACCCAGTCGTGGCGGGCCAGCGAGACGGCGAAGGCCTTCTGGCGCGCGTAGCCCTCCCAGGCGTGCCCGACGACCTCGGCGCCGGCGCGAGCAGCCAGCTCGGGTGTGCCATCCGCGCTGCCGGAATCGACCACGAGCACCTGGTCGGCCCAAGGGACGCTCGCCAGGGCGCGGCCGATGCGATCGGCCTCGTCGCGCGCGATGATGATGACCGCCACCGGCACCTTCTCGCCGCGCATGCCGCCCCCGGCCACGCCCGAGTTGCGAGCCACCGCCGGCCCGCGGAACGCCCCCGTCATCGCGAACGCCTCTGTCTTTCCTGGCGCGCGCGGATCGCCTCGCGCGCCAGCTTCTCCGCCGCCGCGCCGAGCGCTGCCAGCGAGTGCCGGGCTCGCACCCGCTCGCGATCCGCCGCGCCCTCGGCCCGCGCCGCCTCCGGCCGCGCCACCAGCCGCTCGATCGCATCCGCCAGGGCGCCCGCGTCGCGGGGCGCCACAAGCCGCTCGGGGCGCCCGACCACCTCGGGCAGGATGCCGACGCGCGTCGCGACGACCGGCGTGCCCACCGCCATGAACTCGAGCGCGCTGCGCGAGACCGCCTCCGACCCCAGGCTGCACACCACGCCCACGTCGAGCGCGGCCGCATAGCGCAACGGATCGCTGACCTGACCCGCGTACAGCATCCGCCCGCCCAGGCCGAGCCGCGCAGCGCGCTGCGCGAGCCCCGCGAAGGCGACCTCCTTTTCCGCACCCACGACCAGCAGGTGGAAGTCCGTCCCGCGCTGCGCCAGCAGCCCGGCCGCCTCCACGAGAACCGCGTGGCCCTTCACGGGCGACAGCCGCCCGATGATCCCGATCCACGGCCGATCGGCGGGCAAGCCGTGGCGACGGGCGAGCTCGGCGCGGGCCGCATCGCGGTTGAGCGTGGCATCGCGCTCGATGGCCGCGAGGTCGATCGCGGGGGGCAGGTGCGCCACGCGGCCGGCAGGGAGGCGCAGCGCCGCGAGCAGCTCGGTCCCCATGTCCGCCCCCGGCACGGCGACGCGCTCGACCGCATGCCGGTAGGCCCAGCGCTGGGTCGCGTCGATGCGCGGCCGGCGCGCGTCGGCCCGCACGCGCACCAGCGAGGCCACCTCGGCGATCAGTTCGCAGGGCGCGCAGCCGATGCGCTCGATGGTCATCTGACCGGCTTCGATCTTGGACAGGTCGAGGATGTCGTTCAGCACGCGCA
>CAZDKK010000157.1:0-4046 GCA_964506245.1 uncultured bacterium | reverse complement strand
GCGGCGGCCCGCGCGCTGGCGCAGCCCGGCGACGCTGCAGCGCCCGCGGTCATCGCGGACCCGATCGAGACCTGGCCAGGCCCATGGGAGACCGGCCCGGCCCGGCGCGTGCTGTGGGAACCGTCGCCGGCTGTGCGCAGCTGGGCCCCGCGTCTGCCGGCGGGGCGGGCCCTCGACCGGGGCTGCGGGACCGGCCGTGACGCGGCCTATCTCGCGGTGGCGGGACACGACGTCCTCGCGGTCGACCGGTTGCCCGAGGCGCTCGAGCGCGCATCACGGCTCGCTCACAGGCTGGGTACGTCGCTCGAGACCTTGGCGATCGACCTGCGGCGCGCGCGGCCGCCTGCCGGGGACGGTTACGATCTCATCCTCATGATCCGCTTCCTCGATCGCGACCTGCTGCCCTGGATCGCGGCGGCGCTGCGGCCGGGCGGGTGCTTCATCCTCGAGGCCTTTGCGCGCGGCGCGGGCGCGGATGGCCCGCGCCGCGACCGATGGGTGCTCGAGCCCCAGGAGGCGCTGCGGGTCGCGGCGGCGCTGCCCGCGGCCGGGACGAGCGGCTGGACCGTGCTCGAGTACCTCGAGGGATCGGGGCCGGGCGATCCAGGCCTGACGCGCCTCGTGGTCCGCAAACCGGACTGAGGGGCGCCCAGCAGGTCGGGCGACGCCCGTGTGAAAGGAGTCGTCTTCATGGCCATCATCACGATCGATCCGGCCTTGGCGGGCAAGATCCGCCTGGGCGTGTTTCAGGCCGAGGGGCTCACGGTCCCCGGCACCAGCCCCGAGCTCGAGCACGACCTGGCGGCGCTCTGCGAGCGCGTGCGCTCGCTGTACAGGGAGCCGGCCGAGGCCGTGGAGCTGTTCGGGCCGGCGCGGCAGCTCTACCGGGCGATCGGCCTCGATCCCACCAAGACGCGCCCCTCGTCGGAGGCGCTGATCCGGCGCGTCATCCAGGGCAAGGGGCTCTATCGCATCAACCGAGTGGTCGACACCTGCAACCTCTGCTCGATCGATTTCGCGCTCTCGATCGGCCTCTACGATAGCGACGCGCTGCGGTGGCCGGTGGAATTGCGTCAAGGGCGGCCGGGCGAAGGGTATCAGGGTCTCGGGAAAGACCACGTGAACGTCGCGGGTCGCTGGACCCTGGCCGACCGCGAAGGGCCGTGCGGCAACCCCTCCTCGGATTCGTTCCGCACGCGCATCCAGGATGGGACGACGCGCTGCACATTCGTCGTCTACGCGCCGGCCTCGTACGACGTGCGCCGCCTGCAGACGGAGGTGAAGGAGGCAGCCACGCGCATGGCCACCTACGCGGGGGGACGCACGACGCTGGAGGAGATTCTGTAGTCCGGCCGGCCCGACGCTCAATCGGCCCAGGTCAGCGGATCGATCTCGGGGAAGAGGTTGTTCTTCGCCTCGACTGCCGCCAGCCAGGTTTCGTCGACCTGACCGCTGCACAGGTCCTCGTAGAGCTTCGTGAAGTTCATGACGTGTTCCTGCGTGCGGGCGACCGCGTAGGGCACCATCGTGCCGGTCTTCATGATGAAGGCCCAGTCGCTGCTCTGCGCGAGCAGGAACTCGCGGGCCGCTTGCCGCAGCGCGCGCCAGTGGAGCCCGTTGTTCCCGAAGCCGCCCTGCTTGGCGCGATTGGCCAGCTCGATCAGCCGGTCGCCGGACATGTGCAGGTGGCGGTAGATCCAGTCGTTCGAGCCTTCCAGCCAGAATTCGGCGTATCCCTTCCAGCCCCAGCTCGACATCGACGGCGTCGAGACCTGCGCGACCGGGAACAGCTCGCGATACTCGGACAGCGTGATCGTCTTGATCGACTTCTGGTCGTAGGCGATCTTGCGCAGCAGCATCTCCAGGAAGATCGGCCCCTCGTACCACCAGTGGCCGAACAGCTCGGCATCGTAGGGGGCGACGATGATCGGCGGCCGGCCGATCAGCCCGTGCAGGTGCTCGACTTGCTTCTCGCGGTTGAACATGAAGTTGCCTGCGTGGGTGGCCGCCTTCTCGCGCGCGCGGCCGATGTCGTACGGCTCCTTCTGATCGGTGGGCCCGGTGATGCGGTAGTACTTGATGCCCAGGTTCGTGCGCTTGCCGTCCGCGTGCAGGTAGGGACGCACGTAGTCGTACTCGAGGTCCCAGCCGACGTCGCGGTAGAACTCGCGATAGTCGAGATCGCCGGGGTAGCCCTCCTTGGCGCTCCAGACCTGCTTGGAGGACTCGAGGTCGCGCCCGAAGGCCGCCACGCCCCGGCGCGAGACGATCGGCGCGTAGATGCCGAACTTGGGCCGCGGGGAGGCGTGCATCACGCCGTGCGCGTCGACGATGTAGTGGCGGATGCCCTCGTCGGCCAGGATCTCCTCCACCCCCGGCTGGTACCCGCACTCGGCCAGCCAGATGCCGCGCGGCCGGCGGCCGAAGTGGCGCTCGTATTCGTGCACGGCGGTGCGGATCTGCCCGCGCCAGATGTTGCGGTTGCCCAGCATGAGCGGCATGAAGCCGTGGGTCGCGCCGCAGGTGAGAATCTCCAGCACCCCGTCGTCCTGGAAGCGCCGGAAGGCCCGCAGGAGATTGCGGCCGTAGTGGTCGACAAAGACCTCGCGCGCCCGCTGGAACAGGTAGTAGTAGTGCGCCGCCAGGTTGTTGAACTCCGGCATCCAGCGCGTGCGCTCGACTTCCTTGGCCGCCAGTTCGATCAGGCGCTCGATGTGGTGGACGTAGCGGTCCTGCAGCAGCGGGTCGGCCAACATGCCCACGAGCGGCGGTGTGAGCGTCATCGTGAAGCGGAACGGCACCTTGTCGTTCCGCAGGTGGTCCAGCATCTCGATCAGTGGGATGTAGGTCTCGGTCACCGCCTCGTAGAGCCAGTCCTCTTCGAGAAAGCGCTCGTGCTCCGGATGGCGCACGTAGGGCAGATGCGCATGCAGCACGAGGGCCAAGTAGCCTTTTGGATTCGTCATGAACACCACCCCATCACGCGCGCGGGGCGGCTCTGCGGCCGTCCCGCGCTTCACGGTCTACCCTCTGTACCGATCCGCCACCCTGCCACCCTCCGCCGAGTCAGCGACGCGTGGGGGTCTTGGATTCGATCATCTCCGTGGCGCTCGTCTCACGCCGCACGGTCGGCGTGATCGTCTTGCGGAACACGCCGTCGGCCGAGATGGCCGTGGCGTCGATGACCTGCGTGCCGTCGGGGAGCAGGAAGCGGAGGCTGAAGGTGCCGTCGGAGCGCAGCTTCACCGGCTTGCCCTGCACCGTGACCGTCGCGTCCGGCTCGGTCGCGCCGTAGACGATCAGCTCGGCATCGAGCACGAACCAGAATCCGCGGACCGCCGGCTTCTGCGACAGCAACTCGCCGCTCCCCATGCTGGCCAGCATGCCCGAGGCCCAATCGGAGCGCAGCCGCTCGCGCAGCAGCAGCCCCAGCTCGGCCGAGGAGCGCCCCCCGCCGTGCCGTTCCTGCGAGGACAGCTCGTAGAGCCGCGTGAAAGCCTCGGGTGAGAGCGCCCATTCCTCGTCGGTGATCGGCGAGACGCTGTCGCGCGGGGTGTTGACCATGTTGGAGCGCACGTAGGCGTGGAACCGCCCGCTGCGGCTGATGACCCCCACCGCCACGCGGTAGGCCCGATCCGGACGGCCGACGTTGATGTACCAGTTCTCGGTGCCCGCCGGCAGATCGATGTCGTACCGGTTCTCGCCGTCGTCGCTGGTCGCCTTGGCCTCCGGGGTCTCGGGCGGGTAGTCGTAGACGCGCAGCACCGTCCGGCTGCCGTGCCACTCGTCGCCCAGCTTGGCGCGCAGCCGATCGACGGACCCGGGCGTCACCTCCCAGTAGGCGTGCAACCAGTAGGGATCGCGCGCCATCAGTCCGCACCGATCGACACCGTAGCGCTCGGGCATGTGCAGCGGCGCCCCCCGCGGCGTGCACCGCGGCTCGGGCTCGCGTCCGACCTCGGAGGGCGGTGCCGGCTGCTGCGCGACCGGGGCTGGCGTGGCCTGTGGGCGAGCCTCGGTCCGGCGCACGGGCGGCGCGGGCTTGC
>CAZDKK010000156.1:0-4163 GCA_964506245.1 uncultured bacterium | reverse complement strand
CGGGTCATCTGGGCGCGCGGGCGGGCCCGGGGGGCGTGCCGCTGCTCGGGGGGTTGGGGGTGCTTGCGGGGCTGGCCGCGGGCCTCGGCGCCGCCTGGGCTCTCCCGCGCCTGGCGGGCGCGCCCGCGCCGGCGGCGTTGCCGCCGCTCGTTCCCGCACTCGCCTGGAGTGGCCTCGTCGCGGCCTACGCGCTCCTCGGGCTCTGGGACGACCTGGCCGGGCTCTCGCCAGCCACCAGACTGGGGCTGGAGACGACCGCGGCCCTGGCGGCCCTGCTCGTCCTCTCCGGGGACTTGCCGCCCGACGCGGCCGGCTGGCTGCGGATCGCCGGCACGGCCGCGATCCTGGTCGGCGGGGCCAACGCCTTCAATCTCGCGGACAACGCCGACGGCCTCGCCGCCGGGACCGGCCTCCTCGCCCTGGCCGGCTGCGCCGCCTATCTGATGGCGCACCGCACCTGGGGATTCGCCACCGCCCTGACCGGAGCCGGGGCCCTGGGCGGCTTCCTCATCTGGAACCGGCCCGGGGCGCGGCTCTATCTCGGCGACTGCGGCTCGCTGGGGATCGGTGTCCTTCTGGCCGTCCTCCTCGTCACGGCGCCCGAGCCTCCCCGGCCCGCCGCCAGGGTCCTGGCGCTGCCCTTTTTGGCGGGCTACCTGCTGCTCGATCCGACCTACGCGGTCCTCGGCCGCCTGGCCCGGGGCGCCGCACCCTGGCGTGGGGGCGTCGACCACCTCTCGCACGACCTGCGGGCCGCGATGCGGGGCTGGCCGCGCGCGTGGGGAACGATCCTGGTCCTCCAGGCCTTCTCGGTAGTGTCCGCGCTGGGGGTCCTGTCGGAGATCCTGCCGGTCGGGGCGCTGGCTGCCGCCGCAGGCCCGTGGGCAGTCCTCTTGTGGGCCGGGACGCGCGGTCGCCGGCTGCGGCGGGCGGTGCCCGCCGGCGGCTGAAGCACTCGGATCATCCTGCGTCGCAAGTGACGTCCGGGGGCGTCGTTGACCCATTCCCGTGGCTGTGCTAGGCTGCCGGCGCTGCTGGGGGCTGGCGGATCGCGGGGCACGGTGCCCCCCGCCGGCGCCGGCAAGGGCCTCGCGGGACGCCGGCGGGCGGGGGACGCGCCGCGGCAGGGAGGTGCGGCCATGGCCTGTGAACGACTGCGCGTTGGGATTCCGGACATCGAATCGGGCCACCTGCACGGCACCTGGTTGCAGGAGCAGATCGAGTCGCGCCGGCCGGAGCTCAAGGTGGCCCTGAGGGCGGTGGGCGTCCGGCCGCGCGGTTCGCGCACCTCGGCCTCGGGCAAGCAGATCCCGATCCGCGAATTCCATGCCGAGCCCGTCTACCGCGCCTTGATGGACAAGAAGGTCGACGTGGGCGTGCACCGCATGAAGGACATCCCGCACGACATCCCGCCGGGTGTCGAGCTGGCGGCCGTCACGGCCCGCAAGACCCCCCTCGATGTCCTGGTGACCTCCGACGGCACGATCCTGGACGACCTGGAGGAGGGGGCGCGACTTGGCGTGAGCAGCCTGCGCCGGCAGGCGCAGCTCGCGCGCTACCGGCCGGACCTCGAGATCGAGTTCGTGGTCGGGTCGCTCTCGGAGCGCCTGCAGCTGGTGGACAGTGGTCGCCTGCGGGGGATCGTGGTCGCCGCGGCCGGCATCGAGTGGCGCGGGTGGCAGGAGCGCGTGGCCGAGGTGCTGACCACGAACCTCTGCATCCCTGCAGTGGGACAGGCCGCGCTGGGCGTCCTCGTGCGCCAGGACGAGGAGGAGATCGCCGCCGAGTTGCACTTCCTCAACCACGTCCTGTCGAACCGCGAGGTGACCGCGGAACGGGCCTTCCACAAGGCGATTGGGGCCTGGGAGGGTGCCCCGGTGGGCGCCTTGGCCCGGGTGCGGGGCGACATCCTCAAGATCGAGGGCTGTGTCATCTCGATGGACGGGAAGCAGATCCTGCGGGGACTGGCCGAAGGATTCCCTGACGACCCGGTGCGCACCGGGGACCGGCTGGCGCGTCAGCTCCTCGATCGGGGGGCGGCCGGGATTCTGGCCCAGGGCAGCCCAGAGGCCGAGGCCTGAGCGCGGGCGGGGGTGCGATGTACGACCTGAAATTCATCCGCAGCAACGAGGAGCTGGTGCGCCAGGCCATTTCCCGCAAGGGCGAGAAGGCGGACCTCGATCGGATCCTGGCGCTCGATCAGCGTCGGCGCGAGCTGCTGGGCGAGGCTGAGCAGCTGAAGGCGGAGCGCAACCGGCGCTCGCAAGAGATCGGCAAGGCCAAGGCCGGCGGGCGCGACCCCGCCGACGCGATCGCGGCCATGCGCGCCGTCGGCGACCGCATCCAGACGCTCGACAACGAGCTGGCCGGGGTCGACCAGCGCCTGCAGGACGAGCTCCAGTGGGTGCCGAACATCCCGCACCCCGATGTGCCGGTGGGCGGGGAAGACGCCAACCGCGAGGTCCGCCGCTGGGGCACGCAGCGGCGCGAGGAGGGGCTCCGGGACCACGTGGCCCTCGGTCAGCTCCTGGGTGTGATCGACTTCCAGGCCGCGGCCCAGATGAGCGGGTCGGGGTTCGTGGCCTTCGCGGGGCTTGGCGCGCGGCTGCAGCGGGCCCTGATCAACTTCATGCTCGACTTCCAGACGGCGCGGGGCTATCGCGAGCTGCGGATTCCGTACGCGACGCGCGCCGAGGCGCTCTTCGGGTGCGGGCAGCTGCCCAAGCTGCGCGAGGAGATGTACGAGATCCCCAACGACGGGCTCTTCCTGATTCCCACCGCCGAGGTCTCGCTGACCAACTTCTACAGCGGCGCGAAGCTGGTCGAGGAGGATCTGCCGGTCAACTTGGTGGCCTATTCGCCCTGCTTCCGGCGCGAGGCCGGCACGTATGGCAAGGCGACCCACGGCCTGATCCGCCTGCACCAGTTCGACAAGGTCGAGCTGGTCAAGCTCGTCGCGCCCGAGGAGTCGTACGATCAGCTCGAGCGGCTGACGGCCGATGCCGAAGGGGTGCTCCAGGCGCTCGAGCTGCCCTACCGGGTGGTCGTGTTGGCGACGGGCGATCTCTCGTTCGCCTCGGCCAAGACCTACGACCTGGAGCTGTGGGCACCGGGCGAAGGGCGCTGGCTCGAGGTCTCCTCGTGCAGCAACTTCGAGGACTTCCAGGCCCGCCGGATCGATCTGCGCTACCGCACCAAGCAGGGCAAGCTGCGCCACGTGCACACGCTCAACGGATCCGGCGTGGCGTTGCCGCGCCTGACCGTGGCGATCCTCGAGCACTACCAGACCGCCCAGGGCACAGTCCGCGTGCCCCGCGCGCTCCAGCCCTACCTGGGCGGGCTGGAGGAACTGACCCCGGACGGGGGGGTAACGAGGTCGGACGCGGACAAGGCCTAAGGGAAGCTCGATGTCCGTTTCGCGATCCAACATGTCCACGCTGCTGCGGGCCTACCTGTTCCTCGGCAGCTTCGTGCTGGTCGCGGCCGCTTTCGCCTATTCCTATAGCTGGGTGCGCAAGATCAACCAGGAGTCGCAGGCGGTCTCCCAGCTCCTCGCGCGCTTCGTGGCCGTCAACGTGATCGAGGCGCCGGACAACCCCGAGGTCAGGGGGCTGTTCACGGAGTTCATCCAGCCGAGCGACCTGCCCCTCATCCTGACCGACCGCGCGGGCCGCCCCTTCGTGTGGCACAACGTCGGGATCGACCGCGACGCGATCGACATCGAGACGATCTCGCGCTGGGTGCCGGGCAGTGATACGCCGCGGCCTCCGGCCCTCGAGCGGCTGCTCGAGAAGATCGCGGAGTTCGACCGTATCCACGATGCGATCCCGTTCTACAGCAGCAACGATCCGCGCCCCTTCGGCTACGTGCATTACGGGGAGCGGCGCTTGGCCTCCGAGCTGCGCTATATCCCGCTCGTGCAGATCGGCATCATCGCCATCTTCATCGCCCTCGGATACCTCGGCTATCGCTCCATCCGCACCAGCGAGGAGCGGGCCATCTGGATCGGCTTGGCCAAGGAGACCGCCCACCAGCTCGGCTCGCCGATCACCTCGCTGGTGGGGTTGGTGGAGCTCGTGCGCGAACGCACCTTCGAGGGCGACCGCACCGCGCCGGCGCGGGGCCCGGCCGACGCGACCGCCGCGGCTGAGGTCGGGCCCGCC
>CAZDKK010000155.1:0-4212 GCA_964506245.1 uncultured bacterium | reverse complement strand
CGAACCGGCCAGGAATCATCCGGTCCGGCCGCCCTGACGGGACTGCAACCCCTTCAGAATCCTTCGGTTAAGCGTCCGAATTGACTTCAATCCTTCGCCCCGAAGCTCGTCAATGACGTTGTGCCGGGCATGGGGCCCGGAGCCAGAACGGGGGACCAGAAAGATGACCAGACACCACGACCCGAGGGCGGTGGCGGCACAGCGGGCTCTTCGCAAGGCGGTCAAGGCCTCGCAGCACTTGGCCGACGCCGCGCGCCTCATGCGCGAGGCCGCTGCCGGGACCTCGACGTTCGTCGACGGCCACCATGACTACCTGTACTGGGCGCACCAGATCGACGAGCTCCTGAGCTGCGACAACGGAGAGGCGGGCGTCGGCCCGGGGCTGCAGGAGATCGCCGAGAGCGTGGCCCGCAACACGGTGAAGACCTACGAGCACCGCCGGACGGACGGCACGACCGTCCGGGTCACGATTCCCGAGAACGAGTAGGCACTGGACAGCAACCGGAGGAACGAGCGATGGAGACGAGACCGCAGACGCCCCGCACGCGCAACCGCCAGTGGGGGTTTTTCGGGGCCTGCGCGGCCAACGGCCACGCCGACCCCGAAGCCGCATGGATCGAAGCGATGGACGCGTTGACCGACCCGAAGGGCCGGTTCCGCCTCGCGCCGGAAGACGCCCGCGACCTGCTCGACGCTACCTGGGGCCGGCACCTCGCGGATGAGGTGGTCGGGCAGGAGATCGGCGCGGCGATCAACGACCTGGCCGCCAACTACGGATGGGCGCGTGACGCCCACAGCTTCGTGCGCAAGCACATCAACCCCAGCGCGCCCCGAATCGCCCCGCCGACCCGAGAGCAGGAGATCGCGGACATCGCGCGGCGGATTCTGCGGATCGAGACGCTGGAGACGCGCAACAGCGACAGCCTCGACTTCCACGAGCTGGCGATCTGGACGATCCAGGAGGCCTTGGACGCCGCCTACAAGGCCGGTCGCCGCAGCGCCCGGCGGTAGACGGAGGAAGCGATGGCCATGAAGACGACGACCGCCGCCGCTCCGCGATTCGGGCTCAAGGCGCACCAGGTGTTCTGGAACGAGCAAGGCAGCGTGGTCTGTGCATGCTGTCACATCCCCTACCCCGGGTCGGACACCTGGGTCTGGGAGCGATGGGAGGAGATCACGCCCGAGGTCATGGTCGCGATCGACCGTGAGGGAGGGCACGTCGCGTGCGAGGGCTGCGGCAAGGAGCCCAGTCGGATCGTGCGCGTGAACGCCAACCGATAGGAGCTGAGAGCATGAGCAAGTCGAGATTGACCAAGAAGGCTCAGTCGACGAAGGGCATGACGATCGCGAAGATCGAAAGTGGGCTCCCCGAAGCGGCTGCGGCATTCATCGAGGAGAACACCCCCAAGGCCCCGCGGGAGAACCTCTGTGTGTTCGCCTTCCGATTGACACAAGAAGAGCGCGACGCCATCCACAAAGCGGCCGGGCCAGGCAAGGCCACGAAATTCGTCCGGACGCTTGCGGTCGCCGCCGCGCGCAACGACGAGGCTGCCGTCAAGGCGATCATGGGCGCGGCGCACGCGACCACGTAGCTGGCCCGCGCACAGCGTCAAACCGACGGCCTCTCCCCAGGGGGAGGCCGTCGGCGTCCTGCAGGGACAGCCGCCCTGGCCCAGGAGCTCAAGGCGCCGCCGGCTCTGCTTGATCGAAGAGGGACGCGGACAAAATCCACTGGCCCCCGCGACGCCTTGACTCTGCCGGCCAAGTGCAATAAGCTATTCAAGCTCTCACGCCAAGATTGTGCTCAGTCCACGCCTGCTCGACGCCGAGAGAGGGAGGAACGAACCAAGCTCGAGACGCGCTCGCGTGCAGACTGCGGACCTTGGGAGCAATAATGGTTGGGTCGTCAGGTCTCCGGTTCGACGCGATCCGGCACTCTGGAATGGCAACGCAGATGCCGACTGCGTCAGACTGAAGAGAAAGCCGACCCAACTACCGGGTGAAGCCGGCGGTGGGTCTTGAGCGTATGCTTTGACGGCCGGCCTAGAAGGCCGGTCGCAGCTCACGCGTACGTTGGGCTTGTAGAAGAAGCCCCGGCCTCGACTCTGGAAGGGCCTGTTTCGTGTTGGAAGGCGGGCTCAGACGCCAAGACAAGGCATTCCTAAGGTGGCCCGTAGGCCTTCTCCACAGACTCGTTGGCTACACAACGGAGGAGTGCTAATGAGCAGACACTTGTGGCGGAGTGAGGTTCTGGTCTCTCTGTTGCTCATCGCTGCCGCCGGGTGCGCGAGTACTCGGATGACCTCTCAGGTCAATCCGGGCTACGTCGGTCGTCATTTCAATAAGGTGTTCATTCACGGGAACTTCCAGAGCCTGGAGCAGCGGCACCTCGCAGAAGAAGAGCTCTGCGTGGCACTTGCGCGGACCGTCCCATGGGAGTGCCTGAAATCGGCAGAAGTTCTCTTCCCCGGTCAATTCTATTCTCCCGAGCAGATCCGTGACCGGCTCGACGAGTTGGGAGTTGACGCCGTTCTCGTCCTTCAGCCAACAGGAAGTGGCACATCATCGATCTACATCCCCCCGAGCACCCATACCACCGCGACTGCTTCCGCATATGGTAATGCTGCTACCGCCTCAAGCACCACATACACTTCCGGTGGATTCAACCTCAGCATGCCGTGGACGAACTACGAGGTCATGCTCTGGTCCAGAGCCGACGGACAGGTAGCGTGGTACGCCACTGCCGTGTCCAGTGGAAACGAATTCGCCGGATGGGATGACTTGATCCGATCTGCTGCACGCAAGACAGTGGAGAGGCTGGCCGCGGATGGAATCATCCGCTAGCGAGCGGAATGCCGAACTGCAGCTGACAGCAGCCTTCAGCGGCCGGCGCCAGGCGCTTCGTCCCTATGGCTGCGGTGTCTGCCTATTCCGTACGCGCGTGAGCTCCGCTACCACGCGCAGTGCAGGTAGTGCACAACGACCCAGGGCACGAGCCTTGTTCCAGCCGGCAAGTGGCCGTGGAACTCCACGTCGTACATCCCGCTGTTGGCAGTGTCATACGCGATGACCGCGCCGTAGTTTGCCCAAAACCCCTGATGCCACATCGTCACGAGATGGGTGATGTCGATGGGCACCCAGCATTCCGTGACAGCGAGACCAACTCTCCAGCGCGCTTGAGTCACAGCGTCGGCGGCCAGTAGAGCATCGCCCTGCGTTGACTGAGAGTATCCCGACCAGACGGAATCCGATCCGCAGGCGATCGAGAATCCGCCATAGGTTGGCAGCCCCGTTGCCGTCGCAATGAATTCAATCCGCGGAGAACGGACGTTGTACTGGCTTGCCCCGTAGAGACTCGGCCACACCGCGCCCGATGAAGTCGTGATCGCGCCGGCTGGCACCCAGGCCGTATCGGCGATGCCCGTCCTGCGTCTGAGCCACGACGCGGTACCATCGAAAGGCCGGAAGAGGCGGTGCACGCCGAAATGCGGGAACTCCGCGTCGCCCATGGTCGAGTGGAGCTTGAGCATGTACAAGGTCGCATCCACGATCACGGCGCTGTCCGGAAGGGCACTCAAGTCGATGCGGAAGAGAATCCGGTCCGTGTGGCTAGCATTGCCGACATCGCCGAGGTAGATGAGCGAGTCGCCCGGCCAGCTCATATCGCCCTTCGTGATCGCGGTCGAGTCGCCCGAGATGCCCAGCATGACGATCCCGGCGTAATCAGGCGTGGGGCTGAAGCCATTCTGGAAGGTCATTGTCTCCACGCCGGAGAAGACATGCCCTTCTTCGATGTCGGTCGCCCCGGCCGGCACGCAGGAGAGAACGGCGAGCAGCACGCCAGCGAGGAGGATGAGCAGCGAGCCAGCGATGAAGATCACAAGCTGGATAGTGCGGGGATCGCGGAGTTTCATGGTTAGGCTCCCGGATTGCGGATGAGTGTAGTCCGATAGACGACGGCCCCGTCAGGATTGCCGTCGTCGGCCTCAAAGAGCTGCAAGTCGGCTACATCGCCGATGAACCGCAACAGCGCCACGCTGACCCTATGAGCGTGGCCCGTCTGCAACCCGCTCGCATAGTGCAAGGTCACCTCCGGATTCGGCAGGACGTTCGGATCGACCGTGCGGAGCACATAGCCACCCGCGAGCGTCAACGAGTGTAAGTGCTCGCCGAACCCCGTCGCGTGTTTCGAGGCCCGAGAGCGGTTGGCGC
>CAZDKK010000154.1:0-4311 GCA_964506245.1 uncultured bacterium | reverse complement strand
CCGGTGCTCTACGGGCCCTGGACCGCGAACGTTGCGGACGTGGTCGAGGCGTTGGGCGCACGGGGCGGCGGCTTCCGCGTCGCGGACGGCCGCGAGTTGGGGGCGCGTATCGTGACGCTCCTCGGCGCGCAGAGCGACCGGGCTGCCGCCGGCGCGGGCGCCCTGTGCGCGGCCGAGGCGCTGGGCGGCGCGGTCGAGCGCACCCTGGCGGCGCTGGTCGCGTGGGGGATTCCGCTCGACGCGGAGGGATCGGCGAGGCGCGCGTGAGCTGGATCGACACCCACAGGCATCTGGCGCGGGGCGAGACGCGAGGCGCGGAGGGCGTGCTGGGATGCGCGCTCGTCCCGCTGTCGGCTCTCTTCGGCGCCGGCGTGGCCGTGCGGACCTGGGCCTACAACTGGCGCCTGCTCCCCGTGCACCGCCTGGGAGCGGGGTGGACCGTGATCAGCGTCGGCGCTCTGGCTGCTGGCGGAACCGGCAAGACGCCTTTCGCGGCCTACCTGGCCCGGCGACTGCGGGCCGCGGGCCTGCGACCCCTGCTCGTGTCCCAGGGCTACGGGGCGCCGCAGCGGGACCGGGGCGCGCGGTTGATCTCGCCTGGTCGCATGGCGCGCGGCCTGGCGGAGGGCTGGGAGACAGCGGGGGAGGAGGCGGTGCTGCTGGCCCGCCTCGCGCCCGAGGTGCCGGTGGCCGTGGCCGCGCGTTACGAGGACGCGGCGACGGTGGTCGGCGGGATGGAGCTCGCGCCGCGCCTGCTGGTCATGGACGGCGGTTTTCAGCATCGCCATCTCCACCAAGACGTGCGCTTCGTTCTCCTGGATGCCGCGAGCCATCCGGCCGGCGCGCATCTCCTGCCGCGCGGCGATCTGCGCGAACCGTGGGGGGCGCTGCGCCGCGCGAGCTGGATCGTGCTGAGCCGCGCGGAGCTGTGCCCGGATCGCAGCGCGTGGGAGGAGCTGATCGCACGCCGCGCGCCCGAGCGGCCGCACTTCTGGTGCGAGAACCGGATCGGCGCGCCGCACCTGTTGTCGGCGACACAGCCGGCGGAGTCCCAGATCTGGGCCGATCTGATCGGGAAGCGCCTTGGGATCTGGACCGCGCTGGGCCACCCGGAGGCCTTCGTGCGGGGGCTCGACCGGCTCGGGATCCGGCCCGTCTGGCAGCACTACGCGCGCGATCATGCGCCCTTCGGGCGTCGCGAGGTGGACGAGCTGGTCCGGGTCGCGCGCGAGAAGCGCCTGTGCGCCTTCCTGGTGACGCGCAAGGACGCGGTCAAGATGGAGGCCTACGCCGATCGCCTCCCTCCGGTTCTGGTCGTGCCCGCCGAGGTCGTGCCGGACGAGGAAGGGGCGGTCGCGCTGGACGAGTTCGTGGGGTCGATGGCGCGCGCCCCTGGCGCAGTGCCGGCCGATGCTCCGACAAGCGAGGCACGCTGAGCCTGCGAGACTCCCCGCAAATGCAGTCGGCGGCAGACGCCCTGGCGAAGGGCGCTGCCGCCGGCGAACGAGATGCCCCCCCGGCTATTCTTCGTCGATCCAGTTGGCGAAGTGGATCGTGACGTTGGCCCGCACGACGATCGGCTCTTCGGAGGTTTCCTCGTAGCCGGTGAAGGTGAGCGTGGCGGTCGCCATCAGTTCCTGGCCCTGGGTCGCCGCGGTGCTCAGGGGCGGGTTCACCTTCGCCCATGCCGTCACGAGCACGATCCGGTGGTTCGCTTCCTCGCCGCTGGGAATCACCACGTGGATCTTGCCCACGATGGGCTCGATCTGCTCGCCTTCGAGCTGGTAGTCCACGCGGTAGTCGGTCAGCACGACCGAGCCAAAGGGGCCACCCGGTGTGATCGAGAGGTAGCTCGAGCGCGGGACGTTCATGAAGCTGACGTAGACCTCGTCCTCGTAGACACCCTCAGCGGTGACGATGTCGGAGAGGAAGACGTTCCCGTAGCTGTTCTGCTCCGTCGCGCTCTCTGCAATGCGGCTGACGTAGACCAGCGACCGCGGGGCCTCCTCGTCCTTGCAGCCCGAGAGGCCGGCGCCGAACAGGCCGAGCAGCAGGACCCACCAGATCGTTACGAACCCACCCCTTCTCATCGTACCTACCTCCTCGCTCGGGGAGCCGGAGGCGAAACCCCCGCCGCCCCGGTGGCATTCGTCATTTGCTGTACCTATCGGCGTTTCCTATACTCGCCTGAAGCTTCAAGCCACCTGAGCAGTCGGGCCCCCGGGGGCCCAGCCGGCGAGGAGAGGGGGGCGTATGTCCCAGCACCGCTATGACTTCCTCGTGATCGGCTCCGGCCTGGCCGGCCTGCTCTTCGCCCTCGAGGCCGCCCCTCGCGGGCGGGTGGCCGTCCTCACCAAGCGTGCCCCCGAGGACAGCAACACCGTCCTGGCCCAAGGGGGCATCGCCTGCGTGCGGGCTGCCGACGATTCCTTCGCCCAGCACACCGCGGACACCCTGACGGCCGGGGCCGGCCTGTGCCGGCCGGATGTGGTGGCCGGCGTGGTGACCGAGGCGCCCGCCGCGATCGAGGCCCTGGAACGTCATGGCGTGCACTTCGCTGCATCCCCCGGGGGTGCCTACGACCTGGGACGCGAGGGGGGCCACACCCGCCGGCGCGTCCTGCACGCCCAGGACCGGACCGGGCAGGCCATCGGCGCGGCGCTCTTGGCGCGCGCGCAGGCCGATGCGCGCATCGACTTCTACCCGCACCACTGCTGTGTCGACCTGATCACCGACAGCAAGCTCGAACACCGCCGGCCGGTGCCCGGCGCGACCCACGTGCTGGGGGCCTATGCGCTCGACGCGCGCGACAGCGCGATCCACACCTTCTCCGCGCCGCAGGTGCTGCTGGCGACCGGCGGCGCCGGGAAGGTCTATCGCTACACGAGCAACCCCGACGTGGCGACCGGCGATGGGATGGCGATCGCCTACAGGGCCGGCGCGCGGCTGGCCAATCTCGAGTTCGTGCAGTTCCATCCCACCTGCCTCTACGAACCGCGCGGCAGCCGCTTCCTCATCTCGGAGGCGCTGCGCGGCGAGGGCGCCGTCCTGCGGTCGTTGTCGGGCGAGGCCTTCATGGCGGGCTACCATCCCATGGCGGACCTGGCCCCGCGCGATGTCGTCGCGCGGGCCATCGACCAGGAGATGAAGCGGCGAGGCGACCGCCACGTTGTGCTCGACCTGACGGGCATC
Source organism: uncultured bacterium (assembly GCA_964506245.1). Classification (GTDB taxonomy): domain Bacteria; phylum Eisenbacteria; class RBG-16-71-46; order CAIMUX01; family WJJG01; genus CAZDKK01. The sequence continues at coordinate 1,119 of CAZDKK010000154.1, read as the reverse complement.
GGCCGCGAGCGCGTCAAGACACGCTTCCCGATGATCTACGCCACCTGCCTGGAAGCGGGCATCGACATCGCCCACGAGCCGGTTCCGGTCGTCCCGGCGGCGCACTACATGTGCGGGGGCGTCGTGACCGACGGCGCCGCGCGCACCGACCTGGTCGGGCTCTACGCGGCCGGCGAGGTGACCTGCACCGGTCTGCACGGGGCCAACCGCCTCGCGAGCAACTCGCTGCTCGAGGCCGCCGTCTTCGGCCTGCGCGCGGCGCGCACCGCCGCCGAATCGCTCGAAGAACACCGCGCGCGCGCGGCCGTCTCGCCGCCGCCGCCGCCGTGGAACCCCGGCCAGGCTTCGGTCCCCAAGGAATCGGTCCTGGTCAACGCGCACTGGGAGATGGTGCGCGCGCTGATGTGGGACTTCGTCGGCATCGTGCGCAGTGACCACCGCCTGGCGCTCGCCGACCGCTACATGGCACTGCTGCGCGAGAGCGTGGAGCAGTACTACTGGGATTTCGTGCTGGACAGCGATCTGCTCGAGCTGCGCAACCTCGCGCTGCTGGCGCAGCTCATCATCCGCTCTGCCGCCGTGCGGCCGGAGTCGCGGGGCCTGCATTACAACGTCGATCACCCGGCGGCCGAGGGGCCCGAGCGCGGTCGGGAGAGCCTGTGCGACGCGGTGACCGGCGAGATCCGCCTCGCGCACGTCGGGGAGAATCCGTTCGCGCGCGCGTAGGCGCCGCGGCGCGGGGGCAATGCGGCGAAGGCGCTGAGCGGCGGGGCGGAACGGAGGAGGCTGTGCGAGACGAACGCGAGGAGCGCATCTACGAGATCTGCGAGCGACAGGCGCGCTTCAAACCGCAGGCGTTCTTCTTCATCTTCATGGCGCTGGCCCGCTGCCGCGTGACCGACGGCCTCTCGGGTCACGTGACCGGCAAGCAGCTCCTGCAAGCCTTCGCCGAAGAGGCCCGCAGCCAGTACGGCCCGATGGCCAAGACGGTGCTCAACCACATGGGGTTCCACACCACGCGCGACGTCGGGGACCTCGTGTTTCTCATGGTCCAGGAAGGGCTGCTCAGCAAGACCGAGCAGGACAGCCTGGGCGACTTCGCGGACGGCTATGACTTCG
>CAZDKK010000153.1:0-4373 GCA_964506245.1 uncultured bacterium | reverse complement strand
CGGCGCGGTGGCCGGGGTGGGCGTGCTCTTCCTCTTCTGGTCGGCGGTCAGCCTGCTCGCCACCCTCGAGGGAATCCTGAACCGCATCTGGGGCGTGGCGCGCGGGCGCCCCTTGCTCACGCGCATCATCATGTACTGGGGCATCCTCACCCTCACCCCGCCGCTCCTCGCCATCTCGCTCTCGGTCACCGCGAGGCTGCAGACGGCGGGCTTCACCGTCCTCGGCCTGCTCCCCTTCGCCGCCCGCAGGCTCCTCGCCAGAAGCCTTCGTCGAGTCCGCCGGCTCCCCCTCGGGCTCTTCGCCCCGCGAAGGCCCGAGGCCCTCTCCCGCTGCCCCGCCTCCGGGCCCCGCGGGCGGGACAGCCGGGGGCGTGCCGCCCGCGGGCCCAGCAGGCGCCGCCGCGGGCGCAGCAGCCCTTGCCGCCGGGCTCGTCACGACGATGCAGCCCTGCTCCCTCAGTCGCCGCGCCAGCGCCCGCTCCACCATCCAGTTGGCCGGGTGATCCGCCTCGGGGATCAGATGGACCGTCACACCCGAAGCGAAGGGCAGTTGCCCCAGGAGGTCTTGGGTCGCGTTTTCGGTCAGGGACTCGATCAGTGTCCAGTTGTCCGGCGCGGCCGGAACCTCGGCACGCGCCGCCCCGAGCCCGCCCAGGCCCACCAAGGCCACGAAGCAGGTCACCCGAGCAGTGCGCCTGCCCCGGCTGCGAACGCTGACCGCGATCGACGTGCTCACCGTCTCCCCCCCCGCCGGGCCGCGCCCGTGGCGCGGCGGGCTCTCACTCGGCCTCGCCCACCAGATCGTAGGGACCCGCGCCGACGATGCAGGCGCGGACAAACTCCCCCGGTTCCACGGCCCGTCCCGTCGCCGCGCGGGCGCCCCGGATGTGCACGTTGCCGTCGATCTCCGGGGCCTCGCCGTAGCTGCGTCCCACCGCGAGATCGCGGCCGGTTCGGACCCCCTCGATCAAGACATCCAGGTGCTGGCCCACGCGAGCAGCCTGCTTTCTAACCGCTATTTCTCTCTGAAGTTCCAGCACCCGACCGCGCCGCTCTTCGGCCTCCGACCGGCTGGTGGCCGGGGTGGGCCCCGACGCCGCTGAGTCAGTCTCGGGACTGTAGGCAAAGGCCCCCAGACGGTCAAAGGGAAATTCCCGCAAGAATGCGAGCAGCTCTTCGAACTCCCGCGGCCCCTCGCCCGGGTGTCCCGTCATCACGGTCGTGCGCAGCACGAGATCGGGGATCCGGCGCCGCAGTCGCTGCACGAGCTCGCGCAGCAGACGCCCCCCGTGCCCGCGGCGCATGGCCCGCAGCACAGGGTCGGCGATGTGCTGAATGGGCAGATCCAGATAGGGCAGCAACCGCCCTCCGGCCGCGAGGTGCTCCTCGATCGCTTCATCCCAGCGCAGCGGATGCGCATACATCAACCGCAGCCACTCCGGGCCGTCGCACCCCTCCAGGCGCGCCAGCAGATCGGCCAGCGTCGGACGGCCCGGCAGGTCCCGCCCGTAGGCCGTGGTGTCCTGCGCGACGAGGACCACCTCGCGCACGCCCTCGGCCGCGAGCGATTCGGTCTCGGCCACGATCGCGTCGATCGGGCGGCTGCGCTGCGGCCCGCGCAGGCGCGGGATCAGGCAGAAGGCGCAGCGGTGATTACACCCTTCGGCGAGCTTCACGTAGGCCGTGTGGGGCGGGCCCGTGCGCACCCGCGGCAGATCGGCCGGGATCGGGCCGAAGCAGCCCACGCGGGCCACCTGCCTTTCGCCCGCCACCAGGCCGGCCAGCACCTCCGCGACCTCACCCACGCTGCCCGGCCCCACGAGCCCGTCGACTTCGGGGATCTCGCGGAACAGCTCCTGCCGGTGTCGCTCGGCCAGACATCCGGCCACGACCAGATGTCGCAAGCGCCCTTCGGTCTTCAGCCGCGCCAGCGTGAGGATCTCCTCGACCGATTCGCGCTGGGCGTCCTCGATGAACGCGCAGGTGTTGACGACGATCGCATCGGCCTCTTCGGGAAGCAGCTCGAGCGCAAAGCCCCGGGCCTCGAGCAGGGCGAGCATCTGCTCGCTGTCGACGGTGTTTTTCGGGCAGCCCAGGCTGATCACGCAGACGCGCGTGGGTGACGGGAGGCGGGCGCAGCAGCGCGCACCGGGCTGGCCGCGCGTGCGGGGCCGGCCGCCGGGCGTGTCAGTCGACCTCGACGAGCTCATAGCCCGGCGGGACCGTGAAGCGCAGGAGCGTATCGGGCAGGTCCGGGGGAAACTCGACCCCTTCGAAGGCGAACTGGTAGCGGTTGCCCTCCTCGTCGGTGTAGCCGTAGGCGAGCGGTACGGCGCGGTCCGCGTCCAGGGCCACCTCCATCGCGCGCACGCCCCACTCGGGGCGCGGGCCGAGCTTGACCCGCGCCGTGCGGCGCCCGCCCGGGCCGGACGTGATCTCCACCAGCGAGTCGGCGCCCTCGTAGAAGGCGCGCAGGAAGAAGTCCCCCCACCCGGTGGTCGCCGCCAGACCGGCCCGGAGCACCTGGTGCTCCTCGGGCACATAGGTCCAGACATACCGGCCATCGCAGCCCACGCGATGACCGCGCGGCACAGCATACTCCAGCCGGAAGCCCTCCGGGGGCACGAGCGTGAGCACGCCGCGGGCCGTGTCGGCCTCGTCGATCACTGCCCAGGTGTTGACCTGTGTGAAGCGGGCGCGCAGACCCGCCGCGGAAGAGAGCTGCTGCAGAAACGCCTCCACCATGGGCGCCGCCGGGACGCGCTCGCCCGCGGCGGCGGCACCGGTCAGGACGGCCAGCGCCAGCGACGCCACCCGGGCGCTGATCACCCATCGTCCGCACCCGTGCATGGAGGCCCCTCCCAACCGCAGCCGCGCGCCTCAGTCCTTGGCCATTACCCGCTCCAGCTCGGGATGCTCCTGTTCGAGGTAGTTGGGCGCCACGAGGACGTCACGGGCACGGCTCCCGTCCGGCGGCCCCACGATCCCCGCCTGCTCGAGCATGTCCATGAGCCGGCCCGCGCGCGTGTAGCCGATCCGGAGCCGGCGCTGGAGCATCGAGGTCGACCCTTGCTGGCTGAGCACGACGATGCGCAGCGCCTCGCCGAAGAGCGGATCGTCGCCCTCCTCGCCATCCGGACCCGCACCCCCCTCTTCGATCTCGAGGGCGGGAATTGCCTCGGGCGCGGGGAACTGGCGCAGGTGCGATGCGACGCGCTCGATCTCGCTGTCACTCAGGAAGGCGCCGTGGATGCGGTGAGCTTGGGCCTTTCCGGGTGGGATGAAGAGCATGTCGCCCCGGCCGAGCAGCGACTCGGCGCCGTTCATGTCGAGCACGGTGCGCGAGTCGGTGCGGGTCGCGACCTGGAAGGCGATGCGCGCCGGGAAGTTCGCCTTGATCACGCCGGTGATGACGTCGACCGAGGGGCGCTGGGTGGCCAGCACGAGGTGGATGCCGACGGCGCGCGCCATCTGGGCCAGGCGTGCCACGGGCACCTCGATCTCGGCGGCGTTCGAGAGCATCAGGTCCGCCAGCTCGTCGACCAGGACCACGATGTACGGCATTGCCGGCAGGGGCTCGGGCCCGCCGCCCGCTGCGCGCTTCTCCTCGTACCCCTGGATGTTGCGCACGCCCAGCGCCGCCAGCGTGCGGTAACGCTGCTCCATTTCCTTCGTGAGCCAGCGCAGGGCGCGCGCCGCCTCGCGGTCCTGGGTCACGACGGGCCGCAACAGGTGCGGGATGTCGTTGTAGGCGGTGAACTCGAGCATCTTGGGATCGATCATCAGCAGCCGCAGCCGCTCGGGCGTGCAGCGCAGGAGCAGTGAGACGATGAGGGTGTTCATGCAGACGCTCTTGCCCGAACCGGTGGTGCCGGCCACCAGCAGGTGCGGCATCCTCTCGAGCGACGTGAAGAACGGCCGGCCCATCACGTCCTTGCCGAGCGCCACGGCCAGCGGATCGCGCGACTCGAGGAAGCGCCCCTGCGTGACCACCTCCTTGAAGGAGATGAGCGCGGGCTCGCGGTTCGGAATCTCCACGCCGACCGCCGCCTTGCCCGGGATCGGGGCGAGGAGTCGCACGCGCGGGGCGCGCATCGCCAGCGCCATGTCGTCCTGCCGGCTGACGATCTGGCTGATGGTCACGCCGACGCCCGGCGTGAATTCGTAGCGCGTGATGATCGGCCCGGGGTGAACCTCGCTCACCTCGCCGACGATGCCGAAGCTGGCCAGGGTCCGTTTGAGCAGCTCCGCGTTCTCGCGGATCTCCGCCTGCGAGACGCCCGAGCCGCCCGTGTCGTGGTCTTCGAGCAGGTCGATCGTGGCCACGGCCTCCCCGCCGCCGGCCGATCCCGAGCGCGCGGCCCCCGTGCGGC
>CAZDKK010000152.1:0-4400 GCA_964506245.1 uncultured bacterium | reverse complement strand
CTCGACCAGCGCCAAAGGGAAAGGTCTACCTCGGGGGGAATCGTCTGCCCTGCAGGCGTTCCGCCGCGTGGATTGACCCGTTGGCCGTGCCTACGTACAATTGCCTCACCCACAGGAAGCAGCGAGTGCGGTCACTCGGCCCGGCGCTCGTGGCGGGGCACTCTCGCGGAAGGGGGCAGGCAGTGAAATCAGTGCATCTCCTGGGTTCCATCACTGTGTGGGTGGCGTTGTCCTGGCTCGCGGTGGGGCAGGCCGCGGTGATCGACCTGGCGACGCATCGCTTCGATCCCTTGGTCGGTGAACCTCCGATTCCGCTGGACCTCGCGGCGCAGGGCGGCGCCGGCGAGCACGGCTACTACCTCGTGCAGGCGCGCGGTCCTGTGACCGATGCGTGGTGCGCGGCGCTCGCCGCCGATGGCGCGCAGCTCTACGGGTACGTACCCGAGTCCGCCTTCCTGGTGGGACTGGACCCCGCCGCCTGGGAGCGCGTCGGCGCGCGGGCGGACGTCGCCTGGGTCGGGCCATTCCATCCCGCCTACCGGATCAGCCCCGCGATCGGCAAGCAGACCTTCGTGTCGCCGCAGCGGGCGGCGGACGAGCGCCTGACGCTCTTGGTGCGCGCCTTCCGCGACCTCGACGGCGTGGCGGCCCAGGTGGCGGCGGTGGGGTGCGAGGTCCTCGACCGCACCGACGATGGTCTCTCGCGGCGGCTGCTGGTTCGTGCGGCGCCTGACCTCGTGGCGGCCATCGCCCGCCTGCGCGACGTCTGGTGGATCGAGGAGCAGCCCGAGTTTCTCGTGCTCAACAACACGACCAAGTGGGTGGCCCAGTCGAACGTGAGCGGCTGGGTTCCGCTGTGGGACCACGGCATCGACGGGGACGGGATGCTGGCGACGATCATGGACAGCGGCGTCGACTACAACAGCTGCTGGTTTCGCGAGATCGGCAACGCCCAGCCCGGGCCGACCCACCGCAAGGTGATCGACTACTCGATCTTCGGTGGCGGCGTGGCCTACGACGGGTGCGACACCGGTCACGGATCGCACGTGGCGGGTACGATGTGCGGGGACCAGTCCTACATCAACCCCGGCAACTCCAACTACAACGGCATGGCGTACAAGGCCAAGTTCACGGTGCAGGACGTGGGGGCGGACGACTGGGCCGCGTGCAACATCGGCACGATCTCCGTGCCGAGCAGCCTGACGGCCGCATTCAACGCCAGCTTCAACCTCGGCGCGCGCGTGCACCAGAATAGCTGGGGCAGCAGCAGCAACGCCTATGACGGCTACAGCGTCGACGTCGACAACGCCATGTGGAACCACCCCGAGTTCCTCGTCTGCTTCGCGGCCGGCAACTCGGGTCCAAACGCCAGTACGGTCGGCTCGCCCGGCACCGCCAAGAACTGCATCACGGTCGGGGCCACCCGCCAGGCGCCCCAGCAGGATGTCATGGCCAGCTACTCGAGCCGCGGGCCGGCGTCCGACAACCGCTACAAGCCGACCGTGACCTCGCCCGGTGGCGAGGACCCGACCTATATCACCTCGGTGAACAACGACCCCGGCAACCCGCCCAGCCCGACCTGTCAGACGGCGAGCAGCCCGTTCCAGGGCACCTCGATGGCAACGCCCTGCGTCTCGGGCATGGCGCTCAACACGCAGCAGTACTTCAGCGAGGGCTTCTATCCCGATGGTGAGGCGAGCAGCAGCGGCTTCTTCCCCTGGGCGGCCCTCGTCAAAGCGGTAATCGTCTCCAGCACCGACGACATGGCCACGGCGGACGTCCCCAACAACAACGAGGGGTGGGGCCGCATGTTGATGGACAACGCGCTCTACTTCGGGGGCGACACGCGGGAGCTGATCGCCGAGCAGGTCGGGCCGGGATTGGGCACGGGCCAGACCTGGTCGCGCGACTTCGAGGTCGACAGCGGCGCGGAGCCGCTGTTCGTCACCGTCGTGTGGACCGACTACCCCGGCACCTCGGGCGCGAGCATCGCCCTGGTCAACGACCTGGACATCACCCTGACGGCGCCCGGGGGAACGCAGTACAAGGGCAACGTCTTCAGCGGCGGCTTCTCGAGCGGCGGCGGATCCTACGATCGGCGTAATGTCGAGGAGTGCGTGCGGCTGAGCGCGCCGCCGCTGGGGACCTACACACTCGAGGTGCGCGGCTACAACGTCCCCCACGGCCCGCAGCCCTTCGCGATCGCGATCAACGGTTCGTTCGGCAGCTGGCCGCCGGGCGGCATCACGGCCGCCCCGGAGAACGGAACCGCCGTCCCCCGGGCGTGGGTGGAGGCCACCCCGAATCCCAGCCGCGGCTCGACGCAGCTCGAGTACGCGGTGCCCAGTGCGCACGCGGGTCGCGTGACGCTCGATGTCGTCGACGCCGCGGGCCGCGTCGTGCGCCAGTTGGTGGGCAAGGGCCAGCGCGGCGGCATCTACCGCGTCACGTGGGATGGGTTGGACGAGCAGCACCGCACGGTGGCCGAAGGCGTCTACTTCGCGCGGCTGCGGGCTGGCAGCGAGACGGCCGGGACGCGGGTGATCGTCACGCGCTAGAGGCCACCGGGTCGGGGAGGTGGGTTGGCGAAATCCCCGAGCGCGACGAGTGCAGGCCCCGCGAGCTTGGCGCGCGGCTTTGCGCGGCTCGAAGTCGCCGCGGGCTGCGGGTGGCGCTGGCTGGCGTTGCTCGCTGTCTGGATCCTGGCCCGCAACCTCCTCGAGGGCGTGCTCGAGCAGCCGCACGTCCTGGGCTTCGACTGGCGGGTCGAGATCTCGACCCCGATGGTCTTCCTGCACTTCCCGCTCTTCTATCTCGGGGTGTTTCTCGGGGCGGCGCTGTGGCTGCACGGCCTGACGCGCCGCCCGCTGCCGGCCGTGGCGGGGATCGTGGCCTGCGGCTTCGGGCTGCTGCTCGTGGCACCCGTTGTCGATGCGATCGCCACCGGGGGGCGCGGGTGGGACCTCGGGTACCTCTCCGGGTTCGGTCCCGCGGTCGCGCGCTTCTGGGACCCGACCGTCGCGCTCGCGGAAGTCTCGCCGGGCCAGCGCGTCGAGATCGCGCTGGCGTGCTTCCTGGCCGCGCTCTACGCGGGCGCGGGGGGCGTTGACGCGGGTGCGGGCGGCGCCGGACGCGCGCGGGCCTGGGTTCGGGGCGGGCTGGCCGCCGTGGGGCTGTTCCTGTGGGCGGCGCTCTTGGGGGCGTGGCCCGCGTGGCTCGCGCACCTCGGTGCAGGTGCAGCGGGTGGCTCGGGAGCGGCATACGGGGAGGTCTACCGCGGGTTCGGCCTCCTGGCGGATGAGAGTCGCCGGCATGCGGCTGCGCTCGCGCTGCCGGTGCTGCCCCTCCTGCTCTTGTACTGCTACCAGCTCGACCCGCCGCGCTGGCGCGGGTATCTGGCCAGGTTGAGCTGGCCGCGGCTGATGTATTATACAGGCCTCGTCCCGGCCGGGGCCTATCTCGGCTGGTGGTTGTACAGAGACCACCTGCCGGGGGCCTTCACCAACCCCACCGACTGGGCCGCGCTCGTCCTGCTCTGGGCAGCCATGGCAGCAGCCTACGGGGCGGCGCTGCTCTGGAACGACGTGCACGACCGCGAGGCCGACGGGATCAACGATCCCCGCCGACCGCTGGTGACGGGCCTACTCGACGCCGGCCAGGCGCGGGCCTTCGCGCGCGGCTGCGCAGTTCTGGCCATCTGGCTGGCGCTCACCGCCGGCTACCACCCGTTCCTGTTCGTGCTGGCCTGCCTGTTGGTGGCCTACCTCTACTCGGCCCCCCCAGTCCGACTCAAGCGCTGGCCGCTGGTTGCTACGCTGGCGCTGGCGGTTCTGTCCCTGCTCTCGCTGGGTACCGGCTTCGCGCTCTTTGCGCAGGAGATGACGCCGGTCGTCTTCCCGCGGCGCGTTGCGCTGCTCGTGCTCCTGGGCGTGACGCTGGCCTTCGGTGCCAAGGATCTCAAAGACGCGCGCGGGGACGCTGCGACCGGCGTGCACACCCTCGCCACGCTGCTCGGGGAGAAGCGCGCGCGGCGCGCCGCCGCGGGACTCGTCCTCGCGGCCTACCTGCTCGCGCCGGTGCTGCTGCCCTTGGGAGCGGGCTACTGGGTCGTCGCCGCGCTGTTCGGTGCGGCCAGCGCGGCTGCCGCCCTCAGGCTCCGCCGGCCGGACGATCTGCTGCTGGTGGGATTCGTCGTCTTCGCCGCCGTGACGGCGCTCTTCCTGACGTCCGCGGCGCCGGGGGACCTGGCGGACTCGCCCACGGCCGCGGCGCGCGCTGCGCAGCACGGGCGCCTGCGGTGGATCGAGGAGGGCGTGCGCCTCGAGCGTCGCGGTTGCGAGGGGCTGCTGCCGTCCGCGGCGGCGGGCCCGGGCCTGGCGGGTCTGGTCCAGGCGATCGCC
>CAZDKK010000151.1:0-4411 GCA_964506245.1 uncultured bacterium | reverse complement strand
GTCTGCACCGCGGCGCTCGCGCGGGGCATTCGGCCGGGCGATTTCCTGCGTCACCGGGCGGCGGCCGCCCTGGCCGCGGCCCGCGCGGGGGAGGTTGGGGCAGGGGCAGGCGCGATGGGGGAGAGCGCGGCACGCCTGCGCGCGGCGGCGCGTCGCGATCTCGCAGGCGCATTCGCGTTCGGCCAGGAGCAGCCGGCGCTGCGCGTGCTGGCGGGGGACCTGGCGCTGCAGGAGAGCGATGCGAAGGCCGCGGCGGGGCACTACCGCCGGGCCATCGATCTGGACGCGCGCCAGCCCGACGGCTGGGCGGGCTTGGGCGAGGCGCTCCACGCGAGCGCCGACTGGGACGGCGCGGTGACGGCCTTTGAGCGCGCCGCGACCCTGCGTCCCAGCGATCCGTGGCTGCTCAACAACCTGGGTGTGGCGCTGCGCGAGGCCGGTCGGTATGACCGGTCCTCGGAGGTCCTGCAGCAGGCAGCCCGCATCGACCCGGAGTTCTTCGAGCCGGTGTACAACCTGGGTCTGACCTGCGAGGCCCGCGGAGATCGAGCCGAAGCGGCACACTGGCTCGAGCGAGCCCGTGCTCTGCGCCCGGGCTTCCCGCCCGTCGAAGAGGCGCTGCGCAGGGTGAGGCCACCGGTCACCGGGGAGGGCCGACCATGACGGCCGAGGAGATCATCGCGCTGCTCGGGCTGACGCCGCATCCGCGGGAGGGGGGCTTCTTCCGCGAGATCTACCGTGCGGACGAGCGCGTGGCCGCCGCCGCGCTGCCCGCGCGCTACGGTGGCCCGCGCGCGCTGGGCACCGCGATCTACTACCTGCTCACGCCGCACACGCTCTCGCCGATGCACCGGCTCCTGAGCGACGAGGTCTTTCACTTCTACCTGGGCGATCCGGTCGAGATGCTGCTGCTGGAGCCGGGCGCTGCTGGCCGGACGGTGATCCTGGGGACGGACCTCGCCGCGGGCATGCGGCCTCAGGTCGTCGTGCCGCGCGGCGTGTGGCAAGGCGCGCGTCTGGTCGCGGGCGGGACGCTCGCGCTTCTCGGAACGACGGTGGCACCCGGGTTCGACTACGCCGACTACGAGGACGGGGAGCGCGACGCGCTGATCGCGACCTGGCCCGAGCAAGCGGAGCTGATTCGGGCCCTGACGGCGCCGCCGCCCAGCGCGTGACACCGCCGGCGCCCGCCGCATGCTAGCCCTCCGCCGCGGTTCCCGCGCGCACCCCCAGCAGCCCCGCACCCGTGTAGAGCAGCGGCAGCAGCAGCATGAAGAAGACGTAGAGGCGGCTGTTATTGCCCGTGAAGCCCTCCTCCACGTGGAACAGGAAGAGCGCGCCGATGCCCGTGAACAGCAACACCGCGCCCACCGGACGCGGCCAGCGCCGGCTCAAGAACGCCAGGGCGACGAGGATGAGCGGCAGCGACAGCTCGATGAGCAGGCTGGCCGGCTCACCCGCATGGCTGAGGGCGGCGAAGCAGAACCAGAAGAAGCCGAACATGAACAGGAGGCGAAACGCGGCGGCGCGCGCTCCCCAGTAGCGCGTGAGCTGGCTCAGCGCGTAGGTGACCAGCATGCAGGTCAGCACGAGGCTGGCGGGGAAGGCATCGTGTTCGCCCAGGCTGCGGTGGCCCCACGAACGCACGGCAACAACGATCACCAAGAAGAGTCCGCCGGCGAGGAAGGCGTGATACCCCGCGCGGATCGACGACTGGCGCTGGAACTCGTCACAGTCGCGCAGCAGGCGCAGCTCACGCAGCAGCCCGGGGCCGAAGCAGCCCGCCCCGAGGAGCAGCAGCCAGGCCATGTTCACGGTGGCGCCGAGCAGCAGACCGAGGACCACCAGCGCGAATGACGCCACACCCACAGGGGTCGGCCGCCAGCCGGGGGCGATGCGCCCCGCCAACCTCGCGAACCACCTCAAGGCTTCCTCCTTCCGGATTCGGGCGGGAGCTCGAAGAGGTCTTCGACCCGCACCCCAAAGATCCGTGCCAGCCGCAGCGCCAGCTCGACGCTCGGGTTGTAGTTGCCCTTCTCGATCGAGATGATCGTCTGCCGCGTGACGCCCGCGCGATCGGCGAGCCCCTGCTGGGTCATCTCCGCCACGGCCAGGCGGTGGCGGCGCAGGTGATTGGCGAGGGGCATGGGGGTCAATGTAAAGTAGACTTTACATTGGGTCAAGCGTCTCTCGGGGTGCCGGACCATCCGGCGCGCCCCTCAATCGGGCGTCTCGTTCACCCAAACCACCTCGTTGCTCATCACGCGGGCGAACCGATCTTGTTTCTGCAGGACTCGGGCCCATTCGGCCGCGGTGTAGACCAGGATTTCTGCGGGGACCGGCAGCTTGGTCAGATCCCATTCGAGGGCCCGCTCGCCGAACGGCCGTGCACAGGACGCGACAACGGCGACCAAATCGAGGTCGCTTCCGACACCCCAGTTGCCGGTGGCGTACGATCCGAAATACCCCAGCCGGACGAGTCCGGGACGGATCCGCGCCTGCTCGCGAGCCCACGCCCGCACAGCCGAATCGACAGCCGATCGATCAGGCCATCTGAGTATGGACGAACGCAAGGATCTCACCGGCATGCCTGAGTGCCTCGCTGCTCTGGAGCGTGCCGTAGTGCTCGAAGGGCGCGCCCTCGGGATGCCCGTTGGGGTATCGACTGGCCACGTAGAAGTTGTCCAGCACCTTGGCGCGGTCGACCAGGCTCGTGGGCGCGGTGATCGGCAATTCCGTGAGAAGCCGCGCCACGACATGCCCCCAGGCCTCCTGACCCAGATGGAGGTGGAGCCCCCTGACCGCCTTCTCGGCGGCTTGCTGCGCGGCGAAGCAGGCCCACTCGTGGCGTCCCTGCGCTTCTGAAGCGCGGGCTTGCTCCAAGTCGCGCTTCGCCTGCGCAAGCCAGTTTCTTGACCGATCGGGCATGCGAGCTTCCTCACTCTTGTGTAGGTCGACCCGGGGCAGGGACTGAGTCTTGCGTGCCCATTCCCCAGCCCCGGCCTTGGTCCAGGGTACGTGATCCTGACGCTGGCAGCCGGCGGGCGCCACGAACATTCGTATGGGGGGCCGCAGCTGTCCCGGTGGTGGGTCGGGGCGCCGGGCTCAACGTGAATAAATTATCACTAAATGACTCGCCGCGACCACCACTGATCGTCTCGATTCTTCTTGAGATTTGAAGTCATAAGAGATTTCATATAAATATTCTATGAGATTCATTCTTCGGGGACCGTGGCCCGCGATCCTCCTTGACAATCGACCCGCCACGGCCGATAATGTGAACAATGGTTCACAAAGCGCACAAGCTTGGCCAGCGGAAGATGCCCTCGGCGGCCCGCCGCGAGCAGATCGCCCAGGCCACCCTGAGCCTCATCGCGCAAGACGGGCTCAGAGGTCTGAGCATGGCCGCGGTGGCCCGGCGACTAGGTCTCGTGCCGTCCGCCATCTACCGTCACTTCCGCAGCAAGGACGATCTCATCGACGCGACACTGGAGCTGATCGGGGCGCGCCTGGAGCGCAACGTCCAGATGGCGACGGCCGAACAGGGTGATCCCCTGGAGGCCCTGGGCCGCCTCTTGATGCTGCACGTCGAGCTGATCCGCGACGCGCGGGCGATCCCGCGCATCATCCTGTCGGACGATGTCCAGTGGCAGCGGCCGGAGCGCAAACGACGGATCCACGCCCTCCTCGCGCGCTACCTGGGCCACGTCGCGGATCTGGTGCGTGCGGGTCAGGCCGCGGGGCGGATCCGCCCGGAGATCGAGCCCGACACGGTTGCGCTCATGTTCCTGGGGCTCATCCAGCCCGCGGGGGTGCTCTGGCATCTGACCGATGGGCGATTCGATGTCACGCGCCAGGTGCGCAGGGCGTGGGACGTCTTGGTCGAGGCCATCGCCGTGGCCCCGGCCGGCCCGGCGGGCGGCAGTCGCGGGAGGGAAGGATGAGGATGGCGAGCAGGCGAACACTGGCGTGGGCCACCGCGGCGGTGCTGATGCTAGTGACCGGACCGGCGCTCGGGCAGGAGCCTCGGGCGGACATGGCATCCGGGCCGACCTTCGCGCAAGCGACCGGGGCGGACAGGACCCCAGAACCTGTGGGTGCGACCGGCGCCGAGCCGCTCACGCTCCAGCGCGCGGCGGCGCTCGCGGTCGAGCGCTTTCCGGCGGTGGCGGCGGCCGCGGCAGTGCGCGATCAGGCCTGGGCGGCGGAAGGCGAGGCCCGCGCGGCGTGGTTCCCTTCCGTGCGGCTGAGCGGGTCGGGCGTGCGCTACGAGGAGCCGATGGCCGTGGCGCCGATCCATGGCTTCTCGCTGCTGGATCCGCCCCTGTTCGACGACACGCTGCTGCAGGCGAGCGGCTCGCTCAGCTACACGCTCTTCGACGGCGCAGGGCGGCCGGCGCGCGTGCGGCAG
>CAZDKK010000150.1:0-4522 GCA_964506245.1 uncultured bacterium | reverse complement strand
GATCGCCAGGGCGCAGGCCGCCGCGGTCGCGCAGGCCGCCGCGGTCGCGCGGGCCGCGGCGAGCGGGGATCGCTGGAGGCGACGGGGAGCTTCGTGGTTCACGGGACCCTCCTTGGCCAGCGGCCGTATCCGCTCTTACCGCCCGCCCGGCGCCGGGTTTCCGGGAGCAGGTGGGCCGGCAGCGCGCCAGGCCTGGTAGCGCTCGCGCGGGGGATTGAAGTAGCCGAACCGCAGCCGCGGGTGGCGCGCCCGCAGCGAGCGCATAAATGCCGACAGGCCCATGCCCGGGCCGGCCGCGAGCGCTGGTAGCTCGCTCTTGTAGATCTCGGGATCGATGTTCAGGTTGCGCAGCTGGATCATCTCGAGCCCGGTCTCGTCGATCAAGGCGCCCAGGGCCTCCACCTCGGCCGCCCGGTCGGTGATGCCGGGGAAGTAGAGCAGGTTGAGGCTGACAAAGCGCCCGCGGGCGGTCATGCGCTTCATCGAGGCGACGACCTCCGGCCAGCCGTACCCGCGCGGGCGGTAGTAGGCCGCGTAGAGGTTGGGCCGCGCGCTGTTCAAGCTCACGCGCATGCTGTCGAGGCCCGCCAGTGCGAGCTCGTCGACGACGCCGGGCAGGCTCGCGTTCGTGTTGAGATGGACGGTGCCCTCCCCCGTCGCGGCGCGGATGCGCTCCACCGCGCCCACCAGCACGTCGCGCATCAGGAGGGGCTCGCCCTCACAGCCCTGGCCGAAGCTGACCACTGCCCGCGGCACACCCCGGATGTGCAGGAGCGCGACCTCGGCGACGTCGGCCGCGGAAGGGGGCTCGCGCAGCCGGTCGTGCGCCGCCTTGAAGCTGCCGTCCGGTTGCAGGCTGATGCAGCCGAGGCACGCGGAGTTGCATGCGACGCTCGTGGGCAGCGGTGCCTCGTGTCGGCCGAGGAAGAAGTTCTGGGCAGCCCGGCAGTGGTATTCGAGCGCGCACCGGCGCAGTTGCTGCATCAGTCGGTTCTCGGGCGCCTCGCGCAGGTGGCGCGCGACGGAGGCCTCGATCTCGCCGAGGTCAAAGCGCCAGGGGTCCTGGCGGGGATCGGGATCGACACGCCGGCCGGCGGCCCAGTAGCGCCCCTGCGCGAATCCCACGGCCCCGTAGGAGAAGAGCGGCAGGGCGGGCGCGCCCGGGCGGGTCTCGTAGGCCGCCAGCAGCGTGCAGGTGTGCGCCGGCGCCAGGAAGGCGGCCACAGCGTGGATGGGCCGCCCATCCACGCCGATCGCCAGCGCGACCGGGCCGCGCCCGCGCGGGTCCCAGCCCACGGGGCTCCGTCCGGGGAGCAAGAAAAGGTCGCTTCCCCGTGGGAGTGGCACAATCTCGGCGGCGGCCTCGGCCAAGAGGCGGACCTCGCCGCCGTCGCCCAGGGCCAAGAGCTGGGGGTGGTCCCGGATGGTGCCGGCATCGTCGGCATAGAGCATCCGCGGCCGGGCGCGCGTGGTTTGCCCGGTCGCGACGCCTTTGACTTCGGCCCCGTCCACGCAGCCCCCCTGGCGCAGTCCAGCCACCGCTCCGGCAAGTCAACCAGCGCGACCCACGGCATCATCGGCGGGCCGGCAGCCGGGCGCAATGGGCCGCCGCCGGGGCAGCGGGCAGGCCGGCCGGCGTGGGGCCCCAGAACCCTCTCCACGGGCGGGCGACGGGTTCTTCGCATTCGGGCACCCCATGTGGTAGACTCGAATTGGTTTCGCACAAACCCTCATTCTCGGGCAGGCGCCGTGGCCCGAAAGCGCGGCGCGCGGAAGGAGCATCCCATGCATTACAGCTTTCGCAATTCGGGCTCATGGACGGTCCTGGGTCTGGCGGTCCTCCTCCTCGTGGCGGGTCCGCTGGCCGGCCAGGCCAGGGCCCAGGACAACTGGGATCCAGAGAAGGAGTTAGCTGAGATCCAACGCCAGGTCGAGGAGTCGGGCGGGACCTTCACCGTTGGCCTGAACGAGTTCGTGATGATGCCCCCCGAGGTGAGGGCGGCCGCGCTGGGGGACCTCGAGCCCGCCCCGATCGACCCGAACGCGCCGGCCCTCCCCGAGCCGCTGAGCGAGGATCTCCCCGCGTCGTGGGACTGGCGCACGCAGGGCATCTTCACGCCGGTGCGCAACCAGGGTAGCTGCGGGTCCTGCTGGGCCTTCGCGGCCGTGGGCGCGCTCGAAGGGATCTACCAGATCACGACCGGCTCGATGATGATGTTCTCCGAGCAGCAGTGCATCTCCTGCAACGAGTACGGCAGCAGCTGCAGCGGAGGGAATCAGGAGAGCTGCATCGACCTGTGGACCTGGTTCGGCGCCGTCTCCCGCGCGTGCTTCCAGTACATGGGGAGCAGCACGTACCCGTGCCGGCACAGCGGTTGCGATGTCTACGTCCGTGTGACCGGCTCGCACACCGTGTTCAGCACGATCAGCTACCTCAAGGCCGGCTGCCTGGTGCACCCGATCTACGTGCACATCAACGGCAGCGGGGCGTTCCAGTACTACGGCGGCGGCTGCTACAACCAGTCCGCATCCGGCACCAACCACGCGGTGTTGCTGATGGGTTGGGACGACGCCGCCTGCAACGGCAATGGCGCCTGGCTCATCAAGAACAGCTGGGGCACCACCTGGGGTGAGGGCGGCTACGGCTGGGTGCAGTACGGGGCGGCCGCGCTGTGCGGTCCCACCTTCACCTACGATATCGAGGTGCCTTCGCCCACCCGCGTCGGCTACCGCAACCACGCCTGGATCGACGGCGGCAACACCGAGCTGGATCCGGGTGAGACCGCAACGCTCCGGGTCGACCTCACCAACTACGGCACCGCGCTCGCGACGGGCATCACCGCGCAGCTGACCGCGCTCACGCCGGGCATCACGGTGATCGACGGCTCGGCCACCTTCCCCGATGCTGCCCGCTGGCAGACGGTCACCTCCAACGCCCCGCACTTCACCGTGCAGGCCGCGACCGGAGTCGCCCCGGGCACGAAGCTGGAGTTCGAGCTCGAGGTCTCGACCCCGGACACCTCCTTCACCTGGAGCTTCTTCGACTACCTGTCGCCGGTCAGCGTCGTCTACGAGGACAACTTCGAGGTTTTGCCCTCGACCTGGACCCACGCAGCGACCTCCGGGACCGACACATGGCAGCTCGGGGACCCCTACCCCCGCGCCAACCAGTGGGATCCGGAGCAGCCCTTCTCGGGCGTGAACGCGTGGGACAACGACCTCAACCTGGATCCGTACACGGTCGACGGGCTGTACAACAACACCTCGAACTGCTACCTGCAGTCACCGGTGATCGACTGCTCCGACTCCCATCGGACGCAGCTCGTCTTCCGGCGCTCGCTCTGCTCCGAGCAGGGTCTGTACGACCATGCGATCATCCAGGTCAACGGCGTGGAGATCTGGCGCAACGAGAGTGCCACGCATCACCTCGACTGGGGGGCCTGGATCCCCATCTCCTATGACATCAGCGCGATCGCCGACGGCAATGCGTCGGTGCGCGTCAAGTTCATCATGGAGAGCGATGATTACTGGAAGTTCGGCGGCTGGACCCTCGACGATGTCCAGATCATCTCGCTCCAGGACCCGCAGGGGACCGAGGAGCAGACGCAGCCGCTGACCTTCGCGCTCTACGCGCAGCCGAGCGTCTTCTCCGGCGCCGCCACGCTGCGCTTGTCCGTGCCCAGCAACGCGCCCCACGCCACGCTGCGCGTCTTCGACGCCGGCGGCCGCCTGGTGCGCACGCTGCACGACGGCGTGATCGCGGCCGGCCTCCACCCGTTCGAGTGGGACGGCCGGGACGAGGCTGGACAGCCGGCGCCGGCCGGCACGTACTACGCTCGGGCGATCGCGGGTGACGCGGCCCAGGTCAAGAAGCTCATCCGCGTGCAGTAGGAGCCCGCGGCGCATCGAACCGCGGGAGTATCTGAGCCGAGCCGGGGGGCAGAACCCCCCGGCTCGGTGTTTTCCGACCGGAACGAGGCAACGGCGCACGGGCGGGCAGGCGAGCCCTGCGGAGGTCGCGGGGAGCCGGGAAGGGAGGCGCGCCTCGGGCCACGAGCGGGTAGAGCTGCGCTGGGGCGCGATCCTCACCCGGGGTGCTTGGCTGCCGCGAGCGCAACCCGGGCCACCGAGGTGGATTCCGGGTTCTCATCAGCCGGCGTCCGCGACAACCCGCAATGGTTGCCGTCTTCCCGGCCAACCCACGATATGCTCACGGTAGCACATCCTCCCCAGCCCGTCTAGCCGGGCTTGCACCCAGCCCGGAGACCATTCCCGCACCTCCGGCTGGAATCCTGCCCGAGGGCACCGCCGCGTACACACCACTTGGTTGCAGTCCGACAAACTGTGGTATCCTCAATGGGTACGAGCGCGATCCGGAACTGTCGGGGTTCCGTGTGAGGGAGGTCGCCGTGCCCTCCCCGGCTCCGTCCCATCCCATGGGCATGAACGGGCGTCGGCGACAGGGTATCACCCGGTAGGAGGACGGCATCCATGAGAGTCACGTCGCGGTGTGCGGTCGTCG
>CAZDKK010000149.1:0-4667 GCA_964506245.1 uncultured bacterium | reverse complement strand
CCTTGGACCTTCCTGCCGGCGCCCGGGTGGACCAGCGGGTGCCCAAGAAGCTGCTGCTGGAGCATGGTGCGCCCACGGGAGCTGACAAGCGGCTGATCAATGAGGGTATCGAGGAACTCTGGTGGGTGGCGGCGCTCAAGCCCTCGACAGTCGGCGTCCCTGACTACCGGGATACGTTGCGTGAGTACCTGGAAATCGCCGTTCTCCGGGCCGGCCTACGTCCAGGAGGCCGTGCCGGGCGCATCGTCGAGCTGATCCACCGCGCCGTACCCTATCCGATGTTGCTGGTCCATGAGGGCGATGGCAATCGTGTTGGTGTGTCCGCCGTCCACAAGCGATGGTCGCAAGGCGAGGCTGGCGAGACTGTCCTGGACGGACCAGTGACCGCAGTCTCCTGGGATGGGTCGGTTGCGTTGGCAGCGCGGGAACCGTTCGCCGCGGCTATGGCAGTTGGACGGCTACCCAGAACGTCACTTCTCGCGCTCTACCAGGGTTGGATCGACACGCTGCTTGCGCTGGATGCCGCCCTGGTGACCGGGCACTTTGCGGTGTGTGCCGACGTCGAGCGGGCGGCTGGCAGACGAGAGGCGCTGCGGGAATGGGGGACGCTCGAGGCTGATTTCGCTCGCCTGCGCGCCGCCGCCGGCCGAGAGACCCAACTGGCGAGGCAGGTTGAACTGAATCTCGAACTCAAGCGTCTGCAGGCGGCCCAGGCCGCCTGCCGATCGAGGTTGTGAATCGACCGAGACCACTATGCAGAAACTGAATGGAACCGACCCCGAATCTCACTCTGCCGACATCGTCACGCAGAACGTCGAACAGCTGAAGGCGCTGTTTCCCGAAGCGGTCACCGAGGGGAAGATCGACTTCGAAGTGCTCAAGCAGCTGTTGGGCGGGACGGTGGACGAGCGGGAAGAGAAGTACGGGCTGAACTGGCATGGGAAGCGCCGTGCCCGCCAGCTCGCCTTGACGCCCTCTACGGGCACCCTCCGCCCGTGTCCGGAAGAGAGCGTCGACTGGGACACGACGCAGAACCTGATGATCGAGGGCGACAACCTCGAGGTGCTGAAGCTGCTGCAGAAGAGCTATGCCGGCAAGGTGAAGCTCATCTACATCGACCCGCCGTACAACACCGGCAAGGACTTCGTCTATCCCGACAACTTCCAGGACAGCATCAAGAACTACCTCGAACTGACAGGACAGGTGGAGGGCGGTCAGAAGATCAGCTCGAACACAGAAGCCAGCGGTCGATTCCACACCGACTGGCTGAACATGATGTACTCCCGTCTCAAGCTGGCGAGGCATCTCCTCCGGGAAGACGGTGTGATAGTGGTTTCAATCGATGAGCGAGAGTACGTCCACCTCCGAGCCATGTGCCTCGAGACGTTTGGCGAGGAGAACGTGATCGGCACGGTGATATGGAAGAACGCTACAGACAACAATCCAACGAATATTGCCACGGAACACGAGTATCTCCTGTTCGTCTCGAAGGCGAGAGAGTCCATCGAGAAGGAATGGAAGTCACAGGCGTCGGATGTCAAGGAGACTCTACTGTCGATCGGACGTGAGTTGGCGGCGAAGTTCTCCGGTGATGCGCTAGTTGCGGCCTATGACTTGTGGTTCCGAGAACACAAGGGCGAACTGGGACCGATGGACCGATACAGGTACATCGATGCCGGAGGCGTCTATACGGGCAGCCAGAGTGTGCACAATCCGGGCAGAGAGGGTTACCGATACGACGTCGTTCACCCCGTCTCGAAGAAGCCGTGCAAGCAGCCCCTGATGGGCTACAGGTTTCCACCAGAGACGATGGATCAGCTACTTGCCGAAGGCCGAGTCTTGTTCGGCGAGGATGAGAACAAGATCATCGAGCTCAAGGTCTACGCTTCCGAGTACGCCGAGAAGCTGTCAAGTGTGTTCGAACTGGATGGGCGCCTTGGTCCGTACGACCTGAAGGAAGACTTCCCTACGGAGGGGAAGGTGTTCAGCAATCCGAAGCCCATCCGACTCCTTAACTGGTTCTTTCCATTCCTACTGAACGAAGAAGGAGCCCTGGTTCTGGACTTCTTCGCCGGATCGGGCGCCACAGGAAGAGCCGTCTTCGACTTGAACGAAAAGGACTCTCTGGGGCGTAGGTTCTGCCTGGTGCAGTTTCCCGAGCCCCTAGACCCGACGGAGCCTGACCAGAAGGCTGCCTGCAACCTCTGCCGGGAGGCAAACAGGCCTTTGAGACTCGCAGAGGTTACCAAGGAACGGCTTCGCCGGGCTGGGGCGCGGATTCGGGCAAAGAACCCCATGTTCTCCGGGGATCTCGGCTTCCGCGTCTTCAAGCTTGCTTCCAGCAACATCAGGACATGGGATCCCGACCACGAGAATCTCGATCAGACCCTGCTTGATTCGGTGGAGCACCTCCAGGCGGACCGGACGGAAGCCGACATCCTCTATGAACTGCTTCTCAAGCGCGGTCTCGACCTGTGTGTACCAATTGAGAAGCGCAACATTGTGGGCGAGCGCGTGAAAGTGCGTGTTTCTGGACACGCGTCGATCTGACGGTCCGGTCTGGGGCTCTCCGCTCAAGAGATCGATGATGGCCGGTGGGCGCTGTGGGACCGCGCGGAGCGCGGTTCCAACGCCCTCGTGGGCGCGTCTGCGCGTCCACAGGGCGGGCAGCGTCCACGGGCGGTTCGGGGTGTGCGTGCAGTAGGCTGAAGGGACTGGCAAGGGTGGGGACCCGGTCTTGACCACCGGGCCCCCGTGACCGACCCGGGCTCCGACGTCCGAGCCAGTCACGCCCGTTGTCCCACGTTTTCGGGCGGTTGTCCAGTCGGAGCCCCGAGCTCCGACGCCATGGACGCCGCCCTCCGTCAGAAGACCTGCCGGACCTGTCACCGCCTGTTTGCCATCTGCCCGTCGTGCGATCGTGGGCATGCCTTCTGCTCAGCCGCGTGTCGCCAAGCCGCGCGTCGCACGTCGGTCCGGGAGGCCCGAGCCCGCCACCGACGCAGCCCGGAGGGGCGGCTCGATCATCGGGATCACCAGCGCGCGTATCGGGCGCGCGTGAGGGATCAGACTTCCCGACGCCCGCGTGCGTCGGCGACACTCGCGGTGGACACGACGACGGACGTCGGGCCGACCGCACCCCGTCCGGGGGCGTCGCGATGTATCGTCTGTGGCCGCCAATGCGGGTGGCTCCTACGACCGCACTGGCCGGTCCGTCGCGTGTCCCTGGAGACCCGCGATGATCACGCCCGCCCAGCACGCCGAGATTCGTCGCCTGTATTACGGCGAGCACTGGAAGGTCGGCACGATCGCCGCCCAACTCGGCGTCCATCATGACACCGTGCGCGCCGCGATCGCCGACACCCGCGCCGTGCGGCGCGGCACCTGCCGGCCGTCGCGGCTGGACCCGTACGTGCCGTTTCTGCGCGACACGCTGGCGCAGTACCCGCGGCTCCGGGCAACGCGTCTCCACGAGATGCTGCGGCTCCGCGGGTATGCGGGCTCGCCCACCCAAGTGCGGCGGCTGGTCCGCCTGCTACGGCCGCAGATCGCGGCGCCCGTCTATCGACGCCTGACCGTCCTGGCCGGCGAAGAAGCGCAGGTCGACTGGGGCAGCTTCGGCACCGTCCGCATCGGGCGCGGCACGCGCCCCCTGTCGGGCTTCGTGATGGTCCTCTCGTACTCGCGCGCCATCTTTGCCCTCTTCACGCTGGACCAGACGCTCGAGAGCTTCTTGCGTGGCCATGTCGAGGCCTTTGGCGCGCTGGGCGGATCGGCCCGCACCCTGGTGTACGACAATCTGAAGAGCGCCGTGCTTGAGCGCCAGGGCGCGGCCATCCGCTTTCATCCGCGCCTCCTCGATCTCGCCGGGCACTACCACTTCGCGCCGCGGCCCTGTACGCCCGGACGCGGGAATGAGAAGGGCAAGGTCGAGCGCCAGATCCGCTACCTCCGGGATGCCTTCTTTGCCGCGCGCACGTTTCGCGACGTCGATGATCTGAATGCGCAATTCCGGCGCTGGCGGGACGACCTGGCGCACCAGCGCCCCCATCCGGAGCAGCGCGATCGGACCGTCGGCGCCGTCTTCGCGGAGGAGCAGACGCGCCTGCTCCCCTTGCCGCAGCATCCGTTTGAAACCGACGCGCTGCGCGCCGTCAGTGCCCGCAAGCAGCCCTACGTCGCCTTCGACCGGAATCGCTACTCGATTCCCCACACGCACGTCCGCCGGCCGCTCACCCTAATCGCCAGCGCCACCGTCGTGCGCGTCGTGGACGGCGCCGACGAACTGGCCCACCACGTGCGCAGCTATGACACCGGGCAGACGATCGAAGACCCGGCGCACCTGGCCGGCCTCGTCGCGGCGACTGGCGCCGCGACGGCGGGGACCACGCGCGATCGGCTGCGCCTCGCCGTGCCGCTGACGGCCACGCTTTTCGAGCAACTCGCCGCGCGCGGCGATGCGCTGCGCCCGCATCTGCTCCGCCTGCAGGCCCTGCTCGACGACTACGGCCCGCAGGAGCTCACCGCCGCCCTGACGCTCGCGCTGGAGCGCCAGGCGCTCGGCGCCGATGCCATCGCGCATATCCTCGAAACGCGCCGCCGACAGCGCACGCGCGTCCCGCCGGTCCCCGTGATCCTCCCGGACCGCCCGGGCGTCCGCGACCTCA
>CAZDKK010000148.1:0-4682 GCA_964506245.1 uncultured bacterium | reverse complement strand
CGGGAGATCACCGCGGCGATCAAGGCCGAGCGGATGTGCGCGGCACAGGCCACGCGCTCCGTGCTGTGGGGCAAGGCGCGCTACTTCGAATCGCTGCCGAGCGAGCTGTTTCGCTCCCGGGCCGGCGACATCCGCGACGTCGAGCGCCGGCTCCTGGCGCAGCTGATGGATGCCGAGGCGCCGGGGCTCGGACAGGTGCCGCCCGGGGCGATCGTCGTCGCCTCCGAGCTGACGCCCAGTGAGACCCTGCTGCTGGACCCGCAACGCGTCGCCGCCTTCGTCATCGAGCACGGCACGCTCGCATCCCACGTGACGATCCTGGCCCGCTCGCGCGGGGTCCCGGCGGTGATCGGCGTGACGGACGTGACGGCGCGCGTCGCGCCCGGCGCGATGGTCATCGTGGACGGCGAGAGCGGCGAGGTGATCGTGGAGCCGACGGCGGCCGACGTCGCCGCCCACGAGCGGCGACGCCGGCGCGAGGAGCGGCTCGGCGCCCTGCTCGATGCCAGCCTGCGCAAACCGGGCCGGACCCTCGACGGGCGTGCGGTGCCGGTGGAGGCGAACATCGATCGGCCCGAAGCCGCCGCGCCCGCCTTCGCGGCCGGGGCCGAGGGCATCGGGCTGTTCCGCACCGAGTTCCTCTGCACGGAGGCCGCGGGTCTGCCCAGCGAGGAGGAGCAGTACCAGGCCTATCGCCAGGCCCTGGTGGCGGCCGAGGGCCGCCCGGTGACCATCCGCACGCTCGACCTGGGCGGCGACAAGACGGCCTCGCTCTTCGGCCTCGCCCAGGAGGCCAACCCGTTCCTCGGCCTGCGCGGCATCCGGCTCAGCCTCGAGCAACCGGAGGTCTTCCGTGCCCAGGCACGCGCGCTGGTGCGGGCCGCGGCGCACGGGCGCCTGCGCGTTCTCCTGCCGATGATCAGCTGCGTCGAGGAGGTGCGCCGCGCCCGGGCCTTGATCGACGAGGCGGCTGCCCAACTCGGTGCCGCGGGCGCGAAGGCGCGCGCACGCGTGCCGGTCGGCGTCATGATCGAGGTGCCCTCCGCGGTGACGCTGAGCGATGCGCTCGCGCGTGAGGCCGATTTCTTCAGCATCGGTTCGAACGACCTGACGCAGTACCTGCTCGCCGTCGACCGCGGCAACGAACGGATCGCACCCCTCTACGACCCGCTCCATCCGGCCGTGCTGCGCGCGGTGCACCAGTGCGTCACGGAGGCCCACCGCGCCGGGCTGAGCGTGGCCTGCTGCGGCGAGCTGGCGAGCCAAGAGCTGGGGGCGCTCCTGCTCGTGGGCCTGGGGGTCGACGAGCTGAGCGTCACCCCCGTGCGGGTGGGGTGGATCAAGGGTCTGCTCGCGCAGGTGCGCACCTCCGATCTGGAGGAACTGGCGCGCTGCTGCCGGCGCGCCAGCAGCGGCGAGGAGATACGGAGCTGCCTGCGGGATGGACTGGCCGCCCACCGGCAGTTCCGCCTGGAGGAGCAGGGCCGGCGCCTGGTGTGTCACTGGGAGCCGGAGGTCTAGGGGCGGGCGGGCGCCCGATCGAGGAGGGCCTGTGGGGAGCAACGCGGAGCGCAAGTTGGTGGCCATCGTGCCGGCGGCCGGCGTCGGGACGCGCCTGCGGCCGCAGACGCACACGGTGCCCAAGGCCCTGGTAAATGTGGCGGGCAAGCCGATTCTCGGTCACATCCTCGACGCGCTCATCGGTCAGGGTCTCGAGCGGATCATCGTCGTGGTGGGGTACATGGGCGAGCGGATCCAGGAGTACCTGCACGAGCGCTACCGCACGCCGATCGAGGTGGTCGAGCAGACGGAACGCTTGGGCCTGGGCCACGCCATCGCGGTCACCGCGGGGGTCGTGCCGTCCGGACCCGTCCTCATCGTCCTGGGGGACACGATCGTCGAGCCGGACTGGAGTGCCTACCTGGGCGGCGCAGAGGCGGTCATCGGCGTCAAGGAAGTGGAAGACCCGCGCCGGTTCGGCGTGGTCGAGGTGCGCGGTGAGACGGTGCTGCGCCTGATCGAGAAGCCCGCGAACCCACCCAGCAATCTGGCCATCGTCGGGTTGTACTACTTCCCCGACGCGGCCGTCCTGCATGCGAAGCTGACCGAGCTGATGTCGACCGGCCACCGGACGAAGGGCGAGTTCCAGCTGACCGACGCGCTGCAGGCCATGCTCGAGAACGGCGTGCGGATGCGCATCTCCCCGGTCGAGGGCTGGTTCGACTGCGGGAAGCCGGAGACGCTGCTGCAGACCAACCAGCACATGCTGCGCCGCGTGCCGCAGCCGGCCCCGATCCCGGGTGTCACGCTCGTGGCTCCGGTCTTTGTCGCCCCCACGGCGAGGATCGAGAAGTCGATCCTCGGCCCGGACGTCTCGGTGGCCGACGGCGCGGTGATCCGGCGGGCGATCGTGCGCAACGCGATCATCAACGAGGGCGCCCTGGTCGAGGACATGCTCCTGGAGCGCTCCGTGGTGGGCGAGAACGCGATCGTGCGGGGGTCCTTCCAGCGGCTGAACGTGGGCGATTCCTCCGAGGTCGACCTGTCCGGGGGCAACCACGACTGATGCCCACCCTGGCGCTTGTCCACTCGCACGGGCCGGGCTATCATCCCCTTTTCTACATCCGTCGCGGGAACGAAAGGAGCGCGCATGCCTCGCAACTACGTCTTCTCTTCTGAGTCCGTGGCCCGAGGCCATCCCGACAAGGTCGCGGATCAGATCTCGGATGCCGTCCTCGATGCCTTCCTCGCCCAAGAGCCGACCGCCCACGTGGCCTGCGAGACGCTGGTCACGACCGGTCTGGTCCTGGTGGCGGGCGAGGTGCTGGCCCGGGAGGCCTACGTGGACATCCCCGCGGTCGTGCGCCGCACGATCGCGCGGATCGGCTACGACGACCCGGAGATCGGCTTCGATCACGCGAGCTGCGCCGTGCTGACCGCAATCGACGAGCAGTCGCCGGACATCAACCGCGGCGTCGAGCAGGCCGGGGCCGAGGAGCTGGGCGCGGGGGACCAAGGCATCATGTTCGGCTACGCGACCGATGCGACGCCCGAGCTCATGCCCGTGCCCATCCTGCTGGCCCACCGGATGATGATCCGCCTCGAGGACGCCCGCTGCGACGGCAGCCTCGATTTCCTGCGGCCCGACGGCAAGGGTGAGGTCTCGGTGCGCTACGAGAACGACCGCCCCGTGTCGGTGGAAGGCATCGTGCTCGCCGCGCAGCACAAGGACGTGGGCATCCGCAAGGTGCGCGAGGGGCTGCTCGAGGAGGTGATCAAGAAGTCGATCCCGCGCGAGCTGTGCGACTTCGATCGGATCCGCGAGCGCATCCACATCAACCAGACCGGCGCGTTCGTCGCCGGCGGGCCCAAGGCCGACACCGGGCTGACCGGCCGCAAGATCATCGTCGATACGTACGGCGGCAGCGCGCCGCACGGTGGGGGCGCTTTCTCGGGGAAGGACCCGACCAAGGTCGACCGCTCCGCCACCTATGCGGCCCGCTGGGTTGCCAAGAACGTGGTGGCCGCCAAGCTGGCGAGGCGCTGCCTGGTCGAGCTGGCCTACGTCATCGGGAAGGCCGAGCCGGTGAGCATTGCGGTCGACACGTACGGCACGGGCGCGATTGCCGATCCCGAGATCGAGCAGCGGATCCTGCGCGTCTTCGACCTGCGGCCGCGCGCGATCATCGAGACGCTGCGTCTGCGCCGGCCGATCTACGAGCAGACCGCGGCCTACGGCCACTTCGGCCGCAGTCTGGCCGACTTCACCTGGGAGCGCACCGATCGGGTCGAGGCGCTGCGGCAGGCCTGACGCCTGCCCGCGGCGCGGCGGCCTCGGGGCCGTGTGCGCTGGATTGAAACGGGGTTGCCCCAGGCGCGGGGCTTGCCTACCCTGTTCACTGGCCCACCCGAGGGGCCGGGAGATGGACAGCTGGCCGTGCGTGGCATGTGA
Organism: uncultured bacterium; assembly: GCA_964506245.1. Classification (GTDB taxonomy): domain Bacteria; phylum Eisenbacteria; class RBG-16-71-46; order CAIMUX01; family WJJG01; genus CAZDKK01. The sequence continues at coordinate 730 of CAZDKK010000148.1, read as the reverse complement.
GTCCGCCCGCGGGCGCCCGAGGGGCGCGCGGGCAGGGCGTGTTGCGCGCGGGTGATTCTCGTCTCCGGAGGGTGGAATGGCGCGCAGCCCCAGCAAGCCTCCCCGGCGGTGGATTCTCGGACTGCTCCTCCTCGCGGTCAGCCTGCTCACCGGCCTCAGCCTGGCGGGGCGCGAGTGGGGTAGCATGACGGGCCCCTTCGGGCAGCTGTGGGTCCTGGTCTGGGTCCGCCTGCTCGGTGTCCCCGGTCTCTGCCTGCTCCTCGCCGTCGCATGCCTCTGGGGGATCGGCCTGCTCGCCCGCTGGCCGCGCGCCTTCTTGTGGGGCCTCGCCGCCTTCATCGTGCCGACCGTGGTGGCCTGGGACGCGTTCGCTTTCGCCCTCGGGCCTGAAGATCCGCTCAACCACGGTCGCCTGGCGATCCTGCTGCACGAAGGGATGACGCGCTTCTTCGGAGAGGGCAGCCGCGTGCAACAGCTGCTCGCCCTGGCCACCGTGGGGGCCGCCTGCACGGTCTGCCTGGCGCGCCTCGGTCTGCCGCCGCTGCTGCGCAAGCTCCTTGGCGACGGGATCGAAAGGTTCCTCTATGGCGTGGGTTGGGGTGGCGAGCATCTGGCCCTCGCGCTCATCGCGCTCGGCCGAGGTCTTGGGCGCCTGCTCGGCTTCGTGGGCCGGCGCGGGGCTGCCCCGGCCGCGGCGAGCGCGGGTCGCGCCGCCTCCGCCGCCTGGAAC
>CAZDKK010000147.1:0-4793 GCA_964506245.1 uncultured bacterium | reverse complement strand
CACGGCGGGCCGGCGGGCGCCAGTCCCGGTCGCCGGCTTCTTCTTGCTCGTCATGGCTACCCCCGCTCCTCCATGCCATAGCTATGTTCCGGTCCCGGGAACGAGCCGTTCTCGACCGCCTGCATGTACTCCCGCACCGCCTGCCCCACGAGCTCGGCGCCGTCCATGAAGCGGCGCACGAAGCGCGGCTCGAATTCCTTGAACAGCCCCAGCATGTCCGGCAGGACCAGCACTTGGCCGTCGCAGTGCGGCCCTGCCCCGATGCCGATCGTGGGGATCGCGACCGCGGCTGTGATCTCGCGCGCCAGGGGCGCCGGGATCATCTCCAACACGATCGCGAAGCAGCCGGCCTCCTGCAGCCGGAGCGCGTCCGCCTGCAGCGCCTCGGCCTCCGCCTTCGCCTTCCCCCGCAGATGGTAGCCTCCAAAGGCCAGGATCGATTGCGGCGTCAGCCCGAGATGGCCCATGACCGGTATGCCGGCCGCGACGATGCGCGCCACCGCGGCCGCGCTGCGCGCCCCGCCCTCCAGCTTGACCGCGTCGGCCGAGCCCTCCTTCACCAGCCGCCCCGCGGCCGCCAGCGCCCGCGCGGGACTGACCTGGAAGCTCATGAAGGGCATGTCCGTGACGATCAACGCCCGCGGCTGGGCGCGCGCAACGGCCCGCGTGTGGTGAATCATCTCCTCCAGGGTCACGGGCAGCGTCGAGTCGTGGCCGAGCACCACCTGGCCGAGGCTGTCGCCCACCAGCAGCACGGGGATGCCGGCCTGATCCAGCAGACGGGCCATGGTGAAGTCGTAGCAGGTCAGCACCGGAATGCGGCGCCCGCGCCGCTTCCAGCGCCCCAGGTCGGAGGCACTCACCCTCTGCACCATGATCGCACCTCAGCCCCGCGCGGGCCCTCAGACGACGCCGGCCGCCGGCTTGTAGAGGCGTGCCCCGCTCGACCCCTCGCCGAGTGCCCGCCACAGATCCACCACCAGCGCATGGTTCGTCGTGAAATCCAGCTCGGTGGTGTTCACCACGAGGACCGGCGCGCTGGCGTAGTGCAAGAAGAAGTAGTTGTACGCCTCGGCCAGGGTGGCCAGGTACTCGGGGTCCATGGCGCGCTCGAACGCGCGCCCCCGCCTCTCGATCCGCTGCATGAGCACGTCGACCGAGGCCTGCAGGTAGACCACGCGGTCTGGTTTCGGCTGATCCCGTTCCATCAGGCCGAAGATCTGGTTGTACATGTCGAGCTCGTGGTCGTCGAGGTTGATGTTGGCGAAGATCTTGTCCTTCTCGAACATGTAATCGCTGATCACGGGCCCGCGGAAGAGGTCCCGCTGGCGGTAGCGCTTGAGCTGGCGATAGCGGCTGAGCAGGAAGAAGAGCTGCGTCTGGAAGGCGTAGGCGCGCCGGTCGTTGTAGAAGTCGGGCAGGAAAGGGTTCTCCTCCACCTGTTCGAGCAACGTGTAGCCGCCCACGTGGTCCGCCAGCCGCCGCGCCAACGAGGTCTTGCCGACACCGATGACCCCCTCGATGGCCACGAACTGGATCGTCGTGTGCTTGCGCTCGCTCACCAGCGGTCTCTCCCCCGCGGATCGGCCCCCGGCCCCGGCGCGGTCGCCACCCCGCCGCGCCAGCGGCGCACCCCCGCACGGTCCACCCCGGCGAGGAGCTCCTCGACCGTGGCCCCCAGCCGGGGGTGCCGCCATCGCGGCAGCACCTCGGCCAGCGGCACCAGCACGAAGGCCCTTTCCTGCAGCCGCGGATGCGGCAGCTCCAACCCCGGGCCGGGCCGCACGCGATCGCCGTGGAGCAGGAGGTCCAGGTCTATCGACCGCGGCCCCCAGCGCTCGCGACGCCGGCGTCCAAGGGCCGCTTCGATCGCCAGGGCACCCGCGAGCAGCTCTTCCGGTGCCCCCTCGAAGGCGATCACCACCACCTGGTTCAGATAGGCCCCCTGCCCGGGCGGACCCAGCGGCTCGGTCTCGTAGACCTCAGAGCAGGCCTGCAGCGGTCCCCAGGCGGCCACGATCCGCTCGCGCGCGGCGGCCAGGTGCGCCGCCCGGTCCCCGAGGTTGCTGCCCAGCGCGAAGGCCGCCTGGTCCTGTCTTCCGGCCTTCATCGCCCGGTTCGGGTCTCGTTCAGCTCCACCTCGACGCAGTTCAGATCGGCATCGAAGGGCAGACTGAGCTTGCGGACCCGCACGCAGATGCGTTCCCCGCCAAAGCGATCCAGCACGGCGGCGGCAATCTGGTGGGCAAGGGCCTCCACCAGATGGTACTTGCGAGCCTCGCTCACCTCGCGCACCAGCTCGTAGACACGCTGGTAGTCGATCGTGTCCTCGATCCGGTCACTGCGCCCGGCCCGCGCAAGATCCACGTGGAGCTCCACGTCCAGGGTGACCTTCTGGACCCAGCTCTTCTCGAGGTCGCCCACCCCCAGCCGCGGAAACGCCGTAATCTCTTTCAGTCGAATCACATCCATGGCCGCTCCTGGTGACTGCGCGCCGCCCTGGAAAGGTATGGGAGAGCTTGACCGGCCGCAAGCGCAAAACCCGGGCGCTCGTTGTGCGCCGCCTGAGGAAGCTGTTACAGTGGCTCATCGCCGCTCCAGGCAATGGGGTCCGCATGCGGGGAGATCCGCCCGAGCAGGAACAGTGGCTGGGTCCGGGCCGGGGATCCGGAACCGGGGATCGGTTGCATATCTGCCTGGTCAGCCAATCGTATCTCCCCTATCACGGCGGCATCACGGAGCACGTCTGGCACCTGGCGCACGCCCTGACGCGCCGCGGACATTGGGTCTCGATTCTGACCGGCGCACCGGCGGGCAACGGCCATCCAGCCGACCCGGACCCGCCGGGCGTCCAGGTCATCCGCCTGGGCCGCACGTTCAAGATCCCCTCGCACGGCGGGCGCGCGTGCGTCGTGCTGGCCGGCGGACGGCGCGCCAGTCTGGCCCGGCGCTTCGCTGTCCCGCCCGATCTGGTGCACGTGCAGTCGCCGCTCGAGCCGTTCCTGCCCCTGTGGGCGCTGCGCGATCTGCCGGGGGTCAAGATCGGCACCTTTCACACCGGCGGCTCGCGCCCCCATTGGGGCTACCTCCGCTTCGCCCGCTGCCTGGCACCCTACGCGCGGCGCCTGGACCACCGCATCGCCGTGTCCCGCGAGGCCGCCCGCTTCGTGGCCGATCACTTCCCGGGCCGCTACGAGGTGATTCCCAACGGCGTCGACGTCGAGCGCTTCGCCCACCGGGCGGCGCGCAACGAGCCGCCGGGTCCCCCGGTCATCTTGCACGTCGGCCGCCTCGACCCGCGCAAGGGACTCCGCTCGCTGCTGGCGGCCTTCGAGCGCCTGCGGGATCGGCCCGCGACCGGCGCAGCCGAGCTGTGGCTGGTAGGGGACGGACCCGAGCGCGGCTGGCTCGCGCGGCAGGCCGCGCTGCGGCGCCTCCCCGTCCGCCTTTTGGGAGCGGTGCCCCGCGCGCGGCTCCCGGAGATCTACGCCCGCGCCGACCTATTCGTCGCCGCCGCGACCGACGGGGAGAGTTTCGGCATCAGCCTGCTGGAGGCGATGGCCTCCGGCGTACCGATTCTGGCCGCGGGGAATGCGGGCTATGCGGAGACACTCGGGGACAACGGTGCCGCCCGCTTCTTCCCGCCCGGGGACGGGGCCCGACTGGCGCGGGAGATCGCGGCCCTGCTGGCGGACGAGACCGCGCGTGCGCGCATGCGCGCCGCCGGCCTGCGGCGCGTGCAGGCCTTCGCCTGGGAGCGGATCGCCGCGCGCGTCGAGGGCGCCTACCGGCAAGCCCTGGCGTCTACCGTCGCCGGTTGAGAGCCTCGATCTTGATGAGCCCGCGCAGGGTGAGCGCCTCGTCGACTTCCTGAACCGTGGTGCAGTCCTCGGCCACCAGCGGCGCCAGCCCCCCGGTGGCGATCACGCGCGCGCGCCGGCCGAGCCGGCGCTGCAGCTCTTCGACCACGCGGTCGATCGCGCCGGCGGCCCCGTAGTAGACACCCGACTGGATGCTCTCCTTCGTCGTGCGCCCCAACGGGCTGCGCGGTTTGCAGATCGTGACCTTGGCCAGCTGGGCGGCGCGGCGGAAGAGCTCGTCGGCCGAGGTGCGGATGCCGGGTGCGATGGCCCCGCCCAGGTAGCGCGCCCGCGTCGCGATCACATCGAAGGTCGTGGCTGTTCCCAGGTCGACGACGATGGCGGGCAGCGGGCCGTCCGCCACGGCGGCGGCGTTGGCGATCCGGTCGGCGCCGAGCGAGGCCGGGTCGGGCATCTCGATGCGGATGCCCGCCGGCGTCTCGTGCGACACGACCAGCGGCTCCGCCCGGTAGAGCAGCCGCGCCATGGCAGCGAACTCGTCGGTCAGCGCGGGCACGACCGAGCTGATGACGACCCGGCCGGAGGCCCGCAGCCGGTCGTTGTGCTCGCGGCACAGGGCATCGACCAAGACGGACAGCTCGTCCCCGGTGCGCGCCACGTTCGAGGCAAGGCGCCTGAAGGTGCGCAGCTCATCGCCGGCGAAGATCCCGAGCACGGTGTGGGTGTTGCCGATGTCGATGGCCAGGACGGGCACGGCGCCGGCGGGCCGGGACGGCTGGCGGCGCCGCGCCGGCGCGGTCGCCCGGCGACCGACTTGTGCGCGCGTCATCTCGAACCTCCTCCATCCTCCTAGATCGTCCAGTCCTGATCGGGCGGATGCAGCGGACGGGGCTGCGGCTCAGCGCGGGGCGGCTCCGAGGCCGGCGGCGCAGCGCTGGGCGGCTCCGAGGCCGGCGGCGCGGCGCCGGGAGG
>CAZDKK010000146.1:0-4934 GCA_964506245.1 uncultured bacterium | reverse complement strand
AGCCTCACGAGCGGATGACGACCATCGACGCGATCTCCGGCAGCTTCCATGGGCCTCGATCGACAACGACGATTCCCGTGACCTTGATCAGCTCACCTGCGCCGAGCGCGTCGACGATCAGGTGACCAAGCTCTACATCGCGGTAGCCGACGTCGACCACCTGGTGGAACGGGACTCGGCCGTAGATCTGCACGCCAGCCACAACACGACGTCGGTCTATACCCCCGCGCAGATCTTCCCCATGCTCCCGGTGCGGCTGTCCCATGACCTGACTTCCCTCAATCCTGGCGTGGACCGCGCCGCCATGGTCGTGGAGGTCTTGGTGGGGGGACGCGGAAGCGTAGAAGACGGTGGCATCTATCCGGCCATGGTCCGCAATCGCGCGCAGCTGACCTACAACGGGGTGGGGGCCTGGCTCGGTGGACAGCGGCCGATTCCCGAAGAAGCCCAGAAGGTCCCGGGCCTCGAAGAGAACCTGCGCCTCCAGGACGTCGCCACCCGTCGACTTCGCGCCCTGCGCTACCAGCACGGGGCGCTGGAGCTCGAGACGATCCAGGCGCGCCCTTTCTTCGCCGAAGATGGCACGCTCGCGGTCGCCGTCGATGTACGCAACCGCGCCAAGGAACTGATCGAGGACGCGATGATCGCGGCCAACACGGTGACGGCCAGGTTCCTGCGCGGGCGCAGGCTGCCCTCCCTGCGCAGGGTCGTTCGCGCACCCGATCGCTGGGAGCGGATCATCGACCTGGCCGCTCAACTGGGCGTCGCGCTGCCCGAGCGACCGGACTCGAAGGCATTGACCGCCTTTCTCTCGGACCAACGTGAGAAGGATCCCCTGCGCTTTCCAGACTTGTCCTTGGCGGTGATCAAGCTGATCGGTTCGGGGGAGTACGTCGTGGAGAATCCAGGGGAGACCGCCATCGGCCACTTCGGGCTGGCCGTCCGCAACTACACGCACTCCACGGCGCCCAACCGTCGTTTCCCCGACCTCATCACGCAGCGACTGCTCAAGGCAGCCTTGTCGCATGCCCCTTCCCCTTACTCGGAAGGGGAACTCGAAGAGCTGGCTCGCCACTGCACGCTCAAAGAAGACGATGCCGACAAGGTGGAGCGCAAGGTCAACAAGTCGGCGATTGCCCTGCTGCTGGAAGATCACATCGGCGAGCGCTACGAGGCCCTCGTGACCGGGTCGGCCGCCAAGGGCACCTGGGTTCGCATCCTGGACCCGCCGGTCGAGGGCAAGCTCATCCAAGGAGCGCGCGGTGTCGACGTCGGTGACCGGATCCGCGTCGAGCTCCTAGAGGTCGATGTCGAGCGGGGATACATCGACTTCGCGCGTGAGCGCTAGGGAGCGCAAGGGGTTGCACTCCCCTTGCGCCCCAGGTAGCCGCTGCCCGTCGCTCGGGGGCTAGCGCCGGCGAGTGCGTTCCTGCTGGGGTTCCTGCTGGCGTTCCCGCGCCTTGCGTGGCTCGGGCTTTCGCGGCTCTTCCTTCTGCGGCTGCTCTGCGGCCTTCTCCCGCTCCTTCTGGAGCTGGACGTTGTCGGAGGAGCGGCGCCGCGCATCGGTGCGGTTGCCCGCATCGGTACGTTGGCTGGCATCGGTACGTTCTCTGGATGGCTCGTCACGCCGCTCGAGTCTCGGCCGTCCCTGCTCAGTCCGCGCCTCCGGTGGTTGAGCCTGGGTGGCCTGGCGCTCAGGCTTCACCCCGCGGTCAGGAGCCGGGGCGTGGATGACCCGAGCCTCCTCGGACGACCTGAAGGGCGGCCGGTAGACTCGGACCTCGTTCCCGCGCTGGACGGTGCGGCCGGGCTGTTCCTGCGGGCCGCGGTCGACGATGACATGCTGGCGCACGCGCTTGCCGGTCATCCGCTCGACATCCCGGACGGGGACGCCGCGGTTGACGATCCGATCGTGCTCGTACCCGTAGTCCGTCCTGTCCCGCGTGACGCGGAAGCAGTGCTCGGCGCGATGGCGAGGCATGAAGTGCTGCCGCACGTGGTGGTGCAGGAAGTGCCGGTCCGGGACGAAGCACCAGCCATCGAGGCCAATTCCGGCGCCGAACCACCAGCCGTCGGTGACGAAGCCGATCCCGATCCGCCAGTGTGCCTCGGGCGGCAGCGGAGCCCAGCCGATGATGCCGTCGCCCAGCCGCCAGGCAACCCACGCCGGGCCCCAGACAGTGTCAGGCACCCAGACCCAGCCGTACCAGCGGTCATAGGCCCAGCGACCGTAGTGGAACGGGGCCCAACCCCATTCCGCGTAGTCGACCCAGGTCCAGCCGTAATCGGTGCAGGTCCAATAGCCGTTGGTGTACGGCCGCCAGTCGGCCGGCACGTCCGTGGGCACCCAGACGGGCCCGTAGGGATCGATCGTGATCCAGAAGCCGTACGGCTCGAGGGCGTCGTAGAAGTAGTTGATCTCCACGACGGCCGAGACCGGCCCGTGCCGATGCGCGGAGGCGACCCCGGTGCAGCCCGCGATGAGTGCGCAGGCGAACCCGAGTGCGTGTCCGAGCTTCTTCATCTCCCACCTCCTTGACCGAACCCGTCGGTCATGCCTTCGAGCGCTCATACAATCGGGGGGGACAGGTTATTCTCTGGTACCGCAACCCGTTGAAGTGTGCGCAGATAGGGGACGAGGAGACCTCATCGCCGCAGCGCCGGGCGGCGGGCAGGGCGGGGCGCGGCGATGGACGGCCCAACACCCTGCGCCTACAATGAGGCCCTGGGCATTCGGGCGCACGGGTCAACCCCCTGGAGCCGTATTCATGGAGAACAGCCGAGGTGTGGCTCGGGCAGGCGGCTTGTGGCCTTTCTGGCTCACGGTCATCGCGCTGAGCGGTGCTGCCTGCCTTGCCGCCATCCGACTGGCCACGCCCCCGGCGCTCGACGACAAGGCCCTCACCCTGGCGCTCTTCGTGCTCATCCCGGGCGCCGTCATCCTGTTCGTCGCGCGCTTCTGGCCGAAGGGTGCGCTCGCCTTGGCGGCGATCCATCCGCTCGTCTGGGCCTGGATCTCCCGTGACCGCTTCTTAGAACTCCTGCCGCTCCTGGCAGGGCTGCTGGGTGTGCTGGCGCTCGCCTTCCTCGCGCGACGGCGCGAGCGACTCGCGCGGGTCCACCTCATCGTCGCCGTGGTGCTCGCGATCTTCCTGGCCGTCTGGCCGGTGCCGCAGCCGCGAGCGCACTACCCGCGTGTCGTGCTGTTCGGCGTAGATGGTGGGACCTGGGACCGGATCGATCCCCTCGTGGCTGCGGGCCGGCTCCCGAACTTCGAGCGGCTCCTGGCCGGCGGCCATCGCGCCTGGTTGGAGTCACAATCGCCGCCCTTCTCCCCGCGCGTCTGGACGACGATTGCCACGGGCTGTCCGCCGGAGGTCCACGGCATCTGGGGTTTCGGTCAGCTCAAGCGCGATATTCGCGTGGGCACGCTCTGGGACCAGCTCAAGCGGGAGGGGCGTTCGTACGGGACCTGCGACTACTACTTCACCTGGCCACCGGAACCCGACCTGGGTGAAGCCGACTTCGTCGTTCCCAGCCGGCTCGCGCCCGATGACACCACCCACCCGCCCGAGTACAGCTTCTATCGCCGCATCACCGAAGGGGCGCGTCAGTCCGAACGGCAGGGGCGTCGAACCCGGCTGATCGTGATGGCCGAACAGGGTCTGCAGGCGTGGCGGCACGGGGTCCGCCTCTCCACGCTGAAGACCATCGCCCTCGACCTGGCCGCTGGACGGTTGCTGGGTCGCAGTGAGCTCGACCGCATCTGGCGCGACCGGCGGATCTCGGCTGCGCTTGAGTCCGACGTCTTCTGCGAGCTGCTCCGCACGCGCCGCCCGGAGTTTGCCGCGGTGCTCTTCACCCAGACCGACCAGGTCTCGCACCGCTACTGGAAGTACCTCGAGCCGGCGGCCTTCGGCGACGTCGCGGAGGGAGACTGCCGGCGCTACGGCGGCGTGATCGATCAGGTCTACTGCGAGGTGGATCGGGCGCTGGGCAAGCTCCTGAACATAGTGTCGTCCGATACGGACATCGTGATCGTCTCCGATCACGGCTTCGAGGCCAGCACGAGCACCATCGCCGGCCGATACTGCCGCATCCGCCCGGAACGCCTCATCGAGGCCTTGGGTCTCTCGAACCAGGTCTTTGGCACCAGCGTCGACTTGAATGTCTTCCTGCAAGCGACTTCCGGCACGCCGGACGAGCGCCAGGCCCTGCTGGCGCAGATGGAGACAACGCTCGTGCAGGCGCACTTGGCTGGGGAGGACGCACCCATCTTCTCGGTAACGCGCGAGTCCGAAGCCCTGCGCCTGACGCAGTCACCGCGGTCCGTCCTGCCGGAGGGAGCGCAGATCCAGCTTGGCGATCGGCTCTATCCCTATGACGAGCTGGTACGCGTCAGGCGGGAGGCCATGTGGTCCGGCTCTCACAAGCTGCACGGCATCTATCTCATGGCGGGACCCGCCGCGGCGCGGGCGATCGAGGCCGACACCCTGCACGTCAATGATGTCGCACCCACCCTGGCCGATCTGCTCGACCTGCCCCGCTCGCCGCTCTGGCCGGGACGATCCGCGCTCGAGCCGAGCGGACGCGAGCAACGCGTGGCGGAGTATCTGCCGCCAGCGGCGCCGGCGGACGAGGGTGCGACCGGAGCCACCGAGGAATTGCGCGAGAAGCTGCGCTCGATCGGCTATCTGGAGTAGGGACGAGGCCGCACCTTCGTTCCCTGGGGGTAGCGCGAGGCCTTCCCCCCATGCGGAGGGACCGGGGGCATGAATCGGGGCCCGGGAGGGTCACCTCCCGGGCCCCGATCTCACCCGGTCCGCACGCGCCGCGACCTCAGCGCAGCACCAGCATCTTGCGGCCCGAGCTGTAGCCATCGTGGGTGGTCATCTGCATCCAGAAGACCCCCGCACCCACCGGCTTGCCCTGAT
>CAZDKK010000145.1:0-5562 GCA_964506245.1 uncultured bacterium | reverse complement strand
GGCACAAACCGCGGCGAGGCCATGCAGCAATATCTCGATCTCCTGAAGCACATCCGCGATCACGGCATCGCCAAGAACGACCGCACGGGAACGGGGACGCGCTCGGTCTTCGGCTACCAGATGCGCTTCGACCTCGCAGCCGGATTCCCCCTGGTGACCACGAAGAAGATCTTCCTCAAGGGCGTGATCCACGAGCTGCTCTGGTTCCTGCGCGGCGACACCAACATCCGTTACCTGAACGACCATGATGTGCACATCTGGGACGAGTGGGCCGACGCGCACGGCGATCTCGGACCGATCTACGGGCGGCAGTGGCGATCCTGGCCCGTGCCGGGGGGCGGCACGATCGACCAGATCGCGCGCGTGGTCGAGCAAATCCGCAGGAGCCCCGACTCGCGGCGCCTGCTGGTCACCGCCTGGAATCCCGGGGAGCTGGACGCCATGCGGCTGCCCCCCTGCCACGTCCTCTTCCAGTTCTATGCGGCTGGGGGTCGCCTCTCGTGCCAGCTCTACCAGCGCAGCGCGGACGTCTTTCTGGGCGTGCCGTTCAACATCGCCTCCTACGCGCTGCTGACCTTGATGGTCGCGCAGGTGACGGGTCTCGAGGCGGGGGAATTCGTCCACACCTTCGGGGATGCGCACCTCTACTCGAACCACATGACCCAGGTGGACACCCAGCTCGCGCGCGAGCCCTATCCCCCGCCGCGATTGCGTCTCAACCCGCGCGTCGCTTCCGTCTTCGACTTCGGATTCGAGGACTTCGAGCTGATCGGATACCAGTGCCACCCGGCCATCAAGGCCCCGATCGCGGTCTGAGCGCTGCGGGGGCACGGGCCTGGATGTGCGGCGGTGGGAGGGCAGCATGCGCATCGCTCTGATCGCAGCGGTGGCCCGCAACGACGTGATCGGCCGGGATGGGGCGATGCCCTGGCACCTGCCGGCCGATCTGCGCCATTTCAAAGAGACCACGCTCGGCAAGCCGGTCGTGATGGGTCGCCGCACCCACCAGGCGATCGGTCGACCCCTCCAGGGCCGGACCAACATCGTGATCACGCGTGATCGGGGCTACCGCGCTCCCGGTTGTACGGTCGTGCACTCGCCCGAGGAGGCGATTGCTGCCGCGCGGGCGGCCACCGCTCCCACCGGCGGTGGCGCGGCTGACGAGATCCTGGTCATCGGCGGCGGATCGGTCTACGCCGCCTTTCTGCCCCTGGCCGAACGCATCTACCTGACGCGCGTCGATGGCGAGTTCGCGGGGGACACGCACTTCCCCGTCCTGGATCCCGCCGAGTGGCGCGAGACCAGTCGCCGAGAGCGCCCGGCAGACGCGCGGAATCCCTACGCCTGCACGTTCCTGGTGCTCGACCGGCGGAAGTAGCCCGCCAGGGCGATCCCCCGGCCAGCCACCCCGCGCGGGGCAAGCCAAGGGGCGGTTGCCCTGTGACGGGCGACCGCCCCCTGATCCTCTTCCCCGGTCCGGGGCGCGACGGGGTCTACCGCAGCGCCATCACCTTGCCGACCAGGGTGCGGCCTTCAGCCTCCAGACGATAGAGGTAGATGCCGCCCGGCACCGCCCGGCCCTGATCGTCCGCTCCATCCCAGGCATAGCTGTGGATGCCCGCGCCCAGCGAGCCCGCGGCCAGGGTCCGAATCAGCCGCCCGCTCGGATCGTACACACCGAGCCGCGCTGGGCCGCCCTGCGGCAGCGCAAACGCGATTGCGGTCTGGCCGGCGAACGGGTTGGGGCTGGCGGCCGTCAGTCCCAGGACGCTCGCGTCGAGCCGCTCGGCAACGCCCGAGAAGTCTTCGACGATCATCGTCACCGGCACCTCGAGCCGTCCGGCATTGGAGTCGAAGACGAGGCTTCCGGCGTACGTCCCCACGGGGAGGCTCCCGCTCTCGAACATGGCCGCCACGCCGATCGAGGCGCCCGCCATCACCTCGCCGGTGCGCGGATCCACGTCGAGCCAATGCGCAGGCTCGCTCGTCTCGATGCTGATGTCGAAGACGAGCTCCGAGCCCGTCTCGCCCGTGTTGGAGACGGTCATCATGACCAATCCCGACGCGTGCAGACCGAGCGTCAGGGTGATCTCGCTGGGATCGACCGTCATGGCCGGAATGGCGGGCTCACCGACCGGGATCGTGGCAACGTACGGCAGTCTGTTGTAGTAAGTCACCGTGAGGGTGACCTCGTCCGCGGGCAGGCCTTCCGCGATCGCGATCTCGGCCACGCCAGAAGGGTCCGTGAAGGCCGAGCCGAGGTACTGGCCATCGGCGCTGAGGCCGCACAGAGCACCTTCGATCCCGGGGACCGTCACCGTGAAGCTCGCCGCCTCGGGGTCAATCGTCGCGGCGTGCTGCACCGTCAGCGCGACGGGGAGATCGCAGCGCACCCGCAGCGAGGGATCACCGAAGATGTGCCAGTTCTTGAACTCCGACTGACCCTGCGACCCGTACTCGTCCATCATCTGGCACGAGCCGCTGTAGCACAACGCCCCCATGGTGCGCTTGGCGTCCGCGACCAGCAGGTCGATCGATTCGTCCTGCGCAGCCATCGGCGGCGCCCAGCTCATGTTCACCGTCGAGGCATACATGCCCACGGCGCCCGTCGGCTCGCCGGTCCCAGCGTTGTCGGCCCTCAGCCAGGCCTCCGCGAAGCAGGTACCGACATGGAACTTGCCGTTCACGCAGGCCACGGAGATGATCCACGGCAGCCTGTTGTCATTGGTGAGCGCATCGACGTGACTGATGCTGAAGCCGGTCGTGGACCAGGAACCCATGTTGCCGTGACCACAGTAGTTGATGATGCTGCGCCCTGAATTCACGGCGTCGGCGACCATCTGGGCAGTGGCCTGATACGGGGGGTAGGCGTAGATCTGATCGACGTGCATGTACGTGTAGGCCAGCAGGTCCGTGCGGATGTTTTCGATGTGCTGCCAGTCGGCCTCTCCGTCGTCCCCGATGCCGGCCCCCTCGCCCGATCCGATGCCGACGCCCTTGGCGTACCAGGCGCCGCTGGCGTCGGGATCGCGCTCGTACTCGACGAACTTCGTGACTTGCAGGTCGACCTGGGCGGCGTTCTCGGCCGACAACCGGCCGATGAAGATATCCGGGTAGCTGTCGGTACCGGAGACCAGGGCGTACACCGGATCGGCCGGCGCGTTGTTGCTCGTCGGCGACGGGATCTGCGCCGCGTCACCCACGAGCAGCACGAAGGCCAGATCGTGCGTGTTGTAGTAGGACTGGATGTACGTCTGGAACTGCGTGGCGGTCGTGCCGACCTCGGACTTGGCCACCAGCGTCGTCTTGATTCCCATCTGGTTCTTCCATTCGACGAAGGGGACCAGGTTGGCGACCCAGTCGTCGTAGGCGATGACCAGCATCTCGCCGACCTCATCGATCGGCGCATAGCGTTCGCTGTCCATGTTGAGGAAGTGAGCGCCGTAAATCTCGCTGAAGGCCGCGTTCAATTGCTCCGGCGGCGCCACGCGGTCGATGACGTTGACCTGCCCCGGACCGACCGGGACGACCTCCACCGAGAGGCGGTGATAGACCCGCAGCGTACGCGTGGCAGCGTTGTACTGGAACGGGCTCACCAGCACGGTCAGCCCGCGGAAGTCGCGCAGGATGTAGGGCTCGCGCGCGGTGGCAATCTCTCCTGGCCACCAGGCATCTTCCTGGTAGGCCTGCCCGAACTCGTAGGGAATCGTGCTCGGGTCCACCGTCCGCAGGAGGTTGCCCTTCGAGGGCACGACGTCCACGTCTGGGAAGTCCACATACTCGGAGCCCACCACGCGCACGGCCATCTCGGCGTCGTCCGGGATGATGACGCTGCGCGCGATGCGCGGCAGATCGGGCATCCCCGCTTCCAGGTAGCGGCTCTCCTCGCCCAGCAGGATGCTCTGATAGGGCTGCCCATCGATGGCGACGGTCTCGAGGTTGTAGCCGCTGAGGGCGTAGTCGAGCTGGATCACGCCGCCGGGTTGCTCGCTCGCCCGAACGTCGACGACCGAACTCGCGCCTGCGCTGCTGCCGAGGGGAACGAAGGTGCCCGCTGCGGCCGGGGCGGCCGCGATCAACAGCCCGAGGGTGAAGAGCGCCAGGGCCGCTCCGAAGCTGCTGTGTCTCACCATGTGTGTCTCCTGTTCCAGCTGCCGTCCTGCCACGGCAACAGGATCCTCCCCCGGCTCAGCGCCGCGAGTCTGTCCTGTCCGTGGGTCCATTCCCCGGCTACGGTCCTACTGACCCGTTGCAGGGATTCACCACCTCTAGATTCTACCACAGGCTGAGCTTCCGCACCCAATGCCTTGGGCCGGCCCTGCCCGATGGCTGGCAGAGGCCACGGCGCGGCAGCGGCTTTCCCCACCCGGCTTTGCAGTGCTGGTTCCCCCGGGCGGCCTCTGACCCCTCGCCCGCGTGGGCAACCCGGGTGCGGGTATACCCGCGAACGGCCCCCGGCGGGCAGGATGGTGGACTGGCCGGCGACCTCATCGGCCCAGGCCGGCAGCACCGGCAGCGGGCGGCCAAACCCGATCCAGATCGCGGTAGGCCAGCGCCTCGGCAATGTGGCGCTCGCCGATCTCGTCCCGCTCCTCCAGGTCTGCCAGCGTGCGGGCCAGCCGGAGGACCCGGTGGTAGGCCCGCGCGCTCAGGCCCAGGCCAGCGACCCCCATGCGCAGCATCCCCTGCGCTCTGCTCCCGAGGCAGCAGTGCTCGCGGATCTGCTGCAGCCGCATCTGGGCATTGCGGTGAATCGGGCCCTGCCCGGCGAAACGGACCTTCTGGCGTTCCCAGGCGACCATCACCCGCGATCGCATCGTGGCGCTGTCCTCGGCCGCCTCGAACAGCGAGAGTTCCTGGTAGGTGACCGAGGCCATGCTCTGGTGGATGTCGATGCGGTCGAGCAGCGGGCCGCTGATGCGCGCGCGGTAACGCGCGATCGCGTGCGGTGTGCAGCGGCAGCCGCCCCGCGGATCTGCGCTCAGACCGCAGGGACACGGGTTCATCGCGGCCACGAGCTGGAAGGCGCACGGCAGCCGGACGGTCCAGCCCGCGCGTGTGAGGACGACCTCGCCGTCCTCGAGGGGCTGCCGCAAGGCTTCGAGGACAGCGCGCGGGAACTCCGGCAACTCGTCGAGGAAGAGCACGCCGCGGTGAGCGAGGCTGATCTCCCCCGGCCGCGGCGGCCGGCCGCCCCCGATCAGGCCGGGCTCGCTGATCGTGTGGTGCGGGGCCCGGAACGGGCGGGCCCCAACCAGACCGGCGCCGCTCGGGAGCAACCCGGCGGCGCTGTGGACCATCGTGACCTCCAGGCATTCCGCGCGCGTCAGCGGCGGCAGGATCCCCGGCAGCCGCTCGGCCAGCATCGACTTGCCGGTGCCCGGCGAACCGATGAGGAGCGCGTTGTGACCGCCGGCGGCAGCGACCTCCATGGCCCGGCGCGCCATCCGCTGCCCGCGCACATCCGCCATGTCCAGCCAGGCCGCGGCCTGCCCTCGGGCCGCGCCGGCGCCCGGGGCAGGCGGGCGGGCAGCCGGTGGCCCGTCGAAGAGCACGCGCGCC
>CAZDKK010000144.1:0-5992 GCA_964506245.1 uncultured bacterium | reverse complement strand
GGCGGGCCCGGTCGCGCCCCGCCGCTGGAGGCCGCGAACGCGCGTGCGGCGCGGTCGGTGCCGGGGCCGGCGCGCGGGGCGGCTGGGTCTCGGACTGCGCCGGCTTCTCTTTCACGACGCGGAAGCCCAGCGGCCGCCCATAGGCTGCCTCGATCGCCTGCAAGATCAGCCGGCGGTTGGAGGCTTGCTCCACCTGGTCGCACTTGAAACCGTTCGCATCGTCGAGCGCGATCTGAAGTCGGCCGTCGCTCTCGCCAGTGACCCGGCTGGCCTGGAGGCAGGAGCCGAGAAAAGGCTTCTCAGCCCGCAGGCGGGCCACGACCTGGGACCAGGCGGCGTCGGGCCCGTCGAGGCTCTCGGCGGCTGCCTCGGCCGCGCCTTCCTCGGCGGCACCCTTGGGCGCCCCCCTCCGAGCGGGCGGGGCGGCTCCCCCGGGCGAGGCCGCGCCGCTGGGGGCGCCGGCGGCGCCCGCCCGCAGCCGGGCGAGCACCTCGCCGAGGTCCACGGCCCGCGTCAGCGTGGCCATCTCGGCCAGCGCCACCTCGAGGTGCACGCGCGCGTGGCCGGAGCGGCGCATGCGCCCGGTGACGTCCAGCAGAAGGCGCAGCCGGCGCAGCGCGTCGGCCGAGGAGACCCCGTGCTCGCGAAGCTGCCCCATCAGGCGCTCGCGCTCATCGGCGGTCAGCTCGACGGCCTCGGCCAGCGCCTCCCCGAAGGAGAGCAAGAGCAGATTGCGAAAGTGCTGCACGAGCTCTTCGGCGACTTCCTGGAGATTGAGGCCGCCCTGGTAGGCCTCTTGCAGTCGCAGCAGGGCGCGTTGCGGATCGCGCGCCAGGATCGCCGCCGAGATCTCGTAGCAGAGCGCGCCGCCCGACAGCCCCAGGATCTCGCCGACGCGCGGCGCGTCGAAGGGCCCCTCGCCGGTGGAGGCCACCTGGTCCAGCAGGGTCAATCCATCCCGCACGCCGCCCTCGGCCTTGCGCGCCAGCAGCAGCAGAGCCTCGCCATCGATCGCCAGGCCCTCCGCCGCGGCGATCCGGGCGAGGTGGTCCTGGAGCACGCTGGCTGAGACGCGCCCGAACTCGAAGCGCTGGCAGCGGGACAGGATCGTGGCCGGCACCTTCAGCGGCTCGGTGGTGGCCATGACGAAGCAGACGTGGCGGGGCGGCTCTTCGAGCGTCTTCAAGAGCGCATTGAAGGCGTCGGTCGTCAGCATGTGCACTTCGTCGATGATGTACACCTTGGTGCGCACGCTGGCCGGCGCGTACTTGACGCTCTCGCGGAGCTGGCGGACGTCGTCGATGCCGCGGTTCGAGGCGCCGTCGATTTCGAGCACATCGAGGCAGTGGCCCTCGGTGATCGCGGTGCAGGCCGGGCAGGCGTTGCAGGGCTCCGCGGTGGGGCCATGCTCGCAGTTGAGGGCCTTCGCGAGGATGCGGGCCACCGAGGTCTTGCCCACGCCGCGGGGTCCGGCGAAGAGGTAGGCGTGGCTGAGGCGGCCGCTCTTGAGCGCGTTGGCCAGCGTCAGCGAGATGTGGCGCTGCCCGATGACCTCCTCGAAGCGCTGTGGGCGCCACTTGCGCGCCAGTACAAGGTAGCTCATGCGCCGTCCTTGGGTCGCCGGGCCGGCGCCGCCGTGGGCCCGCCCTGATCGAGATCGGTGGAACCGTGCACCCTTCTTCGGTCGCCTATCCTCTCCGGCCGCACCAGCTCGCGGACTCCGGTCAGGCAGGTCCGCGGCACCCGATGGTGACTACTTACCGCTGCTACCTCCCGGTCCTGACGGGGTTCGTAGGCCGCCGTCGCGCGGGGCCTGACCTTCAGCGCCCATGAGCCGGGTTGGTGGAAAGGAATCGGGATCTCGA
This sequence comes from uncultured bacterium, assembly GCA_964506245.1. GTDB lineage: Bacteria > Eisenbacteria > RBG-16-71-46 > CAIMUX01 > WJJG01 > CAZDKK01. Next base: position 4,127 of record CAZDKK010000144.1, on the reverse strand, counting down.
AAGGGAATTCGACCCCGCTATAGCGGATTGCGGGTGCAGGGCACCGCTAACTCCCCGTCTAGCACGGTTCCCCCGAGCCTGCGCGTCCCCACCCCGGGGGCTGTGGAGATGATCGGACTCGAACCGACGACCTCCTCGTTGCGAACGAGGCGCTCTCCCAGTTGAGCTACATCCCCATCGCGGTCGGCCCGCGGCACCTGCCGCGGGCTGCCCGGGCGCCAAGCGCGCCCGCAAGTCCTTTCCCCCCATAGGTGGCCAAACCTGGCGGAGAGACCGGGATTCGAACCCGGGAGGCGCGTGAACGCCTACACGCTCTCCAGGCGTGCTCCTTCGACCACTCGGACACCTCTCCGCGAGAGACGGTTCCCGATGACCAGGATCCGCGGTTGCGGTCCCCCGGATCCTCACGGAGTCGATTCAGGGCATCTCAGCGCCCGCTGAACCGCGACGCACGGCCCGGAAAAAGGACCGCATGAGCGCGGCGGACTCCTCGGCCATCAGGCCGCGTTCAACCCGCACAGTATGGTTCAACCCCTGGATGTGAGTCAAGTCCACCCGCGATCCGCACGCGCCAAACTTCGGTTCGGGCGCCGCATAGACGAGTCGCTCGACGCGCGCCTGCAGCAAGGCGCCCATGCACATCGCGCAGGGCTCGGCCGTGACGTAGAGGCATGCGCCCGTGAGCCGCCAGGAGCCGAGCGTTCCGGCCGCGGCTGAGAGGGCGAGGATTTCGGCGTGCGCGGTGGGATCCTGCAGGGCTTCGACCCGGTTGTGGCCGCGCCCCAGCAAGCGTCCGGCCGAGGCGATGACGCAGCCGACCGGGACCTCGCCCTCGTCGGCGGCGGCGCGGGCCTCGTCGAGGGCCAGCCGCATCCAGCGCTCGTCCCCGCCCCAACCGTCGCCCGCGGTGTCTCCGGGGAGCTCGTCCCCGCCGCCGGTTGCCGTCAATCGCCTTGCTCCCCCTTGATCAGGGCTTGCGCCAGAGCTTCCGCCACCTTGGCCGCCACGTCCTCGACCGCCGGGGCATCGGAACCTGTGCGCATACCCCCGACAAATCGGGCACCCGCCGGGTCCTCGCGCTCGATCGCATCCTCATCGCCCTGGAGCTGCACCGCCTCGACGGTCTTGGTCGACCGCGTGCGCCAAACGCGGCGGCCGGACTGGGCCTCGTAGACCGCCAGTCCCGCGCTGATCTTGGTATAGGAGGCCTCGTCGGCGTTCGGCGCGGCCTCGACCTGCATCCACTCGCGCAGGGATCCCACCAAGATGCCCTGCATCCCCAGCGTGCCGCAGAAACGCTGCAGCATCATCTTGTCAACCTTCTGCTGGTCGCGCCAGAAGCTGCCGATCGCCCTGAAATCCTCGAGCACGCCGTGGCGGCGGGCCTGCGCCTCCAAATCCTGAAGGGGGACAAGGGTGAAGGGCAGCGCGCTTGCGGCCAGCTGTCGCTCCAGGAGCGGCTCGAAGATCGGGATAGCCAACTTGTCCACCGTGCCCCCTTGAGCGACCCCCATGAACCCCACGAGCTTCAGGGTAGACAGATCGAACTCGCTCGGGGTAGCGGTCGCAGCAGCCGGCTGAGGTCCACCGGCCGACTGGCACCCGGACAGCGCCAACGCCAGCGGCAGCAGGAAGATCATCCAGCCTCGCTTCATCGGCTTGCCTCCCAGTGGAGTGGCACAGGTTGTGGGCGCACCGGCGCACGGGGGCACCCGGGGGGGACACGCCTGGCGGATGACTCCGCCAAACGCGGAATCTGCGCGCCCAGGAGGAGTTGAACCCCCAACCTTCTGATCCGTAGTCAGACGCTCTATCCAATTGAGCTATGGGCGCACGGCCGCGGAGAGGGGGGGATTCGAACCCCCGGTGAGCTCAACACCCACAACACATTAGCAATGTGCCGCCTTCGACCACTCGGCCACCTCTCCCAAGCGGGGAGAGCCTAGCCGATGCTCCCGGAGGGTGTCAAGCTTCCAGCCGGCCTCAGCGCCGCGACTCCTCCCGTTGCTCGAGCAGGCGTGTGCGCTCGCCCAGGGCCCCCATCCGCTCGATCTGCTGGCGGGCATAGGACGCGTAGCGCTCGTCCCCGAGCTCCACCACCCGCTGGAACTTGCGCCCAGCCTCTTCGAACGTGGCAATCGCCTCGGCGTAGCGCTTCGTGTTCACGAGGATGTTGCCCTCGAGCTCCATCGCCGTCCCCCACGCGTACCACAGGCATCCCGCGTCCGGATCGACGTCCAGGCCACGGCGGACAGCCTCGGCCACCTTGGCTGGGTTCTTGGCATCCCGGTACGTGAAAGCGAGGTTGCAGTAGTTGTCCGGATTGTCCGGCTCGCGGGCCAGGATGTACTCCGCCTGCTCGGCTGAGCGATCGAACTGCCCGGTCTTCTTGTAGCAGTCCATCAGGATCCGGCGGTGGACCAGGGCCTGCGCGTGGTCGGGGGCCAATTCGACGATCCGCTCGTAGTAGGGAATCGCTTCGCGGTAGAAGCGGATCTTGTAGTAGTAGCCACCCAGGATACCCAGTGTGGTGACGTCCTTCGGGTCGGATCGATAGAGCTCCCGATAGAAGACGACCGACGGGAAGAAGAGCTTGTGTGCGAGGGCCAGACGCCCGGCCTGCCCCACCATGGCCGCGTCGGACTGGCCCTGCTCGATCAGCCGGATGTGGAGCATGATCGCCTCGGCCACCCGGCCGCGCTTCTCGTAGACGAAGGCCAGGTTTCGCACGATCTCGGCTCGCTCGGGACGGGCCTGATGGAGCTCGAGGTAGAGCGCGATCGCGTCGTCCAGCTGGCCCAGCGAGCTCAGCGCGAAGGCCAGCGATTCCTTGATGTCCAGGTTGGCGGGATCCTGCTCGAGCGCATCCCGGCAGGTCGAGGCCGCTTCAGCGTACTGCCCCAGGCGACTCTGGATGTGGGCGAGGTTGAGATAGGCGTCGACCCGCTGCGGGCAGGCCTCCTTAACCTCGGCGAAGGCCGCGGCCGCAGCCTGCAGTCGACCGTTGCGCAGGTACTCCTGGCCGGTCTGGAACTTGACGCGGCAGATCTCCTCCTGGGAGAAGACAGCCCCACCCTGTCCCCCGGCAGTCGCCGCCGTGAGCAGGCCCACCGCACCCATCCACAGGCCCGGTGCGGCCCGGCGCAGGCCGGCTGCCATCGCGCCGGTGAATCCCGTCGGCTGGCGCTCTGGTTGCGAAGGCGGCATCGCCCCCCCGAGGGCTCTCACTGGCGGTCGAGCAGCGTCTCCTGCTGGTTGCGCCTGCGCTCGGCGCGGTAGATGCCCTTGATGCGCTCGATGTTGTCGAGCGCCTGCTTTCCGGCCGACGTCTCGGGACCAGCGGCGATGACCGCCTCCCACTCGCGCACGGCCTCCTCGTAGAGCTGGGCCTGCGCGAAGGCGATCCCGAGGTGGAAGTGCGCCAGCGGATTGCCCGGATCGAGCGCGATCGCCTGCTGGAGAAGCCCGACCGCCTCTTCGGTCCTGCCTGCAGCGTAGTGGCCAATCCCCAGATTGGCCAGGATGGCAGCATCCGCGGGGCGCAGCGTGAGCGCGCGTTCGAGGACCGCGACAGCCTCCTCGGCCCGGTTGAGGTCGATCAGCGTCACCCCCAGATTCACCAGCGCCGGCACGGAGGTCGAGTCGATCGCCACCGCCCGCTGGAAAACCGCGACGGCCTGATCGAGGCTGTCGGCCTCATAGTAGGCCGCACCCAGAGCAAGCAGGGCCTGGAGGTCCCCTGGGGAGACCCGCGCGCCGGCTTCGGCCCCCGCCAGGTCCACGCCCTCGGCCGCGGCCGGCGCCCAGCCGGTCCCAGCCATCAGCATCACGGCGGCGACCAGCCCTTCCCATCTCACCGCGGGCGGCCGAATCCCTCTGCGCGCGCTGCTGTTCTTCGTCACTGCTTCTCCCTCCCGGCATCCCCGGGTCGCTTGCCCTTCGGCTTCGCGCAGCCTTTCCTGCGGCGCAACGCTTCCAGGCGCCTCTGTTGCTTGCGGTCCCCCCGCCGGCGCCGCGCCTCGCGCGCCTGCTGCGCCGCCGCCGGGCCCCCGGCGGCGGGGAGCTCGGGCGGTGCTGTCCCGCTCCCGGCGGGCCGGGAGGCGGGCCGGGAGGCAGGCGGGATCACG
>CAZDKK010000143.1:0-6085 GCA_964506245.1 uncultured bacterium | reverse complement strand
GCCGGGGCGCGGGCACCGCGACGGCCGCGCCGCCGGGCTCAGCCCACGCCCGCGTGGGCACCGCGCCCAGCGTGAACGCGACCCTCTCCTGCCGGTCGCGCTCGAGCAGGTAGCGCCCGACGCAGCGCGCGCCGTTGCCGCAGAAGGCCGCCGGGCTCCCGTCCGCGTTCCAAGAGTCCGCGTGCGCGCCCGCGATGATCAGGAGCCCATCGGCGCCGAGTCCGAAGCCGCGCGGGCAGAGCGCGGCCGCCAGGACTGCCCCATCGGTCCCGGGGGGCAGATCGTGCGCCGCGATGAGGATCAGGTCGTTGCCCGCCCCTGACCACTTCTCGAAGCGAAACGTCATTGCGGAGCCTCCGCCGCTGGAGCGGCAGAAAGCGGGAGATCCACCCCTTCGACGCGCCGGCCGGGGCCGATCTCGACCGGGGTGGCAAAGACCCCGGCCGGCTCCCCGGGATCCTGCTCCTCGTCTCCATCCAGATCGCGGAACGCGCTGACGCGGTAGATGCCGGGAGCCAGCCCGCTCAGCTCGAACACCCTCGTCGTCCGCGTCTCGCCCGCCGCGGCCGAGTCCGCCTCGGCGCGCGCCAGGACCCAAATCGAGCCGCCGCAGCGCAGGCTGTCGCGCGCCGCGAGCGCCAGGAGCGAGTCAGCGCGGGCGAGCCCCACCCGCAGCGACTCCGTCTCGGCCGGCGTCAAGGCCAGCACCGCCGCCGAGTCCCCCTCGGTCGCGAAGCCCATCGCGTCGATCTCGCCCGCGAGGATGCGACGCAGGCTGTCCGCGCGCGTGCGGTAGAGCGCGGGCGCCGTGTAGCCCGCACAGGCCGAATCGCTCACCTCGCCGGCCAGATCGCCCGGCTCGTCCGCATAGACCAAGTAGATCTCGAAGCCCGCGATGCGCGCCGAGTCGGCCGTTGCGGAGTCGGGGACCGCCGGGGCGGCGGCGCTGGCCCGCACCGGCTCGGGGTAGAAGGCCCAGAGGTCGACCTCCGGGTCGAAGAGACGATTGCGCGATTCGTCCCACAATGCGCCCAGCAGGTAGTCCTGGTCGCGCGCCAGGTGCTGCAGGCGGAAGGAGCCGTCCTGGCCGGCCTCGGCGATACTGAGCGCCTCCCGCGGATCGGGCGCCGGGCCCGCCCCGCCCTCCGGCACAGCCAGGCCCGCAGCGGGCCAGGGGAAGAGGCAGACCGGCACGCCCGGCGCCTTGAGCGCGCGCGTGCGCACGACGCCCGCGATCGTCCCCGAGGGCAGCGACTCGCCGGTGGTGAAGGCGAACTCGAGCGGCAGCGCCAGCGCATTGCGGCGCCGATCGACCGCCTCGATGCCGAGCACCACCGTGTGCACCGCGTCCGGGCGCCAGCCCCGTTCGGGCTGGCAGGTGATGCAGGTCGAATCCCAGCGGCAGTCGAGCTTGCCCGGCCAGGGCGCCACCCGGAGCCAGTCGCGCACGCTGGAGCGGTTCATCGACTCGGAGAAGACCAGGCGCAGCGGGGCGTCGAGCGCGACCCGCACGGCCCCGGAGTCGGGCTGGTGCGCGATCACCCGCGGCTTTTCCTTGTCCTCCGGGCCGCCGGTCGGCGGCACCATGCGGGCGCACCCGGCGGCCCCACCCAGCCCCAGGGCCGCCAGGAGCGGCAGGAGCAGCCGATGCGCCCCGGGGTCCCTCGTTCGCGCTAGCCGAGGCAATGCACCAAGATTCCCTTCTGGGCGTGCAGCCGGTTCTCGGCTTCGTCGTAGACCACGCTCTGCGGCCCGTCGATCACCTCGTCGGTGATCTCCTCGCCCCGGTGGGCCGGCAGGCAGTGCATCACGATCGCCCGCGGGTCGGCCAGCCTCAGCAGCTCGCGATTCACCTGGTAGCCGGCGAACGTGCGGCGGCGCTCCTGGGCCTCGGCCTCCTGCCCCATGCTGGTCCAGGTGTCCGTGAGGACGACCTGCGCGCCCTTGACGGCCTCGCGCGGATCGCGCACCACGTCGACCGAGCCGCGGCCCTCCCGGCGCACGCGCGCGACCGACTCGGCGTCCGGGTCGTGCCCCTCGGGGCAGGCCAGCGTCATGTGGAAACCGTACGCGCGCGCGGCGTGGATCCAGGTGTTGGCGACATTGTTGCCGTCGCCGATCCAGGCGACGCGGATCGCGTCGAGATCGAAGCCCTTCTCGCGCACCGTCAGCAGATCGGCCATGATCTGGCACGGGTGCACCGCGTCGGTCAGCCCGTTGATCACCGGCACCGTGGCCCAGCGTGCCAGCTCGACGACGTTGGCCTGCGCAAAGGTGCGGATCATGAGGCCCGAGAGGAAGCGCGACATGACCGCGCCGATGTCCTTGATCGCCTCGCGCTTCCCGAAGCCGATCTCCTGGTCGGTGATGTAGAGCGAGCTGCCGCCGAGCTGCCGCATCCCCACCTCGAAGGAGATGCGCGTGCGCAGGCTGGGCTTGTGGAAGATGACACCCAGCACCTGGCCGCGCAGGGGTTCGCCGGACCGCCCGGCTCGCCGGTCGGCCTTCAGGCGCGCGGCCTTCTCCAGCATCTCGTCCAGCTCGGCGCGTTCGAAGTCGAGCAACGACAGGAAATCGATCTTCGCCATGCGGTCTCTCCTTCTCCCTTGCAGGACGTAGCCCTCTTACCGAGTGACGAAATGCCCTTACAGGATGTAGCGCGACAGGTCCTTGTCCTCCAGGATGCCGCGCAGCTTGTCCTCGACCATCTGCTCGTCAACCACCAGCTCCTCGATCGGCGCCTCGGGCACGTCGAACAGCACGTCCTCGAGCAGCGTCGTCAGGATCGTGTGCAGCCGCCGGGCCCCGATGTTCTCCGTCGTCTCGTTGACGCGCGTGGCCATCGCGGCGATCCGTCGCACCGCCCCCTCGCTGAAGTGCAGCGTCACGCCCTCGGTCGACAGCAGGGCGGTGTACTGCCGGATGAGCGAGTTGCGCGGCTCGGTCAGGATCCGCACGAAATCCTCCTCGCTCAGCGGGTGCAGCTCCACCCGGATCGGGAAGCGCCCCTGCAGCTCGGGGATCAGATCGGCCGGCTTGCAGGTGTGGAAGGCCCCCGCCGCCAGGAACAGGATGTGGTCCGTCTTGACCAGCCCGTAGCGCGTCGGGACGCTCGAACCCTCGACGATCGGCAGCAGGTCGCGTTGCACACCCTGGCGCGAAACGTCGGGGCCGTAGCCGCCCTCGCGCCCGGCCACCTTGTCGATCTCGTCGACGAAGACGATCCCGCTGTTCTGCACGCGGTCGAGGGCGGTCTCGATCACCTTGTCCATGTCGATGAGGCGGCTGGTCTCTTCCTGGAGGAGCACTCGCCGAGCCTCTTCGATCGCGAAGCGGCGGCGCTTCTTCTTGCCGGGCAGCAGGGCCTGGAGCGGTTCGGGCAGGTTGAACTCCATCTCCTCAATGCCGGCGTTGGAGAAGACCTCGACCGTCGGGAGGGCCTGCCGGGTTGCGAGGTCCAGCTCGATCTCGCGGTCGTCCAGGAGGCCTTCGCGCAGCTGCTGGCGCAGCTTCTCGCGCGAGCGCTCCCACTGCTCTTCGCGCTCCACCTCCGGGACCATCGGCCCGTCGCCGTGCTGCGCGAGGGGCGCGGCGTCGGCGAAGAGCGAGGGCATCGTCACCGCGGCGGCGCGCCGGGCAGCCGGGGGCTGTTGCGGGGGCAAGAGGATGTCCAGGATGCGCCGCTCGACGTTCTTTTCGGCCTTCGAGCGGACGATCTCGCTCATCTCCTCGCGCACCATGTTGACGCCGATCTCGGTCAGATCGCGGATCATCGACTCGACGTCGCGCCCGACGTAGCCGACCTCGGTGAACTTGGACGCCTCGACCTTGAGGAACGGCGCGCGCGCCAGGCGGGCCAGCCGCCGGGCGATCTCGGTCTTGCCGACCCCGGTGGGGCCGATCATGATGATGTTGTTGGGCATGATCTCGTCGCGGATCTCGCTGGTCACCTGCCGGCGCCGGTAACGGTCGCGCAGAGCGATGGCGACGCTGCGCTTGGCCGCGGTCTGGCCGACGATGTACTTGTCGAGCTCCCGGACGATCTCGGTAGGCGTCAGTTCGCGGATGGGTTTCATGATTCTCGTCTGCCTCTGCCGGTCCCAGGCGACCGGCCGCCCGCGTGAACCCCGGCGGCGGGTCAGAGCTGTTCGATCTGGATCCGATCGTTCGTGTAGACGCAGATCTCGGCGGCGATCTTGAGCGCCTCCTCGACGGCGCCGGCCGCGGTGATGCCCGGGACGAAGCGGACGAGCGCCCGGCACGCGGCGAGCGCGTAGGGCGCGCCCGAGCCGATCGCCACGATCCCGTCGTCGGGTTCGAGCACATCGCCCAGCCCCGAGAGCAGGAAGGCATGCTCCCCGTCGAGCGCCACGAGCTGCGCCTCCAGGCGGCGCAGCACGCGGTCGGAGCGCCATTCCTTGGCCAGCTCGACCGCGGCACGCTGCAGCTGGCCGCGGTGCGCCTCGAGCTGCGCCTCGAAGCGCTCGAAGAGGTGGAGCCCATCGGCGGCCCCACCGGCGAAGCCGGCCAGCACGCGGCCGTTGTAGAGCCGGCGGATCTTGCGCGCGCCTGACTTGAGGATCACGGCCTCGGCGGTCACCTGGCCGTCGCTGGCGATCGCGGCGTGCCCCTCGCGCAGGCAGCCGATCACGGTGGTGCCGTGCCAGCGCACGCCCCCGGCCCGTGCTGGCCCCGCGGCCGCGAGCCGTCCTGATCGCATGTGCGCTGATCGCATCGAATCCACCCCGCTGCCCAGCACGATTCTCCGGCAGCGAACGCCCGGGAATCTCAAGCTGCCGCGGGGACTCTAGCAGGCGGGGGGGCGCGGCGTAAATCGGGGGATCGGCATCAGCGGAGGCGAACCGGCGCAGCGCCTGCCGGGCACCTCATGCCCGCGGGTGGTACCGCTCGACCGCCGCGCGCAGGCGGGCCACCGAGACGTGGGTGTAGATCTGCGTGCTGTCTAGCGAACGGTGGCCCAGCAGCGACTGGATCGCGCGCAGGTCGGCCCCCCGATCGAGCATGTGGGTCGCGAAGCTGTGGCGCAGCAGGTGCGGGTGCACGTGGCCGAGGAGCGGGTCGCCCAGCCGCGCCGCCACGATGCGCTGCACCGAGCGGACCGTCAGGCGCCCGCCGCGCTGGTTGAGGAAGAGCGCCGGCCGATCCGCCGCGCCCCCTGCTCGGCGCGCCTTGGTCGCGCCCCCGGGCTCGCCGCGCGCGCCGCCCGCCTGTTCCCCGCGTGCCACGCCGGCAGGGTGCAGTTCGTTGCGCACCTCCAGGTAGCGCTCGAGCGCGGCGCGGGCCTTCTCGCCGAAACAGGCGACGCGCTCGCGCGCCCCCTTCCCGCGCACGCGCAGCCGCCCGGCCGCCAGCTCGAGGTCGCCGCGATCGGCGGCCACCAGCTCCGCGACGCGCACGCCAGCCCCGTAGAGCAGCTCGCAAATGGCGCGATCGCGCCGCGCGGCCGCATCGTCGCCCCATGCCCGGTCGAGCACCTCGGCCAGCCGCTCGGCGTCGACGCTGTGCGGCAGCGGACGCCCGACCTTGGGCGCCGGCAGCTGCGCGGAGGGATCGCTGTCCAGGACGCCCTCGCGCGCCAGGTAGCGCAGGAAGCGGCGCAGCGCGGACCGGCGGCGCACCACGCTGCGCGGCCGCGCGCCGGCCTGATGGAGCGCGCCGAGCCACTGCCGCAGGTTGCCCTCGGTCAGATCCTCACGCCGCGCGGAACGTCCCGTGCGCTCGCGCCGGTGGCCGCAGAAGGCGAGCAGGTCGCGGCGATAGGCATCGACCGTGTGGCGGCTGCGACCCTCGGCGTGTTCCAGCTCGCGCAGGAAGCGATCGAGGCGTTCCCCCAGCGGGCCGTCGATCACCGCGTCCGCGGCGGGATCGCGCTTCTCGCTGTCGCGCTTCATCCCGTGTGCACCCCGACCCCGGGCTCTCCGCGGCCCGCGCGCACGGCGGGCGCGCCTCGGGCACCCGGGGCACGTGTGGCCCGGTCGGGCGCGCGCGTCAGGCGCCGCGCCCGTGACACTGCTTGTACTTCTTCCCGCTGCCGCAGGGGCACGGGTCGTTGCGCCCCACCTTC
>CAZDKK010000142.1:0-6201 GCA_964506245.1 uncultured bacterium | reverse complement strand
GGGCCTGGCGCGCGGCGCCCTCCCGCCGCAGCGCGAGCAGCGCACGTTGGGGCCCCAGGGCGCCCAGCAGTGCGTCATGAGGCCGGACGCGCTGCGCGTCGGCCGCCGACCCGGCGTCTGTGGGCTCCCGTGCGGGCACGACGATCCCCTCCTGTAACCCCGCGACAGGCCGCAAGAAGAGTGCCGGAGCGGCCCGGGCGAAGAGGCCGGGATGACATGCCGTATCTTACTTGCTCTCATTTGGTTACAGGGCGAGCCTCGAGTGAGGTGCGAGCCCTGGCGACCGATCGCGGCTGGACCCGGCGTGCAACTCGCACGCCACTGGGCAGGAGGCCCGCGGGCGGTCAGGACTTCTGGCCGCTGCCGGGATCGAGGCGGAACTTGGCCCCCTCGACGGGTGCCGGCTGCTGGTCAGGGTGCACGCGGGTCACGTAGTCGTAGAGCACGATGCTGCACGTGACCGAGACGTTCAGGCAGGGAATGAGACCGTACTGGGGTATCATGACCCGGTGGCCGGCGCGATCCGCGATCTCGGCGGGCAGGCCCTCCAGCTCGCTGCCGAAGAGGAAGAGCGGATGCGCCGGATAGCGAAAGCGGGGCAGCCACTCGGCGTGCGCATCGATCTCGACCGCGACGATCTCGTAGCCGGCCCCGCGGGCGTAGTCCAGGAAGCTCTCGGGTTCGGCGAAGTGACGCATGCGCTCGAAGCGGTGGATGCCCGCGCAGCCGGTTTCGTCGAAGTCCGTGCTCCCCACCAGGACGATCTCGCCGCACAGAAACGCATTGGCCGTGCGGATCAGGTTTCCGATGTTCCAGTCCTTCGAGAGATTCCAGACCGCGACGCCGTACGGCAGGCGTTGGGCGTCGAGCCGTTCGCGCAGCTCGCGCCGGCGCGCATTCTGCTCGCGCCAGTAGCGCGCGAGCTCAGCGGGATCGTATCGCGCCATGCCCACCTCCGCGGCTCAAGATCCGCCCTGTCGCGGGTCGGCCAACGGGTCGGTCAGCGGGTCGAGCCCGAATCGGCGCAGCAGATCGCACACGGCGATCAAGGGCAGGCCGACCACGGCCGTGGGGTCATCGCCACGCATGTGCTCGAATAGGGCGATGCCGAGCCCCTCCGACTTGTAGGCGCCGGCGCAATCGAGCGGCTGCTCGCGGCGCACGTAGGCCAGCGCCTCGGCCGCACCGAGCGGGCGCATGCGCAGCCGGTTGACGGCGAGCGCGGTCTCTTCGTGCGCATGCTCGGGCGCCGGGATCCCGCCCTTCGCCGCGTCTGCTGCCCGCGCCGGGCGCGGGCCGATCACCGCCACGGCCGTCAGCAGCTCGTGCTCACGGCCCGCCAGCTCGAGCAGCTGGGCCACAGCCCGTTGCTCCGAGGCCGGCTTGCCCAGCACGCGGTCCGCGCAGATCGCGACCTGATCGCTGCCTATGACGATCGCCCCCGGATGCTGCCGGGCGATGCTGCGCGCCTTGCCCAGCGCATTGGCGGTCACCATGGCCCCCGGGTCCGCGAACTGGTCCATGGTTTGCTCCCTGTAATTCGGGGCGAGCGCTCGGAAGGGCAGGCCAAGCCGGGCGAGCAGGGCGCGCCGGTAGGGTGAGGTGCTGGCCAGAAGGAGTTCCATGGCCCCAGGATAGGATCTGCCCGCGATGGCGAGCAAGCCCGCGGGTCCGGGAGCGCGGGCTGAATCGGGGATGGCCGGGCGCAGCCGCTGCCTCCAGAAGCCCCGCAGCGTCGCCGATATTCGTCCAGAAGCCTTGCGGAACGTCCGCGCTGCCGCCCGGACAGCGGCGGCAGCGCCCACGGGGGCCATGGATGACCGAGCCAGTCGAGGTCCCGCTTCTCACCAAGGCCCTGGGGGGCCTGCTGCCCCGCCACGCCTATCACTTCCACGGCGAACCCGGCGTCGGCAAGACGGTCTTGGGAATCCAGACCACCCACGCCTGGCTGCAAGCGGGCCGCACGGTGCTCTACCTGACCGCGGACCGGGCCGCTGACCTGATCGAGCAGGCGACGACGTTGGGACTGCCCATCGGCCAGCACTGCCGCACGGGTCGGCTCGTGCTGTGCGAGTACGTCGACGCGGCGGCGCGCCAGCTCGCCGGCGCGGGCGTGGAGGCCCTGATCGAGCGGCTCGACGGGTTGCGGGCGGAGGCGCCCGTGTCGGCGATCGTCTTCGACCCGCTCGACCCGTTGATTCCGCGGCGCACCGGGCGCGATGCGCTGCGCCGGTCGGTCACCACGCTCGTTGACAGCCTGCAGCGCCGCGGCTGGAGCGCGCTGCTCCTGTGCGGCGACGAGATGCTGCGCCGCAATCCCGAGGTTGCCGAAGCGCTCCTGGACCTGTGCTGGGCCACCATCGCGCTCCGGCGGCCGGCCGGGCCCTCGGGCCCGTCGCGGTTGTGGCGCCGCGGCGCGGGCGGGTCGTTCGAGCTCGAGATCGAGCGCGCGCGGCAATCGACACCCGCCGGCCGGCGGGTCAGCTACGGGATCGTCCGCGGTGCGGGGCTGATTCCCAGCCCCGAGGAGGCGCCGGCCGAGGTGGGGGGCCACCCGGCCACAGGGGCGCTGCACCTGCCGCGCGTGCTGCTGGCCGCGAGCGAGCGCGAGGTCTTCCTGCCGCTGGCGGGGCTCCTGCACCACACGGTCGAGGCCGAGGTCGTCACCGACGGCATCGCCGCGCTCTCGCGAGCGGTCACCTGGGGGCCGTCCGTCGTGGTGGCCGAGACGGACCTGCCGCGCCTCTCGGGGTATGCGGTGGCGCGGGTGCTGCGCCAGGGCCGCTACGCCATGCCGATCATCTTGATCTCCCGGTCCGTGCGGCGCCATTCGGAGCGCGTGCGGGCCTATCTCAACGGTGCGACCGATTTCATGTTCTACCCCTTCGATCTGAGCGAGATGGTCTTCAAGGTGCGCCTGGCCGGACAGATGCGGCTGCACACGATCGAGGCCGGTCTCGAGGAGCACATGCTGGAGATCCTGCTCGGCAAGGCCCACAGCCACATCCTCGACACCCCGACGTTCCTGCAGGCCATGGGGCTGAGTCTGCAGAGCGGCGTGCGCTTCTCGAGCCCGGTGAGTCTGGTCGCCTTCTGGTCGGAGCCGAATCCCCGGGGCATGCACTCCGAACGGGCATGGGCGAAGTTCCGCATGTTGCTCGACGAGCGCGCCCGCAACGGCGATCTGATCTGCTTCCCCGATGAGCGCCGCGCTGCCGTTCTTCTGTGCCATGAGACGCGCAAGGGGGCCTCCGCCTTCCTGCGGCGTCTGAGACGACACGTCCTGGCGGAGCGGTCCTTCGATGACGAGCCGCTGGAGGGATGGCGGATCCAGACCGCGACCCGCACGCTGCACGTGCCCGAGGAGGGCGAGGTCGACCTGGGGGCGATCTTCGATGACAGCTTCGGCGAACCGGCCCTCTTCTACGCACCGGGGCTGGAGGATGAGCACGGCGGAGCCGAGGCGCCCCTGGACCGGCGCAGGTGGGCGACATGATCACGATGCTCCCGCTGTTGCTCGGGCTGGCCGCGCTGATCTGCGCGGTCGTGATCATGGTGCGCCAGTCGCGCTCGGCGGGAAGGCGCCTGCCGGCGTCCGCGGCGGGAGATCCGCTCTTCTTCGTGCGTTACCGTCCCGACGTGAGCGCGGCCATGCCGGCCCGCACCGCCCCACGAGCCCCTGATCGCCTGGAAATGCCCCCCGAAGGCGCTGAAAACGCCCCCAAGGGCGAAAAACCTTGAAACCTTCCGTCTGATTGGGCGAACATTAACACGATACACGCGCGATCCAAGAAGCGCGCACACGGTACAGGCCTTCCACAGTGAGGCTACGGCAATGTACGGCATCCGCATGACAGAAGGGTTTACCGGCAAGTCGGTCCTGAACATGTGTTCGCACGGGACCTTCTGTCTCTATGCCGTCCCGGCGGGCCGAATCGGCATCACGCAGCCGTGGGATAGAACCACGGCCACGGATGATCGACTTCGGAGAGGGACTGGCACCTGCGCCGACTCTGTAGGCGTAGGACCGCAGGTTGCGGTTAGGATGCCGGCAGGCGTGTAGCTCCTTCCAGCAGCGTCCGACCCTTCGATCCCGATGGATTGAAGCCCAGCATCTGAATCCGACGACCTGGCTCGGTCGCGCGGTCCCGCGCATCCCGGGAGCGATTTCCTCCGCGGCGATGAGCGCAGGACCCGCCCGATCGGCGGAGCGAACCGGTTCACGAGGCCCTCGAGGCCACCGGTGCTCGCGGCGACAGAGCCCAGGGCTTTTCGGAAATAGAAGAGCTGAACGGATCAGGCAGGAAAACAGCGAAAGACCCAGTGCCTGCCGGCCTCGAACGGTGGATCACCAACCGAAAGCGAGGTTCGGCATGTTGCAGCAAGAAGAAAAGATCAGGTGGAACGGCCGCATTCAGGCCGAGCAGAGCGGAGAACAGGTCTCGTGGGCCGCGATCGACCGCGCGCGCGCCCTGTGGTTGCGCCGGGCAGTGGCCCAGGGCGTGGGGCGTGAGGACGCGGAGGACTTGTTCCAGGATGCGATCCTCGCGGCCCTCGAGGGCATCGACCGGCTGCGGATCCGTCCGGGGCAGGATCTCGAGGACGCGTTCCTGGCCTGGTTTTGGGGCATCTTGCGCCACAAGCAGGTGTCCCACCACCGGCGGCGCAAGCGGTTGCGACGGATACTCGAGGAACGCCCGGCGGGCGGGCGGCCGGAGGCGGCTGATCGCGCCTCGGACAGCATCCGGATCTCGCTGGGGCTGTTCGAGCGGACGGCGCCTGAGTCGGCCTCCGTCCTGCGGCGGCGCTTCCTCGAGGGTTGCCAGCTGAGCGAACTGGCGCAGGATCTCGGCGTCAGTGTGCCGACGGCCTGCCGCCGGGTCCAGTCAGCGCTCGACGAGCTGCGCGCCTGCGCGGAGCGGGTCGAGATCTAGGGGCCGCCCTATCGGAAGGCGAGGCGGATCCGCCCCCAGGACGAGTCGCGCACCTCGGGCGGCAGGCTGCCGCCGGCGACCCGGGCGGCGGTGGCATTCATGCCGAATTGACACCGGTTGTCATAGGCCATGCGAAACGTGCCATCGCCCCAGGGGCCGCCGCTGGCGCCCCAGCTATTCTTGCAGATCCAGAAAGACCCGGCGTCGTCGTAGCCGATCAGCAACACGGCGTGGCCGTCCTCGAGGCTGCCACCCGTGTGCTGATAGGCCGTTTGCGCGGTCCCGTCCCAGTAGGAGCGGAAATCCCCGTAGCTGTAGAAGCCGACCCACAGCGGCCCGTCCTGGAGCGCCGCCTTCATCTCGCCCACGGTGGCGATGGCCTGCGTGGTGACCACGTTCCAGTCGGTCACGTGCCATCCGGTGTCGGCCGGCGGATCTTCCCGCGGACACGGGATGACGTCGATCTGCTGGAGGCTCCCGTCGCACAAGCGCGTCCCGGCGCTGTCGCCCTCGGCATAGGGGTAGTCCGCTTCCGCGACCAGGTTGTTCATGATGAGGTACTCGAAGACCGCGATCGTCCCATCGCAGCAACCGTCGTTGGAGACCCAGGTCGAACCCACCCACCACGAGTCGTGATCGCACGAGATCACGTGCTGCTCGGACAGGTCGAGGCTGGGATCGGCACCGGCGCGGATGGCCATGGCCTCCACCAGGCCGACGGCGGCGAAGGCCCAGCAGCCGCCGCAGCTGCCCTGGTCCTTGGCCGGCGTGATGATCCCCGCGTCGCGCCAGTCGAGCGACACCGGCAGGTCGCCCTGCGCAAGGGGAGCCTGGTAGCGCCCCGTCAGCTCCGAGGGGGACAGCGGCCGGAAGCCGAGACCCCGCGGCTCTGCGCCCACGCGCGCGGCCGCGAGTCCGGCGGCCGCGGCCAGCGCCACGAGGGCGACGATCCCTGGGCGGTGCCACGCACCGGTCGAGGGACTGTGCACCATGGGTCGGCCTCCGCCAGGGGGATCACACCGGCGCGGGCCCGGACGCGCGGGCCCGCGGCGCCTTCCCAGTTGATATCGGCGGGAGCGGCCGCGTGGATGAGCACCGGGGCTTCCGCCTCACGGAAGGGGCAGCGGATGGGCACCGACATCGAGGTGCTGCAGGCGCTGGCGGGTGAGGCCGAGTGCTGCGGGAGCGATGTCGCCCGCGATCGCGCGCCGGCCCAGGGCGACCGCCGCCACCGCGGCGGTGCCCGACCCGCCGAAGAGATCGACCG
>CAZDKK010000141.1:0-6214 GCA_964506245.1 uncultured bacterium | reverse complement strand
GGCCCGCCGGGCGGCCCCGCGCGACACGGCGGGCACAGCCGTGCTGCGCGAGCGCCTCGCCGTCTACGGGCTCCACCATCGCGGTGAAGGCCTGGTGGTGGGGGGCTATCTGCTGCCCGCGGAGCAGCGCGCGCAGATCACCGAGCTGACCGGCGCGCTCCAGCGCTTCGGCCAGCTGAAGCTCTTCGCGTCGGTCCACCGGCGCTTCCTGCGCCTGCTGTGGCTGGCGGCCAGCCTGGCCTACCTGCTCATCATCCTGGCGGTCGCCCGCATCACGGCGCGCGGCCTAACGCGCCCGCTCGCCCGGCTCGGGGATCTGGTCGAGACCGTCGGCCCCGGCCATTGGGATGTCCGGCTCGAGTACGCCCGCCGCGACGAGATCGGCGCGCTGGTGGACGGGTTCAATCGCATGTCCGTGCGCCTGGACGAGACGACCCGGCAGCTCATCGCGGCCGAGAAGGCGGCCGCCTGGCAACAGACCGCGCGGGTCATCGCGCACGGCATCAAGAACATCCTCGCGCCGGTCAAACTGGCGATGACGCGGCTGTCGCTCACGGTCGATGAGGCGGACCACGAACGGGCCTCGCCGCTGGGGACGATCCAGGCCGAGCTGGAGCGGCTGGAGAAGACGGCGCGCGACTTCTCGCTCTACGGCCGCCCCGTGCGCGTGCCCGATGCCCCGGTCGACCTCAATGCCGTCGCGCGCCAGGCCGTCCAGCTCGCCGCGCCGCCGTGCGAAGGGGTCCACGTGACCCTCACGCTGGCCGAAGCGCCGCCGAGCGTCCTGGCCGATTGGGACATGCTGCGCGAGGCGCTCGTCAACCTGATCAAGAACGGCTGCGAAGCCGCGGGCGCGGGCGGCACCGTGGACGTCGCCACGCGGCGGCAGGGGGAGGAGGGGGTCGTGACCGTGAGCGACTCCGGGCCCGGCATCGATCCGGCCCTGGGCGCGCGGATCTTTGAACCCTACGTGACGACGCGGCCCGGTGGCACCGGACTGGGGCTGGCGATCGTCAGGAAGATCATCGAGTCCTGCGGGGGACGGGTGGATTTCGCAACCGCCCCGGGGCGCACCACGTTCATGCTGGCGTTGCCCCTGCACGGCACGCCGGCGCCCGGCGAGGAGACGCGGAAATGACCGACGCGGGTTCGGCTGGCATCCTGCTCGTCGACGACGACGAGTTGTTCCGGGCGGAGCTGCTGCACCTGCTCGCGCGCGAGCGTCACGCGGCGGAGGCCTGCGGCACGCTGGGCGCGGCGCGGGCCGCCATCGCTGCGCACCGCCCCTCGGTCGTGCTGCTCGACATCCAGCTCCCGGACGGCAGCGGCATCGATCTCCTGCGCGAGCTGATGTCGGCCGAGGACCCCCCCGAGGTGATCATCATCTCGGGCGCGGCGACGCTCCAGGAGGCGGCCGATTCGGTGAAGCTGGGCGCGGCCGACTTCGTCGAGAAGCCCTGCGACCCCCAGCGCCTGCTGGCCAGCGTTGGCCAGGCCCTCAAGGTCGTGCGCCTGCGCGAGGCCAACCGCCGGCTCATCGCCGGGCGCTTGGCCGAGTACGAGATCGCCGGCGAGTCCCCGGCCATCCGCCACCTGCGCGAGGAGATCGCCCGGGTGGCCCCGACCGCCGCGCGCATCCTGATCACCGGCGAGAGCGGCACGGGCAAGGAGCTGGTCGCGGGCCAGATCCACTACCTCAGCCGCCGCTCGGAGCGGCCCTTTGTCAAGGTGAACTGCTCGGCGCTGCCCGCGGAGCTGATCGAGAGCGAGCTCTTCGGCCACGAGCGAGGGGCCTTCACCGGCGCGGTCGCCGCGCGACGCGGCCGCTTCGCGCTGGCCGACGGCGGCACGCTGCTGCTCGACGAGATCGGCGACCTGCCGCTGGTTTCCCAGCCCAAGCTGCTGCGGGCGCTGGAGAGCGGCGAGATCGAGACCGTGGGCGGGGGGCAGCCCGTCGCGGTCGACGTGCGCCTGATCAGCTCGACCCACCGCGATCTCGACGCGCTGGCGCGCGAGGGGAGCTTCCGCCACGATCTGCTCTACCGCATCAACACGGTGCCGATCGTGCTGCCGCCGCTGCGCGACCACCGCGAGGACATCCCGCTGCTCGTGGAACGCTTTCTCGAACGGCTCGCGGCGCGGGACCCGTCCGCGCATCGCCGGTTTGCCCCCGATGCGCTCGATCCGCTGATCCGCCACGACTGGCCCGGCAACGTGCGTGAGCTGCGGAACGTCGTCGAGCGTCTCTGCTACACGACCGCGACGGAGGAGATCAACCGCGCGGCGGCCCTGGCCTGCCTCGATCCGACCGGCGCGCCCGCCGCGGGCATGGGCCCGGGCAACGGCGGCGCGGAGGAGCCCGGGGCGCCGGGGGGCGAGGCCCGCAACGCGCTCACCTCGGCCGTGCAGCGGTTCGAGATCGCCTTCCTGCGCACGGAGCTCGAGGCGAGCGGCGGCAACGTGACGCGCCTGGCGGCGCGGCTCGGCATGGATCGTGGAAACCTCTACCGCAAGCTCAAGCGGCTCGGGCTGCTGTCAGCCTGACAACCGCCGCCGCGGCCCACGCTGTGGATCCGACAACATTTGCGGCCGCGCCGGCGCTTGCTCCACGCGCGTAATCCGAAGAGGCAGTGGAAGATCGAGGTGGCGTGGCCGCCATGGAACGGATCGTGCCCCGGCCTTCAGCGCCAGCATGGAACACAACCCCCCGGGGAGGGCGATGTCATGACCAGAGCTGCTGAGCGCGCCGGATGGTTCGGGACCCTCTGCCTGTTCATCCTCACCTGGGCTCCCGCGGCCGGGGCGGCCGCGCCCTGGGCGGGAGGCGAGGACGAGGCGCCGCCACCGGCCCCGGCGGCGGCGGCGGAGCCCGAGTCCGCGCGGGCGCAAGAAGCGGTGGCGCCGGCGGACGAGACCTACACGCTCGACATCCGGGCCGAAGAGGACTGGACGACCTTCCGCTTCGAGGCCGCCGGTGTCGACTACACCACCTCGTGCGACCCGGGCGATGCGCGGCACCTGCCCGGCGAGCTCCAGATCGGCAGCGGCCTGTGGATCACGTCGGAGGGGATCGTCGTTGCAGGTCGGACGTTTTCCACCGACCGTCTGGTGGTCGAGGAGCTGGACAAGAGCAAGTCGGCCGTGCACGTGGTGCTCCGCGGCCGCGCCCCGGACGGCCCGAGCACGCGCCGCGGCCGCATCGCGGCGGGCGAGACGCTGCACATCGAGGAGGACGACTTCGTGCGCGGCGATGCCATCTGCTTCGGCGGCGACATCCGCGTGAGCGGCGAGGTCAACCACGATGTCGTCGTGGTGTTCGGGGACGTCTCGGTGACCGGGCGCGGCCTGGTCGGGGGCGACGTCGCGGCCATCGGCGGCCGGGTCAGCGTGCACGGCGACGGCCGCGTGCGCGGCGAGATCCTGACACCCCGCGGGCGCGGGATCAGCCGGCAGCATCGCGTCGGTTTCGACAGCGATCACTGGGTGGAGGGCTCGCTGCAGGGCACCGGCCACTACAACCGCGTGGACGGCCTCCATCTGAATACCGCGATCCGGGCCGCGGACGCGGACTCGGTCCTGCCCACACTGCACGCCGCGGGCGGCTACGCCTTCGAGGCCGAGCGCTGGCGCTACTCGATCGGCGCGCGCCAGCGGATCGGCGACCGGTGGGCGGTCGCGCTGGGCGGGAGCTTCCTGCGCCGGACGGCCACGGACGACGACTGGCTGTCTCCCGAGGATGAGACCTCCGTGGCGGCCCTGCTGGTGACCGAGGACATGCGCGATTACTATGAGGAGGAAGGTGGGCGCGGGTACGTCACGTTCTACCCGGCCGGGGCGGGCGAGGTGGGTGCGTCCTACGCCTACATGCAGCTCGACTGGATGAATCGGCATCCCCGCCTCTGGTCGCTCTTCGGGGGCGACAAGGAGTTTCGGGAGAACTTCTCCTCGGTGCCGGCAGCGGAGCGCGCTGCGCGCCGCGGGGAGTTCGAGGGGTCGCTGGGCGAGTTCTGCGCCTGGTACGCGATCGACACGCGCGACGATCCGATCGATCCGTGGGAGGGCTGGTGGGGGCGCCTCGAGTACCGCAAGGCGGGCGATGACTTCCGCGGCGATCTGGACTTCGAGCGTTTCACCGCGGAGGTGCGCCGCTTCCAGCCGCTGGGCGGCCGGATCTCGGTCAACGCCCGCGTGAAGTACGGCACGTCGCGGGGTGACCTGCCGTTGATGCGGGCCTTCTACCTGGGCGGATTGCGCACGGTGCGCGGCATCGATCACAAGAGCCTGCGCGGCGAGGAGATGCTCCTGGGCAATCTCGAGTACGTGGTGGAGACCGGGCTGCTGGAAACCCGCACGGCCCTCTTCCTGGACGCGGGCCGCACGATCGCGCGGGACGAGGACCTGTTCGACGGCGGCGAGTTCGTCTCGGCGGTCGGGCTGCGCCTGATTCTCGACGAGGACCTCCAGGTCGAGGTGGCCAAGTCGCTCAACGATGCGGACGAGCCGGTCCACGTGTGGGCCATGCTGGCGAGGACGTTCTGACGATGAGGCTGTTGCCGGCCCCCGCCGGGGCCGCGCTCTGTGCGGCGTTGTTCGTCGCCGTCGCGCCTGGGGCCCAAGTGCCCCAGGTCGCGGCGTTTCTGCACCACGACAGCCTGGCGGTGGCGGTCGACTGCGAGCCGCTGCTCATCGACGCGTACCGCGAGCGGCTGCACGAAGGCTACCCGCTCTCGTTCGTCCTGGAGCTGAGCCTGATGCGCTACGATCCCGTCTGGTTCGACACCCAGGTGATCTCCCGGGAGGCGCGCTTCCGGATCACGCACGAGAAGTGGGACGGCCGCTACCTGTGCGCGATTCAGGACTTCAACGGCCGGGCGGCCGAGGTCGAGTTCTCCCGGCTGGACGACGTCCTGCTGGAGCTGGAGGACCGGCTGTCGGCGACCCTGCGGGCGGCGGCCGAGCTCGATGCGAAGGCGCGCTACTACTTCGCCGTGGCGGTCGAGTACCGCAACCTGACCCTGGAGGACGTGAAATCGGCTGAGGAATGGTTGCGCGGGGCCGAGGCGCCGGACTCGGCGAGCGCGCCGGGCGGCGGTCCGCTGGGGGGAGGGGTCCTCGGTTTCCTGTGGGACCTGGCCGGGCTGAAGGGGGAGCGGCGCGAGATCGCGATGCCGAAGTTCAGGCTGGGTCAGCTCCGGCGGCTCGAGTAGCGCCGAGCACGCGAGGGGGGCGAGAGCGTGCCCGACGAGATGTCGTTCACCGACCGCGTCAAGGCGGCGATCCGCGCGATCCCGCGCGGGCGCGTGGCGACCTACGGCCTGATCGCGCTGCAGGCCGGCAACCATCGCGCCGCTCGCCAGGTCGTCTGGGTTCTGCACTCGAGCTCGGCCCGCGACCGCCTGCCGTGGCATCGTGTGATCAACGGTCGCGGCTGCATCGCCCTGGCCGCGGGGGCGGGCTTCGAAGAGCAGCGCGCGCGCCTCCTGCGCGAGGGCGTGGAGGTCGACGCGCGCGGCCGGATCGATCTCCAGCGCTACCTCTGGCGGCCGCGGGGCCGGCGCTCGTCTGCCGGCCGCGGGGTCACGCGCTCGTCCGCCGGCCGCGCCCGTTCCAGCTCGGACAGCCAACCCTCGAGGCGCGCCACCTGATCCTGCCAGGTCTGGCGCTGCGCCCGCGCCCGCAGCTGCGCGCGCGCGTCCGGTGGCAGCCCCCGGTTGGCCCGCACCGCGGCGACGAACTCCTCCCGCGTGCGCGCAACGATCAGGCCCTCGGCCGGCGGGTGCGGCGCGCTGAAGTCTGTGGCCACCACCGGCAGCCCCGCGGCGAAGAACTCGAGCCGCTTGAGCGGCTCAGCGCACTCGACGCCGGGCAAGGGGCGATAGGGGAGGATGCCGACGTCGGCGGAGGCCACCAGGGCCGCGGCCTCGTCCTGCGGCAGAAGGCCGTGCAGGTGCACGCCGCCCGCCGCGCGCAGGCGGGCGATCGCACGCCGGCCCCACGCGCACTGCCCCGCCAGCTCGAGCTCGATGCCCGCCCGCAGCAGGGCGGCGAGGAGGTCGAGGTCGATCAGGTGGTTCAGGGTGCCGTGATAGACCGCCCGGACGGCCGCCGGTGCGGTGCGCCGCTCGAAGCGCGTGCCGCGGTGCGCGCCGGGGCAGAACAGCTCCGTGTCGGCGCCGTGCGGCAGCAGTTCCAACCGCCGCGCGCCGGGACGCAG
>CAZDKK010000140.1:0-6389 GCA_964506245.1 uncultured bacterium | reverse complement strand
ATCTGATGGACGGCGACATCGTGGGGCCGGCTACGTAGAGGACCGGGGGAGGAAAGGGCATGATGAAGGACATGGGCCGGATGCTCAAGCAGCTCCAGGACGCCCAATCGCGCATGGCGAAGGCCCAAGAGGAGCTGGCGGCCAGGACCGTGGAAGGATCGGCCGGGGGCGGCATGGTCAAGGTCGAGGTCAACGGCCGCAATGAGATCGTCTCGCTCAAGATCGACCCGACCGTCGTGGATCCGCAAGATGTCGAGATGCTGGAGGACCTGATCCGCGCCGCGATCCATGATGCCCAGTCGCGCGTGGAGGAACTGATCCGCACGGAAATGGCCAAGGTGACCGGCGGGCTGTCGATCCCGGGGCTGTGATCGAGCACGCCCCTCCACGCGGCGGCCGCGGCCGGGTCGGGCGAGGGATCACCGATGCAGTACAGTTCCCGCCATCTGGAGGACCTGGTCCGGGAAATGTCCCGCCTGCCGGGCATCGGGACAAAGACCGCCCAGCGCCTCGCTTTCCACCTCCTGCGCGTGCCGGCTGAGGAGGCCGTGCGGCTGGCGCGGGCCATCGAGCAGGTGCGCACCGGGGTCGAGGTCTGCTCGGTCTGCGGCAACATCGCCGAATCGCAACCCTGCCGCCTGTGCGCGGACGAGCGGCGCGATGACAGCCTGCTCTGCGTCGTCGAGGAGCCCAGCGACGTGGTCGTGCTCGAGCGCACCGGGCGCTACAACGGCCGCTATCACGTGCTGCGCGGCGTGCTCTCGCCGGCCGATGGCGTGGGACCGGAGCAGATCCGCCTGCCCGAGCTCGTCGAGCGCGTGCGCCGCGGCGCCGTTCAGGAGGTGATCGTCGCCACCAACCCCACCTCGGCGGGGGAGGCGACCGCCCACGCCATCCGCGAGCTGCTGGTCGGGCTTCCGGTGCGCGTGACGCGCATCGCACGGGGCGTGCCCGTGGGCTCGGAGCTGGAGCTGGCCGATCAGGTCACGTTGACCCGGGCGCTCGAGGGGCGCAAAGAGCTCGAATAGGGGGCGCGCCGGCCGCCTCCCCTCGCGTTTACACTTGACAGGCGTACAGCGCGCATCATCATGGACTTCACCGGGCCACCGACCAGAACAAAGGGCGGTGGGGGGAGGGGGTTGCGCCGGCATCTTCGCTGGGGCACCCGGGCTGGGGACGGGGACCCAAGATCCGAGCAACGGCGCATGCCTGAACTCTCGCACAACTCCCGATGAGTGGCGCCTGCTCCGCAGAGCACACAGCGCGCAGCAGCACGAGACGGCGCCCCATCGGAACGACTGCATCAGAGGAGAACCAACCATGGTGCAGATCCGATGGGAGGGGTTTGGCGGGAATCTGATCCATCTGCAGGCGCAGCTGGAGCACCTGCGGGTGGAGAGCGCGGGCCGAGCCGTGCTGTTGATGGACTCGGCTGGGCGATTGCTCACGCTCGTCGGGGACGCACCGCAGTTCGACTTGACGACCTTCGTATCGCTGATGGCGGCGGACTTCTGCGCCACGCGTGAACTGGCCCGTTTGCTGGGCGAGGATTCATTCCACACGGTCTACCATCAGGGCGAGGAGACGTCGCTCTATCTGACCCAGGTCACCGAGGGCACGCTGCTGGCCGTGGTGTTTGACCGCGATACAACCCTCGGCCTGGTGCGCTATGCGGTGCGCCGCGCGCTGCCGTCGCTGGGGGAGTCGATCCGACAGGGGTACGAGGACGCCGCCGTGGACCAGGTCCGCCTCGCCGAGGGGTTCCGGGACGAGGCGGTCGGCCGCCTCGACCAGCTCTTCGACGCCCCGGCCTAGGACGCCCGACCCGGAAACGGACGATGGCCTTCGTCAACACCGCTGCCGGCGAGATCCACTGCAAGATCGTCTACTACGGCCCGGGATTCGGCGGCAAGACGACCAACCTGGAGTGGCTCTTCGCTCGTTTGGCCGGACGCGGCGGCGCGCAGATGACGCGTCTGTCGACCGAAGGGGACCGCACGCTCTACTTCGATCTCCTGCCCCTGGATCTGGGCACCATCCTCGGCTACCGCACGCGGCTCCATCTCTACACGGTGCCGGGGCAGCCCCGCTACAACGCCAGCCGCAAGATCATCCTCGAGGGCGTCGACGGCATCGTCTTCGTGGCCGACTCGCACCCGGAGCAGTTCTTCTGGAACCGGGTCAGCATCGAGAACCTGCGGCGCAACCTCGCGCTCTCGGCGCGCCCGCTCGAGTCGATCCCGCTGGTCCTGCAGTACAACAAGCGTGACCTGTCCAACGCCGTGGACGCGAAGCAACTCGACCGGCTGCTCAACGGCGGCGGCTGGCCCGCCTTCCCGGCCACGGCCATCCGCGGGGAAGGCGTGCTGGAGACGCTGCGCGAGATCCTGAGCCGCGTCGTCGCCGAGCTGGCGCGCGCGCGGGCGCCCATGCGCGCGCCCCGGGCGCAGCCGGTGCACGGCTAGGGAGGGCGATGGCAACCGAAGCTGCGCGCGGGCGGCGCGCGAAGATCCGCCGTCGCGTGGAACGGCCGATCGGCGGTTTCGATCCGCATCCGGCCACGGTGATCGCCACCTTCGGCGGAATCGGGTTCTTCCCCTTCGCCCCGGCCACGGTCGCCTCGGCGGTGGTGGCGCTCCTGATGGTGCTGATCGGGACGCCCCCGCTGCTCGCCCGCATCGCGGTGCTCCTGCTGGTGACGGTCGCGGGCACCTGGGCGGCGGCGCGCACGGAGGCGCGCTACGGCGTCGAGGACGCTCGCTGCATCGTGATCGACGAGGTTGCCGGCATGCTCGCCGCGGCGCTGCTCGTCGAGTGGGATGTGGCCCATGCCGTGGGGGCGTTCCTCCTCTTCCGCGCGCTGGACATCTTGAAGCCGCCGCCCGCGTATCAGCTCGAGACCCTGCCGCACGGGGCCGGCGTGATGGCAGATGACCTGGTGGCGGGCCTCTACGCGCTCCTGCTTCTCCTGGCGGCCGGGCTTCTGCTACCCTCGCTCTGATATCGGAACCAGAGGCCGCGGGTCGCCCGGCGGCCGCGCGGGAGGCGGGCATGCACGCGGAAGCGATCGCCGTCGGCAGTGAAATCCTCGCGGGTCACACGCGTGACACCAACTTCGTCACCATCGCCACCGTCTGCGCGCGCGAGGGCATCGCCCTGGCCCGCCACACCGTCGTTCCGGACGAGCGCGAAGCGCTGGGCGAGGTCCTCCAGGCGGCCCTGGCGCGCTCACCGCTCGTCTTCATCACCGGCGGTCTCGGCGCCACGCCCGACGACGTCACCCGGCGCGTCCTGGCGACCGCCCTCGGCCGCAAGCTGATCTTCCGCGAGGCGCTGCTCGAGACGCTGCGCAAGAAGTACGCGCTGCGGGGTGTGGCCATGAACCCGGCCAGCGAGGCGATGGCGCTCGTTCCGGCCGGGGCGCAGCCGATCGAGAACCGGGTGGGCATCGCCCCGGGGCTGCTGCTGCGCACCGACGAGAGCGTGTTGGTGGCGATGCCGGGCGTGCCGGGCGAGATGGAGCAGATGCTGGTCGACGAGGTCGTCCCGCTGCTGCGGCGCGAGGGCGTTGTCGGCCGGCAGCGCAGCGAGACCCTGCGGACGGTGGGTGTCTCCGAGACGACGCTGGCCGAGTGGGTGCGGCCCTTGCTCGGGGAGGGGGTGCAGTGCGCCTACCTGCCGGGGGCCGGGCGCGTCGACCTGCGCCTCTGGGTCCGCGAGGCGGACCGGGAGGAGCGCGAGCTGAAGGCGACCGTGCAGCGGCTGACCGAGCGGCTCGGGCCCGCTCTGTACGCGCGCGGCGACGCCACGCTCGAAAAGGCCGTGGTCTCGCTCCTGAGCCAGCGCGCCCTGCGGATCGCGGTGGCCGAGTCGCTCACCGGAGGGCAGATCGGCGCGGCGATCACCGGCGTGCCGGGCAGCTCGGCGGTCTTCCTGGGATCGGTGGTCGCCTACGCCAACGACGTCAAGCGCGACCTGCTGGGTGTCGCGGAGACGACACTGCACGAGTACGGGGCCGTGAGCGCCCGCACGGCCGAGGCCATGGCCCACGGCGCGCGCACGGCCCTGGGTGCAGACCTGGCCATCGCGGCGACCGGCATCGCCGGGCCTGAGGGGGGCACGGCGGAGAAGCCGGTGGGGCTCGTCTACTTCGGCATGAGCGAGGCCCGGTTCGTGCGCAGCCTGCGCTATCAAATGGGCGGGAATCGGGCCATGATCCAGCAGCGCTGCGTCACCGTGGCCCTCAACATGCTAAGGCTGTACACGATCGAACGGCTGGATCTGCTCTGGGACTGATGCCGCGGGCAAGCGCACGCGGCCGAGCTGGAGGACAGGCGGGAGGGAGCGATGGCAGAGGGCACACGCACGTTTCTGGCGCTCACCCTGCCCGAGGAAGGGCTGGCCGGGGCGATGCTCGTGGCCGAGTCCCTGCGTGCCGAGCTGGGCGACCGCGATGTCCGCTGGGTGGACCCCAGCAACCTGCATCTGACCCTGCGCTTCTTCGGCGATCTGGGCGAGCGCGACCTCGCCCGGGCCCAAACGATCGTGCACGAGCTGGATGGAGGGTTCGCCCCGCTGCCGGTTGCCTGGGAGCGGCTGGGGGCGTTCCCGTCGCCCGCGCGGGTGCAGGTCATCTGGCTCGGGTTGCGCGATCCGGACGGGATCGTCGATCGCCTGGCCGCCGAGGTCGACCGCCGCCTCCGGCAAGCGAGCTTCGGCCGAGCAGACAAGCCGTTCAGGAGCCACGCAACGCTGGGCCGCGTGCGCCAGGGGCGGCGCGTGTCCCTCGAACGGGTGAGCGAGCGTTTGACAATTCCCGCGACCGCATTTAGCATCGCGACCATTGTGCTCATGAAGAGCACACTGACACCCCAAGGTCCTGTCTACACGCCGCTCGAAACCGCCACAGCCCGAATGCAGGACCCGCTGTAGGGCGGGGCCGCCGGGGCAAGGAGTCTCACCATGGTGGACATGGCCAAGGATCGCGAGGGCAAGGCCAAGGCGCTGGAGCTGGCCGTCGCCCAGATCGAGAAGCAGTTCGGCAAGGGGGCCATCCTCAAGCTGGGCGCCCAGACCGCGGAGATCCAGGCGGACGCCATCCCCACCGGCTCGCTGGCCCTCGACCAGGCGCTGGGGGTGGGCGGCATCCCGCGCGGGCGCATCGTCGAGATCTACGGGCCGGAATCCTCCGGCAAGACGACGCTCACGCTGAGCATGATCGCGCAGTGCCAGAAGCGGGGCGGCACCTGCGTCTTCATCGACGCCGAGCACGCGCTGCAGCCCTCCTACGCCAAGCTGATCGGGGTGGACATCGAGAACCTGCACGTCTCGCAGCCCGGCACCGGGGAGGAGGCGCTCGAGATCGCCGATCAGCTCGTGCGCAGTGGGGCGGTGGACCTGGTCGTCATCGACTCGGTGGCCGCGCTCGTTCCCCGCGCGGAGATCGAGGGGGAAATGGGCGACGCGCACGTGGGGCTGCAGGCGCGGCTGATGTCGCAGGCGCTGCGCAAGCTCACGGGCTCGATCAGCAAGTCGCGCTGCACGGTCGCCTTCATCAACCAGATCCGGATGAAGATCGGCGTCATGTTCGGCAATCCGGAGACGACCAGCGGGGGCAACGCGCTGAAGTTCTACGCCTCGGTGCGGCTCGACATCCGCAAGATCGCCTCGATCAAGGAGCGCGAGACGGTGGTCGGGAACCGCACCAAGGTGCGCGTGGTCAAGAACAAGATGGCGCCGCCCTTCCGCTCCGCCGAATTCGACATCATGTTCGACGAGGGCATCTCGCGGACCGGCGAGATGATCGACCTGGGTCTCGACCACGGCATCGTCGTGCGTTCGGGCACGTGGCTGTCCTACGGCGAGGAGCGGCTCGGGCAGGGACGCGAGAACGCCCGGCGCACGCTACAGGAGAACCCGCCCCTGATGGACAAGATCGAGCGCGAGGTGCGCGCCAAGCTCGGCTTGGTGCCCGGGCCCACCACCCAGACGGCGGGCGACGGCGGGAAGGCCGCGGCCAAGGCCGAACGGCGCAGCGGCGCGCCAGCCGAGGAGGCGGCACCCGACGGCAAGAGCGGCGGCGCGGGCAAGGTGGCCTCGCCGGCGCGGGCGGGCAAGGGGCGCTGATGGACGACCCGCGCGCCCAGCTGCGGGCCGACCTGCTGCGCTATCTCGAGGCCCGCGAGCGGACACGCCGGGACCTGGTCGCGTACCTTGAGCGCCGCGGCCATGACGCGGCCGCGGTGGCCGAGGAGGTGGGCAAGGCCGAGGCGGCCGGCTGGGTCGACGACCGCCGCTTCGCGGAGATGTTCCTGCGCGACCGGCGCCGCCTGAGGCCGGCCAGCGGCGCCGCGGTGCTGCGCGAGCTGCGGCGCCGCGGGGTGCCGGAG
>CAZDKK010000139.1:0-6617 GCA_964506245.1 uncultured bacterium | reverse complement strand
CGCTTCCTCACACCGGTCCTGCGCTGCGGGGGGCATTTCGCAGTTACAGCTTCCTTCTTCTATGGGGGAGGATGTCAAGACAGCTTCGTCCCTGGCACCGGATGCGTTCCGTCTTGCATCCGGCGTCCGCCTCCGCCGAACTACCGGGCAGGTTCACGCTTGGCCAGCATGACCGCGCGCGCATGAGCGGGAGGCTGCTCCCGGCGCGCCCTGGTCCACCGTGGCTGATGATCCGTTCTCTCTCGGCATCCCGGATGACATCGCAGCCGCACGGTTCTCCACAGCCGGGTGGGAACCATCCTTCTATTGGGGACTCTTGCGCCCATCGCTTTGTTCGGCTCTCCGGGGGGGCATAGCCTATCCGTGGGGACTCCGGACCATTTGTCCGGGACCAAAGTTTCAATGGATGCTCACCCCCGAAACCATCTCGTCTCCGGGTCAGGCGCCAGAGAGAACGAATGTCTTCACGCTGGGCTCTTCCAACCCGGAAACACTCTATGCCAACTTCGTCAACTTCGGTGGGCTGTACACCTCCTCGGATCGCCACATCGACAAGACGATCGATGCGATCTGCCGCGCGATCGTCAGCCGCGCAAGGTTCGGCTTCGTGCCCCCGTCGAGCAACTGCTGGTAGTGCCGATACAGGGGCTCTTCCTCCCGGGCGCGCTGGATCACCGTGGTCGCCGCACCCTTGAAGATCCGCTTGAGTGTCCGATTGTAGTTGCGATTCAGCCCGCGGGTCTGTTGCACTGGCACGCGCACCCAGCTCCCATCCGTGGCTCGCGCCCAGTCCGCCGAACTGCGCATGACAATCGCCATGCCGGCGTAGGCCCAGAAGGCACGCTTGCTCGCAAAGCGGTAGGGAGTCACCACGACCGGGAGCAGTTCCGATGTGCGGACCGTGCCCAGCCCAGGGCAAGTCTTCAGCACGTGGAAGATCCGATGCATCCGCGCTTCGCTCAGCAGCTCCTTGATTGCCCGCTTCTGCAACTCCCGCAGGCCGTCGAGCTCCTCGTATAGAATGGTGGCCAAGGGACGCACAGTGACTGGAAGCCTCTGCAGCCACTCCGCCCGTGCCGCGGGTGCATAGACCTCCTTGCCGCCCGTCGGAATCCCGCGCGAGCGATAGAGGCTTTTGAGTCGGTTCTGCACCCGCACCCCATCGCTGACCACCATCCCGTACGCCCGGCTCAGCTCCCGCAGCTGTCCGAACTCCCCGAGCCCCTTGTAGACCCGCGTCTCGATCGCTCCGATGCGCAAACTCTCGGCCAGGCTGAAGGCATCCCGCTGGTCGTCCTTCGCCCCGCGGCTCCGCTGGCCCCCGACGCCCGCCACCACGATCTCCTGGACGTGGGGCGCCAGCACTTCGTAGAGCCAGCCGGCATGGGTACCCTCTTCCAGGCATAGGTGCCGTGGCGTGGGAATCGTCTTGAGGAAGCTCACCAGAAGCCTGGCGTTCGTCTCGAGCACCTGCGAGTGCAGCCGCTTGCCGCTCGGTCCGACCACCGCGACCGTGCAGCTTGACGCGTGGGCATCCAGCCCGATATACCTGTCCATAGGCGTCCTCCGTTGGGGTTGAGGGTTGTGAGCCGATTTCACTCACCGGAACCCTGCCCTCACCCAGCGGAGAACGCCAGTTCTTCAGGTGGTACCCGCGGGGGCACCGCGCCTCAGTTGGCCTTGCGGACGCCATACCCCCATAATGCCTATCCGCCGGCCGCATGGCCCTTCTTCGTGACCCACCGCTTGTTGGTCCAGGCCCGAGCGTTCAGCTCCCGGACCGTCGGGATGAGGGACTCGTGCTCGAGGTAGAGCTCGAAGATCGCCCGTACGCGGGCGGCCTCGTCTTCGTTCACGACCAGCCGGCGGCCTTGGGGGTCGATGTCGTAGCCCAGGATGGGCTTGCCCCCGGACCACTTGCCCTTGCGCCTCGCGGCGGCGATCTTGTCGCGGGTGCGCTCCGAGATGATCTCCCGCTCGAACTGGGCGAAGGAGAGCAGGATGTTCAGCGTCAGGCGGCCCATCGAGCTCGTCGTGTTGAACTGCTGCGTGACTGAGACGAAGGAGACCCGGCAGCGCTCCAGGGTCTCCATGATCCGGGCGAAGTCGAGCAGGCTCCGCGACATCCGATCGACCTTGTAGACCACGACGCAGTCGACCTGCCCGGCCTCGATGTCGGCCATCAGGCGCTTCAGGGCCGGGCGCTCCATGTTGCCGCCCGTGTAGCCGCCGTCGTCGTAGCGGTCGGGCAGGCAGGTCCAGCCCTCGCCCCGCTGGCTGGCGATGAACGCCTCGCCCGCCTCGCGCTGGGCATCGAGGCTGTTGAACTCCTGCTCGAGCCCCTCCTCGGTGCTTTTTCGCGTGTAGATCGCGCAGCGAACCGTGGAGGCCGCTTCAGTCGCCCTTACTGCTGCCACGAGTGCGTCCCTTCTTGAGGAGCCTGAAGAACCCGTAGCCATTCCAGTGGGTGCCGGTGACCTCGCGGGCCACGGCGCTCAAGGTCCGGTAGATCTCGCCCTCGTAATCGAAGCCGTGCGGGAGCACTCGGACCTCGATCAGGCGGCCCTTGTAGCGGCGGGTGATGATCGCGCCGGGCATGGGCAGGCGGTCGTCGGGCGGAAGCTCAATCGTGGCAATCCTCGCCTGGGCCTCGCCGCCTGGGGCGACCGCCTTCGCTCTCGGCGCGGTCAGGCGCACGTCGGAGTGGGCTGCCAGCTCGCGAGCCCGCTGCCGGGCACGCTCGGAGAGATCCCCTTCCGCGTTAGCCTGCAGGCGCCAGACGATGCGGCGGATCAGGAACTGCTTGTGACGCGAGCTTGTGCCTTCGCCGAAGACCTCGGCGTACTTGCTCCGCAGGTCCGCCAGCGTCATCCGCTCCAGGGCTGCAAGCTCCTTGCTGATGTTGAGCGCCATGCGCCCCTCCCTCCTCTCTCGGGTCTCGGCCGCGCTAACCGGCGGACCCATGAGGGCGGGTTGCGGCGCACACATCAACTCCTTCCTGGGGCGAATCGGCAGGGGCCTCGGGGGTGGGAGCGACCTCCGGAGCATGCGCCAGGGCAGACAGACGCAGGACGCCTCGGGCGAGGATGCGCGCGATCTCGCGCCGGCGCTGGTCCGGGGTCAGGGGCAGATCATCGGGCACGTACGGCACTGTGGACCTCCTGTCGGATGCGCCCACAGCGGCCTTCGCCCTGCGACCAGCCCGCTGTCTGGCTGTCTTCCCGCCCGGGCCGGCACGTCGGCGGGCGGGCGGGCGAATCGCTTCTCTGTTAAAACATACCCCGTTTGAGTTCGAAGTGTCGGATCGGGATCCCGATGGGGACAGGGTTGCTAGACCGGGCGATGGCCCAACCTCCTTCACCTGTCCGGCGGCTTGTAGTTGTTCCCCTTTCCAGAGGTTACACCTTCCACTCCCATGTCCCCGCGGGGCTCGGGACAACCTGCAGCGAGACGGGGAGCCAGGGGTATTGACTCGCCCGAGGGGGTAGGTCCATACTCACCTGTGAAAGTGACCAACTGACTCCGCCCGCAAGTCCCGTCGAAGGGAAGCCGACAGGTCTTGCCCGGCCGGGTGAGGTCTTGACGTCCCACCCCCGGCAAAGGTGCTTCGCCCGATCTCACCCGCGAGTTCACTACGCGTATGGCTCAACTCACGCCAGGGAAGGGAGACCGTGAGATACGCAAGCTGTTTGTGCTCTTCTGCGCGTTCGGCATCGTCGCGGGCTCGGCGGCTGCTGATCCCGCGAACCTCGCGGGAGGTGCGTTCATCGCGCACCACCCGATGGGGATGGAATTCTCGAGTGAGCCGCCTGCCGGCGGATGGTGCCAGGAGTACTGGGACCACTACCGCATCGAAGAGTGCGAAGACCAGGTCAACCGCATCGACACGGCCAACGCGGTCATCTGGTTTGTCCTGGCCGCCTGGGCCGAGGAGAAGGAATGGTGCGGCACCGAGTTCGGCCTGGGCGAGTACGATGCGGCTGATTTCTTCATCGAGGACTATGGTCCCTGCTGGCCCGAGGATGGGCTGGAGATCCCGACGGCCTCCTGGCCGGGTCCGGGCGAGGGGACGGCGATCGTGGTGACCGGCACGCCGTGGGAGGGCAACTTTGTGCCGGTCTATTGGTTCGCGGGCTACGCCTACGAGGAGGAGCTGATCCCGCTGGCGGCGGACCCCGCGACAGGCTTTGCGGGGACGTCCAACTGCGCGAACCCGCCGCAGGCGTGGGCTGCGGATTCCCTCGGGGGCATGGGGCTCTTCCAGGACGGGGTGTACGCCTGCCCGGAGGGCCTCATGGCGGGGGGCCAGGGTTCTGGGCCCACCGGCGGCGGAGGGATCGAGCCGGAGGCGGGAGGTGGAATCCTGGGGCCGGGGGAGTACGTTGTGTTCCATGTTTGCCCCGACTCAACCCTCAGCAACCTCTGGGACGCAGTCGATGCGGCCTCGAACGGGGATACCCTCGAGCTCTGTTGCGATCATCCATTCACGGGAGAGCTGAACCGGAACACCGAGTTCGACGGCAAGCGGCTCGTAGTCCGCTCGGAGTGCGACGACCCGACGCGGTGCATCATCGACTGCCAAGGCCGCCAGGCCGGTAGCCAAGAGGCCAGACGCGCGTTCGTCATCGGTCCGGCAGAGTCTCTCGGGGTCACGGTGAGAGGTGTCACCGTCTTCGATGGCCTGTCTTACGACCCGGGCAGCTGACCGGAGTGCAATGGCGGCGGGTTCCGCTGCCTGGATGGCGGCCAAGTCGTATTCGAGAACTGCGTTTTCGACAGATGCGACGCAGAGCGGCATAACAGCATGGGCGGCGCCGGGTTTGTCGGCCGGGGCGTCGATGCAAGTCACAAGTCCAGGGCTGTTCTCAGGTGGTGCGTGCTCTCCCACAACAAGTCGGGCGAAACGCATGCCGGAGGGGCTCTCGCCGCCTCGGGGCTTGGCAACAATGGCTTCACCGAGTTGGTTCTCGAGTTCTGCACTTTCCATGGGAACTTCGGCAAGGCGGGCGGGGCCCTCTGCGTCGATACCTGGGCACGGGCCGAGATGAGGAACTGCACGTTCTCCGGCAATTGGTGCCGCCCATCCCCGTCCGGCGGCGGCGCATTGGTGTGCGGGGGATTCGCCAACGTTACCCTCGAAAACACCATTGTGGCCTTTAGCTCCCGCGGGGCGGCGATCGCCTCCCCTTCCGAGCCACCGTTCCCATCTGTGGAGCTGCGTTGCTGTGACATCTACGAAAACGCAGGCGGTGATTGGGTCGGGCAGATCGCCGATCAGCGCGGCATCAACGGTAACGTCTGGGGTGACCCTGGATTCTGCGACACGCTGAACGGCAACTTCGCGATTCAAGCGACTTCTCCATGCATGCCGGATGAGATGCTTGCGTGCGGGCTGATCGGGGCGCACGGGGACAGCTGCTCGGGTGAGATGTGGGTGGTGGATCCCCAGGGGGGAGCGGATTTCACGACGATCCAAGCCGCCCTGAATAGTTGTTCCGCCTGGGACATCGTTCAGCTCAGCGATGACGTCTACTCAGGGACAGGCAATTGCGATATCGAGATTCCATCGATTCCAGTCACGATCCGTTCGGAGAGCGGCGATCCAAGTGCCTGCCTCATCGACTGCGAGGGCGACCCCTTCGACCCGCATCGGGCTTTCACCTTCGCTGGCGGCGTGGGCCAGGAGGCGATCCTGCGGGGAGTGGGGATCACAGGTGGTAGAGCCGCGCTCGGCGCGGGTGGTGGCGCAATCTACTGCCCCAATGCATCGCCGCGGCTTGCTGGTTGTCTGCTGTTCCGAAACAACGGGGCCGGCCGAGGTGGGGGCGCCTACTGCGATAGCTCAGCATTCCCTGCCCTCGTTCGCTGCACGTTTTCGGGCAACCAAGCCACGTATGGAGGGGCCCTGTACTTCGCTGACTCTGCGGGTGCGTTGGTGCAGGCCTCGATCTTGTCCTTCAGTCCGGGCGGGGGAGCGATCAGCTGTGATGCGGAGGCCCGCCCGTTCCTCTCATGTAGTGATGTCTACGGCAACACTGGCGGCGATTGGTGGCAGACATGCATCGGGGACCAGCGCGATTTGCGCTGGAACTTCTGCGTTGACCCATGCTTCTGTGGTGAGGAGGAGGACGACTACACGCTCCACGAGGACTCCGGGTGCGCTGGCACATGGGGATCATGCGGGCTCGTCGGAGCCATGCCAATCGGTGATTGCGGCCAGGGCCAGTGTGAGCAGCCACAGGTGAGCAGCGTTCTAGACGGGACTGGCCCCAGGAATCAAGGCGGGTCTCTTCGCTCCATCCCGAGTCCCTTCGTGTCGGGTGGCTGGATCTTCTGCTCGATTCCCGCTGTTGGAGGGCACACTCGCGTCGTGCTGACCATGCACGATGTGGCTGGGCGGCTCGTCCGGTCTCTGATAGATGGATTCCTGATGCCTGGCGAGTACTCCGTGAGCTGGGACGGGACGAGTGACGTGGCTCAGCCAGTGCCGGCAGGGGTGTACTTCTGCCGGCTGAGCACCGGGGCGCAAACAGCGGTCGCACCAGTCTTGGTGATTCGATAGTGGGCACAATGGGAGGTGAGTATGCGACACTGCCTAATGATGTGGGGAGTGTGGG
>CAZDKK010000138.1:2642-7013 GCA_964506245.1 uncultured bacterium | reverse complement strand
ATCCTGCTCGAGGCCGTGGAAGGGCTGGGCTCGCGGGGCGACCGTGTGCAAGTGGCGCGCGGCTTTGCGCGCAACTATCTGGTGCCCAGAAACCTGGCGATCCTGGCCACCAGCGCCGGCGCACGCATGTTCGAGGAACAAGAGCGCGGGCGGCGCAACCGGGTGGACAAGGAGCGGCGCTCGGCCGAGGCGCTGGCGGCCAAGATGCGGGACGTGAGCATCACGCTCCACGCCCAAGTTGGCGAGGACGAGAAGCTGTTCGGCAGCATCACCAGCGCGGACATTGCGACCGCGCTCGAGGCCCAAGGCTTCTCGATCGACAAGCGCCAGGTGCTGCTGGAGGAACCCCTCAAGGTCCTCGGGGTGTATCGCGTCGAGATCAAGCTCTATCAGGATGTCGCCGCGGCCATCAAGGTCTGGGTGGCCAAGCAGGAAACGGAGTGATCGACCCGGACCCGCGGCCGCTGGGGAGGCTGTCGTGAGAGACCGCCGGTGCGGATCGTTTCCCCCCCTCGTTCTAGGTGCCCTGCTGGGGGCGACCGCCGTTTGGCTTGCGTGGGCGGGCGGCGGCTGCGGCCGAGGTGCAGAGTCCTATGCCGGCGCCTACACGCGTGCCGACTTCTCCGACCCTGAGCTGCCCGGCGGCGACTTGGTCGTGGCCGAGATCGGGGGCAAGCCGATCACGGCCGGGTTCCTGAAGCACAAGCTGCGCATCCAGTTCCCCGACATGGCCCAGGAAGGCCCGAGCATGGCCCTTCAGGCCCGCGAAACGCTCCAGCGCGTGCTGGTCGAGGAGTGCTTCAACAAGCTGGGAACCGAACGCGGGTACGACGTGGACGCCGAGTTCGTGCGCACGATGTACCTGTCGCGTTCCTACATCTTGACCAATCTGACCGCTTCCCGCGCCGTCTACGCGCGCACCAAGCCCAAGGACGACGAGGTGCAGCGCTTCTACGAGGAGAACGCCGAGCGCTTCAAGATCAAGGCACAAACCTGGTACCGGCACATCCTGGTCGACACGGAGGCGCAGGCGCGGGAGATCTACCGCCGCATCCAGAACGGCGAGTCCTTCGACGAGCTGGCTCGCCAGTATTCCAAGGACGAGTCGAGCGCGCGCAACGGGGGCGTCATGCCGCCCATGACCGAGGGGTACGCGGCCGGGCGCCTGGGCAAGGTCCCCGAACTCGGCGAGAAGGTCCTCAGCATGAAGGAGGGCGAGCTCGCCGAGCCGATCCACTCCATCCACGGTTGGCACGTCGTGCGGGTCGATACGGTGCGGCCCGAGCGCCAGCGGGCGTTCGACGAAGTGCGGGCCGAGATCGTCCAGAAGCTGAGCAGCCGCGGCCAGGCGGAGCTCTACACCGCCGTGCTCGATTCGCTCAAGACGGCCTACGACGTCCAGGTGTACGAGGATCGGCTCAAGGAGTTCTACGTCCTGCAGATGACGGACGAGCAGCTCTTCGAGGAAGCGCAGTCGGAGGCGGACAACCAGCAGAAGGTATACTTCTATGAGCAGCTCGTGGAGCGCTTCCCGCAGAGCGCGCGCCTGCCCGAGGCGCTCTTCATGATCGGCTATGTCCGGGCCGAGTCGCTGGGCGACACGACGCGGGCCCTCGACGTGTTCCGCGACTTCCTCCAGCGCTATCCCGACCATGAGATGGCGCCGTCGGCCCGCATGATGGTCGAGGAACTGAGCAAGACCCCGGCGCGCTGAGGCACCGGGCACAGGGGGTGGGCGCAAGCGTGTTGGTCGAAGTGGTGATCGACACCCTGGCGGTGGACCAGAAGAACCAGTCGCCGGTGGTGATCCTCAAGGATGCCGCGGGAGACCGCAAGATCCCCATCTGGATCGGGCACCCCGAGGCCAGCGTCATCGCCATGGAGCTCTCGCGCCACAAGTTCCCCCGCCCGCTCACGCACGACCTCTTCGCCAATGTGCTCAAGGGGCTGAAGGTGAAGGTGCAGCGCGTCGAGATCAGCGACCTGGTCGAGAACACCTTCTTCGCCAAGATCTACCTGGAGCACCAGGGGGAGGTGCTGTGCGTCGACGCCCGGCCGAGCGACTCCATCGCGCTGGCCCTCAAGACCCGGGCGAAGATCTACGCGGATTCGAAGCTGTTCTCGAGCGAGATCGACAGCTTGCTGACCGGCGCCGGCGGGTCGACCGAGCTCTCCAACGAGCAGCGGGCCGACGAGCTGCGCGAGTTCATCGAAAAGCTGGATCCCAAGGACTTCGGGAAATTCCGCTTCTAGGCGTCCCGCCGTACCGGTCGGCCCCAGCCGACCGAGCCTCGGCCCGTCGCCCGCGGCCAGGGGTTTCCTTGACAGCGCGGCGCCGTCGGCCATAATGACCGGAAATTCGCTCGCAACGAGGTGTCCATGGCCCGGGCTCCCCGATTCAAGAGGATTCGCAACATCGGCGTCATCGCCCACATCGACGCCGGGAAGACCACGACCACGGAGCGGATTCTCTACTACACCGGCGTCGCCCACCGCATGGGGGACGTCGATGACGGCAACACCGTCACCGACTGGATGGACCAGGAGAAGGAACGCGGGATCACCATCACGTCGGCGGCCATCACCACCCAGTGGCGCGACCACCAGATCAACATCATCGATACGCCCGGGCACATCGATTTCACGGCCGAGGTGGAGCGCTCGTTGCGCGTTCTCGACGGCGTCGTGATGGTGCTCTGCGCGCGCGGAGGGGTCGAGCCCCAGTCGGAGATCGTCTGGCGCCAGGCCGACCGCTACGCGGTGCCGCGCATCATCTTCGTCAACAAGATGGATCGCGTGGGGGCTGACTTCGACCGCGTGCTGGGCGAGATTCGCTCGCTGCTCGGGGCGCGGCCGCTGGCGCTGTTCGTTCCGATGGGCGCGGAGGATCGGCTGGCCGGCGTCATCGATCTGCTGCGCATGCAGGCCATCCACTGGGATGCCGAGTCCCTGGGCACGGAGTACGAACGCGGACCCATCCCGGCCGATCAGGCGGCCGAGGCCGCGCGGCGGCGGGCCGAGCTGGTCGAGATGGTCGCGAGTGAGGACGAGCAGCTGATGGAGCGCTTCTTCGAACGGGGAGACCTCCCGCTCGAAGAGCTGTTGCGCGGGATCCGGCTCGCGACGCGGCGGCGGTCGCTGGTGCCCGTCTTCAGCGGCGCGGCCCTGCGCAACATCGGCATCCAACCGTTGCTCGACGGGGTGGTCGACTTCCTCCCGGCCCCCGACGAGGTCCCACCGCAGGAGGGCGTGGTGCCCGCGACCGGGGCGACGGAAGCGCGCCCGGCGGACGAGCAGGGGCCAGCCTGCGCCTACGTCTTCAAGACCTTCACGACCTCGTCCGAAGGCGGGCGGGGCCGGATCAACTACCTGCGCATCTACTCGGGCGCGCTGCACGAGGGCGACCACGTCTTCAACGCCCGCCTGGGCGAGGAGGAGCGGATCGCGCGCCTCTACCGCGTGCATGCCGACAAGAAGAGCAAGCTCGACGAGGTGCTGGCCGGGGACATCTGCGTGGCCACGGGGCTGAAGCTCTCGCGCACGGGCGACACGCTCACCGATCTGGCCCACCCGCTGTCGCTCGAGGGGCTGACATTTCCGGAGCCGGTGGTGATGGCCGCGCTCGAGGCGCGTGTGACGGGGGACGAGGAGAAGATCCAGCTCGCGCTCACGCATCTGGCGGCCGACGACCCGACGTTCCGCGTGTCGACCGACGAGAACACCGGGCAGACGATCATCAAGGGCATGGGCGAGCTGCACCTCGAGGTGCTCTCCGAGCGGCTGGTGCGCGAGTTCAACCTCCGGGTGCGGCTCGGGCGGCCGCAGGTCACCTATCGCGAGACGATCCGCAGCGAGGCGACCGCAGAGAACACCTACCAGCGCAGCGCGGGGGGGCGCGATCACTTCGCGCACGTGGCGCTGAGCGTCGCGCCGCGGCCGCGCGGCGCGGGCAACCAGCTCACGACCACGAGCCCCCCCGAGCAGATCCCGGCCATCTATGTGCCGGTGATCGAGCAGGCCTTCCGCGACGCGTGCGAGTCGGGCATCCGCTTCGGCTATCCCGTCCTCGACGTGGGCGTGACGGTGACCGGCGGGCGGGCGCACGAGATCGACTCCAGCGAGCTGGCCTTCCGCAACGCGACCATGGCCGCGTTCCGGGAGGCGTGCCGCAATGCCGACCCCGTGATGATGGAGCCGATCATGCGCCTCGAGATCGTCTGCCCCAGCGAGTTCGTGGGCGCCGTGCACCAGCAGCTGGCCGCGCGTCACGGGCGGGTGCTGGGCAATGAGCGGCGCGACGAGGTGCAGATCCTCGAGGCCCGCGCCCCCTTGTCGAAGATGTTCGGCTATGCCACCGACCTGCGCAGCCCC
>CAZDKK010000138.1:991-2632 GCA_964506245.1 uncultured bacterium | reverse complement strand
GATGGTCTTCGACCTGTACGACGTGGTGCCCGGAGAAGCGCGCGTGCTCTGAGTGTCCCGGGCACCCGCCCCGCGACCGGGCGGGCGCCGAGGCGTCGCGCGCGGGGGACTGGCGAGTATGGACTGCGAGCGAACCGGACTCCAGCGCATCCCGGCAGTCGATGCGCTGCTGAAGGAGCCCGCCATCGCCCGGCTCAGGGCACGGCTGGCACCGGGCACGCTGGTCGGCCTGATCCGCGAGGAGCTCGACGCGACGCGGCGCGGGTACCTGGCGGGTCAGCTCGAGCCTGCCCAGCTCGAGCGCGACGCCCTGGCCGCGCGCGTGGTCGCGCGGGCGGGGGCGCTCGCGTCGCCGCCGTTGCGGCGGGTTGTCAACGCCACCGGCATTCTCATTCACACCAACCTCGGCCGCGCGCCGCTGGGCGCGGGCGCCCAGCAAGCGGTGGCCGCCGTCCAGGGCGGTTACTGCAACCTGGAGATGGAGCTCGAGAGCGGCAAGCGCGCATCGCGCCTGGCGCGGGTGCGCGACCTCTTGCGTCGCGTGACCGGAGCCGAGGAAGCGCTGGCCGTGAACAACAACGCCGCGGCAGTCTTCCTCGCCCTGCATGCACTGGCCGCCGGCCGCGAGGTCATCGTCTCGCGCGGCGAGCTGGTCGAGATCGGGGGGAGCTTCCGGCTGCCGGACGTCATGGCGGGCAGCGGGGCGGTGCTGCGCGAGGTGGGTACGACCAACCGCACGCGCATCGAGGATTACCAGCGCGTGATCGGCGAGCGCACGGCCATGCTGCTGAAGGTCCACCCCTCGAACTTCGCGATCACCGGCTACACCGCGGCGGCATCGACGGGGGAGTTGGCGCAGCTCGCGCGGGAGCACGGGCTCCTCCTGATGGAGGACATCGGCAGCGGGGCGCTCGAGCAGCATCCGGCCGAGTTCCTGCGCGGCGAGCCGCGCGTGCAGGAGTCCTTGCGCGCGGGCGCCGATCTGGTTTCCTTCAGCGGGGACAAGCTCCTGGGCGGTCCGCAGGCCGGCGTGCTCCTGGGCCGCGGCGAGCTGATCGAACGCTTGCGCTCGCACCCGCTGGCGCGCGTGGTGCGACTCGACAAGCTGCACCTGGCCGCGCTCGAGGCGACCCTGCTCGAGTACCTGGCAGGGGATGCCGGGCTCGAGCGCATCCCGCTCTACCGGCTGATGCGCCGCAGTCCGGAAGAGCTGCGCCGCCTGGGCGGCGAGCTGGTGGCCGCGGTCTGTGCAGACTTGCCCGCGGGCTGGCGGCTGGAGCTGGTCGAGACCCGGGCGGCCGCGGGGGGCGGGTCGCTGCCCGGCGAGACGCTGCCCTCGGTGGGCGTGGCGATCCACGCGCCCGGGGCGAGCGCCGATGCGCTGGCGCGTCATCTGCGCCGGGGCGATCCGGCCATCGTCGGGCGCATCGAGCAGGAACGGCTGATCCTGGACATGCGCGCGCTGCTGGAGGAGGACTGGCAGCTCCTGTCGGCTCAGCTGGCCGGGCGCCTGCGGGGGCTGCTCGCGGGCGGCACAGGCGGGGAGGACTGACCCATGGGGCCGCACACCACCCTGGTCGACTACTTCGCGGACGAGACCGATCTGGAGGCCAGCCTGGATCTGCCGATCCTCGGGCACCT
>CAZDKK010000138.1:0-981 GCA_964506245.1 uncultured bacterium | reverse complement strand
GGAATCGCGTTTCCACCAGCTCCAGGACAGCCTCCATGGGTTGGCGCCCGATCCCCACCTGGCGGAGCGCCTCTACCAGTTCGTGCGCAGCGATGCCCCGGTCCTCTGGGTGATCGGTCTGGGCGACGGAGGGGAGGAGGTCCCCGTGGCGGTGGGGCTGGCCGAGCGCGCGGCCGTGGATCGGGGGCTGCCCGTGCTGCTGGCTGGGCCGGAGCGCCGGCGGCCCCGCGGCCTGGGCGCGGCGGGGCTGCGGCCGATCGAGCCGGGGGCCTTTGGGGCGGCGCTGGCGGCCCTCTACCCCGAGGGGTGCGGCGCGCAGGCGAGCGGGATCCAGGGCGTGCTCCGGACATGGCCGGGATCGGATGAGGACGTCCAGTCGATTGCCCCCGGAGGGCTCGTCGTTGCGGGCCGCGCAACGTCCGAGGGGTTGGTGCCGCCGCCCGAGATCGTGACGGGCGCGGTGCTGGTCGCGCCGTTCCGCGACCAGCCGGCCCAGATCATCGTCGAAGAGGTACCAAGGCTCCGCGCGATGGGCTATCCTCTGCTCGGCGTGGTGGCCGTGACCGCGCGCGCCGTCGAGCGGCGGGCGCGCCAGACATCGGAGGCGGGGACGGACGAACCCGAGAGTGCGAATGCCCGGGGCGAGGATGCCGGGCACCAGGGAGGGACCATGGAAGGAGCAGCCGGCGACAGAGAACGGGCGGCCGATCCGTTCGGGCAGGAGAGCGATGCCGCCGACGTGACCCATGATGCTGCGGAACCCGCGGATTCCGGCACCGGAGACGGCGAGGAGGCGACCCCGCCCCGCCAGGAGGCGGGGCCCTTCGATGCGATGGAGCGCCGGCCCGCGTCCTGGTCGGAGGCCTTCGTTCCGGGAACGCGGCCCGGCGGGCGCCGGCTCGGGAGACGCGTTCCGTGGTGGGGCTGGGTCGTGATCCTGATCGTGGTGGGGGGGCTGGCGATTCTGGCTTCGCGCCTCAT
>CAZDKK010000137.1:0-7150 GCA_964506245.1 uncultured bacterium | reverse complement strand
AGCGAGCGGAGAGCGCCGCCGGCGGCCCAGGAGACGATCAGGGCCGTGAGGGCCAGGGCGGCCAAGAGGATGGCTAAGAGGATGGTGTGAGTCATCGGGCACGTTGCGAGCGGCCGGCGCGGCGGGCCGCTGCTCCTCAGCCCTCGGCGTCCTCGGACCGGCGCGCCGGCGCGGCAGCGCTCCCAGCGCGGCGCGCGGTCCGCTGGTCGCGCTCGCTGGCGATCGTCAACCGCAGCAACTCGTCCAGAGACACCCGCGGTTCGTAGCCAACGAACGCGCGAATCTTGTCGAGCGAGGGCACGCGACGCCGGACGTCCTCGAACGGCTCCTCGAAGATCCGCTCGTAGGGCACGTGCACGATGGGGGCATTGCCCCCGGTGAAACGCACGACCCGCCGGGCCAGCTCGAGGATCGAGACCTCCTCGTCGTTGCCGACGTTGAAGACCTCGCCGATGGCTGAGGCCTCCCGCTCGAGCATCAGGACCCCGCGCACGACGTCGCCGACGAAGGAGAAGCAGCGGCGTTGCTCGCCATCGCCGTGCACGGTGACGGGATCTCCCGCCAGCGCCTGGCGCACGAAGGTCGGCACGACCATCCCATACCGCCCCGACTGGCGCGGCCCGCAGGTGTTGAAGCAGCGCACGACGGTCACCGGCAGGCTGCGCTCGGCGCAGTAAGCCATCGCCAGCGCCTCATCGGCCGCCTTGCCGGCGGCGTAGGTCCAGCGCAGCACGCTGGGGGGACCGATGGCGAGGTCACCTTCCTCGTGGAGGACCTCATCCCCTCCCCGGCCATAGACCTCAGAACTGGAGAAGAGGATGGTGCGGGCACCCAGGCGGGCCCCCTCCTCGAGCACCACCATACTGCTCTGCACGTTGTTGAGCAGGCTCTCGAGCGAGTGGCCCACGATGCGGCGGACGCCCACGTGGGCGGCCAGATGGTAGACGACGTCCGCGCCGGCGGCGGCCTGCCGGACGAGTCGCGGGTCGCGCGCGTCGCCGACGAGGAGCTGCAGGCCCGGGTGGCGCAGCACATCTCTCAGATTCTCGCGACGACCCGTCACGAGGTTGTCCAGGACGACGACCTCGTCGCCGCGGGCCAGGAGCGCTTCGGCCAGGTGCGAGCCGATGAAGCCCGCCCCTCCGGTGACCAGTGATCTCATGCGGGGTCTTGCCCCTCCCGTGCGCTCCTTCGCGCCGCGCCCTGCTTCCCCGACACCGGGGCAGGCTGGCGGTCCCCCTGAGCACGGGTGGACCGGCACGTTCCCGCCCCACGGCGCTGTCGGTTAACTGTCCGGCGTGCCGTCCTGGCCGTCAAGGAACTTGTAGTTCTTCTGGTAGAACTCCCAGAACTCGCCCGACTTCAGGGGGCGCCACCAGGATTCGTTTTCCTGATACCACCGAACCGTATCGCGGATCCCCTGCTCGAAGGGAATCACCGGCTGCCAGCCGGTTTTCCGGGCGATCTTGCCCCAGTCGACGGCGTAGCGCCGATCGTGCCCGGGGCGGTCGACCACATGGGCCAGCAGCTCCTTCGGGCGACCGGTCGCTTCGAGGATCATATCGGCGATCTCGAGGACGTTCTTTTCATTGCCCGCGCCGATGTTGAAGACCTCGCCGTCGGCGTCCTCGGCCGCGAGCAGCGTGACGAGGGCTTGCACATGATCCTGCACGTGGATCCAGTCGCGGACGTTGCGCCCCGTGCCGTAGACGGGCAGCTTCTGGTGGTCGAGCGCGTTGGTCGTGAAGAGCGGGATGAGCTTCTCGGGGTACTGATAGGGACCGTAATTGTTGCTGCAGCGCGTGATCACGACCGGCAGGCCGTAGGTGGCGTGATAGGAGTAGGCGAGGCGGTCTCCACCCGCCTTGCTCGCCGCGTAGGGATTGCGCGGGACCAGGGGGGCCTCCTCGGTCGATGCTCCTCCGAGGACCTCGCCGTAGACCTCGTCGGTCGAGATCTGCACGAAGCGCGCAACGCCGCCGCGCCGGCGGATCGCCTCGAGCAGCACGTAGACTCCG
This sequence comes from uncultured bacterium, assembly GCA_964506245.1. Classification (GTDB taxonomy): domain Bacteria; phylum Eisenbacteria; class RBG-16-71-46; order CAIMUX01; family WJJG01; genus CAZDKK01. The sequence continues at coordinate 5,132 of CAZDKK010000137.1, read as the reverse complement.
TAGACGTCGGTCTGCACGAACTGCCCCGGATCCCCGATCGATCGGTCGACATGGGTTTCTGCGGCGAAGTTCAGGACCCAGTCGCAGCCGGCGGCGATCAGCCGGTCGACCAGGGGTGCATCGCAGATGTCGCCGCGGACGAACTCGAACCCGCCTGTGCGCTCGAGCCCGGCCAGGTTGGCCGGATTGCCGGCGTAGGTGAGCTTGTCGAGCACCGTCACCCGGGCGCGCGGGAACCGCGCGCGGATGTGGCGCACGAAGTTGCTGCCGATGAAGCCCGCGCCGCCCGTCACCAGGTAGCGCCCCGACTCGAGCAACTCGCGTCTAGCCATCCTTGCGGCTCCAGTCATAGGGAATCGGCCCGTTGTGCGGCGGCAGCCGGAACTCGTCGGGCTGGCCATAGGCGTAGGGGCGGTCGGGCGTGTTGAGCATGGTGGCCGGCTCGGTGCCGATCGCCTTCATGCCGTGGGCCACGCCGACCGGGATGCGGATCAGGAGCGGGTTCTTCTCGCCGACGAAGAACTCGTTCACCTCTCCCCGGGTCGCGGACCCCTCCCGCATGTCGTAGAGCACGATCTTCGCCATGCCCTTGATCACGGTCAGGCAGTCGGTCTGCTGCTTGTGGTAGTGCCACCCTTTGACGACGCCCGGATAGGCCACGGTCACGTAGACCTGCCCGAAGCCGGCGAAGATCTCGTCGTCGCAGCGCAGGATCTCCATCAGGAATCCGCGCTCGTCGGGGATGATGCGTAGCGCCTTGGTCACGACTCCGGCGATCATGGCTGGACCTCCCGCCGGCGGGTGCCCGTCCTGTCCGGCTCCCGGCTCCCGGCTGTGCGCACTGCCCTCACTCCCGCGCGCCGGCGCGCTTGCGCGCGGACGCCGGCTGCTGGACCGCCCGCTTCAGATGCACGCCGCGCCCCACCCCACCGTAGGTGAAGGTGAGCTTCTCCATCTCGTCGGGATCGTAGATGTTGCGGCAGTCGAGCAGATTGGGCGTGCGCATCAGCTTGTGGATCTTGCGCATGTCGAGCATGCGGAACTCGTTCCATTCCGTCGCGATCACCAGCAGGTCCGCCCCCGTCGCGACCTCATAGGCATTCTTGCAGAACGCGACCCGCCGCAGCTTGCGCGCCGCGGTGGGCATCGCGATCGGGTCGAAGGCCCGCACCGTGGCGCCCTTGCGCTGGAGCGCGGGGATCAGCGTGAGCGCGAAGGCCTCGCGCACATCGTCGGTCTGGGGCTTGAAGGACAGCCCCAGCACGCCCGCGACCTTGCCGCGCGGATCCACGAGCATCGTCTCGGCGCGCCGGATCATCTCCTGGCGCTGGTAGCGATTCGCCTTGATCGCCGCCTCGACGATGGTGGCGGTGAAGCCCGCATCGCGCGAGAAGCTCATCAGCGCCAGCGTATCCTTCGGGAAGCAGGAGCCCCCGTAGCCCGCGCCCGCGTGCAGGAACTTCGGGCCGATGCGCTTGTCGAGGCCCATCGCCCGCGCGACGACCTTGACGTCGGCCCCGACCTTCTCGCACAACAGGGCCATCTCGTTGATGTAGGAGATCTTCGCGGCCAGGAAGGCATTCGAGGCGTACTTGACCAATTCGGCCGTTTCGACCGTGGTCTTCACGATGGGCGCCTCGTTGAGGTAGAGCGGACGGTAGATCTCGGTGAGGATGTCTTCGGCCTTCTGCGTCCATGTCCCGATGACGATGCGGTTCGGGCGCATGAAGTCCTCGACCGCCGAGCCCTCGCGCAGGAATTCGGGGTTGGAGGCCACATCGAAGGGCACCGCCTTGCGCCGGTGCTGCTCGATGATCTGCTTGACCTTGGCGCCCGTGCCCACCGGCACCGTGCTCTTCTGCACGACCAGCTTGTAGCCGTTGAGGTTCTCCGCCACGCTGCGGGCCATCGCAAAGACCTGCGAGAGGTCCGCCCGGCCCGCCCGGTCCGACGGCGTCCCCACCGCGCTGAAGATCACCTGGGCGGCGCGCATCGCCCCGGCGATGTCGGTCGTGAAGGACAGGCGCCCTTCGCGCATGTTGCGCTCGACCAGCTCCTGCAGGCTGAATTCGTAGAACGGGATGCGCCCGGCACGCAGCAGGGCGACCTTCTTCTCGTCCAGGTCGACGCAGGTCACCTCGTTCCCGAAGTCCGCCAGGCACGTGCCGGTCACGAGACCCACATATCCCGTGCCCACCATGCAGATGCGTTGCACGGAGCCCTCCTCGCTCGACCCGCGGGGGGCCGTTGAGCCCCCATCGCGCCGCCGCAGCCCAGGATCACAAATGCTTGATGCTATCTCACCGCGCGGGGCCCGTCAAACGCGGGCAGCCCGCGGGGGCGTTCACACCCCGTCCAGGCCCGCGGCGATCTCGGCCAGCACCTCGCGCGCGGCCCCGCGAGGGTCGTCGGTCGCGTGGATCGGGCGGCCGACGACGATCCAGCGCGCGCCGCGCGCCACCGCCTCGCCCGGCGTCGCGACCCAGCGCTGGTCGCCGCGCGCGCTGCCCAGGGGCCGGATGCCCGGCACCAGCGTCAGGAACTCAGGGCCGCACCGCCTTCCGACCTCATCCAGCGCCGGGGCGGGGCAGACCACGCCGTCGAGCCCCGCCTCGCGCGCGGCCATGGCGCGCTCGGCCACCTCGCCCGCCAGCGCTTCGGGCGTCAGGGCCTGCCCGCCGGGCCCGAGGCTGCCGGCGCTGGTGAGCACCGTGACCCCGATCAGCCACGGGCGCGGGCCGTCGCCGCAGGCGATCTTGACCGCCGCGGCTGCCTGGCTCATCGCCTCGGGGCCGGCGGCCACGTGCAGGTCGAGCAGGTCGGCTCCGAGCGTGGCGAGCTGCATCACGGTCCTGCTGACGGTGTTGGGAATGTCGTGCAGCTTCAGATCCAGGAAGACGCGCCGGCCGCGCGCCTTCAGGAAGCGCACCGCCTCCGGTCCGGCCGCCGCATAGAGCTCGAGACCCACCTTGTACCAGAGCACGTCGTCGCCGAGTCGGTCGACCAGCGTCGCGGCCTCGTCCAACCCGCCCACGTCCAGCGCGACGACCAGCATGTCCCGCGGATCTTTGACCATCCCCTGCTCCTCCCTCCCGCTCTCCAGCCACGCCCGACCGGGTGGTGACTAGGCCCCCGAGTCGCGCAGCCTCAGGCTCCCGATCAGCTCGGTCGCGCGCACCATGCCCTTGGCCGCCAGGATCTCGCGCAGGCCCACGACGACGCGCGCGGCCCGGGCTGGCTCGCGGAAACTGGCCGTGCCGATCTGCACCGCGGTGGCACCGGCCATGAGGAACTCCGCCGCGTCGCGCGCGGTGACGATCCCCCCCACCCCGATGATCGGACAGCTCAGCCGGCGGGCCAGCTCCCAGACACGGCACAGCGCCAACGGCCGGATGGCGGGGCCCGACAGGCCACCCACCGAGCGGGGCAGCACCGGCCGCCCCCGCTCGACATCGATCGCCATTCCCAGGAACGTGTTGACCGCGGTCAGACCGTTGGCCCCCTCCTCGATGCAGGCGCGGCCGACCGAGACGATGTCGGTCACGTTGGGGCTCAGCTTGGCGAAGACCGGCTTGTCCGTCGCGTCGCGCACCAGGCGCATGACCTTGGCCGCTTCGCCGGGGCTCCGGGAGAACTCGAGGCCGCTGGCCACGTTCGGACAGGAGATGTTGATCTCGAAGGCGGCCAGGCCATCCTGGTCGACGATCTGCACGCAGCGCGCGAAATCCTCCGGCCGGCTGCCGCCCACGCTGACGATGATGGGCGGGCCCAGCGGAATCAGCCGCGGGAGCAGCTCCCGGGCGAAACGCTGCGCGCCGACGTTCTGCAGGCCGATCGAGTTGAGCAACCCCGCCGGCGTCTCGCACAGTCGCGGCGGCGGGTTGCCGCCGCGCGGCTCGAGCGTGATCGTCTTGGTCACCAGTGCGCCCAGGCTGCGCACCTCGGTCAGCTCGGGGTGCTCGTCGCCGTAGCCGAACGTGCCCGAGGCGGTCATGACCGGATTGCTCAGCGCCAGCGGACCCAGGCGAACGGCCAGATCGGGGCCCGGTGCTGGGGTAGTGCTAGGCATGCATCGCCCTCCACGCGTCCCAATCGATGCGCTCGGCCGCGACGACCGCCCCCTCGCGACAGGCCCACAGGAAGCGTTCGTAGGGACCGGCCGGCGCCAGCGCAGGGATCGCGCACCCCCCGCACAGGCCGACGCTGCAGCCGAAGACCTCCTCGACCGACACCCAGCAGGGCAAGGCCCGTCGCTGCGCCCAGTGGGCCACGGCCTCGAGCATGCCATGCGGCCCGCAGGTGCAAACGACCCCGCAGTCGCCCGCCTCCAGCCCCTCGAGGACATCGATCACGGTGCCGTGCACGCCCCCGCTGCCGTCCTCGGCGGCCAAGTGTGCGATGGCCTCGAGCTCGCCGAGCGGTGCCCATTCCGCCCGCGTGCGTGCGCCGTAGACGAGCGTGGGCGTCTCGCCGGCGGCACGCAGCTCGCGCGCCAAGAGGAGCAGGGGCGCGATGCCCCGCCCGCCGCCCACGAGCAGCGGGTGGGCGCCGGCGTTCAGGGGAAACGCGGTGCCGGAGGGGCCGAGCACGTCGACGATGTCGCCCGGGCCGAGGTGGATGATGCGCCGCGTGACCTTGCCCACACAGGCATACAGCAGCTCGAGGAAGCGCTCGCCCGCCGCCGTGCCGAAGCCCGCCACGCTGAACGGGCGCCGCAGCAGGGCGACGCCGCCGTCGCCGGTGCGGGTGTCGTCCCACGGCGGCTCGATCGTGATCGAGACGTACTGGCCGGGCGCGACCGGTCCCCAGGCCAGCGGCAGCGCCAGGCGCATCAGGAACAGGCCGCGGGCAACCTCGTGATTGTCGAGGACGCGGCCGCGGGTGCAGGTCAGCGACGCGGAGCGACCAGTCTCTGACGTCGTCGATTCCCGGCCTGGACGGGTCATGGCTTCTCCGGTTGCGGGGGGAGTGAATCGGGCGGTGGCTCGAGGGCGCTGCTGCTGTCGGGCAACGGCGCCTGCGCCGAGTCGGGGAACAGGCTCGCGGGCGGCGGCACCTGCGCCGAATCGGGCCGCAGACCCTCCAGCGGGGACGCCTGGACCGAATCGCTCGGCGTGCCGGCGCCGGCCGGC
>CAZDKK010000136.1:0-7335 GCA_964506245.1 uncultured bacterium | reverse complement strand
GGGGCGAGCGCGCGGGGGGCGCCCACGCGCATGGGGGGCCGGCGGGACCGCGCGGCACCGCGCACTCCCAGGGCTTCGCCCGCATGATGAAGGTGATCGAAGGGGCGCAGCCGGTCGCGATCGAGGTCCCCGAGGTAGGTCGCGATGTGGAGCGGGTCATGTTGCCCAGCGGCATCACAGTCTTCGTCAAGGAAGACCATACGGTGCCCGCCGTCTCGCTGGCTCTCACCTTCCTGGGCGGCGCGAACACGACACCGATCGAGCAGCTGGCACCCTTCGCCGTGGCGAGTGGCCTGTTGATCCAGGGCGGCACCGATGCGCTCACGCCCCAGGAGCTCGAGGAGCGCCGGGACGAGCTGGGGATGAGCTTCGACTGCTGGCTTGGCGACACGCAGAGCAGCGGGCGCTTCTGGTCGCTCAGCCGCAATTTCAAGGAGTCCTTCGATCTGGCCGTCTCGATCCTGACCCGGCCGCGGTTGGACGCCGAGCGCCTCGAGGTCCTCAAGAGCCAGCACATCGACCGGATGCGACGGCGCTTCGACCGCCCGCCGGGGGCGGTGCGCGTGCTCGCCGATCACGTGCTGCGCGGGGATCACCCGCGGCTGGGCCACGTGACGACGCGGGCCGAGGTCGAGGCGCTCACGCCGGCCGACGTCCGGCGCGTGCTCGAGCGCTACCTGGGCGCGGACAACCTGTACATCACCGCCACGGGGGACTTCCAAACGGCCGCGCTGCTCCAGATGATCGAGGAGAAGCTGGGCAGCTGGCGGCGGGGGGCCGAGCGCGAGCGGCTCTGGATCACGCGCCCGCCCGCCGAACGGCCGGGTGTCTACATCGTCGAGAAGGATATCCCCCAGCCGGCGATCAGCTTCGTCCAGGAGCTGCCGCTCGATCGCACCCTCCCGCCCGAGGATCACGCGGCGCTCGAGATCCTGAACGAAATCCTCGGGGGCAGCGGGTTCCGCTCGCGTCTGATGGAGCGGATTCGCTCGGACGAGGGGCTGACCTATGGGATCGGGTCGCGCCTGCAGCACGATCAACGCGAAGGCGTGCCGGGGCAGCTCTCGATCTCCTACCAGACCCGGCGTGAGGCGGCGGTGCACTCGATCGAGGCGGTGCTCGAGGAGTACGAGAAGATCTGGGCCGAGCCGGTCTCCGAGGCCGAGGTGCGCGAGCAGATCCAGGCCTGGTCGAACAGCTTCGTCTTCAACTACGAGAACGAGGCCTTCAGCGTCCAGCGCCTGATGGACAACGAGCTGGACGAGCAGCCCCCCGACTTCGATCAGCAGCGGCTGGAGGAGATTCAGCAGGTCACCCCCGCCGACGTGGCCGAGGTGGCCCGCAAGTACCTCGATCCGAAGAAGGTCACCATCGCGGTTTTCGGGCAGCTCCCGCAGGAGGACGAGGAGGCTCTGCGCGCGCGCTTCCCCGTGACCAAGCTCGGCCGGGACGCGGTGTTTCGCGGGGGGTATTGAGCCGGCGGGCGAGGCCCTGGCGACACCGCCGGCCGACGGGACGGTCTCGCATCAGCGGGTGCGAACCACGCGCGCGCACGCCAGCGTGCGGTGCCCCGTGGCGAGCTGCGCGAAATAGACGCCGGGCGGGACAGGTGCGCCGCACGTACTGCGTCCATCCCACGCGACCACGTGCGTGCCGGCCGCGGCGAGACCGCTCCAGATCTCTGCCTGCAGCCGGCCGGTCGCATCGAAGATCGCGAGGCGCACGACCTGGGACTGCGCGAGGCCGAACTCGACCGCCAGGGCGCCGCTCGCGGGGTGGGTTCCCGCCCACCGTAGCCAGCCCAGGCCGCTCGCGGCCGCATCGCGGCGGACGCCCCGCGGGCACGCAGGATTCCGCGCGGGATCCGATCCTTCCGCCACCGCCGCGGGGTCCGTCCATTCGTACGCCCCGACATCGACGCGCCCATCGCTCACGCGCGGGCCGCCCGCCAGATCGCGGGCGGGCAGCCCCAGGCCGGTCGCGTCGGGCCGGCCGGCGTCGATGCAGAGCGAGCCCCCCCGCAAGGCGAAGGGGTGGGGGCCCGCATCGACGAAGAGCGGATCAGCGTCGAAGTCCCCGGCACCGCCATAGCCGCCCTCGATGTCGCTGTAGATCACGTAGACGGGTTTGCCCTCGTAGAGCTGGCCGCCCAGGAAGTAGTGCGAGGGGTTGTCGCGCACGATGCAGTTGATCACCTTGGACTTCGAGATGTGGTTGTGCACCGCGGCGGTGCCCACGAAGATGCCTTCCTCGTGTACGGGATTGGCGACGACCGTGCAGTTCACCAGCGCCGGATAGGCATCCTGGGCATAGGAGACCGAACCGGCGTCGAAGCCGTGGTTGTCGACGAGCAAACAGCCGATCAGCGCGGGCGCGGCGAAGTTGCTGCAGTAGAGGGCCCCGCCGATGTCGGCGACGTTGTGGCGCAGGATGCAGTTCGTGACGGCCAGCTTCGAGAAACCCTCGACGCTCAGGGCCGCGCCGCGCGAGCCGTCGCCCGCCGCCTTGCAGTGCTCGATGATGCAGTAGGCGAGGTGGGAGGAGTCGTTGGCCGAGGCCGTCCAGGGGAAGCGAATCCCGTGCCAGCAACCCGTCAAGGTTGAATCGACGGCAAAGGCCTCGGGGTGAAGGCTGTCGAAGCGGATCCATGCGCCCGGCGTGCCGGCGGCGGTGAGCGTGCCCTGGACGACGAGCCCGCAGTACCCCTCGAAGAGGACGGTCACGCCCGGCGCGATCGTGAGCTCCACCTGGGATTCGACCGTGACCTCCCCGGTCACGAGAACGGTGTCCGCGTCCCACCGCGTGTCGATGCTGATGGGCCCCGAGACCTCGATCGAGCGCCCCGCGACCTGGCACGCGAGGGGCAGGAGCCCGCGGGGCTCGGCCCGCTCGCGCGCGCCGCTGCGTGCGGGGAGCCCGGGGCCGTCGCCCGGGAACGTCTGGCAACCGTAAGCCGTGGCGGGCGAGCCGGGCAGCGGCCGATAGTCGCCGTGCGCCGGGTCGGTGAGCTGCGGATCGAGGCCAACCACATTGTCGTAAGGCGGCGCGCTGGCCCCCGGCCAGGGGTCGGGGACCGTTCAGCCGTACTCGCACAGGCGCGAGAAATGCGACAGCGGGATGGCGTTGAGATCGGGGTCGGTATGGTAGGTCCAGTTGCGTTGGACAACCGGCGTTCCGTAGAAGCCCGACTGGGCGCTGAAGGAGATGTTCGTTCCGGTGGGCAGCCAGGAGGATGAGATGCCGTTGACGTAGATGTAGTCGCAGCCGGTGTCGAGCGCATCCACGACCAGGTTGCGCTCGAGGGTGATGCCTGCACCTGCGCCCTGGATCCGGATGCCGTAGTCGTGCGGCCCGTAGAAGGTGACGTAGCGCACCGATCCGGTCGGCATGACGTGATGGGGGTCGTTGTTCATGCCGCGGAAGCGGACGTTGCCGTTGAGGATCACGCAGTCGTCGAGGTCGAGTCGGTTGTTGCAGTAGGAAATGCAGAGCTGCTGGCCCTGCAGGTCGAGGATGGCCCCGTTGCCGACGATGCGCACATCCTGACCCGGCGCGCCCTCGAGCAAGTAACTCACCGGGCTGAAGATCGGCCCGATCAATAGCCCGCCCGTGTAGGTCGCGCCGGTCTCGAGGACCACGTACTTGTCGTAGCCGCCTCCGGGGCCGGCCGCGTCGACCGCTTCCTTGAGGGTCAGCGCAGGGCTCGGGGCGGCCGCCAGGAGGGTGAGGGCGAAGATCAGGGTGCAGTCGCGCACGATGCTCCTCCAGATCCTCAGCGAGCTGCGACAGCTCCGCCGGCAGACACCAACCTATAATTCTACCAGACCTTTCGGTGGGACGGGCGGGGGCGGGGGGAAGATCCTCCCGTAACAGTCCATCAGGCGGCGGGTCACGGGCCCCGGGGCCGGGAACTCCCGATCGTCCACCGCGCGCACCGGCATCACGCGCGATACCGTGCTGGACAGGAAGATCTCCTCGGCCCGCAGCAGGTCGGTCAGCATCACGCGGGTCTCGATCACCTCGAAGCCTTCCTCGCGAGCGAGATGGATCACCTTGGCGCGCGTGATGCCCGGCAGGATGTTGTCGATCTCCGGTGTAAGGATGCGTCCGTTGAGCAGGCAGAAGTAGCTCGAGCTGCCCCCCTCGGTCGCGTACCGCCCGCGGCCCTCCACGCGGAACATCAATGCCTCGTAGGCGCCCTTGGCATAGGCCGCGTTCTTGGCGCGCACGTTGGGCAGCAGGTTCAGGGTCTTGTGCTCGCACAGCAGGCCGCGCAGGTCGGGATAGGTGATCACCCGCACACCCCGTTCCCAGCTGTCCGCGGGAATCGGCCGGAGCTGGAAGGCGAGCATGAAGAAGGTCGGCTCGCTGTCGCGGGCCGGGTAGCGGTGATCGCGACGCCGATCGACGCCGCGGGTCAGCTCGAGGTACAGCTCGCCGTCGGTGACCTCGTTGCGGCGCACCAGCTCGCGTGCCGCCTCGTGGAGCTCATCGATCCGCTGGTGGAACGGCAAGCCGAAAAAGCCAGCGCTGGCGATCATCCGCGTCAGGTGCTCCTCGAAGAACCAGAGCTGGCCATCGATCGTCCGGATGACCTCGAAGATGCCGTCGCCGAAGGTCAGCCCCCGGTCTTCGAGATGGACGACCGGCTCATCCTTGTCGATGAACCTGCCATTGAAGTAGGCCCACATCGGCGCGCCCTCTGCCGCGTGACACCCCGCCCCGCGGGGCACCCGGCTGTTTCGCAACCGCCGCCGGCCGCGGACACAACGGCTCGGCCGCCACTATAGGCGGCCTTGCCCGCCGACGCCAGCGCCGGGGCGCCGCAGCCCGCTGGATTCAACCCGGTTGCGCGGGGTGGCCCTGGTTCGGGTCCTCCCCGTCCCAGTTCCCATTTGTCAGGCCCTCGGGATTGTGCCACGCTCCTGCGCGCTGGAATCGGACAACCCCACCAGGGAAGGAGAGGAGAGGGTGATGAGAACGTCGATGCAGAATCGCCGGCATCCGTGGCTGGGGCCGCTGGCGGTACTCGGGTGCGCGCTCGTCCTTGGCGACGCCGCCCGCGCGCAGTTGGACGTCAATCTCGGTGGCCTGGATGATGCCAACGCCGAGGCCTACCTCATGCCCCTGTCCGGAGCCCTCTGCTCCGGGCTCGGCTCGGGCACGTTTCGCACCGGCTTCATTCCGCAGACCGGGTTCCACATCACGCTGGGCGTCGAGGCGATGAGCATCGGTTTCGACGACGACGACCGGCTCTACCAGCCCACCGACCCGCCCGGATTCATCAGCACCGAGGAGAAGGAGGTGCCGACCGTCATCGGCGATCTGAAGAGCGTGTCGATCGCGGGGGAGGGCGGCACCTCGCGCTCCTTCCCGGGTGGTTTCGACATGGACTACCTGATCCTGGGCGCGCCGGAGCTGCGCATCGGCTGCGTCCAGGGAACCCGCCTGGTCGGGCGGTTCATGGTTGTCGAGCTGGGGGATGCCGATCTCGGGGACATGCAGTTGTTCGGGATCGGGGCTGAGCACTCGCTCTCGCAGTACGCGCCGACGCTCCCCGTCGACGTGGCGGCGGGCGTGATGTACCAGCACTTCGAGATCGGCGATGTGGTCACCTCGAGCTTCGTACAGTTCCGGGTCACCGGCAGTCGCCTGGTCCGCCCATGGCTCGAGCCCTACGCCGGCGTGGGCTATGACACATGCACCCTCAAGGGCGAGTACACCTACACGGCCGAGGGGGATGAGCAGGACGTCGAGCTCGAGCTCGACCGCGAGAACAGCTTCCACGGGGTCGTCGGGGTGAACCTGCGCCTGGGCGGGTTCGCCATCCACAGCGAGTACAACCTGGCGGCCGAGAGCGGCGTGACCGTCGGCTTCGGCTTCGGGCGATAAGGAGGGGATCATGCGTACGAGAGGTGCTGGGGCGCGCATCGTCGGGCTGCTCGGGGCGGTGATCCTGCTCGGCGTGGGCTGTTTCCCGATCCCGCAGATCAAGGAGAAGATCATCGAGCTGGTGGCGACCTCGTCCGTGTCGGCCGAGTTCCAGGCGCAAGGCGTCACCAACCTCTACGAAGATGAGTTCGTCATCGACCTGGGCAGCACGCTCGACCTGAAGAGCTTTGTGGAGGACGCCGGCATCGACGTGAGCGAGGTGGTGAGCATCTCCTTCGGGGGCGCCGCCTACGAGGTGATCGAGCCCGACCCCGTCGCGAACCGGCAGATCACCGGCGGCGTCATCACGGTCCAGCGTGAGGGCGGGGTCGAGACGAACCTGGTCACGAGCTTCTCGGCACCGGTGGTGGTCACCGGGTTCGAGCAGGCGGTGGCGATGGACCCCGCCGGCGTGGCCGTGGTCAACGGGGCGTTGCAGGACCTGCTGCAGGCGGTCAAGGCAAACACCACGCCGCCCACGCCGATGCCCAACCCGGAGCTGACCTTCACGATCAGCGGGACCTCGCAGCCCGTCAGCGAGCCCAGCAACTTCCGCTGGCGGCTCAGGCTCTACGTGAGCGTGGTCGGCCAGGTCAAGATGGACCTGGTGGACTTCTAGCCCCGTAACATGCGCCCAGCAGTTGGCGGAGATGCGGCCGCGGCACGCCTTGGCGGTGCCGCGCTGGCCGCGCGCTTCGGCCCCGGCAGTGAGATCGCCCGATCCACCGTCGGGGCCCTGTTGCGCCCGCTGGCGGGGCGGGCGCAGGGCCCGGCCCGTGCAGCCCTGGCGCGCTGGCGAGCCGGGCCGGCGGCGGGGGGCAGCGGGCGCCAGGATGCCGCGCGATGGGGACCGGCGATGGCGCGCGGACTGGGGCTGGACCCCGTTCGGCCCGATCCCCAGGCGCTCCTCTTCGCGGCTCACACCTACCTGGCGCTCGTTTTCAAGCTTCTCGCCCTGGGCCTGATCGAGCGGGCACCGCGTTCCGCCGCCGGTAAGGCGACCCTCCTGGAGCGGTGCGCCGGCGCGCCCAGGGGGCGGGACCTCGAGCGCCAGCTGGCTCGGCTCGAGGAGGGTGACCCCTGGACGGCAGCGGGGCTGCCGGGATTCGCAAGCGGTGATCCTTATGGCTGGTATGCGCGCGCCTGGAGCCCGGCGCTGGCCGATTCCACCCGTGCGCTCGCCCGCGAGATGCTCGCGGCGCTGCCCCGCGGGGGGACCTCCCCCGGGCCCGATGCGCGGGCGTGGATCGATCCGGCCAAGGCCCTCTACCAGGCGTTCCTGCCGCGCGAGCTGCGCCGGCGCACGGGCGAGTTCTTCACGCCTGACTGGCTGGCCGAGCTGGCGGTCGAAGAAGCGGGATACGACGGGGACCCTGAGATCCGGGTGGCCGACCCGGCGTGCGG
>CAZDKK010000135.1:0-7640 GCA_964506245.1 uncultured bacterium | reverse complement strand
ATGCGCGGCAGGATGCCCTGCTGCGCCACGCCTGTGACGAAGAGCAGAACCACGGTGAGGACCATGGCCGTCGCCACGAATACCGCGAGCAGCCCCAGCGGCCCGGCGGCCCCGCGCTCCCCCACCGGCCCGCGCGGGCAGGTGCGCTGGGATCCGCGCTGATTCGCCGTTGCCTTCATCGCTCCTCCCGGCATCGCGACGGCCCTAGGCTGCCTGGCGGGCGCGCCAGTCGGCCTTGCCCGCGGCTTCGTCGATGGTCTGGGTCTCGTCGCGCATGACCTCGCGCACGAACTCGAGGTACCGACGCTCGCGCAATCGCTCGAGCGCCTTCTGTTCCTTGCGCGCGCGCAGGAGGCGTTGACGATCGGCCTCGACCGCTGCAATCCACGTCTCGAGCCGCTCGAGCGCTTCACCGCGCCGCTGGCGCAGGTCGTCGATGTACTGCTCCTCTTCCAGCAGCGCGTTCATGTCGAGGACCCCGTCCCGCTTCGACCCCACCGCCGTCGCCGCCATCTCCTGCTCAAGACCCATGATCCGCACCTCCTCCGCCCGCTTCGTCTCCTCGCTCCGAGCCAGGGCCAGCCGGGCCTCGTCGACCCGGGCCTGCCGCACCTTCTCCAGGCCTTGGAGCGCAAACCGGAACCGCCTCACCCGCGCCTCCCACACCGTGCGGCCCCGGCTCGCCATCTCTCCAAGCACCTGATTGCCATCGTCCCTCCCAGTGATGCGGCCGGTTGGGACGCCCATCCGGCCCGCCGGGACGCCTCGCGCCCCGGCCGAGCCGTGCAAGGCTCGTGCCGCCGATTGGCGGGTCCCTTCGAGACCCAGAATTGATTGTCCTAGATAGTCTTAGGGGAACGGCCCGGAGGGCGACGCTGGAGGGCGGGCTGGGAAGATCCTTCCCAGCCCGGAAAGTCCTTCCCCCTCTCCCAGGACAGGGCCGGCGCCGGGGGGTCCGGTAGCGCCGGCGGGGGTGACGGCGCGTAGACCGCCAGCCGGGACAGGGCGGCCACCGTCTCGTTCCACTCGCCTGGCTCGGGCGGGGCCTGCCGCAGGAAGGCGCGGATCGCGGGCAGCCGCTCGATGGCCTGGTCGACCTGGGGATTGGTCCCGGCCACGTAGGCTCCGAGGTTGATCACGTCCTCCGCCTCGGCATGGACGGCCAGCACGCGCCGGATCTCCGCCGCCGCCTCCAGGTGCTCGGGCGTGACGACCTCCGGCATGACGCGGCTGACGCTGGCCAGCACGTCCACCGCCGGGTAGTGACCCATGTGCGCGAGGCGGCGCGAGAGGGTGACGTGCCCGTCGAGGATCGATCGGGCGGCGTCGCTGATCGGTTCGTTGAGGTCGTCCGACTCGACCAGCACCGCGAAGAGCCCCGTGATGCTGCCCCGGGAGGAGGTGCCGACGCGCTCCAGCAGGCGCGGCATCTGCGCGAAGACCGAGGGCGTGTAGCCCTTGGTCGTCGGCGGCTCGCCGGCCGCGAGCCCGATCTCACGCTGCGCCATGGCCACGCGCGTGAGCGAGTCCATCATGAAGAGCACATCATGGCCGCGATCGCGAAAGTGCTCGGCGATCGTGAGGGCCACCATGGCGCCCTTGATGCGCACGAGGGGGGGTTGATCGGAGGTCGCCACGACGACGACCGAGCGCGCCAGACCCTCGCCCAGGTCGCGCTCGAGGAACTCGCGCACTTCGCGGCCGCGCTCGCCGATCAGGGCGATGACGTTCACATCCGCCACGGCGTGGCGCGCGACCGAACCGAGCAGCACCGACTTGCCGACCCCCGATCCGGCGAAGATGCCCAGACGCTGCCCCTTGCCGCAGGTCAACAGGGCGTCGATCGCCCGCACGCCGGTGACCAGCGGTTCGGCGATGCGCCGCCGCTCCAGCGGCAGCGGCGCCGGTGCGGCCATCGGCCTGCAGGTCGCGCCCCACACCGGCCCCAAACCGTCGATCGGATTCCCGAGGCCGTCGACGATCCGGCCCAGCAGGCCATCGCCCACCGCGACCGAGAGGGGCTGGCGGGTCGTCGTCACGAGCGCCCCGGGCGTGATTCCGGCCGCCCCGGTGAGCGGCATGAGCAGGATGGCGTCGCGGCGGAAGCCGATGACCTCCGAGGCCACCCGCAATGCCCGCCGTGTGCGGGTGTCCCCGCGCCGGGGGTGTAGTCCGGCGGGCGGGCTTTCCTCGCCGGGAGCCCGCGCGGCTTCACGCTCGATGAAGCAGAGGTCGCCCACCGCCACCCGGGGGCCCGAGGCCTCCACCAACCCGCCGGCAACCCGCAGGACCCGCCCGGCCACGGCCACCGACTCGGCGGCCGCGACCGCCTCGATCGCCGGCGCTAGATCAAGCCGCATCGCTCGAATCCTGTTCACCGTCCCCGGGTTGGGCGGCGGCCGCGACGTCGGGGCTGCATGCGTCGTTCCCGGCCGGGACCTCCCCCACCGACTCGCCGGCGGTCTCCAGGGTGACCTGCGCGCTCCAAGCCGTGAGGATCTCCTCGAATCGCCCCAGCAGGGTCTCGACCGTCGCGTCCAGGTGGAGTTCCGGTGTCTCCATCAGGCAGCCGCCCGGGGTCACGCCGGGATCCGGGCGCAGCTCGATGTGGGCGTCGGCCGCCACCAGAGCCCCCAGATCCGCGCTGTGCGTCTCCACCAGCTCCACCTCGCGCGGGTTCAGCCGCACGACGATGCGGCGCGCATCCCCCACCTGGCCAAGGGCCTCGCGGATCGCGCGCAGCACGGCCTCGTCCTCGAGCGGCAGGCCATGGCGCACGATGCGCTCGGCCATGGTGAGCGCCAGCTGCACGAGATCGCGGCTGGCCTCGGCGATGATGCGGCTGCGCTCGCGTACGATCGTCTCCGCCAGCATGGCCAGCATCTCGCTGCCGCCGCGGATCAGGTCGTGTTCCTGCTGGCGGCCGATCTCGATGCCCTCGCGCTGGCCCGCCTCGAAGCCGGCCGTATGGCCTTCCTCGAAGCCCGCCGCGTGTCCCTCGGCCAGGACTTCCCGGCGCATGTCGGCCAGGAGTCGCTCGACGTCGCGTTCGCTGTAGAGCAGCGGGTCGGCGTTCGCGCCGGCCAGGTACTCCCCGCCCCCGGGCCAGGAGACATCCTCGGCCCGCACCCGGCGGCGCTCGGGGATCACGAGCGCGCGCTTGAGCACACTCGAGCTAGGCAACGATCTCCTCTCCCTCGCCGGCCCGGGCGACCGTGATCTGGCCCGCCTCGTCCAGCCGCAGGATGACGTCGATGATGCGCGACTGGGCCTCCTCGACGTTCTTCAGGCGCACCGGGCCCATGAACTCCATCTCGTCGCGCAGCATCTCGGCGGCGCGCTGGGAGATGTTGGCGAAGACCCGGTCCTTCAGCTCGTCGCTGGCGGCCTTGAGGGCCAGCACCAGGGTCGAGGAGTCGACCTCCTTGAGCACCGTCCGCAGATCGGCATCCTGCAGCTTGAGGATATCCTCGAAGGTGAAGAGGAAGGACTTGATGCGCGCGGCCAGCGCCGGGTCCTCCGTTTCGAGCGTGGCCATGATCTTCTTCTCGTTCGCACGATCGAGCAGGTTCAGGATCTCGGCCACGACCTCCACGCCGCCGGCGCTCTCGCCGCTCGCGCGCTTCCAGGTGCTGAAGAGCTGGTTCAGGCTCTCCTTGACCTCACTGATCATGTCGGGCGAGACGTTCTCCATCGTCGCGATGCGCGCGATGATCCCGGTGCGGCTGTCCGACGCGATCTGGCTCATGATGCGCGCGGCCTGGCGCGGCTTCAGGTTGGCCAGAATGAGCGCGATCGTCTGGGGGTGCTCCTTCTGGATGAAGCCGAGCAGCTGCTCGTCGTCGATCTCGTTGAGGACCTCGAAGCCGGAGGGATCGAGCGCCGCCTGGACACGCTCGATGATCTGGGCCGCTTGATCCGGGCCCAGGGCCTTCTCGAGCACCTCCTGGGCGAACTCGCGCCCTTGACGCATGAAGGCTCCCATGGCGGAGCGGATCGCATCGTACTCCTTGACCAGGCCCTCGATCGCGTTCTTGGGCACTTCCTCCATGCGGGCGATCTGGGCGGTCAGGAACTCGACCTCATCGGGGGAGAGGTGTGACATGACCTTGGCGGCCGCCTCGGTCCCCAGCGAGACCATGAAGGTGGCGGCCTTCTCCGGGCCGGTCAGGTCGGCCAGGCGAACTTGGGACTTCGGCTTCGCCATCGCGCTCGCTCCCTCCGCCTAGGCCTCGCGCATCCAGGCGCGGATGATGCGGGCAATGTCCTCGGGCGGGTGCTGCCTGGAGATCTCCTCGACCTTCTTCATCAGGCGCATCTCGCGCTTGTCCCGCACCTTCTGGGCCACTTCCTCGGCGACCTCTTCCTCTTCCTGCTCCGTGACGGCGCCTGTCTCCGCGGGCACGGGGGCCCTGCGGAACATCAGCCGCCAGAGGATGAAGAGCAGGCCGCCGGCCAGCAGCACCGTGACCGCCAGCCCGCCGAAGCGCTGGATCATGTCCACCAGGTGGGTCTGCTCCATCTCCTCGATCGTGCGCTGCATCTCGGTGTCGTCGAAGGCGATGTTCTCCACGGTCAGCTGGTCGCCGCGTTCCTGGTCGAATCCGAGGGCGGCCTGGATCAGGCTGGTGAGCTTCTGCATCTCCTCGGGTGAGCGCGGCACGTACTGGCGCTCCCCTCCCTCGCTGGTCGTGTAGGTGCCGTCGACGAAGATCGAGGCGGAGAGGCGTTTGACGGTGCCGGCCGCTCCGACCACGTGCTGGACGGTTTTCGAGATCTCGTAGTTCGTGGTCGACTGCTCGGAGTTGCCGGTCTCGGTCGAGGTGGTCTCGCTGCGCTGTTCGCTGCGCACCACGGGGTTCTCGGCGTCGTACAGCTCGCGGGTCGTTTCGGCGCGCTCGAGGTCGAGCTCGACCGAGACGCGCACGACGGACTTGTTCGGCCCGAGCACCCGTTCGAGCGCCGTCTGGGCCTTCTGGACGAGACCCTCCTCGATGGTGTGCGTGAGCTGGACCTGGTCGGCGGTCGAGCCGAGCAGGCTGTTCTCATCGACCGGCCGGGACAGCAACCGGCCGCGCGTGTCGATGACGGTCACCTGGCCCGGATCGAGCCCCTCGACGCTCGCCGCCACCAGGTGCACGATGCTCTGGACCTGCTGCTCGCGCACGGTGGTGCCGTTGCGCAGCTTGAGGACGACCGATGCGGTGGCCGGTTTCTCGTCCTCCTCGAAGAGCGATGGCTCGGGAATGACGAGGTGGACGCGCGCCTGGGCGATCTCGTCCATCGTCTGGATCGTCCGCTGGATCTCGCCCTCCAGCGCGCGGCGGTACTGCAGCTTCTGGACGAAATCGGTCCAGCCCATCTTGTTGGTATCGAGGATCTCGTAGCCTTGTCCAGCCGTCTGGGGCAGCCCGGAGGAGGCCAGCCGCATGCGCGCGTCGTAGAGCACCTTCTTGGGCACCAGCAGCGTGCGCCCGCCGTCCTGGAACTTGTAGTCGATGTTGCTCGACTCCAGCTCCTGGACGATCTCGCTGGCAGCGGCCGAGTCGAGATCGCCATAGAGCACGGCATATTCCTCGCGGGTGGCCCAACCGGCGAGGAGCACCATCAGCACGATCAAGCCGACCACGACGCTCAGCGTGAAGATGCGCTGCTGCGCCGGCAGCCGGTTCCAGATCACCTTCAGCTGCTCAAACCACTCCACCGGAGACCTCCTCTACCCCGCGTCCCTCCGTCGGCCGCAGCCTAGACCTGCATGCGCATCAGCTCCTGGTAGCCCTGCAGCAGCTTGTCGCGCACCTCCTGCACGAGCCTGAAGGCGATGGCCGCCTCTTGCTGGGCGATGACGACGTCGTGCAGGTTCTGCACCTCGCCGGTCGCGAAGCGCTCGAGCATCGCCTCCGACTCGAGCTGCAGGTCGTTGACCTCCGCGAGCGCTTCCTTGAGCGTGGCGGAGAAGTCGGCTGCCTGCGCCTGGTTCGGCTGCAGCGTGATGCCGGGCTGCGGCTCCATCTCCTTCAGCGTGCGGACATGCTGGGCCGCATCGAGCCCCCGCCCGGCCAGGGCCGAGCGGACGGGCCCCACCGCTCCGATCCCGTCGAGTGCGCTCATCGCTCAACCTCCTCGCGCGCCCGGTTAGGCGCGCCCGATCGCCAGCGCCATCTCCTGAACGCGTTTCTCGGTCGCCAGGGCGGCCACGTTGGCCTCGTAGGCACGCGAGGCCAGGATGAGATTGACCATCTCGGTGACCGGGTTGACGTTGGGGTATTCCACCCAGCCGTCGGCGTCCGCATCCGGATGGCTGGGATCGAAGATCTTGGCGCCCGATGTGGTCGTATCCGGCTCGACCTTGGCGCGCACGGCGGGGGCAGTCCCAGACTGCTGCACGGTCTGCTTCTGGCCGCCCATGTGCCGGCTGTGGGTACGCACCGGCTCGGCCGTGCTCGGAACCTCGCGCGCCACCGGCTGCTTGCTCGCCACCGACTCGAAGCTCACCTGCTTGCGCTGGTAGGGCCCGCCGGCCGGCGTGCGGGTCGTCTGGGCGTTGGCCAGGTTCTCCGACACCGCATCCATCCACTTGCGGTAGGCCGAGAGGGCTGAGGCCCCGGTCTCCATGCCCTTCAGGTAGTTCAGCTTCATCGCCCGTCATCCCTCCGCGGGGTCGCGCGGTGTGCGCTAGCGAATGGCCCCCTCGAGCCCCTTGTACTTGCGCGCCAGCAGCTGGCTGAGCGCGTTGTAGTGGATCTCGTTCTCCTTCATGAGGACCATCTCCTGCTCGAGATCGACGTTGTTGACCGCCCCTTCGGGCACCGGTGCGCCCGTGAGCCGCTCGCGCGGCGCGGGAATCTCCTCGGCCGCGGCCTCGATGTGCCCGGGCTGCGTGCGCTCCAGCGGTAGGGAGGCGCGCGCCTGCTGGATGAGCTCCTCGAAGGCCACCTGGCGGGCCTGATACCCGGGGGTCGCCGCGTTGGCGGTGTTGTCGGAGATCACGCGCTGGCGCAGGGCGCCGGCGTCGAGCCCGCGGCGGGTGAGCGCGAGGGCGCGATCACCGAAGAGCAGATCGCGGATCATCCTGATCCTCCTCATGGCGGCGGGGTGTACCCCGCCGGCCCAACCCGGCGCTCCGGTCGGGCGAGCCGAAACGTGCCAGCTCAGAGCGTGCAAGGCGCGTGCCGCCAGTCGCTCGCGGTTCCCTTCCGCTCAATGTCCCTCCTGGCAATGGGTTGGGAGCCCGGACCCACGGCTGGGTCCCGTTCGCCGGTGGGAAGATTCTTCCCATCCCGGCACGCTTTTTCTCGGCACGCCCTCCCGTGGCCTCACCCCGCGCCCCGGCGCCCCCGCGCCGCCGGGTGCTCGAGTCCGGTCGCGCCGGTCACTGCGCTTCCAGCTCCTGGCCCCACGCGTCGGCGAGGCCGTAGCCCCGCAGCTTGTTGCGCACCGTGCGCACGCTCACACCGAGCCGGCGCGCGGCGCGGGTCCTGTTGCCCCCGTCGCGCTCCAGGGTGCGCAGGATCCACAGGCGCTCCAACTCGCGCAGCGTCAGGTCGGGCAGCTCCCCCAGCGGCGCGGGACCGGAGGAACCCGCGGCGACGCCGTCCGGCGGCCGCGCGGATGCAGGCGCGCCGAGCGCGGCGGGCCCG
>CAZDKK010000134.1:0-7871 GCA_964506245.1 uncultured bacterium | reverse complement strand
ACCTGCGCGCGGACTGGCCGCCCGCGGTCCTGGGCGGCGGACCGGGGATCGCGCCGTGGGAGATCGAGCGGCTGGCAGCCGAGGAGTCGCCCGCCGAGGCGGGCGACGAGCCGCTGGGCCTGCACGCGGCCTTCGCCGCGCTCGTGCCCCTGGCCCGCTATCGCCTGGTCGTGGCCACTGCGCGAGGATGGAATGTCTTCTTCGGCCCGCGCATGGAATACGTCGTGCCGGTGCCGGCCGACCGGCCCACGCCGGGGGACGTGCCGGCGCTCGTGCCCCTGCTGGTCGACACGCGCTCGGGCGAGTACCTCAGCCTCGCGCCGCTCCTCGTCTGGGAACAGGAGCCGCACAGCCCCTTCGGGCGCCTGTTCCTGCTGCGGCGCGTGGACGGACGGATCGGCCATTACGTCGAGGATGGCCTGCCCGGATGTCCCGGGTGCAGCCGGCACCTGGCGGGCCTGCCGCGGGCCGGCCGGCTGCCGCTGCGGGGCGAGCGGCTCGAGGCGTTGACCTCGCCGCCCGCCCGCTTCCGCGACGGCATGCTGCTGGAGCCCTACTACCGGGTCGAGGGGCTGATCTGGCGAGGGGGGACCTCGGACGTCTTCGCCGCGCGCCGCTTGACCGACGGCCAGCCCGTTGCCCTGAAGACCTTCGAGTACGACCCGGGTGTCCTCGACGAGAACTTCTGGCGGTTTCTCGGCGAGGAGCAGCTCTCGCAGGGCATCGGCCACCCCAACGTCGTCGGCTCGGAGCGCATGCCCGCCGGATCGTGGGGCATCGTGCACGTTCAGCCCCTCGCGGGTCGCGGATCGCTGCGCGACCAGCTCGACAACAACGGTGTGCTGCCGGCGGATCTGGCGGTGCGGGTGGGCCTGGAGCTGCTCGACGCCCTGGCCGCCACCCACGCCGCGGGCGTCGCCCACAACGATGTCAAGCCGGACAACATCCTGTTCGATGAGGACGGCGCGCTGCGCCTGATCGACTTCGGCATCGCGGCCCCGCTGGAGCTGCCCCTGCGGTCGCTGCGGCCCGGCGCGCCCGCGGGATCGGCCGGGTACATGGCGCCCGAGCTGCGCGCCGGCGGGCGGCCGTCCGCGCGCAGCGACCTCTACAGCGCCGGGGCGGTGCTGCTCCAGACGCTCACCGGTCGCCTGCCGGGCGAGCTCGGGCCCGGGGGAATCCCGGGGGCGCACGAGGTGCCCGCGGCGCTGGCGCCGGTGCTGGCGCGCCTCGTGGACCCCAGCCCCGCGGGGCGCTTCGCCGGAGCGCCAGAGGCGCGGGCGGCGCTGGCATCGGCTTTCCAGAGACTGCAGCCGCTGCGCGCCATCGCCCTCGATGTGGAAGGCACGCTCGTGCCCAACTACCGCGATCGCGCGCCGCGCATGGGGCTGCGGGCGTTTCTCGATTTCTGCTGCGCGCGGTTCGACCGGGTCTTCGTCTACACGCTGCTCGCGCGCGCGGAGTGCGCCGAGGTCTTCGCCGCGCTGGCGGCGGAGGGGGCGATCGATCCCGCCTGGCTGACGCGCTACGAGTACGTCGACTGGCCGCGGGGCGCCGACGGTTCGCTCAAGGACCTGCGCCGCTGCCGGGTGCCGCTCAGCCAGAACGCGCTGGTCGACGACATGCAGCAGTGGGTGCCCGAGGACCAGGCGCACCGCTGGATCCGGGTGCCCAACTGCGCCGAGGTGCTCGGCGTGGACCGCGGCCTCGCGCTCGCGCAGGAGCGGATCCGCGCGCTCTTCGACCTGGGGGGAGACGCGGGGTGATCGCGCACGTGGGGGAGATCGCCGCGCTGGCCACGGCTGCCTGCTGGACCGTGACCTCGCTCTCGTTCGAGTCGGCGGGTCGCCGCGTCGGTTCCCTGCCGGTGAACATCCTGCGCCTGGCGCTCGCGCTCGTCCTCCTGACCGCCTTCGGCGCCGTGGTGCGTGGCCGGCCGCTGCCCGCGGATGCGACTGGCCGGGCCTGGCTGTGGCTGGGCCTCTCGGGGCTGGTCGGCTTCAGCATCGGGGACCTGTGCCTCTTCCGCGCCTTCGTGCTCATGGGCGCCCGGCTGGCGATGCTCTTCCTGTCGCTCGTGCCCCCGCTGGTGGCGCTGATTGGCTGGGCAGTGCTGGGGGAGCGGCTGGGAGCCGCGGACTGGCTCGGCCTGGCCCTCACGGTCAGCGGGGTGACGTGGGTGGTGAGCGAACGGAGCCCACGCAACGGCGCCCTGATGCCGGGACGCCACCCGAGCACGGCCGGCGTCCTCCTGGGTCTGGGCGCGGTCGTGGGTCAGGCGGTCGGCCTGGTGCTCAGCAAGTACGGCATGGGCGCCTATCACCCGTTCGCCGCAACCCAGATCCGGGTCATCGCCGGGCTCGCCGGCTTCGCGCTCCTGTTCACCGCCTTCGGCTGGTGGCCGCGCGTGCGGGCCGCGCTGCGGGACCGGGTCGCCATGGCCCGCACGGCCCTGGGTGCGGTCTTCGGGCCGTTCCTGGGGGTCTCGCTCTCGCTGCTGGCTGTACAGCAGACGCAAGCCGGGGTGGCCTCGGCCATCATGTCGATCGTGCCGGTGCTCATCATCCTGCCCTCCGTTCTGCTGTTCCGGGAGCGCGTGACCGCGCGGGCCGTGATGGGCGCTGCTCTGGCCGTGGGCGGGGTGGCGGTTCTCTTCCTGGTCTGACCTTGCATTTCGAAGGCCCCGGCCGCCGCGGTCGTGCATCCCGCACGGCGATTCGAGCGCCGAAGGCCGCCAGGCGCGGCCACCGCGTGCGCCGGCAGGCAGCGCGCGCCGGGACGCGCCGCCACGGATCCGGCAACCGCCCGTGGTATCGCCTGCTCCGAGTGCTGCGGAAGACGGCGCCGGGGCGCGCACCTCGCCAGCCCTCGACGGCACAGCGCTTGCTGCCCGGACCTTGCCCCGGTGCCCCCGCTCTCGTGTGGGACGCAATGGCGCGTGGGCCGCCCTTCCGCTGGCGCAGGAGAGCCACCGGTCGATCGCTGGCGGGCCCGGAATCTCGACGGGCGGCACCACTTCCCAGGGATGCGGTTGGACGGGTTCCGCAGGCGGTCCGCGGGCGCCCCCTTGCGTGGGCGCAGCGGACCACGGGGGCAGGCGCGGCCACGGCCGGCGCCTGCAACCGGACCTGCCGGCAGATGGCTTCTGGTTCTGGGAGGGTGAGCATCATGTGCGGAGCTGGCGCGAGACCGGGCCCGCGGCGACGCCGCTGGGGTCTGCTCCCGGCGCTGCCCCTGCTGGCCGGCGCGCTCCTTGCCCCGGACGCCGCCGCCGAGCAGTACACGTACCCGCGCCTGTCGCTGGGAACGATCCTGGTGGATCGCTGGATCACCGTGAAGGACGACCCCGAGTTCCTGTCGCGCTTTCAGGAGATCTACACCAGCGCCCCGGCGGAGAACGTCCTGAATGCCAAAACGCTCATGGAGAGCCGCGGGTATCACGCCTGGCCCGACCAGGTGCGGTTCGTGCAGCTCATCGAGCCCCTGTGCGCATCCGTCGCGGTGCCCGAGGGGGACGGCAAGCTGCCCGCCTGGTTGTACGCCCAGGCGAAGAACAACCTCTCGGCCCTCCTCACCGTGGCCGTCTATCACAACCTGAGGGATCACGGCTGCGACTGGGTGCTGCACGACACGCGGGGCGACACGATGTGCGTCTGGGGTTCGACCTGCGCGAAGGTGCTCCTCAACATCTCGCAGTGGTGCCCCAAGGGCGAGTGGGACGGGCGCGTCTCGAAGGTCACGCCCCGGGGCGTCGTCACCTGGGACTTCGGCAGCACGGTCGGCCTCAGCTACGTCGAGTGGATGTGCACGGTGGTGCGCGACAGCCTCTACCTGCACAACGAGACGTTTGCCGAGGCCTTCGCGGGTCTCCAGGTCGAGGATTCCTTCCGCCGCGATCTGCCCTGCCTCTTCGGGTACAGCCCGAGCGGCCAGTACGGCCGGACCCCCGATCCCCGGCGCGACGGGATCGGGCTGTCCTGCGATGGAGAGCACGATTCCGAGTACGTCGAGGCCACCCAACCCCAGCTCGATTCCCTCCTGACCTACTTCATGCAGCCGGTGCGCAACGCGGGCTTCTTCGTGCGCGGCAACGGCCACAAGCTGCGCTGGCTATTGGACCCGGTCTACGAATACGAAGAGGACCCGCTCTACACGCAGACCTTCTCCGGGGCCAAGATGGAGCAATACGGAGCGTGGGGCGGCTGGCCGTTCAGCGACAGCACGGAGGGCCACTGGTTCCGCTGCTATCAGGGACTCGAGGAGGTCTACCATCCGCGGGGCATCGATGCTGCCGAGGGTTGGGACGTGTCGGCGATCCAGAGCAACGTGCCCCGGGACTGGTCCGACTCGCGGCGGGAGAAGTGGACGCGCCTCAATCTGGGACAGTGTCTGATGGGCGATGGCGTCTTCGACGGCCAGGCCTACCTGGAGGACTGCTATTTCCTGAGGTACATCACCGAGAGCGGTTCGAACTGGGCCCAGTACGGGCCGACATCGATCCCCGAGATGGACCTCTCGCTGGGACATGCCGAGGGCGGCTTCCACGAGTTCCGCGCCGTGCCGAATGCGAGGCCGCTCTACTACCGGCACTTCCGCTACTCGTCGGGTGGGGTGAATCGCCTGTACACGGTGGTCGTGAACATCTGGCCCGTGACGCTGGCGGATGTGCCCGCGCGCGACGCGATCTGGTACTACGGCCACCACTCGAGCTTCCCGCTCTCCCGGGCGCAGCAGGTGTTCAACCATCGGCAAGGGGCACAGAACCAGCCCACGTGGGCGGTCCTGCGCGCCGGGGGCAGTGCCCTGGATCTATCGATCCGCTTCGAGCTGCTCGAGAGCCGCGAGGTCTCGCTGGCCGTCTATGACCTCAGCGGCCGCAGGGTGCGCACGCTGCTGGACAGGCGGATGGACGCGGGCCCGGTCGAGGTCCGCTGGCTGGGTGACGACGACCGCGGCCGCCGCGTGGCCCGGGGTCTCTACTTCTGGAGATTGCTGGCCGGCGATCTGCAAGATCGCGGCCGGATGATCGTGTTGCGGTGAGAACACCTCCTCCTGTGCCTGAGAGGGCCACGTCCGCTGCGGTGGACGTGGCCCTTGCAGTTTCAACCGGAGCCGACCATCCTAGAGGCCGTCCTCTGCGCGGGGGGCGGGGATCCGGAGGCGCGACAAGGGAGCGTGAGGTTGGGCATGAAGACGGGGACGGGGGGCCGGGGGCGCCCGCTGCGCGTGGCGGTCGCAGGGGCGACCGGCATGGTCGGGCGCGAGTTCATCGAGCTGCTCGAGACGCGCGGACTGCCGCTGGCCGAGCTGCGCCTGTACGCCTCGCAGCGCTCCGCGGGAGAACAGGTGAGCTGTCGCGGGCGGATGTGGCCGGTCGAGGATCTGGCGGAGGCGCGGGCCGGGGGCCTGGATCTGGTCTTCTTCTCCGCCGGCGGCGCGGTGGCCCGCGAGCATGCGCCCCGCTTCGCGGAGGCGGGAGCCGTCGTCATCGACAACTCCTCGGCCTTCCGCGAGGACCCCGCCGTTC
The DNA here is from genome assembly GCA_964506245.1 of uncultured bacterium. Classification (GTDB taxonomy): domain Bacteria; phylum Eisenbacteria; class RBG-16-71-46; order CAIMUX01; family WJJG01; genus CAZDKK01. Next base: position 2,344 of record CAZDKK010000134.1, on the reverse strand, counting down.
CGCTCATCGTGCCCGAGATCAACGGGGACCTGATCACCCGCGGCGACGTGCGGCTGATCGCCAACCCCAACTGCACGACGATCATCCTGCTGCTCCCCCTGGCGGCGTTGCACCGCGCGCTCGGGCTCGACGAGGTGGTCGTCTCCACCTACCAGGCGGTGTCGGGCGCGGGGCGGCGGGCGCTCGAAGACCTGGTCGGCCAGGCGCGCGCCCACGCCCTCGGGGAGCCCGAGCCAAGGCGCTACTTCGACCGCCCGATCTTCCTCAACGTGATACCCCAGATCGGCGAGTGGACCGAGGCGGGCGACTGCATCGAGGAACGCAAGGTCGCGCGCGAGACCTGGCGCATCCTCGGCGATGACTCCTTCCCCGTTTACGCCACCACCGTGCGCGTGCCGGTGGAGCGCTGCCATTCGGAATCGGTCTACGCCCGCGTCAAGCGCCCCACGAGCGTGGCCGAGGTGCGTGAGCTGCTCGCGGCCGCGCCGGGCGTCGCCCTGCACAATTTGCCGACGCCGCGCGAGCTGGCCCGCCGGGAGGAGGCGTTCGTCGGGCGGGTCCGCGTCGCGCCCGGCGATGCGCGCGCCGTTCGCTTCTGGGTCGTCTCCGACCAGCTCTGGAAGGGCGCGGCGCTGAACGGGATCCAGATCGCCGAACGCTTGATCGCGGCCGGGAGGTTCGATGGCTGAGAGGGGCGCGCCCGATGTGGTCGTGATGAAGTTCGGCGGCACGTCGCTGGCGACACCGCCCGCCCGCGCGCAGGCAGCCGCGCGCGTGCACGAGCGCGTGGCCGAGGGCCATGCGGTCGTGGTGGTCGTCTCCGCCATGGGCCGCGCGGGCGATCCGTACGCCACCGACACGCTGCTCGCCCTGGTGCGAGATCTCCCCCGGATCCCCGCGCGCGAGGTCGACGCCCTGCTCGCCTGCGGCGAGGAGATCAGCGCGGCGGTCTTCGCGGGCCTGTTGCGACAGCAGGGGCTAGCCGCCGTCTCGCTGCGCGGTTTCCAGGCCGGGATCATCACCGAAGATCGCCACCGCGACGCCGAGATCCGCGAGATCCGCCCGGCCGGCGTGCTCGAGCGCCTGGCGCAGGGCGAGGTCGTCGTCGTGGCCGGCTTCCAGGGCGTGACCGAGGGGGGGGAGGTGACGACCCTCGGCCGCGGCGGCAGCGACACGACGGCGGTCGCGCTGGGCGCGGCGCTGCGCGCCTGCCGCGTCGAGATCTTCACCGATGTCGATGGCGTGCTGAGCGCCGATCCGCGCGTTGTGACCGGCGCGCGCCAGGTGCCCGAGGTGACCTACCACGAGTCGGCCGAGCTGGCCTTCAAGGGCGCGCAGGTGCTCCACCCGCGGGCGGCCGAGCGGGCGCGGGCCTCGCGCGTGCCGGTCGAGATCCGCAACACCTTCTCGAGCGCCGCGGGCACGTGGCTCGTGCCGGACGAGGGTCGCTGGTCGGCCGAGGGCGATCTGCCGCCGCGCACGACGGCGGTCACCTCCGCGGGCGGCATCGCCCAGGTGCGCGTCTCCACGGGCACCACGCGGTCCGCGCGCGCCGGGGCGGCGGCGAACGCGGCGGCCGCGAGCGATGCGGGGGTCGCGGGGGACGCCGCGCTCACGCTGCAGGAGCGGCTCCTCGGGTCGATCGCCGCCCGGCGGATCAGCATCGACATGATCAGCATCGGCCCCGACCGTCTGGCCTTCACCGTGCCGTGCGCGCGCGTCGCGGAGGTCGAGGCGGCCCTGGCGGAGCTCGGCCTGCCGGCCGACATCGACCGCGGCTGTGCCAAGGTGACGCTCGTGGGCGGCGGCATCCACGGCATCCCCGGCGTGATGCACCGCATCGTGCGCGCGCTCGCGCGCGCGGGCATCGGCATCCTCCAGACCGTGGACTCGAACATGATCATCAGCGTGCTGGTGGCGGCCGAGCGCGAACGGGGGGCGGTGCAGGCGATCCACGCGGAGTTCTTCGCGCCGCCTCCGCAGCCGCGCGGCGATCCCGCCGGCGGTCGGCCGTCCCCATGAAGCTCAGCAGCCGGCTATTCCTGGCGTTCTTCCTCTACGCCTTCATTCCTGTCTCGCTGATGGCGCTTGTCACGCTCGAACTGGCCGGCCGCGATCTGGAGCGAGCCACCTCGCCCGGCATCGAGCGCGCGCTCACCCAGGCGCGGGCGGTCGTGGACCAGACCCACGCGGAGTTGGCCGGACGCGCGCTGCGCACGCTGCGCGGGTGCGGTCCCGCGCCCTCGCCGGCTGACCTGCTGGCGCGCGGGCTCGACTTCGTGCTCATCGCCGATGGGGCGGACACGGCGGCGGCCTGGGCGGATCCGGCGCCGCCCGAGCCGCT
>CAZDKK010000133.1:0-8062 GCA_964506245.1 uncultured bacterium | reverse complement strand
GCCCCGCGGCCGAGCGCGGCGCGCCGCCGCCGGGCTCGGCCGGGCGCTGGCGGTGCCCTTCGTCCTGGCCATGCGCGCCCTGCGGATCGGGATCCGGTGGGCGGCCCGCGCCCTTGGCCTGGTCTTCCTGGGCCTGACGGTCCGGCTGGCGCGCTTCGGGAACCGCTGGCTCAGCGTCGCATTCGGCTGGGCATTGCGGCCCGTTCAGGGGCTGTTCGACCGTGGCTGGGACCGCCTGGCCTCGGCCTATCCGGTGCTCCTGGGCGGGGCCCTGCGGCACCGCGCGCGCACGCTCCTGCTGGCCGGGGGACTGGCCGCCCTGGCCGCGGCGCTCGTGCCGCTGCTCGGCGTGGAGCTGGTGCCGCCCTTCTCCCAGGGCGAGTTCGCCTTCGAGCTCGAGCTGCCGCCGGGCCTGCCGCTGGCGGCGGGAGAGCGACGCGTGCGGTTGATCGAGGAGGACCTGGTCAAGGACCGGCGGATCGCCCGCCTCTTCTCCAGCGTCGGGGAGAGCCCCGAGACCGGCGGCGCCGCGGTCGAGCGCCGGGAGAACATCGCTCGGCTCAACATCGCGACGCGCGATCCCGGCGATCGCCGGCAGGAGGCGGCGGTGATCGAGGCGGTGCGCCGGCGCCTGGCGGCCGAGCCCGACATCCGCGCCACCTTCCGGCGCCCGACGCACTTCAGTTTTCAGACGCCGGTCGAGGTCCACGTCTACGGCACCGACCTCGCGCAGCTCGACGCCTACGCCGCCCGATTGGCGCAGGGCATGGCGGAGATCCCGGGGCTGCGCGACGTGCGCAGCAACCTCACCGAGGGCAACCCGGAAGTGCAGATCAGCTTCCGCCGGGAGCGGCTCGCCGCGCTGGACCTGGACCTCGAGGGCGTAGCGCGCACCCTGCGCAACAAGATCCGCGGCGAGGTCGCCACGCGCCTGAAGGAGCGCGACCGGCAGATCGATATCCTGGTGCGCACGGCCAACGCCGCCGAGATCGAGGTCGATCAGGTCGCGGGCCTGGTGGTGAGCCAGGTCGACGGCGTGCCCATCCCGCTCTCGGGGGTGGCCGATGTGGAGCTGGGCCGCGGGCCCTCACAGATCACGCGCATCGGGCAGCAGCGGGCGGCGGTCGTGAGCGCCGATCTGGCGGGCCGTGACCTGGGCGGCGCCGCGGTCGACATCCGCGCCCTCCTGCGCGAGATGCCGCCGCCGGCCAGCCTGGGCGTCGAGCTGGGCGGGCAGAACGAGGAGGTGGCGACTTCCTACCGCAGCCTGGCCCTGGCGGCCTTCCTGGCGGCCTTCCTGGTCTACCTGGTGATGGCCAGCCAGTTCGAGTCCTTCCTGCACCCGTTCGTCATCATGTTCACCGTGCCGTTGGGGCTCGTGGGGGTGATCTACTCGCTGTTCCTCACGGGCACGGCGGTGAGCGTGATCGTCCTTATCGGCGTCGTCATGCTGAGCGGGATCGTCGTCAACAACGCGATCGTGCTGATCGATTTCGTGAACCAACGCCGCGCGGCGGGCATGGAGAAGATCGCGGCCATCATCGAAGGCGCGCGGGCGCGGCTGCGCCCGATCTTGATGACCACGCTCACGACCGTCCTGGGCCTGGTGCCCATGGCGCTGGGGATCGGGGAGGGGGCCGAGATGCGCGCCCCGATGGCCATCGCCGTCATCGGCGGGCTGGCCGTGGCCACGCTGCTCACGCTGGTGGTCATTCCGGTGGTCTACGCGACCCTCGACCGGAGGCCGTGATGCGGATCTCGGACTTCGCGCTGCGCCGCCCCGTCACCATCCTCGTGGCGACCGTCGCGCTCGTCGTCCTGGGAGCCGTCAGCTTGGCCCGCCTGCAGACGGAATTCCTCCCCAACATTGACTTCCCCTTCATCGGCGTCTGGGCGCCCTACCCGAACTCGGTGCCGGCCGAGGCGGAGAGACAGATCGCGCGGCCGATCGAGGAGATCCTGGCCACCCTCGGGAACGTCGACCGGATCATTGCCGACTCCGACGCCGACGGGGTCTTCGTCGGCGTGATCTTCGACTTCGGGCGCAGCGTGGACGTGCTGCGCATGGAGGTCGAGGAGAAGCTCGAGCAGGTGAAGCCGCTGCTGCCGTCCGATCTGCGCGACACCTACCTCTTCACCTTCAACTCGAACGACATCCCGATCATGGTGGGGCGCATCAGCGCCCGCGGCCGCGACCTGTCGGGTTCCTACGATTTGCTCGAGCGGCGCATCATCAACCCTTTGCAGCGCGTCGAGGGCGTCGGCCGCGTCGAGGTCGGCGGCATCGAGCCCAAGAGCATCCGGATCTACCTCTTTCTGGACAAGATCGTCGAGCACTCGGTCGACGTGGGCCGGCTGTTCGAGCTGCTCAACGCCAACAACGTCGACCTGTCGGTGGGGCGAGTGCGCGACGGCAGCCAGCGGATCGCGGTACGCTCGCTGGGGCAGTTCCGCTCGATCGAGGAGCTGGGGGACCTGCAGGTCACGCCGGCCGGCCTGAAGCTGCGCGACATCGCCGCGATCGACTACAGCGAGCCCGACCCCGGCTACTACCGTCACCTGAACGGCGAGAACGCTATCGCCTTCGAGGTCCAGCGGGCCTCGGGCGCCAACGTGGTCGAGGTCTCGCGCCGCGTGCACGCCGTGCTGCGCGAGATCAGCCAGGACCCGGCGCTGGAGGGCATCGACGTGGTGCTCTTCTTCGACCAGGCCGAGGACATCACCAACTCGCTCAACGGCCTGCTGCAGGGCGGCCTGATCGGTTCGCTGCTCGCGGTGGCGATCCTGCTCGTCTTCCTGCGCCACCTGCGCACGACGCTGATCATCTCGATCGCCATTCCCTTCAGCGTCGTCGCCACCTGCTGCCTGCTCTACTTGACGGGGCGGACGCTCAACCTGCTCACGATGATGGGGCTGATGCTGGCGGTCGGGATGCTGGTCGACAACGCCATCGTGGTGCTCGAGTCGATCACCCGCCGCCAGGAGCAGGGCCAGGACGCGCCCACCGCGGCTCGGGCGGGCGCGAACGAGGTTGGGCTGGCGGTCACGGCCTCGACGCTGACCTCGGTGATCGTCTTTGCCCCCATCGCCCTGTCGAAGGGCACCGAGATCGGCGTCTGGCTGTCCGAGGTGGGCCTGACGATCTCGACCACGCTGATCTTCTCGCTGGTCGTCTGTCTCACGCTGGTGCCCCTCCTGGCAGCGCGCACGCCCGCGCGCGGCGGGGCGCGCGAGTTCCGCTTCCTGACCGCGCTGCGCGAACGCTACCTGCGCGTCCTGGACTGGACGGCCTTCCGCCACCCGAAGCGCACGGGCTTCGTCTTCCTGCCGCTGTGCATTCTGCTCACGGTCGCCGCGATCAAGATCACGAACTTCAAGCCCGACATGCTCGGCGATCGCGGCCTGCGGCAGGACAACCTCGCCATCGAGCTGCGCTTCACCGACAACACCAACGTCTACGGCGTCCGCGAGCGGATCGCGCGGGTCGAGGCCTTTCTGCAGCCGCGCGCCGACTCGCTCGGCGTGGAGTCGATCTACACCTTCTTCACGGACAACCTGGGCGAGGTCACGCTCTTCTTCCCGGCCGGGTCGTCACGCTCCGAGAAGGAGATGCGCGACCTGCGCCAGTACCTGCGCGAGAACCTGCCCGTTCTGGCCGGCGTCGAGTACCAGTTCGGCGACGAGGAGCATGCCGAGCACGGCGTCGAGGAGGTCGCAGTGACCCTCTTCGGCGAGGACACCGAGCTGCTGTCGGAGCTGGCGGACGAGGTGCAGCGCCGGTTCTCGCACCTGCGGGGCGTCACCGAGGTGCGCAACGACACGCAGCGGGGGCAGGACGAGGTGCGGATCGTCCTCGACCGCGATGAGGGCGGGCGGCAGGGGGTCGACTCGCGCACGCTGGCCCAGATCCTGGGGCTCACCTTCCGGGGCGTGCCCCTGCGTGAGTTCCAGGCGCCGGAGCGCGAGGTCGAGATGGACATCGTCCTCGAGCCCACCGAGCGGCGCAACGTCGACAGCCTTGCGCGCCTGCCGGTCAGCTACCGGGACGGGCAGCCCATCCTGCTCGGGCAGGTCGCCCGCTTCGAGGTGGGGCGGGGGCCCCAGCGCATCCACCGCGAGAACCAGAAGACCGCCCTGACGGTCACGGCCAGCTACGAGGGCGAACAGGCCAACGCCTTCCGCGACGAGGTCGAGCGGGTCATGCAGACGCTCGATCTGCCGGCCGGGTATAGCTGGGCCTTCGGCCGCGAGATCCAGCAGGCCGAGCGGGAGCAAGACCAGATGGGGATGAACATCCTGCTGGCCCTGGCCTGCGTCTACCTGGTGATGGCGGCGCTGTTCGAGTCCTACCTCCACCCGCTGGTGATCATGCAGTGCATCCCGTTCGCCGCGCTGGGGGTCATCTGGACGCTGATGCTCTCGGGGACCCCGTTCAATATCATGGCGATGATCGGGATCGTGATCCTGATCGGCGTCGTCGTGAACAACGGCATCGTGATGATCGACCACGTCAACGGGCTGCGCCGCCAGGGGCTCGATCGGCGCAGCGCCATCCTGGCGGGCTGTCGCGACCGCTTCCGCCCGATCCTGATGACCGCCTCGACGACGATCCTCGGGCTGGCCCCCCTGGCCTTCGGCAAGGCCAACCTCAGCGGTGCCTACTACTATCCGTTGGCGCGGGCCATCATGGGCGGTCTGACGGCCAGCACCGTGCTCACGCTCGTGCTGCTGCCCACCTTCTATGTCCTGGCCGAGGACATGCTCCAGCAGGTGCGACGCATGACTGCCTGGGGGATGGGGCGCGCACCCCTGCCCTGGCGCGCGGGAGGGCGCGTGGTCGCCGGGAGTCCCGGAGCCTGAGGCTGGGGCGCTCCTTGACAGGCGGCCCTGGGCCCATTACCGATCGGAGCCGTGGGCACCAACATCGAGATCAAGGCGCGCCTGACCGATGTCGAGCGGGCCCGCCGGGTTGCCGAGCGCCTGAGCGGCGGTCCGCCGCAGGTCATCTCCCAGGTCGACACCTTCTACCGCACGGCCGCCGGCCGGCTGAAGCTGCGCCGCCAGCCGGGCGGCCCTGCGGAGCTGATCGCCTACACCCGCCCCGACACGCCGGGACCCAAGCGCAGCGACTACGTGATCTACACCACCAGCGCTCCCGACCAGCTCGACCGCGTCCTGCAGGCCGCCCTCGGGCAGCGCGGCGTCGTGCGCAAGGTCCGCCATCTCTATCTGGCCGGTGATGCGCGCATTCATCTCGACGAGGTGGCCAGCCTGGGCTGGTTCCTGGAGCTGGAGGTCGTCCTGGGGCCGGGCGGTTCGATCGACGCCGGCCGGGAGCGCGCCGAGCGGCTCCTGGAGCGCCTGGGCGTACCGCCGGCCGATCTGATCTCCGCGGCCTACGTCGACCTCCTGGCGCAGGCCGACGCGCCGGAGAACCCGCTGGTCTAGCCGGCTGCACGCCCGCGCTGGACAGCGCCTCGCCGCCGAGATGCTTGACGGTCCTGCCAGCGAATCTATACCCTTAATGGAGAGCCTGCCGATGGGGCCGTGGGTTGCCCCGGTGAATGTGTCTCGCGCGCGAGCATCGGAGGAGGCCATGCGACGCTGGGCGCTGCTGAGTCTTCCAGGTTTGCTGGTCATCGCCGGCCTTTCCACCGCTCGCGCTGCCGAGGTCGAGTTGCGCGTGGAGGACGAAGCGGGGCAACCGATGCCCGCCCGGGTTCATCTCCGCGACGCGCACAACCAACCCTATCCAGGCTTCGCCGACTCGGCCCTGATGAGCCACTCGAGCCTGGGCGGTTTCTTCTACACGCCCGGCACGGTGATCATGGAGTTGCCGGCGGGGCCCACGCGCATCCTCGTGGGTCGAGGCTTCGAGTGGAAACCGGTGGAGATCCGCCCCGACATCGCGGGCGACACTTGCATCGTGATGCGCATGGAGAAGCCGTGCGACATGCGATCGCGCGGCTGGTTCAGCGGCGATGCGCACATGCACACCCAGCCGGATCACCGGGGGGATCCGGCATCGGGACCGGCCGGATCCGGGGCGGCGTGGAGCGGGCAGCCGGACGGCGGCGGGGGCGGGCCGTACCGCGAGGATTACGCGGTGTCCCCCGAGGGCCTGCTCCGCATCGCGCTGGCCGAGGACCTCGCGCAGGCGTGGGCCCTCGACGGGTCGCATGAGTTCACCGGCGCCCCGCATCCCCTGAGCACCCCGGAGGTGGGTCTCTTTTTCTGCACCGAGTACATCAACCAGGCTTACGGCCACGCGGCGCTGCTCGGCCAGAGGAGCTGGCACGGATCCTGGTGCTGCCCCCCGCCCCACCCGGCCTATCCGATGCTGTACCACATCTGGAGCGACTGGACCCCCGGATCGGGCGAAGGCCTGAGCCTGTGCCACCCCAACACCGGTGCGGGGTTCTTCGACGACGAAGGCTGGCCGGGCTGCGGCTTGGGTCGCGAGCTGCCGGTCCTGGCGGCGCTCGGGCGCCTCGAGGCACTCGAGATCGTCTCCTATTCGAACGATCCGGACGTCTATCTCGAGGACTGGTATCGGCTGCTGCGCTGCGGGCTCTCGATCCCGCCGGTGGCGGGGACCGACGCGCGGCTCAACACCTACACGGCGCGGCCGGCCGGCGGGTACCGCGTCTACGTGCGGGAGGAACCCGGCGGGCAGCACGAGCCCAGCGCCTGGATGGAGGGGCTCAAGGCGGGGCGTTGCTTCGTGACGAACTATCCGTTGATCCCGCGTTTCACCGTCGATGGCGTCGAGATGGGCGGAAGCCTCTCGCTGCCCGCGCCCGGCCAGGTGCAGGTGGACCTGCGCATCGAGTGCGTTCTGCCGCTGTCGAGCGCGCAGATCCTGTGCGACGGCACCCCGGTCCTGCACTGGGAACTGCCCTCGGGCCCCACGGGCACCGTCTTCGAAACCGTGGCCAGCGTGCCGGTTGATCACAGTTGCTGGCTCGCCCTGCGCGTCGATGGCACGACGGAGCTGAGGCATGCCACCGCGAGCCAGCTCTTCGCGCACACGGCGCCGGTCCACATCGCCGTGGCGGGTGCCCCCTGGCGCTCGACGCCCGACGCCGGCTTCTACCTCGACTGGCTCGACTCGCTCTGGATGTTCGTCCAGATCCGCGACCACTGGGAAGAGCCGTCGCAGCCGCGCGAGGTGCGCGCGCGCATCGATGAGGCGGCCGCCGTCTTCGCCACGGCCTTCACCGAGCCGCCCCCGCCCTGCACGCTGCTCGCACCGGCATGGGGCGACACGGTCCTCCAGAGCGAGATCCTGGAGTTCGACTGGACGGACGTCGTGGATCCCGAGTTCGGCGATCGCGTGGTCTACTACCTGGAGCTGGCGGCGGATGACAGCGCGTTCGTCCGTCCCATCGTCTTCGGACCGCTGCACGTCAGTCACCTGGTGCTCATGGAGTCCGGCACCGTCGTCAATCGACCGCACTACTGGCGCGTCGTCTGCGAGGACCGGGGCGGCAACCGGACCATGGGCGATCCGCCCTGGATGTGGTTCCACGTGAGCGGTGACCTCAGCGACGCCCGCGAAGAGCCGAGTCCGTGGACCGGGGCCGCGGCACGTCTGCAGGTGTGGCCGAACCCGACCCGCGGCCGGATCTGGTTCCGTCCACCGGAGATCGCGGCTGGCCAGGTTTGCTACGACATCCTGGACGCGCGCGGCGGCCTGGTCGCGGGCGGCACCTGCGCAGCGGCCGATGGGCAAGGCGAGCGCCGGGGCGCGGTGACCGGGGTCTACAGCTGGGATGGATGCGACCGCGCCGGGCGGCGTGTGCCGAGCGGCTGCTACTGGGTGCGCGTGCGCGCGCCGGTGGGGCCGGCCGGGGGGTGGCGTGCGGGGGTCAGACCGGTTCTCATTCTGCGCTGACCCAGCACCGCGGCGCGACCCGGATCGGACCGGGGCGATCGCCCCGGAGGATGGGAGCCACGAAGGCGGGGTGCTGTGAGCATGACCCGGAGAGTGCATCAGCCTGATCGCTTCGGCCGTCGCCTCGGCCGCCAGCCGTATCAGCGCGCGCATCGACAACGACCT
>CAZDKK010000132.1:0-8157 GCA_964506245.1 uncultured bacterium | reverse complement strand
CCGAGTCGTCAATTGAGACCGCCTCGCCGGTCCATCCCGCGGTGAGTCCGCCATACACGGCCGTTGCATGCGACCCGATCGACACGCCGGGAACCTTCAAGCTCGATGACGTCATCGGATACACGCGCGCCCGCGGGCGCACAACCTCGCTTTCCAGCGCGGTGTCGAAAATCGTTCGCGCGTACTCGATCGGCACCGCAAAGCCGCCCGCGCTACCGATGCCCTCGCTCATTGCACGAGTCGCGCAGGCATGCAACCGCGGGTCTGTACAACCGCCGTGCAATGCCTGCATAAACTCGTGCACGCTGCGGAACCCGTCGGTTCCCCGCTGGACGCCGGGAAACATCGCGTCGAACTTTCTCCGCTCGAAGCCCGCGTCATGGATACCAAGCTCGCGAGTAGCGGTTCCGCTCTGCTCCCACGGCGCCGGTGGTGTCCCGGTCCGGTCTTCGGGTCGGACCGTGTGCGACCATGCGTCGCATGCCGCGATCTTCTGTGAAAGTGTCTGATCGTTCGCGAGCTCGTCGAACTCGCGCACGAAACCTTCTAGCTTCGTCACTTCGTCGGACCGCAGGGACCGCCCCGCGTCCCTGGCGGCCTTCTGCACGCGCTCGGCCTCCGCGAGAATCTCGCGCTGCCGCTCGCCCCGTTTCTCCTGATCGTTCATGTTCTCTCTCCTCAATCGTTCGGCCCGCCCCGCGGCGCCTTGCCGCTGGCCGAAGCCGTGCGCTTCTCTATTACTAGGTCAACTGACCGTCGCCCGCGCAGCACTTGGGGCTTGTGCTGCCCGCTGCGGGCTGGAATCTAGCGGGGCTTATACAGCACCGGCCGTTAGTATGTCACGACGCGCCATAGGATCGCAACCGCTGCGCGCGCGCCCGGGCAATCGCCTTGCGCTCATCATCCGACAGCAGACCCATGCGGTCGAGCGCCTCGGGTTGGGTCTCGCCGGGCAGCCGCGGGCCCGGGGCCTCGTAATTCCACCATGCGGCCGGCCGCGTGCCGGGCTCGCGCGGGCCGAGCTTCTCGTCCATCGTGAAACCGAACTTGTACGCGAGGAGCTGCTCGCGGTGCTCCGCCCAGAGCTGCCGGCGGTGCTCCTCGTCTTTGAATGGGAACGTTCTTGTCCCGTAGCCCAGCATCGCGGGCGCATCGTGGAAAAACACGCCGGCCGGGCCGTGTTGAAGATGGCCGAGTTGATCCTCATGCAATGGAGCGCCGACGTGCTTTACGTGGCGGCCTCTGATCGTTCTTGGCATCCTAGATCTTCCTCGCCGATCCCGGTGGACGCCCGGGCGCAAGGGCGGGCTCGACCTCGAGCCCGAGCGCGCGGAGCGCGCGCACCATGCTCTCGCGCTCCAGCCTGGCGATGGTCGCGGCCGGGTGCGGTTTGGTCTGGCCGAAGCGATCCTCGAAGACCAACCCATCCCGATCCAGGATTGCCTCGGCCGCTTGGCTGCGCTGGAAAGCCTCTAGCGCGCTCTGGAGCAGCAACTGACCCGCTTGGTCGAGCCCGCCGATCTCCGCGAGGATGGCGGACCGCCAGGCCTCAGCCTCGGACCCTAGTGTTTTAGTCGGACTACTTTTTTGCACTACAACCTCGGTTTCCCGCGCGCCCCCCCCCGCGCATTCGGTCTATGTCGAAAAGATGGCATGATTCGGACCCCATATCCCTCTTGGGCGCCTAGCGTGCCCACAGCGCCCATATCATGCGATCTCGAGACCCTTTCATCGCGTCACCCTCCGATCGCCCGTCTGCGCGAACCCTACGCGGTCAAGCCCGACGGGCCGGTCGACGACTCCACGCGCCGGCCGGGTGGAACGCAGCACATCCGGCCCGCCGGGCTGACCACACTCGGGCGCCTCGAGTTCGGCCCAGCGGCCGACCGCCGCGAGCCGGGCGCGTGGCTCGCGTGCCGACGCGGCCGACCGCCGCGAGCCGATCATGACAAGCCCGATCCACGCGTGCGCATCTCCTCGCGCCTTACGGCGCCCTCATAAGTCCACGTAGTCCCCGCGTCTGGCACCACGCGCTCGGCCAGCCCGACCAGCAGCTCGAGCACGCGCTCCGCGGTCAGCCCCCCGTTGCGCCGCGCGTCGTCGAGCAACAGACCACGCGTCGCGTCCAGGCACAGCTCGACGATCAGCGCCCGATCGATTAGGGCTGCATCATCATTTTCTACTGCCCGGCCGATCAGGCCCGCCAGCCCGTCGGTCCAGTCCGACGCGACCTTCGACAGCACGACTACTGACATTTCCTGCCCCTCCCCGCTATGCAGTTGTTTGGGCTTCCCCACCATCTTCAAACACACCTGCCGGGCGCTGCTTGAGCGACGCGAACTCCCGAAGCGCCGCATTCGCGCTCAACGTTGATAGAGGGTTTTCTGTCATGCGTTGTGCCTCGATCAAGATTCCCCAGCAGACATCGACGAAGAACCCCAGCATGTCCGACTGGGAAACCGGCTGATGGTCGGCCATGATCTCGGCGAACCTCAGGCACAAAGCGTCGAGAAACGCGAGCTGGTGGCGCGGTAGTGAAACGACGATCGGCAGCGGTTTACCGTCCAGCTCGGGACCTTCGGGGAGTCGCTCCGCGGCAGGGTCCATTTCATCGCGCCGGCGAAGGTATCCGGCCTCGGCCGCCTTGCGGAACGTCTCAACGATTCGCTCATGTCCGGGAACCGGCCGCTCCCTGGCCAACTGGCCGAAGACCTCGACGACGTCGGGGAACCAATACCGGCTCATCACGAAATTGATGGCCTCGACCATCCGGTCGGCAGGCGTCAGACCGTGGGAGACCCCTTGCCCCTCGATCCCGGTTGCCAGGACCTCGACGGCCGCTTGAATCTCCCGCCGGCCGGCTGCGGTAGCCTCGGGTGGGAATGCTAGTGTGCGCACGTAAACAACTCCTTGCCGGAGGTCCGGCGCTTGCCGCTTGTCGGCAGCTTGCGGGAGGGGGAGGCCCCCTCTCTTAAGAGGGGGACCTCCCGCTGCCCGCAAGATGGGGGACCTCCCGCAAAGCCTTTGTGGATCATCTCGGCGTATCCTCTTGAAATTGCGTGAGTTGTTGCGGGAGGGGAGCCTTGCGGGAGGTCTCTGCGGGGCTCCCGCAAGAAAACACCCACCTGGAGCTGCCCTTGTGCCCATCCGGGACCGCTCCGATGGCTCTCAGATGGTCTCGGGTCGTCCGCTCCGAGACCCCGATCATCCCGGCCGCGTCCGCTGTCGTGATCGAGCCCCGTTCCTCGATAGCCTCCCGGAGCCTTTGCTGGCGCTCGGCGACGGCCTCGGCTTGACGCTCCGGGGCATCGGTCACCTCGAAGGTTCCTAGCTCGGTCCGCGTAAGCCATACCTCGCCCGGTGCCGGACAATGGCGTGGATCGGCCGCGGACTTGAGCGAGTAGATGCCACGAGACGGTTTCAGCACGAAGGCCGACGCAGCCCAGTCGCCGAGCTGGGACGGCCCGCGCATCTCATGGATGCCACCGTCGCCGTTGCCAGCGGCCGGGTCACCCTTGCGCGGATGGTGGCTGGCGAGAACCGCGCAATGCCCACGACTGGCAAGCTCGAGTAGAAACCGTGCGATGGATGCCAGCTCCACGTTCTCGTCGGCTAGGACGGCGGGACCGAGCGGATCGATGAGCACTAGGTCCGGCGCGATGCTCTGCACCAGCTCTAGCACGCGGGCTTGATCTTCCGGATACGCGAGGCGCGGAATAGGGGAGATGCCTGCAGATCCCGGCACGTCGGCCAGGCTGTCCTTAGCGTAGAACAAGATATTCTCGTAAGCCCCAGCCGGCCGGATTGCGCGCATTCGCTCGCGGAGCTTGTCGCGGGTCAGCTCGAGGCTAAGCACTAGGGCCCGGCCGCGGATTGTGCGCCAGCCCAGGAAATCCGAGCCCTCTGCGACCGAGGCCGCGAGCTGGAGCATGAACCACGACTTCCCGGAGCCCTTCGGCCCGCACAGAAGCCCATAGTCCCCGCGCGCCAGAAGGCCGTTCCCGAGGATCGGCTCGATGGCGGGAAGTACCGCATTCTCCAACTCGGTTCCGGTTAGAACGGCGCGACGCATGACCGATGCAGTCTCGGCTCGACGATGTACGCGCGCGAGCGCATCACGAGCGGTCGCGGGATCTTCCCCATTGTGACATGCGGTTATCAGCCTCGCAGCTTGGTCGGACAGTTGGCGACGGAACGACTTCTCGGCCACGATGCCGGCGTGGTGAACCGCGCCCGGCCGCGCACTATCCATTAGACTCTGAACAAACGAGGCCCCACCGATAGCCTGTAAATCCCCGCGGCCCCTCAGCTCCTCGACGACGGAGACAAGGTCCACTGTATGGCCGCGATCCACGAGAGACACCAATGCCTCATATACTCTCTTGTGTGCCGTGGAGTAGAAATCCTCGGGCGCTAGAATCGTCCGCACCGTGGATGCAGTATCCGGATCGGTCATCATCGACCCGAGAACGGCGACTTCGGCTTCCGGGCACTTCGGGATCGAGTCGATGGTCGCGCTGTCAGTCCGTGACATATTGGCGAATCTCCCGCTTGACCACCGCGCGGGAGTTGGCTACATTGGAACCAGCCCCACTAGGTGGGTTGTTGGATGGCGTCGCGCGGAGCCCCTCGAAAAGCACCCGCGGCGCCATCGTCACATCCGCAACTTTCACAGCGGAAACGTCTGCTACTGAATTGCTACTGAATCCCGACCGATTCACCCGCACTACATGGGAGCGAACACATCCGATGGAACTCGAACACAGGGCTGTAAATGTCGGCTGGTGAGCTAAAAGACCCGTCTGGCGCGGTTTCCCGCGCTCTGGCCTTTCAGCCCTGGAACTGCATCTCGTGCAGCCGGTGGTAGAGCCCCGTCGCGGCCAGGAGTTCCTCGTGGTTCCCGCTCTCGACGATCCGGCCGTGGTCCATCACCACGATCCGATCGGCGTGGCGAATGGTCGACAGGCGATGCGCGATCACCACCGCCGTGCGCCCGCGCAGCAGGATCTGGATCGCCTCCTGCACCAACCGCTCCGACTGGGTGTCGAGGGCTGAGGTCGCTTCATCGAGGATCAGGATGGGCGGGTTCTTCAGCATCGCCCGGGCGATCGTCAGCCGCTGGCGCTCGCCACCCGACAAGCGCAGGCCGCGCTCCCCGATCAGCGTCTCGTATCCGGAGGGCAGGTTCTGGATGAACTCGTGCGCATTGGCCGCCTTGGCGGCGTCGATGACCTCGTCGTCACTGGCGCCCAGGCGCCCGAGGCGGATGTTGCCGGCGATCGTGTCCTGGAAGAGCACCGTCTCCTGCGTGACGATGCCGATCAGGCCACGCAGGCCCGCCAGCGACAGCTCCCGCAGGTCCCGGTCATCCAGCAGCACCTGTCCCGTGGCCGGGTCGTAGAAGCGCGGGATCAAGCTCACGAGCGTCGACTTGCCACTGCCGCTCGGCCCCACGAGGGCGATCCGCTTGCCGCGGGGGATGGTGAGCTCGATGTCGTGCAGCACCGGTCGGTCCGGTTCGTAGGCGAACGACACACCGCGCAGCTCGATCGCATGCGCAAAGCCGGTCACGGGGCGGGGCGAGGCGGGCTCGCGCACCGTCGGCACCGCGTCGATCACCTCGAAGATGCGCCGCCCGGCCGCCAGGCCGTGCTGGATGTGGACGTTGAGCTGGTGGATCCCCTTGATCGGGTGGATCATGCTGAGAAACGCGACCAGGAAGAGCAGGAAATACCCCGGCGCGGCCTGATCCAGGATGATGCGCCGCCCGCCGATGTAGATCAGGACCGCGGTGACCCCCACCGCCAACACCTCGGTGAGCGGCATGCCGAGCGAGCCGATGCGTGTCATGCGCACGAGGGTGCGGCAGTATTCACCCGTCTCGTGCATGAAGCGCTCCGCCTGATGCGGCTCGACGCCGAAGGCCTTGATGATGCGGATGCCGCGCACCGTCTCACCCACGACCGAGGTGATCGCGGCCATGCGCTCCTGGGAGACGCGCGAGATGCGCCGGAGCACCTGGCCGATCTGGTTGATCAGCAGCGTGCTCGGCGTGAGGATCAGGATCGACCACAAGAAGAGCTGCGCATTGGCGATCAGCACCAGCGCGATGCACGTCCCGAGCGCGAAGAGGTAACGCAGGAGCTCCATCAGCCCGTTGGCCACCGCGCCGCGGGCGAGGTCGGCATCGTTGGTGATCCGGCTCACCAGCACGCCGGAGTGCGTGCCCTGGAAGTAGTCCAAGCTCAGCGACTGGTACGATGCGAAGATCCGGTCGCGAATGTCGCGCACGGCCGTTTGCTCGACGTACACCGAAAGGAAGCTCTGCACGTACCAGAAGACGTTCTTGAGCAGGAAAATCACGACCAGCACGATGCAGAATCGCAGCAAGGTGTCGAGGCGCGTCGGGCCGGCGATCGTGCGCAGGAAGACGGCCTCGAGGCGCCCGCGCAGATCGGTGAGCTGACGGCCCTGTCCCTCGGCGCGCTCCTCGGCGGCGGAGTGCTCCTCGGCGGCCGCGGGCTCGGTGCCCGCGCTATCGCCGCGGGCTGCGGTGGCGGCGGCCGCGAGGTCGGCGCCGGCCGGGGCCTCGGCCCGGTCGGGGGCGTGGACCCCGCCGCGCAGGACGATCTCGGTGAAGGGCACGATCGCCGCCAGCGAGAGGCCGCTGAAGCCGGCGCTCAGCGCCATGAAGAGAATCGTGAGCGCGAAGAGCATCGCGCGTGGGCGATGGAAGCCCATGAGCCGCACCCACGTCCGCAACGCTTCGCGCAGCCCTTCGCCCGGCTTCCCCGTCTGTGCCTTCCGGATCACATGCGACCTCGCCCGCCTGCCCCGCGCGTGCCCCGATCCCCATCCTCACTGCCGCCCGTCGCCGACCCTGGAGCATCCTCTGCGCCCGCCGGCCCATGCTCAATAGGCGAATGCGTGCTGGCCGCCGTGAGCTCAGCTCGGGCCAGCACGAGGTCGACCTGAGCGAGCACCAAGTCAACCTGTGCCGCCAGCGTAAGCCCATCGTCGGCCACGAGCAGCTCCGGGCGCTGCTCGGCCAGCGACAGCGCCAGGTCGGGGGCCGGCGCCAGGGTGAGCGGTGCGGCCGATTCCGAGGCGGGCCGGGGCGCAGGCGATCCAGCGACGCCGGGCGCAGGCGACCGGTGGCCTGGCGCCGCACGGCCGAGCCAGGCACGGCTGCGCGCGCCCAGGACGATGGTCCGATGGCGGTTGCCGAGGGGCGCATAGCGGAGCGGATGTGAGGACAGGAACAGCGCGACCACGGGGACCTCCAGCGCGGCGGCCGCATGGAGGGGTCCGGCGTCGCAGCCCACGAAGACCCGCGCTCCGTCGAGCGCCGCGACGAGACCCTCGAGGTCGGAGATCGGACGCACCTCCACCGCATCCAGCTCCCGCGCGAGCTGAGCCATGAGCGCTCGCTCCCCGCCGCCCCCGATGACCAGCACCCTTGCTGCGCCGCGGGCCGCCAGGGCGCGCACCAGGGCAGCGAACGCCTCCGCTGGCCACTGCTTCGCGCCGCGTCCCCCGGGGTGCACGACGATCGGCGCATCCGCGGCCGGGCCCCTGCCGGTGGCCCGCCGGGCGCGGGCGCGCTCGATCAGGGCGGGGGAGAGGCGCATGGGCCCGGGTCGGGGATCGGCGCCCAGGGCGGAGAGGAGCAGGAGCGGCGCCAGGGAGTAGTGGCACTCGCGCTCGGGCGGCGGGACCACCGCGTTCAGGGCCGACCGCGACTGCGGGTGGTCGAAGCCAGCGCGCCAGCGCGCCCGCGCGACCACCGGCACGAACGCGTTGTAGAAGGAGTGCGTGTCCGGATTGCTGAGGTCGAGGGCCACGTCCCATCCGCCCCGGCGAATGGATGCGAGGTGCGCCGGATAGCTCCACGGCTGGCTGATGAGCGTGCGCTTGTGCATCAGCAGCAGCTCGTCGATCCACGGCGCACCGGCCACGACGTCAGCGAAGCGGCTGCCCGCGAGCAGGCCGATGCGCGCCTGCGGCGCCGCCGCGCGCAGCGCCTGCAGGAACGGTGTCATCAGCACCAGATTCCCCAACCGGTTGTCCTGGCGCACGACCAGGACGCGCTGCGCCTCCGCCAGCACCCGCGGCCGGTCCCCGCGCGCAATCCGCTGCCGCTGGGCGGGCCCGCCC
>CAZDKK010000131.1:0-8164 GCA_964506245.1 uncultured bacterium | reverse complement strand
ATAGCGGCCAAAGTGCGGGAGGCGATGCGCCACGAAATCGTCCAGGGCGGCGCGAACCGCCGGGATCGATCTCGACCTGCGGGCAGGCACTCAGACACGCCCCGCAGGCGATGCACCGCTCGGGGTCGATGTAGAGCTCCGGCTCCGGCGACTGGCTCTCGGGGTTGTGGCACCAGGGGCAGGCGAGCGGACAGCCTTTGAGATAGACGGTGGTGCGGATGCCCGGGCCATCGTGGATCGCGTAGCGCTGCACGTCGAAGATGAGGCCCTGCGGCTCACCGCCGTCCATTCGGCACTCCCATTCCGCGGCCTCGCTCACGGCTCCGCCATGTGCGGATAGGCCACCGCGGTCGGCGGCACGAACGTTTCCTTGATCGTGCGCGGGTTGACCCAACGCAGCAAGTTGAGCATCGACCCCGACTTGTCGTTCGTGCCGCTCGCCCGCGCGCCGCCGAAGGGCTGCATGCCCACGACCGCACCGGTCGGCTTGTCGTTGACGTAGAAGTTGCCGGCCGCGTAGCGCAGCTTGCGGTGGGCGAGCATGATCGCGTAGCGGTCGCGGGCGAAGACGGCGCCGGTGAGCGCATAGGGTGAGGTGGCATCGCACAGCTCGAGCGTCTGTTCGTACGCCGCGTCGGGGTAGACGTAGATCGTGAGCACCGGTCCGAAGATCTCCTCCTCCATCAGCTTGTGGTGCGGATCGCGGGCCCGCACCACGGTGGGCTCGATGAAGTAGCCCTTCGACTTGTCGCCCTCCCCGCCGACGAGGATCTCGCTGTCGGCCGACGCGCGCGCGTAGCTGATGTAGCCCATGATGTTATCGAAGGCCGCCTCGTCGATGACGGCGCCCATCAGATTCCTGAAGTCGCGTGGATCGCCGGGGCGGATGGCCTCGACCTCCGCGACCAGCCGATCGCGCACCGTGGGCCACAGGCTCTTGGGCACGTAGGCGCGGCTCGCGGCCGAGCACTTCTGTCCCTGGTACTCGAAGGCGCCCCGGATGAGCGCGGCGATCAGGGCGTCGATATCCGCCGAGGCGTGCACGAAGACGAAGTCCTTGCCGCCCGTCTCGCCGACGATGCGCGGATAGGAGCGGTAGCCGGTGATGTTCTGGCCCACCGCGCTCCACATCCGCTGGAACGTGCCGGTCGAGCCGGTGAAGTGGATGCCCGCCAGGTCGCGGTGGGCGACGAGCGGGTTGCCCACCGCCGCGCCCGGCCCGGGCAGGAAGTTGATCACGCCCGGCGGCAGCCCGGCGGCGATGAGCAGGCGCATGATCGCGTAGGCCGGGTAGACGGCGCTGGAGGCGGGTTTCCAGATGATCGTGTTGCCCATCATCGCCGGCGCCGAGCAGAGGTTGCCGGCAATCGAGGTGAAGTTGAAGGGCGAGACGGCGAAGACGAATCCCTCGAGCGGCCGCCATTCGAGCCGGTCCCACACGCCCAGCGAGGACTCGGGCTGATGGGAGTAGATGCCATCGACGAAGTGCCCGTTGAAGCGGAAGAAGTCGGCCAGCTCGCAGATCGCGTCGATCTCCGACTGGTAGACGTTCTTGCCGATGCCCAGCATCGTGGCCGCGTTGAACTCAGCCCTCCGCGGGCCCGCGAGCATTTCGGCGGCCTTGAGGAAGATCGAGACGCGCTCGGGCCACGGCAGCTTGGGCCACTCGTGCCAGGCCGCGTGCGCGGCATCGATCGCCATCTGCACTTCCACGGGCCCGGCCTGGTGGTAGACGGCCAGCACGTGCCGGTGGTCGTGCGGCATGACGCACAGGGCCGTGCGCCCGGTGCGCACCTCCTGCCCGCCGATGATCAGGGGGATCTCGATCTCCGTGCTCGCCAGCTCGTCGAGCTTGGCCTTGAGCGCCAGCCGCTCGGGGCTGCCCGGCGCGTGGGGAAGCACTGGCTCGTTCGCGGGCGTCGAGAGCGTGAATAGGGCCTCGTCCACGGCTTACCTCCTCTCCCAGTGGCGCGGCGCCGGGATCGCTTCCGCGCCCGGCGCACCGAGCCTACGGCCGGAGCCCGGGGATCGCAACCATCGCCCCGGGGGCCCGGGAACCCGGGGGGCGCGCCGGCGTGGACGACCCCGCCCGGATCGGTCTACAGTGGGCGGCGGTGTCCACCCTGCCACCGGGAGGAACGTCGTGGCCGCGGATCACACCCTGTTTCGCCCACCGTCGGAGGCGGAGAGCTTGATCATCCGAGTGGCCGACGGTTGCCCGCACAACGGCTGCACCTTCTGCGGCATGTACAAGGGCGTCCGCTATCGGCCGCACACGGCCGAGGAAGCGGCGCGCGACATCGACGCGGCCGTCCGCGACTGGCCGGGCGCGACCCGCGCATTCCTGGCTGACGGCGATGTGATGGCCCTGCCCTTCGATCGGCTGCGCGACATGCTGGCACGGCTGGGGGAGAGGCTGCCACGGCTCGGGCGCGTCGGGGTCTACGCCAATGGCCGCTCCATCCTGGACAAGACGCCCGAGCAGCTCGGTGTCCTGCGGGCCCTGAGGCTGCACACGTTGTACATGGGGCTCGAGAGCGGCGACCCGGAAGTCCTCGCGCGCGTGCGCAAGAGCGATAGCGTCGACGAGATGGTCGCCGCCGTGCAGCGCGCGCGGGCGTGCGGCCTGCGGATGTCGGTGATGATCCTGATCGGGCTGGGCGGCCGCGAGCGGCCCCGCGAGCACGCGCGGGCCACGGCCGAGGCGCTCAACCGGATGCAGCCGCAGTTCCTCGCGGCGCTGCGCTTCGTGCCGGTGGCGGGCACGCCCCTGGCCGCACAGATCCGGGCCGGGGGCTTCGTGCCGGTGAGCGAGCGCGGCGCGGTGGCCGAGACGCGTGAGATCCTCGCGGGTCTCGAGCTCGAGCACACCCTCTTTCGCGCCAACCACGTCTCGAACGTCGTGCCGTTGGGCGGCCGCTTCCCGCGCGACCGAGAGCGGCTGCTGGCGGAGCTGGACGCGCTGCTCGACTCGGGTGCGCTCGATCCGGAGGGGCCGGGGCCGATGCCATTCTGGCTGTGATGGGCTGCCGGCGCTGATACCGCACAGGTCCCTCGGCGGCGCGGGCTCGGATGCCGGCCACCAATGCCGGCCGGAGTTGCGGCTTCCCGGCGCCGGTCCTATGCTGAAGGTCGAGCCATCCAAGGGAACTGCGCGGCGCACCGACAGTGTCTCGTCCGCAGGAGGTGAAGCGTGAGCAGAACGATCGTCACACTCGTGTGTATAGAGTTTTCCGCAGCCGGCCTGGCCTCAGCGGGACAGCATGACTGGCCGGCATCCGGGGTCTTCATTGCACACCATCCATCCGGGCTGGAGTACTCGGCCGGCACGGACTGGTGTCGGCGCTACCTGGACGAATTTGCGATCCGGGACTGCAGCGAGCAGAATCCACGCATCGACGTGGATCACGAGGGGCAGAGCGCCGTCTGGTTCGTCCTGGCGGCCTTCACCGACTCCACTGCCTGGCGAGGCGTGGAATTCGGGCTGGGGACCTACAATCGCGACTCCTTCTTCTTCCTGGACCACGGCCCGTGCCCGCCGGCCGGGGCCGCTGTTCTCCAGATACCGACGGAGGGGTGGCCGGGCCCCAACCAGGGGATCGCTTTCATCACCTCGGGAGAGCCGTGGAAGGGGAGCATCCGGCCGGTCTACTACTTCGCGGGCTATGCGTACGCCGAAGACCTCATCCCCCTGGGCGTGGATCCAACGAAGGGCTGGGGGGGCACGGCCGGCACGTACGTCGTGGCGGGGGCCGCCGCGGATTCCTCTGGGGAGAAAGATCCGTGCCCCGGCGACGCGGCCCTTTCGGGGCAACGCCCCGCGGAGGCCTTTGGGGCGATGGGGCTGGGCCGCGACGGCGTGGCCGTGTTTCCGAAGACGCCGCCGACAGCTCTGCCTCCTTGGCTGGTTCTCGATCCCCGGACGCATCTTCCGAAGCGGCTCTCCGATGAGAGCATTCCCGACCCGGAGAAGATGAGAGGCGAACTGCACAGGTACCCTCCGGAGCTCATCGAGCTCTTGAGGCATACGAATCTGGCTGTCGAGCTCGGCCTGCGCGACTCGAGCGAGACCGTGAGTCCTCTGCTCGCGAGCGGCACGCTGCGGGGCAGCGACCCCGGTAGCGCGAACCCGAGCATCAGCTTCACCCTGTTGGCGGATGCGGCCGTGGTCGTGCGCGTATTCGACATGAGGGGATACCTCGTGTGTACCCCCTGGAAGGGCCGCTTGGGCCCCGGGGCGCACGAAATACCCATCGAGATACCCCCCGAGGCACCCGTCGACACACCCTCGGAGAAGGAGACTCGCCTGGACGGGCGCGATTGGGTTGGGCACTACTCCGTCCATCTGGAGATCGACGGCGTCATGAGCGGAGACGCACTCCTGGACGTGCGTCACCGGCGTTCTCGCCCCGGGGAATGAGTCTGCTGCGGGCGACCCGCCCGCCACCGCCGCGACTGCCGAGGCAGGCGTTCTCGGCCCGGCCTGCGGGGACGCGGTCGCGATGCCCGCTCGGTCCGCTACACCCGCCGGCGCGCGAGCGTCAGCCCATCGGCGATGGGAACGATCGCCAGCGACACCCGCTCGTCGTCGCGCACCCGCTCGTTGATGCGCCGGACCGCGAAGGTCGTCGGGTGGCTGGCGGCTGGATCCACCACGGTGCCGCCCCAGAAGACGTTGTCGAGCAGGATCAGCCCGCCCGGGCGCACGAGGCGCAGCGCCTGCTCGTAGTAGGTCTCGATGTTCTCCTTGTCGGCGTCGATGAAGCAGACATCGAAGCTGTCGGCCTGGCCATCGGCCAGCAGCTTCTCCAGCGTCTCGAGCGCCGGCCCGAGCCTCAAGTCGATGCGGCCGGCGACCCCGGCCTCTTCCCAGTAGCGCCGGGCGGTCGCGGTCCACTCCTCGTTCACATCGCAGGTGATCAGCCTTCCACCCGGGGGCAGGGCGGCAGCCATGACGAGCGCGCTGTAGCCGGTGAAGGTTCCGAGCTCCAGCACGCGGCGCGCGCCGATCAGCTCGATCAGGAAGGCCATGAGCTGCCCCTGCTCGGCCGAGGTCTGCATGTTGGCCATCCGGCCCAGCTCCGCGGTCTCCGCTCGCATACGCTGCAGAATCGGGGATTCCCGCAGCCAGGTGCGCTGGAGATACTCGTGGAGCGCGCCGGTCATGGGCGTGGGCTTCAGAGACATCGGGTCGTTCCTTTCGATGAGCGCACCGGAACCCATTCCGGCACGCGAGGGTACCGGGCGCCGGAGCCAGGTCACAAGAGCCACCGCCGGCGGGGGCCCAGATGCAACCGATCGACCTCAATTCCTTGCCGCCCAACCTCCTGGTTGGCACCTCGTCGTTCAGTACCGACGACTGGCGCGGCGGTTTCTACCCTCCCGATCTCGCACCGAGCGACTACTTGTCCTGGTACGCCCGCACTTTTCACACCGTGGAGATCGACGCCACCTGGTACGCGCTGCCCTCGGCGCACACGGTGCGTTCCTGGGCGAGCAAGGTGCCGGACGGTTTCATCTTCAGCCTGAAGGTGCCCAAGGTCATCACCCACGACCTCGGCTTGGAGAACTGCCGCGCGGAGCTCCAGACATTTCTCGCCCGGCTCGAGCCGCTGGGGGCGCGCCGCGGCCCGCTGCTGCTCCAGTTTCCCTACATTGCCAAGGGCCAGGATGCCGAGGAGTACGAGACCGGTCGCGAGTTCCTCCGCCGACTGGCCGCCTTCCTGCCCCTTCTGCCCGCCGGCGGGCAGTACGTCGTCGAGGTGCGCAATGCCAAGTGGGTGGCAGCGCCGCTCCTCGACCTCCTGCGCCGGCGGGGCGTGGCGCTCGCGCTCACGGCCTACTACACGATGCCCGGCGCGGCGCAGCTCTTCCGCGGCCCTGATCCGGTCACTGCGCCCTTCGGCTACATCCGCTTCCTCGGCAACCACCGCCAGATGGACCGACTCGTGCGCGAGGCGCGCGAGGGGGGCACGCGCGCGAAGGACTGGGGCGAGCTGATCGTCGATCGCACGCGCGAGACCGCCGACTGGGTCGAGATCGGCCGGCAGTTGATCCGGAGACAAGAGGGCGTCTTCGCCTACTTCAACAACCACTTCGCCGGCTATGCGCCAGGATCGGTCGAGCTGTTCGTGCGCCTGTGGGCCGCGGGCGCGAAGGAGCCCGCTTGACGCGACGGCGCGCGGCGCGGAGGATCGCGGCCATCCGGGAGGTTTGGATGGCCGATGCTGCCCGCAGCCGCCGCCAGGCAAGCCGGCGCCCGCCCATCGGCCCGCGCCTGGTCTGCGCATGCCTCCTCCTGGTCGCCTCCTTCGGTTCTGCGCGGGCCGCCTCCTTCGTTACGGATCCCGGGGCGTCCGATGCGTATCGGCCGGGAGAGATCCTCATCCAGCTCGCGACCCCGCCGGGCGAGGGGCCGGACGCGGCGGCCGAGCTGACCCGCGCGTTCGCCGGGGCCGGCCTCAGACCCGAGCGCCTGCTCTCGCGGCGCTCGGGCGTGTGGCTCTTCCGCTTCGACGCCGGCGAGCCCGCAGCCCGGGGAGCGGGGGACGAGGCGCTCCTGGCCGCGGTGCGGCGGCACCCTGCGGTCCGCCTCGCGCAGTTCAACCACCTCGTCACGCCGCGCTCGCGCTTCCCGGACGATCCGCGTTTCCCCGACCAGTGGGCGCTGCACTACACGGGTGGTCACGGCGGCGTGCCCGACTCCGACATCGACGCGCCCGAGGCGTGGGACCTCTGCACGAGCGGCGTCACCGCGCTGGGTGACACGGTCGTCATCGCGATCGTCGACGATGGGTCCAGCCTGACGCACGAGGACCTGCGGTTCTGGAAGAACTGGCACGAGATCCCGGGCAACGGCCAGGACGACGACCACAACGGCTACATCGACGACTACCATGGGTGGAATGCGCTCGCCCACAACGGCACGATCCCGTCGGCCTCGCACGGCACGCACGTGACCGGCATCGCGGCCGCGCGGGGCAACAACGCCACGGGCGTCAGCGGCGTCAACTGGGATGCGCACGTCCTGCCGGTCGTCGGCTCGGCCGCCTCCGAAGCGGTTGTCATCGAGGCCTACGGCTACGTGCTCGAGATGCGCGCGCGCTACAACGAGACGGGCGGAGAGCGGGGTGCCTTCGTGGTCGTCGAGAACACCTCGTTCGGCATCGACCACGGCGATCCTGCCCAGTATCCCCTCTGGTGCGACCTGTACGACGCCCTCGGCGAGGAAGGTGTCGTGAGCACCGCCGCCACCGCGAACCAGGCCTGGAACATAGACGTCGTCGGCGACATGCCGACCGCCTGTCCGAGCGATTACCTGATCACCGTGACCAGCACGACAATCGGCAACGACATCTACTACCGCGCGGCCTGGGGGCTGACGACGATCGACCTGGGGGCGCCGGGCGACATCATCCTCTCCACGGACGTGGGCAACACCTACGCCAACCGCACCGGCACCTCGCAGGCGTCCCCACACGTGGCGGGTGCGGTCGCTCTGCTCATCGCGGCCGGCAGCGAAGAGCAGAGCGAGCTCTACCGCGAGCAGCCCGCCCAGATGGCGCTGGCCGTGAAAGAGGCGATCCTGCGCACTGTCGATCCTCTGCCCGCGCTCCAGGGCCGGACGGTCTCGGGCGGGCGCCTCAACTTGTACAACGCGGTCGCCTTCTGGCAGAGCAGCACCGCGGTGGACGATCCGGGCACTGCTCCGCACGCTGCGCCCGTGCTCCTCGCGGCGCGCCCGAATCCGTGCACCGGCGCCACGCGCTTCGAGCTTCTGGCGCCCGAGATCGCGGCCCGCGGCGCACGGATGTGGATCACGGACGCCGCGGGCCGGCTCGTCCGGAGCCTGTGCCTGAGGGGCGCTCCTCCCGGAGCGGAGTGGGACGGCCGCGATGATCGCGGGCATCTGCTGCCAGGCGGGATGTACGTCTGCCGCGTCGACGGTGCGGTCGTGGGCGCCGCGGGCAGGGTCTTGCTGTTGAGATAAGGGGGTTCTAGCGTGGTGCGCGCTCGCGGACTACTCGTGCTCGTGACAGGCGTGGCGATGATCGGCGCGGCAGGGGAGTCGGGTGCCGTGATCCAGAAGGGCACGACCCAAGACCTGGCCACGATCCTGCGGATCGAGGACCGGCGCGAATCGGTGCGCCAGCTCGTGCCCTAC
>CAZDKK010000130.1:0-8226 GCA_964506245.1 uncultured bacterium | reverse complement strand
CTTCGACCGCCTCGGGTATCGTGAAATAGGACTGATCGGTGCTCGGGAGCTGCAGCTTGCGCGGGCGCCGGTAGTCGGGCTTCTCCGCGGTGTCGCCTCCAGCGGGCATCTGATCCGCCTCGCGTTCGTCCACGGCCGCCGGAACCTCCTCGTCGAGCGCGGCCGGCCGCATCGCCTCTGGGCGTGGGCCGGAGGGACGGCGGCTTCTGCGACCCTCTCCCTCGCCGCCTCCGAACCCCGGTTCGCGGCGCCGCCGTGGGGCACCGACCGTCTCCAGGTCGTCGCGCCGGCCGTGACCCCGGCCGCGCGACCGACCACCCGGCCGGCCGCCGCTTGCCCCCGCGTGTCGTCCGCCCCCGCGGACATGGTCGCGAGAATCTCCACCCTCTCCCTCGCCGCGCTCCCCGCGCTCGCCGCGGTCAACACGCTCCCGGCGCTCGCCGCGCCCGCCGCGCTCCCCGCGGTCGGAGCGCCCGCGCCCACGGCTTGGGCGATCCGCGTTCCCTGGCCGGGCGCCGGCCAGCGGGCAAATGGCCACGCGCTTGACCTCGCCATCACCCAGCGCCCGGGTCTCGACACGGCCGTCCTCCGCGAGGGCCAGGTGCACGATCCGCCGCTCGTCCGCCGGCAGCGGCTCGGTCAGCTCGTCGCGGTTCCTCGCCAGCGCGCGCTCGGCCAGATCCTTCGCCTTGCGCCGCAGCTGCTCGTGCCGGCGCTTGCGATACCCGGCCACATCGAGCCGCACGCGCAGCGTTTCATCCTTCTGCCCGACCATCCGGGAGACCAGGTGCTGCAGCGCCTTCAGGGTCTCGCCGCCCCGCCCGATCAGGAGCCCGTCCGCATCCGAGGATTCCAGCTCGATGTCGTAGCCGTCGTCCGCCTGGGTGACGCGCAGCCTGGCGTCCACGCCCATGCGGGAGAACATACCCTGCACAAGCTCCGTGATCGTCTTTTGCGCCGCTGACTTGCGCCACACGCGCACCTTGATGGTGCGCCCCTTGAGGAATCCGAAGACGCCGGCCCGACCCCCGTCCAGGACCTCGTACTCCACCTGATTCGGGGTGGTCTTCAACCGATCGCAGGCGGCCTGTAGGGCTTCCTCGGGGTTCTTTCCCTCGACCACGATTGCTTCGCTGCGTGCGTTGTCCATCTCTCGTCCTTTCATCTGGCTTGCGTTCCGCGCTCCTGCCCGAGCGCGTCCCGCGCCCCCCTAGCGGCCGAACCTCCGCCGGCGGCCGGTGTCTTCACCCGCGCTCGCCGTTTCCAGGACGGGCTGCTGCTTCATCAAGAGCTGCTGGCCGACGGCCAGCACATTCGTCATCGTCCAGTAGAGGACCAGACCCGAAGGCAAGCCGTAGAAGAAGAAGATCATCATCAACGGCATGAGCACCAGCATGGGTGCCTGGCGCGGGTCGGTCGGCGTGAGCTTCTGCTGGATGAACATCGTCAGACCCATGAGGAGTGGCAGGATGTTGATCGGCACCCCCATGATCTCCCCGACCTTGTCGGGCGCCGCGAGGTCTTTCATCCACAGGATGAAAGGTTCCTTGCGCAGCGCGATCGTGTTCATCAGAACATTATACAGCCCGTAGAACACTGGAAGCTGGATGACCAGTGGCAGGCACCCGCCCAATGGGTTGATGCCGTGCGTCTTGTAGAGCTCCATCTGCTTCTTGGAACGCTGCTCGGGGTTGTCCTTGTACTTCTTGTTGATTTCGTCCATCTCCGGCTTGAGCGCCTGCATCTTCCGCTGGCTCTGGAGAGCCTTCTGATTGAACGGATGGAAGAGGAGCCTGACGAAGATCGACAGTGCGATGATGACCACTCCGTAGTTGGGCAGCACGGAGTGGACAGTACGCATGAACCAGTAGGTCGCCTTGCTCAGCGGGGCGATGACCTTGGCGCCGAAGTCGACGAGCCGGACTGCATCCTTGTGCAGGCGGCCGTCCAGCTCCTTGAGAACCTCGTAGTCGACCGGACCGGCGAAGACCGAGAAGGTGTAGCGGGTCGGCCCCTCGAACTCCATGGGGAGCCTGAGTCGCATCCCGACCGCGTCGGCCGCCGGCTCGGACTGCGCGATGAAGGCCGCTGGCACTTCTTCCCGGGGGATGAGGAGCGCGCCGAAGTACTTGCCCCGCACGCCCGCCCAGCGCACCCCCCCCTCGTAGATTCGCTCCCCACCCTGGGATGCGGGACCGGACCCGCAGCCGCACCCGCAGCCGGCAGTTCCGGTGCCGAACCCGTGGCGGACCACCTCCTTGGCCAGGAGCGCCACCGCGCCCTTCGCGCTCCTCTCCAGGCGTGGCTGCCGCTCCAGGTTCGGGATCCCGCGCTCCCAACCGATCTCGAGCTGGTGGTCCTTGCGGAGGTTGTCCACCCCCGTGACCGAGACCTCCATCTCCCAGTCGTAGCGGTTCGGGTCGATCCGGTAGATCCGCGCCACGCGCACCGGCGTCTGCCCGTCCGGCAAGACCTCGGCGGTGAAGCTCAGCGTGCGGGTCTGCGCCCCCGCAGCTGCGCTCCCCGCGTCGGCCTCGCTACCCTGGAAGACGGTTTCCGAGAAGTCGATCTGCCCCTGGGGCGTGTCCATGCGGAGCCCCAGGGCGCCTGGAGACTGCTGCACCAGCTCGACCGGCTGCTCGCTGGCATCGGTGTATTTCTTGAGCTTCAGAGAGCTCAAGACGCCCCCACGGGCATCGAAGGTCGCCGTGTAGAGCGGTCCGTCCACCGTGATCTGACGTTCCACGGCGGGCAGCCTGTTCACGAACGCGGAGTCGCGTGCCGCCGCACCCTGGACACCGGCCACCGGTTCCTGCGAGGCCGTCGTCCGGGACGCGCCGCCGCTGGAGACCGCCGCCGCGCTGTCCGCCGGGGTGGCCGCACCCTCCTCGACCATCTGACCCGCGGTCCCCTGCGGCACCCGGCGCGGCTTCGGCATGAGTTGGGTGAAGACCACCCACACGAGGATCATGAGGGCGAACGCGAGGATGGTCCGCTTCTCGAAGCCCCCGGACTCAGGTTTCTGCATGCTTCCCTATCCTGGCTGCGCAGGGGCGTGAACGCGGGTGCATCAACAGCGAGATGTTTCGTGCGGCGTCACCGCGGGAACCGGATCCAGGCCCCCTCGGGTCCACGGATGGCAACGCAGAATGCGTCTGATCGCCAGGAGTCCGCCTCGCCCGAGGCCGTGGCGGCGCAGCGCTTCCTGCGCATACGCCGAACAGCTCGGGTAAAACCGGCAACTCGGAGGAAGAACCGGCGACAGCAGCCGCCGATAGATCTCGATCAGAAATGCCAGCAGAGAAACCACCACCGCGCTCTTCGTCCCCGGCCGCTCCGCCCCCGCGCTCACCCGTGCGCCCACGATGGGCGCCCCGAGCCCGCGGCTCTGAATGCCTACGGAGCGTCGGGTCTCTGCCTTTCCGCTTCCTGCCGCGTGTCGTCCTGCACAGCACCCGTCCTGGCTCGCACGAGTCCGCCCCGGATCATCATCTCGAGCATCTGGTTGCGGACCTCGCCCATCCCGCTGCGGGCGCAGGATGCGCGAGCGACCCATGCGAGGTGCACCGGCTCGGGGGACATCTGGTCGACGAGGCTGCGGTAGGCTTCTCGCATGACTCGCTTGGCGCGGTTTCGCTGCACCGCCTTGCCCACCCGCCGACTCGCCACGAACAGGACCCGCCGGGGTCCTTCGTCCACCCGTCGCAGGATCAGCACCATGTGCTGTCCGCGAATCGCCGCCCCTTCCTTGAACAGCTTCTCGATCGTTACCCTGGATGTGAGCGTCTCGTCACCCCAGCGCATTGCTGCGCCGTCCGCTTCATCCGGAGACTGTGAGCCGCGCGCGGCCGCGCGCGCGACGGCGCGCGAGCACTCTGCGGCCGTTCGCCGTGCGCATGCGCCGGCGGAACCCGTGCACGCGCCGCCGGCGCCGATTGTGCGGCTGAAAGGTCCTCTTCACCTTGGAACCCTCCCCTGCTCGTAGGGTCAGTCTGAACCCGTGTGGAGGCAGACGAAGCGAATCATGCCTGGAGTCTCTAGGACCGCATTCCTACACTGCTTCGTCTGAATGACCTCCTCGCCGGCGGCGAATCGCGCCGGTGCCGCTCGCCAGGTGGCGCTTCGCCTCATCCGATATGAGGTTAACATCGGACGAGCATAGGTCAACTGCAACTCGCGGGTCAACGCCCAAGTTCGCCCAGGGGGGTCGGCGTGCTCCTCCGGGACAACCGCATTGAATACCTGCAGTTACGCACCGAGACCCTGGAATCTCGCCTCTCCAAAAAAGCCCCTTGTCAGTCTTTTCCACAGCGTGATAGCATGCCGGTGCTTTGAGCGAGGTGTTTGTTCATAAGTAACATACTTTTCTTCAGTTGCAGCCTGGATGCGGTGCCCAGACGCGACCCCAGCGCGAAGAAAGGTGACGGAAGGACTGAGGAAGGCGTCCCAAGGATCCCCGCGGGTGGCGCTCTGCAAGAAGATGCAGGGTAGACATTTGGCTGCAGGCCGCGATTCTGGACTGCAGCCAGATGCCTGCCGAGACCATTCGCCCGGTTCATCGGGCACGTCTTGATACCTCCGCCCACTCTGTCCTCGCTTTGTGTTGAGAACCGTGTGGATAACTCTGTCGAGGGGAGGGGCGCGGTGGATTCCTCGAGCACACAGGGAGCGTGGTCCGAGGTTCTCCAGGAAGTCCGCAAGCGGGTATCTGGCCAGAAATTCCAGACGTGGTTCGATCCGATCGAGGTCCTGAAGTTCGAGCCCGAGCAGCTCGTCCTCGAGGTCCCCAACCCATTCTTCGGTGACTGGTTCGAGGAGCACAACCTCCCCATCCTCGTGGACGTGCTGAAGAACCTCCTCGGTCGGACCCCCTGTGTCCATTTCGTGGTTTCCAACAGCTACTACGACCATGAGCCCGCCGGGGCGGCCGCGCTGGAGCCGCCGGTGGCCGCCGCACCCCGTGCCGCAGCCGTGCAGAGAACCCATAACCTCCACCCTAGATTCACGTTCGACCACTTTGTCGTCGGGAAGAGCAACGAGTTCGCCCACGCGGCCTCGCGCGCCGTGGCCAATGAGCCCGGCGGAATCTACAACCCGCTCTTCATCTACGGGGGCACTGGCCTGGGCAAGACGCATCTGATGCACGCCATCGGCCACGACGCCCTCCAGCGCAATGGCCAGGCCAGGGTCTACTACGCGCCCTCCGAGAAGTTCATGAACGAGATGATCCAGGCGATCACGGCCGGCCGCACCGTCGAGTTCCGCCAGAAGTACCGCAACCTCGACTACCTGCTGCTGGACGACATCCACTTTCTCTCGGGACGCGATGCCACGCAGGAGGAGTTCTTTCACACGTTCAACACGCTCCGCGATGCGCACAAGCAAGTCGTCATCACGAGCGACCGTCCGCCCAAGGACATACCGAAGATCGAAGAACGCCTGATCTCGCGGTTCAACTCGGGGCTGGTCACCGACATTCAGCCGCCCGACTTGGAGACCCGCGTCGCGATCCTGCGCGCCAAAGCGCAGCGCGAGCAGATGGCTGTCCCGGAGGAGGTGTTCTTCCTCATCGCGGAACGCGTGCAGAAGAACATCCGCGAGCTGGAAGGCTCCCTGGTGCGGATCCTCGCCTTGAGTCACCTCCTGCACGCGCCGATCACGACCGACCTCGCGCTCGAGGTGCTCAAGGTCTACGTCCGCCCGGGACAGAGCGCGGTCGACGTAGGCCTCATTCAGCGCGAGGTGGCCAAGGAATTCGAGGTCACGGTCGAGTCGTTGCGCGGCAAGCGGCGCACGAACAGCATCGCCTTCGCGCGCCAGGTGGCCATGTACCTCGCCAAGCAGCTCACACCCCTGACACTGGTCGACATCGGCCGCAGCTTCGGCAACCGCGACCACAGCACAGTGCTCTACGGCATCGACAAGATCGCCGCGCTGAGGGGCAGCGATCCGTCTCTCGGCGAACGCATTCAGGCGATTGAATGCCGCCTGCGAGGCATCTGACGGTCGGTGCCTGTGTGTCCGTATCCTCGCTTCGCCGTGGGGCGCTTCCTAGGTGCAACTGTCCGTATATTCTCTCGATCAGAGCTTGGCCCTGGAGATTCTCCACAGCGCCTGAAAACCGTTTCGTGGAGAAGCTCGGCTGTGGACACACCCGCGGTTGCGGCGCGTGCCTCTAACACCCATTCCACAAGAAGACGATCCGGAGCCCCCGTCCAACGGTGTTCCCGGCCGGCAGATCTGCCCACCATCCACGATCCGTCCCGGTTTCCACAGGCCCTACTACTGCTACTGATTCTATATTCACTCTCTCAGAATCAGTCCCTTATGGGCTCGCTCCGCCCCTTCGTCGGCACCCAGCCCAGGGATGTTCCAGGCGCGCCGGGGAGGCTCACCCGAGGCGGTGAGTCTGGTGCTCTAAATACTTATTCTGGTTGATATTACTCAGAAGTATCAGAGGCGAACGGGGGCACAATCGCGCTTTACAGGCCATGGGGGTTTCCTTAAACTCGCCAGGAGTTAATCGGTCGAACAGGGATGTGCTGGACAGCTCCACCTTGCTGCCGCCGGCCAGGGTGGTCCAGACGCTCGCCCGGATCGGGGGGTGGACCACGCACGGAGGGGATTCATGAAGTACGCGCTCATGCAGAGTGAACTGCGCAAGGCACTTCAGGTCGTCGCGACCGTGGTTCCCAGCAAGAGCACCCTGCCGATCCTGGAGACGGTCCTGATGGAGGTGACGCGCGAAGGACAGCTCACCCTCACCGCGACCGATCTGGACATCTCCGTGCGCACCCGGGCCAAGGTCAAGGCAACGGAGGGGGGCAAAGTAGCGGTGGCCGCGCGCAGGCTCTTCGACGTCGTGCGCGAGCTCCCGGAGCAGGAGATCGAGGTCTCCGGGGACGCCGCGCAGATCGAGCTGACCTGTGCGCGAGGGCGCTACCGCTTCGTCGGCGCCTCCGTCGACGACTTCCCGGAGTTGCCCGATATTGCCGATGAGAAGCACGTCGGTCTGGACCCTGCCATGCTAGAGACGATGATCCGGCGGACCCTGTACGCCGTTTCGACCGATGAGACGCGCCCCGAGCTCACCGGCGTCTTCCTCGAGATCAAGGAGGGGTCGCTGCGCATGGTCGCCACCAACGGCCACCGCCTGTCGCGTGCCGCCGTGCGCCGAAGCTTCAAGCAGGAGCGGGACATGCTGCTGCCGCCGAAGGCGCTCAACCAGATCCTGCGGCTGACCCCGGGCCAGGAAGCAGAGGTCGAGGTCACCGGGACGAAGAGCTACGCGCGCTTCCGCATCGGCGACACGGACCTGTACAGCCGACTCCTGGAGGGCCCGTTCCCGGACTACGAGCGCGTGATTCCAAAGTCGAGCCCCCTCAAGGCCACCATCAAGCGCGAGGACGTCATCGCATCGCTGCGGCGCATCCTCGTTCTGTCCGACTCCCAGACGCGGCAGATCAAGATGGTCTTCGAGCCGCAGCGGCTGCAGATCCAAGCCGAGTACCAGGGCGCCGGTGAGGCGACGGAGGAGATTCCGGTCAAGTACGACGGCGAGTCGATTGCTATAGGATTCAACGGCGGCTATCTGCTCGAGATGCTCAAGACCTTCGGCGACGAGGATGTCGTCATGAGCTTCGAGTCGGCCGTGTCCGCGGGGGTTTTTCGTCCGGCAACGGACCGGGACGACGAGGAGCTGCTGTGCCTCGTGATGCCTCTGCGCCTGCCGGAGGGGAGCTAGCGGATGCGCCGCATGGAGCACATCGGCGATGCCCTGCGCTCCTACCTTCGCGGCGCCAGCCTCGAGAAACGCGTCTCGCAATGGGAGGTGATCCTCGCCTGGCCCCGCATCGTGGGAAGCGAGATCGCCGCGCACTCAGAGGCGACCGACCTGCGCAACGAGACGCTATGGGTGTCCGTTCCGAGCAGTAGCTGGAGACAGCACATCCAGTTCCTCAAGGTGCGGATTCTGGAAGCCTTGCGGCGTGAGTTCCCCGATGTTCGCGTGCGGGAGATCCGCTGCGTGGTGGGTCGCGGGCGCGCCGAGCGCGAAGCGAGCGGCGGCGACGAGAAGAGGCGAGGATGAGCAACGGCAACGGTGAGCAGACACGGACGGGCGGAAGCCCCGCGGCGGGCGACGAGGGCACGGCGGCCAAGGTGCAAGCCTGGGCCGACGCGGAGATCGCCGCGCAGAACGCGGCCCCCATCGCCGCGCCGCCGGCC
>CAZDKK010000129.1:0-8332 GCA_964506245.1 uncultured bacterium | reverse complement strand
TCACACCGGTCCTGCGCTGCGGGGGGCATTTCGCAGTTACAGCTTCCTATCCGCCGGATTCGGGGACCGTGGCGACAAGCTTCCAGTTCGACGCTTCCTGCTGCTCGGACGGGCAGGATCCCTCCTCCGTCCTCGAAGTGCGCTGGGACTGGGAGAGCGACGGGATCTGGGACACGGACTACACGACGACGAAGACAGCAGACCACCAGTACTCGACGCTGGGCACCAGGACGGTCGCACTGGAGGTGAAGGACACCGGGGGCGAGACGGATGCAGAGACGCACGAGGTGGTGGTGGCCAATACGGCCCCCACGGCCTGCTTCAGCGCGAGCCCGGATTCCGGGGGGCTGGAGACGAACTTCCAGTTCGATGCCTCCTGCTGCACAGACACAGAAGAGGCGGTCTCAGCGCTGCGGGTGCGTTGGGACTGGGAGAATGACGGCACGTGGGACACGGACTACTCGGTCACGAAGTCAGCGAGTCATCACTACACCGGCGCCGGCATAAAGACGATCACGCTCGAAGCACAGGACACTGGGGACTTGACGGGACATGTGACGCGGACCGTGAAGGTGACAGGTGCTTGGCCGATGCCTGGAAGCATGACCCTCGTTCCAGCGGGATCCTTCATCATGGGAGACAATGATGCCGAATGCGGAAAGGACGAACGCGAGATCACTCTCACGCACAGTTTCTATCTAGGCCAATACGAGGTCACGAACCAGAGGTACCGGGACGCACTCCAGTGGGCGTACGACCACAACTACGTCACAGTCACAGCCGACTCCGTGCGTGACAACTTCGGCGGGAGCACTGAGCTCTTGGTGCACCTGGATGAGACCCACTGCCAGATTTCCTTCTTGGAGGGCACGTTTACGGTTGATCCCGGGATGGAGAACCGCCCCATGGTCGAGGTCTCGTGGTGCGGCGCTGCGGCCTACTGCGATTGGCTTAGCTTGGAACAGGGGCTCGTGCCCGCCTACGATCACGCCACCTGGTCGTGCAACTATGGGGATCCATACGGAGCTGCCGGTTACCGCTTGCCCACCGATGCCGAGTGGGAGTTTGCGGCGCAATACGATGACGAACGAATCTACCCCTGGGGCAACGCCGATTCGGATTGCAGCCAGGCAAACTGCTGCGATTGCGTGGGGTCTGCGTTGGCTGTGGCGAGCTACCCGGCGGCGCCAGCGGCGCTGGGATTGTATGACATGGTGGGGAATGCGTCGGAGTGGTGCAACGACTGGTTCACCTGTGACCTCGGCAGACTCGCCGAGTCTGACCCTGTGGGTCCCGCGTATGGCACGTATCGAGTGGTGCGGGGCGCCGCGTGGTTCAGAAGCTCTGGCAGCTACAAGCGAATCGCCTATCGGCTCTTCCGCTGCTACCCATGGTACCCGAGCAGGACTGTCGGGTTCAGGTGTGCGCGCAGTGAGTGATGGCCTTGAGATTGAGAGCCAGCGACGCGCGCTCCGTGGAGATGGCATGACAGGGGGGCGAGCATTCTCCCGAGAAGAACGAATCACCAGACCAACAAGGTTGCATGCAAGATCAGGCCTGCGAGCTGCGGCAGCTCACCGGGTCCGCACAATCTGCAGCGCCGCTCGCCCACCGCATGGCGAGCTCCACCTGTGGACCGATGTCGAAACGCAGTGGCCGGCTCGGGGTGAGTTCGAGGGACGGGCGGAGGGCGGCAAGACCTGGATGCGCCAGGTGACAAAGGACTTCCGGTGGAATCCGCGGCTATCGCAAGATGACGTCGCCTACATGATCCCGACAGGCTATGTCGGGGCCTCGCCGCGGCGGCCGCGGGCGGAGTAGTCCACGCTCCCCGCCCGCGGCCCCTTGCGATCTATGGATTAACGGAGCAGGAGTATCGCCCGGCGCTGCGCTGTCAGGTTCGACACCAGCCGTGCGTAGTAAACCCCTCCTGCCACCGGGACACCCCGGTCGTCCGTCCCGTCCCACGTGACGCGGTGGTCCCCGGCCGCCATGGGGCCGGCCAGCAGTCCGCGCACGAGGCGGCCACCGACATCGTAGACATCGAG
Organism: uncultured bacterium; assembly: GCA_964506245.1. Classification (GTDB taxonomy): domain Bacteria; phylum Eisenbacteria; class RBG-16-71-46; order CAIMUX01; family WJJG01; genus CAZDKK01. The sequence continues at coordinate 6,284 of CAZDKK010000129.1, read as the reverse complement.
CTTCACCTGCCCGCCGCCTGCCAGTGCAAAGCCGAGCTGCGTGCTCGCGCGGAAAGGATTCGGCAGCGCGGCGAGCAAGCGGGTCACGCCGATGGTTTCGCCGCCCTCCTCGGCAACGCCGGACGTCGCATTCGCATAGATGATCTGCGCCCGATCGGCGTTCTGCTGGAGCGCCGCCAGGCTGGTGCCGCCGATCAGCGCGAAGGCCACCTCGATCTGCCCGGCGTTCGGGAGGTCAAGCGGTCCAGCGGAGATGAGCAAGCTGTAATCGCGCGCGGTGGGCCCGCTGGACAGAATGTGGTGCGGGTCGGACGCGGCCAGGAAGGCGTGCTTGTCGGCATCCAGGATGTACTGGTTCGGATAGACGAAGGCCGGATTGTCGACCAGCGTCAGATTGCCCAGCGGGAGTGCCCCGCTGGCCTGATCGAGCAGGCGCAGCCCGACATGGATGCCGGCAGTGTCGGTGATCCAAGCCAGCCGGCGCGACGCATCCGTTCCGGCAGTGTCGTCGCTGCCCGTGCCGTCCACGTCGTAGTCGAGATAGACGCCGAAGTAGAGGTCGCTCAGGCTCTGACCCTCGTTCGTCACGAGGTAGCGTACGATCACGAAATCGTCATCGGCTGCCGGGCTCGAGAACGCCCACGATTCCTGATCGACGACCAGGCCGCGCGGGGACGTCGCTGACGAATCGCGGTAGCGCGCCTCCAACGTCTGGCGTGCTCCTTGGAAGCTCTCACGCACCCGCCCGTCCGGGCAGGGCGTGACCTGCCACTCCTTCGCGGGGTCGGCGTCGAAGTCGCGGTTCGCCACGTAGGCCGGGCTCTCTCCCACCCAGAAGCTGCCTAGGTAGAGCTGGTTTGCGCCGCCCACCGGATAGGCGAAGCCGGAGCCGGCCGCCTGGGACCCGTCCATGAAGCCGACGATGCCCTGGTCGGTCACCGTCAGGGTGACGTTGCCGACATCGTGATCGGCGTAATCAGGCCGCGCGGGCGCGCAAGGATTGGGATCGCAATCCGTGCCGATGCCCTGGAAGTCGCCGTCCTGATTCGCGCAGTCGGACGCCGTCAGGATCTCGCAGCAGCCGTCGTCGAGACAGCAGGCCCCCGTGAGCGGCTGCATTGCCTCCACCCTGATCAGGGTGCTGTCCGTGCCGGTCGCGCCGTTCCAGTCGCGCGCGAGGAAGACGGCCCAGTGATCCCCGACGTTCGCCGCAGACGTGAGCCATCCGAAGTCGCCCGTGCCGTCGCCGTTGTCCCGGAAGATGGCCGCGGCCGGCTTCTGGGTCGCCAGCAGCAACACCCGATCGAAATCGGGGTCGGTGGCCGAGACGGCGAAAACGACCGAATCGCCCTCGGTGACTACGACCGTATCCGGGCAGCTGACGACGGGCGGCTGGTTCAGGCCTCCGTCCAGGACGAAGGAGATGTTGTTCACCTCGTCGAGCGTCCGCAGCGAGAAGTGATGCAACCCGCTCCCTAGCCGCGTCACGGCCACGGACTGCCAGGTGCCCGGTGGCGCCGGCTCGGGCAGCGCGCCCGCCATGTCATGCCGGACCCATAGGGAGTGTCGCCAGTTGGTCGGGTCGATCATCTCCGGGCCATAGCGCAGATTGTAGAGCTCAGCTTGCCGCAGGAAGTCGTCATCCCCCGGGGCGCTCCAGGTGAGGGTAGCCTCATCAGGTCCGGTCGGCACGATCGTCGGGATGACCGCCGCCGGCATGATGCGATCGACGCCGTAGACGACGAGGTTGTCGATCTTCCAGTCCTGGTAGTTCGGGAGAAGCGTGCCGCAGGGGTCACCGGGAAGGGTGGCGAATGCGATCTGGATATCGTTGTTGCCGTCGCCGCACCAGGGCGTCAGGTCGATCACCTCGGGCAGCACCGGCGCGCAGGGGGCAAGCGGAAGGGGATCGTTGTACATGCGCAGCATCGCATCAATGAGCCCGTTCTTGTACAAGAACACGAAGCCGGTCACCATCTCGACGCCAGAGTGATCGAACATGAGATAGGCCTCGGTGAGCTCGCTGAGATCGAGCAAGGGCGTGCGCATGTCGGCGTTGGCGTCACCCTCATAGAGGGGATTGTAGACCTCGGCGCACATGTAGCCGTTGGGGAACAGATCGGGGGTGAAGGCTGGGTCACAGCTCCACGGCTGAAGGCCATCCTGGTAGAAGTTCCAGACGGCGCACATCTGGTTCACAGAGACCGTCGCGGGGCCGAGATCGAACATCTCGACGTAGTTGAGGAACCAGTCATCCTCGACCTCGCCTTCGTCGGCGGGATCGTAGGCATCGGCAAGCTGCTGGTCGTACGTCAAGCGCGTGCGGACGTTGAGGAATCGGCCCGGATTGCGGTTCTGGATGTGATAGCCGATCTGCACGTCGGGCACGATGAAGAGGTAGGTGAAGGTCTGGCTGTTGCCGCCCCAGGTGGAGGGATCGACCGATTGGTTCTGTACCATCCAGTCGTGGGTGGTGTTCCAGTCGTTGTCGGCCTCCCAGTCGAACCAGACGTTGAGGTAGAGCGGGCCTCGCTGAAAGTGCGAGCTTTGCCAGTCCTCGACCGAGACCGTGACCGACACAGTACCTGGGCGGCCGGGGAGGTAGGGCGGGGAGAACTCGACGCCGTCGTCGAAGCCGTCGCGCCCGTTCGGGCCCGCCGCATTGGCTGGGCCGTCGGGATCGGGCACACCTGCGACCTCGGGGCTGAATTCCTCGCCCAGCCAGGCATAGGCGGCAGATTCATGGATCGCGTTCGCGTAGCCGGGCTCGTCGCCCTCCTCCTGATACGAGCTCGGCCAGTTCGGCAGGGGGCCCTTGGGCACCTGCGGCTTGCCGGACAGGGCCCGGTAGATGTTGATGCGGCCATGGCCGAGCTCGTCGCTGATGCCGGTCATGCCATCGTAGGCGTATCCGCCGACCTTGTCGCAGGTCTGCTCGAGGCGCGCGCGGATCTCGGTGCTCTGGTAGTGGGGGAACTTGCAGATCAGCAGCGCCGCCAGACCGGCCACCTGCGGGGTCGCCGAGGATGTGCCGTTGAAGTTCAGGAAGTAGTCGCCCGGTGCGTAGCCATCGCCGCCCTGGACATCCGTTGTCGGAATGAGCACGCCTGGCGCCGCGACGTCCAGGCCGGGGCCGTAGTTGCTACCCCAGAAGTGCTCGGGGTCGCAGCTCGCCGGGCTTTTGCGCTCGTCGCACGGACTCGTCGCGCCCACACTGATCGCCTCGATGTGCAGCGATGGGTAGACAGGCGGACTGGCATTGTTGTTCCCGGCGGCGAAGACGACCACGGATCCCAGACCGCCGCGACCCAGGTTCAAGGCGTCGCGGATGGCCGCGTGGATCTGGTCCGATGGCGGGCCACCGCCCCAGCTGTTGCTCAGAACATCGGCGCCCTGCAGGTAGGCCCAGGCAATCGCGTCGCTGAGCCATTGATCGGTCGTGACCCAGCCGCTGTCGGGCGCGACCGAGTAGGCAATGCGGATTGGCATGATGTGGGCGCCGCCCGCGGTCCCAGCGATCCCGAGCGCGTTATTCGTGAGAGCCGCGGCCACGCCTGCGCAGGCCGTGCCGTGCCCGTCCCAGGGATTCGGCGTGGGGTCGTCATCGTTGCCCGGGAAGTCGTAGCCGGGCACGAGACTTGCGGCGTAGTCGGGGTGCGTCATGTCGCACCCCTCGTCGAGGATGGCAATCGTGACGTCCGCGCAGCCCTGCTGGACCTCCCACCCCTCGGGCGCATCTAGGTCGACGTCCAGCCTGGCGCCGGAGCTCTGTCCGATATTGTGCAGGTTCCACTGCTGTCCGAAGTGGGTGTCATTGGGAACCGCCAGGCGCCTGAGCCGCCGAACGAAGTCGGGGTGGCTGTACACCACGCCGTTCTCGTTCCGCAGCCGATCGGCGGCCTCGATCGCGTCCGTCCCACTCTGCGCTGTCACAGCGAGCAGGTAGTTGCCGGCCCGCCAGCTGGTGCGCGAGATGCGCTCGAGACCGTACGCGCGCGCCCACGCGTCGACCTGCTCATCCGCAATGTTTGGTTCGACCTGTAGGAAGAGCCGGCCGGTGGGTATGAGGTCAATGCCGTACGAGGTGTAGATGGGCTGCGCTGCGGATACGGCAGCATCCTGGCGGACAGTCGCCAGGCCCAGCATCACCTCCTCGGTCGAACGGGTACCGGCGACGAAGAGAATGGTCATTCGCGGTACGGGGATCTCCTCGGCAATGGTCGCCCGGGCCAGCAACGGCTGGCGGGCACGGACCGCGTCGCGTTCCGAGCGGGTTAGACCCTCGACGAAGGTGATGGCGATGCGATCGGTCCGCAGAACGAGTTCGTGCGCCCCGCCGTCGGCATAGAGGTATCGGACATCGGCCGCGGGATTGCCGGTCTGGGGGGAAGCCGGCTGGGCGAACGCCGCCGCCAGCGTTGCCAGCAAGCCGATCACTGCTGCTCTCGCAGTCTCCCCGTGGCCAAGCCTGCGCTCTGTCATGTCGTCGTCTCCTTTCGGTTCGGAGACGGGCTGGCGGGAACCTTGCCGGGAGAATAGTCGACATTGTCTATCAAATCAATAGACTATTTTCTGGTGGGTCGAAGAATCCTGGTGCTTGCGGCGTAACTTGCCTTTCCCCTTTCGACTACCCCGCGATCGACCCCTCGAAAGTCCGCTGGCGGGGAGCAATTCATTGCAAGGGAATCAATTAACCAGATCAAACCAGAATCTTCGTTCCATGACCTGCCTCTTGCGTCAGAAAGAAGCCAAACCCAGTGACGATCCGTCCTGACCAGACGGTCGCGCCGCCGCCTCCTCCTGGACGTCGATCCGGTCGCTTACAGCTGTCGCGCAAGTGGTTCCCCTGCAATCAGTTGACACCCCACGAGTTGTCAGTTACGCTTTGAATGGCCTGGCGGTGAACAGCGAAGGGAGGAACGAACATTCCTGGAGTCTGGCCGACCCCGGCGGCGCAGTTGGCTGTCGCGTTCCCTGCGGGCATCAGAGGTTCGGCGTCTGACGACTTCGGGATTTGCAGGTCCTTAGTTCCCCGTTCTCGCACTCCCGGCGCGCCCGCCGTGCCTCTTGGAAGCTGTCCTCAGCGGTGCCCTCCTCACAGCTCGCCGGCGAGGAGGCCGGGAGCTATGAGGGAGGAAATGATGTCCCGCCGAGGTGGATCGGAGCTTCTCCCCACCACGATCCCCGATCGCCTCTCCCGGGTTGGCGGTACCGCCTCCTTCCCCTTGCGGCGAAGAGCAGTCTCCCACGCGTGTGAGCATGCGCTGCTCAAGTGGCTCGGCCGCCGTGCGGCCCAGAGCATTGCGTACTCGGCCGCACCCCGCAGCCCGCTGATGATTCCGAAGAGCCTGCCGCTTCTGAGGGTGCGAAACCGGATCATGCGCTCCTCGACGGGTCGGGCGTGGCTCCGGATCGCGCGGATTCTCCTGCGTCGGTTCGAGCACGGGACTCTTCGGATCGAGGGCGGATCTGGTCAGCTCGCGCCCCCGCCGCAGGGGGCCCCCCGGCATGGAGGGGGCGCAGCGCCACTGGCTGGCCGCGATCTGGCTACGGCCCGGGGGCATGGCGCCGCGCGTGCGGTCATCCCCGAGGGCGGCCACGCCCGGCTCGACCGCGGGGGCAGTCGAGCCTCCGCTGCCCGCTCTCACCTATGAGCGCAACCCGGGCGAGGCCTCTGCTCCGCTGCCCGAAGGCTATCGCCGCCGCGAGCCTGAGAAGACCGTCTTGCACGCCGTCGTCCGCGAGCACCTCGAGACCTTCCTGGCCCAGGCCCGCCGCCTTCACGGCGAGGGCTATCCGCGGTTCATCGAACATGAGTTCCGTCGTTATTTGGATTGCGGGCTGCTCTGCCACGGCTTCGCGCGCATTCGGTGCCCGGGCTGTGGCCATGAACAGCTCCTGGCGTTCTCATGTAAGGGCAGATTGTGCCCGAGCTGCGTCGGCCGCCGCATGGCCGACACGGCGGCCTATCTCGTCGATCAACTCCTGCCCGAGGCCGGCTATCGCCAGTGGGTTCTCACCTTTCCCTGGGCCCTGCGCTTCCGGCTGGCCGTCGATCGCCCGCTCTTCACGGCGCTGTTGCGCGCCTTCCTGCGCACGCTCTTCGCCTGGCAGCGTCGCCGTGGCCGCACGCTGGGCATCCGCGACGGGCAGACCGGCGCGGTGAGTTTCCTGCAGCGCTTCGGCGGAGCGTTAAATCTCCACCCGCATGTTCATAGCCTCCTGCCCGACGGCCTCTTCGTGCCGGCCGACGACGGATCCCTCACCTTCGTGCCCTTGCCCGC
>CAZDKK010000128.1:0-8402 GCA_964506245.1 uncultured bacterium | reverse complement strand
TCCGAGGAGCGACAGACCTGTCAACTGCCTACCGCGAAGCGGTTTAGTTCAACGCGACGGCTCAGGCGCGCGGCTCTGCCGCGTCGCCTGGAGCCGGTTGTTCGCTCTTGGGTTTCATTCCCTTGAGGCTCGCGGCCTCCAGGGAGATCTGCCGATCGGCATCCGAGATGATTCGAGCGATGGTCTTGGCGCGCTCTGCGGTAGCATCGCTCACCTTCTTGACGTCCAAGGAACCACGGAGCCACTGTGCGGTCTGCTCGAGTCTGTCGAGTGCAGACCGCGCGGCAATCATTGGATCCGGTGTGTCGGGTCGATAGAAGCCCCGCTTCTCGAGCTCTTCTGCCAGCAACTCCTGGAGAGTGTCGTAGACGGCAACGAGGCAGTGAACTTGCTTCACCGTTTCCTTGGCGCCGATGTAGCCCCAGAGTACCCTGTGCTGGGCGTCGCGTGCGGTCACACGAATGCCTGTGCCGAGGGGTTCGAATACGATTTCCCCAGGCACCCGCCGGTTGGGGGAAATATCCCTCTTTCCGATGCTCTTCCCGGCGGCCCGCAGTTGCTGGTCGAAGGTCTTTCCGAAGAGGTCTTGATCATGCGCCATTGCATATCCCTTCCTGGCAAACCCATGGGGCTCTCTGGGCATCAGTCAATCGGTATACCCAGGGCGCTCCAGAACTCGCGCTCATGAAGAATTCTGGTTCCGTATAGCCTTGCCTTCTTCGCCTTGGTCGACTGCGTGTTGAGATCGGCGACGACTAGCAGGTCCAGTTTCTTGGTGACGGAGGGCATGACCCTCAGCCCCTTCCCCGTGGCAAGGCGCTGGGCGATGTCACGAGAAATAGGTTGACCCTGAATGCAGCAGGTCGATTCGCCGGAGAAACACACCGTTAGTCCGCTCCATTCCTCATCCTTGCGCGCGTCAGCCACCAGGGGCACGCCAATCTCGCACGAGCGAAGGAGGTCCTGCAAGCGATTCCCCGGCAGTCTGCCGAATCCGAGCCATTGCGCGGTCCTCTGGATCTCCTCTCGTTCAGCATCGGTAATGTGTCGGTCAACGGATGCGGCTTTCGCCAGCTCCGACAAGTAGCCAAGGTGGATTGCCTCGATACGCTTGAAATCTAAACCCCAATTCGTGGCGACCTCCACAAGGGCGTTGCTCTCTGTTTCACTGACTTGACCATCTTCGAGGGCACGCCAGAGGAGTGCTCGATAGTCCCTTTCTCCTTCTGGATGCCCAGGATCAACGGATCCCACAGACAATCGCTCAGCAAGCCGTTGCACGTACGTGGGGAGGGTCGCATTGGCATCTTGAGTCGCCTCACGCGGTAGAAGGTCAGCGTGGACAGGAGGAAGCGTAGGCCACGCAAGGGGAGCGAGTTCGTCGCACGATGTCAGGAGGCTTGGGTCACATGCCAGCATCCTTTGGAGCAGGCACGCGGCCGCGCGCGCGTCGTGCAGGGCAGCATGAGCCGTTCCGTCGAACTCAACGCCATGATCTGCGCAACAAGTTGCCAGCGTACCTCCGCCGGCGAGGGTCATTGTGTCGAGCGTGGCGTAAGGAGGCATCTCGATACCGGCGCGCCTGAACTCTGATTGAAGGAATGAGATGTCGAATCTAACATTGTGGCCAGCCAACAGCACTGCACCACGAAGCAACCCTCCCAGATGGCCGGCTATATCGACAAAGCGCGGAGCATTGATGACATCTGAAGCCGTGATTCCGTGGATTCGGGTTGGCCCGACATCCCTTTCCGGATTGACGAGGGTGGCGAGCTCCGCTACGATTCCCTGCCCCGGAATGAGGAGAACGGCGGCTACCTCGACCACGCGATCATGGCGATACGGATTCAATCCGGTGGTTTCTACGTCAATGACTGCAAGCGGCTTCATCGACGTCTCCAGAGCGAACGCACGAATGAGCGGCGGGGCCACCCGCGTGCTTCTGGCGCGCGACTGGCGCAAGCCAGGCGCGTGCCAGCCGGGGACGTCAGTCCCCGTCCGCTCGATTCGGTTGTTGGCGGTTCACTGTGAATCGGCGAACGCCGCCCCCTTTGTCCTCTTATGCTCCGAGGATCTCATTGAGGCCCTCCAGGACCTGCGTCAGCTGTTCCTCGGTGGCTCGACCGATGCGCTGCCCAATCCGCTCCACGGCCAAGGTGCGCACCTGGCTGATCTTGACCCATGATGGTTTGGGCAGTTGATCTTCCTCGAGCTGCAGCGTCAGAGGGAATCCGGCTCGCTGGGGCTGACTCGTGATGGCAAGGGCAATGACCGTCCCGGAGCGTTGATTGAATACATCCTGACTCAGGATGAGCACGGGACGAAGGCCCGCCTGTTCATGTCCGCGAGTGGGATTCAGGTCTGCCCAGCGAATCTCGCCTCTCAGTAGTCTGGCCATTCGGACAACTCCTCCGTCATGCCTTCCTCGGCCATGGCCTTTTCAAAGTCTGGGTCGAGTTTGGTGCATTCGGTGGCCAGCCGACCGTGTTCCATGCGTTGGAGCTTCTCGGCGATGGCCTGTTCGATGGCTTGACTACGATTGGCGAAGATCGCTGCCCTTACGAGTCGATCCAGGCGTGCGAGCACTGCCTTGTCGAGCGTGATGGCAACCTTGGACCTTGGCATGGATCACCTCCTGGTATGACAATACGTCATACCCTGGGAATTCGTCAAGGTTCCTGTGCATTGGGTGCCTTGCGGCCCAAGAAGGCGGGTGGCGACGGAGGCGCCCCTGGAACGTGCCAATCCAGGACGGCTGCCAATACGGACTTGGATGTCTCAGCAGTTCCTGGGCATGCCCTTCGACGGCCATGGACTGCTGAGAGGGGCGATCGCGCATTCGTCTTGTCCCGCCAACCATTGATTCTCCCACCCTCCCGGGTCACCGTCCGCCCGTTCCCCGGCACCATCATGCGCACCTTCGCTCGGCCCTGTCGCGAGCCTGAGCTGGAATATGTACTGGCGCGAGAACTCCCTAACTCTATTGCGGTAGGGCGGCAGAGGCAAGCCCCTCTTGTCCAGGCCTGGGCACTCTGCCGTGATGTGCCATCTCTCAGTGTGGCCGGGTAGCCAGGAGCTCCGGCATCGCCGGGGATCGCGAGTCGTGGCGATTCAGTATCCGTACAGGTGGCGATTGACTCGCCATTCCTCGGATATCCCGCAATGTGCAACGGCGGTGATCTGCACAGGCACGAGCGCTGCAACCATAACAGCGGTAGGAGGATGGGCCCATGGGCGGGAGACAAGATAGCAGATGGGCGGAACGCACCCGTGATGTGCTTCGCCTCCCGGTGCAGGCGTTGCGACGCAGCTCGTCTCGACCGGTGTCGTTCCGTGCACCGCCCGATTCCCTCGCGCGACCGCGCTCGGCGCGGGCGTTGCCGGAGAACGGCGTTGCGGGTGAGCGCCGCAGGGCGCCCCTAGTGCCCCAGGATCTGCTGCAGGATCTCGCGCCCGTTTTCCCAGAAGACCAGCACCACGCCCATGAGCGCCCCGCCCGCGACGATCCCGGACGCGACCGGGAACAGGTACTCCTCGCAGTGCTTCTCACTCCACCGCTTCCAGCCGAGTCCGATCACGGCGCCGGTGAAGAAGAGCAGGCCGTAGAACCACTGGAACACCCAAGCGAGCCCGACGCCCGCTGCCGAGGGGATCCACTTCTGATACTTGGGAAACAGCCGGGAGAGCACGGGAAGGAGGATGCCGGCGAGGCCGCCGATGACGATGCACCAGACCTTGACCGGATGCATCGTCTTGAGCCCCTGCGCCATGGCTTCGGCGACGCCCTTCCACGTCTGCGCCGCGGGCGCCGGGAACTGGTCCGTGCCCAGCACCGACGCGTTGGGAACGAGCATGCGGAAGGCGAACACGGTGACGACCGTGCCGACGAAGATCCCGGCGAACTGCGCGATGAACTGCTTGCGCGGGTTGGCCCCGAGCAGATAGCCGCTCTTCAGGTCGACGAGCAGGTCGGCCGAGGAACTCGCCGAACCGGCGGTGATGTTGGCCGCCATCAGGTTCACGTCCATGTTGCCGGGGGAGATGCCGCCGAAGGTGAGCTGGGTGATCTTGCCCATAGCGCCGATCGGCGTCGTGTCCGTTTCCCCTGTCACGCGGCAAGCCACCAGCGCCAGGGCAAAGCTCAGGATCACGGCGACGACGCTTTGCCAATAGGGCATGCCGAACGTGTGGTGGGCGAGGAGCGCCAGGGCGACCAGCGAGATGAACTGCCCCATGGCAAACCACGAATTCGGGGTCTCGATGGCGCTGAGCTCGTCGCGCTTCTTGTCGCCGCGCTTGGTGAGCATGTCACCCAGGCCCTGGAACGCGCGCAGCGCGCTCTTCCACTGGAAGACCACGGCCAGGATGCCCGAGGTGACCATGCAAGCCGTCCCGGCCCAGAGCGTCCATTGTACCAGGTTCCGGAAGCCCGTCAGCCCGCTGGCCTCGGGCACGTGCGTCTGCAGCCAGGGGACGAAGACCATCCAGCAGGCCACCGAACCCAGGAGCATGCTGGTCGCCACTCGCATGCCCACGAACATCCCGGCGGCGATGAAGATCGGGTCCCAGGCGAACGTGACCGTCCGGCCGATCCAGGTCTGCCCCAGCGTCATCGTGTTGAAGCGCGTGACCAGGGAGGAGATCTGCAGCGACTCCAGACTGGGGCTGATCAGCCGCAGGCCGTCGGTGAGGAACGCGCTCGCCATCGCCGCGATCCCGCCGATGCCCAGGGCGCGCGCCGCGCGCAGGCCCTTCTCGCCCTTGGCGTGGAGCGCTCGCAGCGTCTCGGCGGCTGCGATCCCACTGGGGAAGCGGAGCTGCTCGATGTTGATCATCTGCCGCTTCATCGGCACAGCCATCGTCACCCCGAGGACGGCGACGAAGAAGACCCAACCCAGCATGACGGGCAGCGTCATGGTCTGGTTGTGCAGTAGGATGTAGGCGGCGAAAGCCGAGATCAGCGTGCCGCCCGTCGAGGCGCCCGCGGCGCTCGCCGTGGACTGCATGCAGTTGTTCTCGAGGATCGTCATGTGGGTTCGGGCGAGCTTCACCCGGTGGAGGGCGGTCCAGATGGCGTAGGAGAGGATGCAGGCGGTGATGGCCACCCCGAACGACCAGCCCGCCTTCAGACCGATGTAGATGTTGGTCAGCGAGAGAACCCCGCCCAGCGCCCACCCCATGATGATCGCGCGCCAGGTGAGCTGCTTGACCGTGTCGCCGCGTCCGACGTAGCACCGCTGGTACCATTGTCGGTCGATCTCGTCGGCGGAGCCTTTGAAGCCCTCAACGGGGAGTTCGTAGTCCTCGTAGGGATCGTGGGGGAGGGGGGCGGCGGCGTGCCCTGCGGCCCGTTCGGTCTGCGGATCGATCGGCATGGACGTGGCCTCCTGAGTGGGTCTCGAGACCGTTCGAATGGGGGGAAGGTAATCTCGGGCGGGTCTGGATGCCAGGGGGGACTTGGAGGACAGTGGGGATCCCGGATCCCGAATCCCTGGGCGGCCTACCGGGAGGCCGTGCTCAACGCCCCGCGCAGCCCGCCCGCATTCGCTCGGGCGCGCGCTATGAGGGCCTCGAACTCGGGGTCGCCTCGGAGAGATGCAAGATCCTGGTCGCGCGCCATCCAGTCGGCCTCGAAGTAGCCGGCGTCGACAGCCTGCCGCAACCAGGTCAGAGCCCCGGCGCGATCGCCCTTCAGCGCGGAGATGCAGCCCAGGTTGTAGATCGAGCTGAGGGTCGTGGGGTGCTTGTCCCCGAGCACGCGGCGCTGGCCGTCCAGAGTCTCCTGGAGGAGGGAGTCGGCCTCCTCGAACCGCTTCTGGTTCGCGCAGTTCATCGCGGTCGCGAGCATGCACGACAGGGTGTTCGGGTGGCTCTCGCCCAGCACTCTGCGCATGCCCTGCAGGACGGAGCGATACAAGGTGTCAGCCTCGGCATAGCGCTGGAGGAGGTTCAGCAGGAGGGCGTGGTTGTGCCTGGCCTTGAGGGTTTCAGGCGCGTCGACACCCAGCACGCGGCTCATGTCCTCCACGGTGCGGCGGACAAGACGCTCAGCCTCGGCGTAGCGGCCCTGCTGCTGCCAGACCAGGGCCAGATCGGCCGCGGAGGACAGCGTCTCCAGGTGGATGGGGCCCCGCACCTGACGTCTCAGCTCGAGTACCCGGCTCTGAAGGGACTCGGCCTCGGCGTAGCGGCCCAGAGTGCTGAGCGTCGTTCCGAGGTTGGCCATCGACGTGAGTGTCAGCGGGTTCTTCTCTCCCAGCCCGACCCGGCCGGCGGCAATCGCCTTGCGGTAGAGGGTCTCGGCGTCCGCATAGCGGCCCAGATCCCAGTAGACGAGCGCCAGATCGTGCATGGTTGCGATGGTGCCCTGATGGTTCGTGCCGGCCTGCTCTTGCTGGATCGCGAGCGCGCGCTCGAGCACCTGCGCCGCCGTCTCGTAGAGACCCAGACCCTCGTAGGTCCGACCCAGCATGGTCATCATCCGTGCTCGCAGCATCGGATCGCCAGAGGTCTCTGCCTCGAGCTGTGCCGCGCCGCGGTCCAGGAGTTCTCTGGCACTGACCACGCGCCCGCGCGCCTCGCTCGGGTCGGGTGCGAGGAAGAGACGGACGAGGAAGTCCGACACCCATTCAGCCCGGTTGCGCTCGAGGGCGATCCGTCGCGCCTGCCAGCTCATCGCTCCCGCAAAGCCGATCAGCGCGAGGAGGGCCACGGCGGCCGCGGCCACCGGGACCTTGTGTCGCCGGATGAACTTGCGAGCTTTGTAGCCGACGCTCGGCGGGCGAGCCAGCACCGGCTCATCGGTCAGGTATCTGCCGATGTCAGCGGCCAATTCACTGGGTGAACCATAGCGACGCGTGCGGTCCTTCTCCATCGCCTTCATGGTGATCCAATCGAGATCGCCCTTGAGGGCCTGGGCGAGCCTGATCGGGTCGGTTCGTCGACATTGGGCGATCTCGACGGACTGGTCTCCCAGCGTGGACATGCGCTCGCTGGGCCGCGAGGGCTCCTCCTCACGGATCCTCTTCCGGATGGCGTCCAGCCCAGCTTGGCGCAATCCTCGTGGATCGAGAGGCAGCGCTCCCACCAGGAGCTCGTAGAGCATCACGCCGAGGGCATAGACGTCGGTTCGCGTATCAACGTCCAGAGCGCTTGCCTCCGCTTGCTCGGGGCTCATGTACTCCGGGGTGCCGATCATCACCCCCAACTCCGTGAAAAGCGTCTTCTCGGTCAGCCTCTGCTGGACCGCTTTGGCCACCCCGAAATCGATCACTTTGGGCTGGGGTGCGTTGCCCGTGAGCGTGACGAGGACGTTGGAGGGTTTGAGATCGCGATGGATGATCCCCTTCTGATGGGCATGCTGGACCCCGTTGCAGACCTCTTGAAACAGCCGGATGCGCTCCTGGACGGAGAGCCGATGCCGGTCGCAGTAGGCGGTGATCGGCTCACCCTGGACGTATTCCATGACGAAGTAGGGGCGTCCCTCGGCTGTCGACCCGGCGTCGAACACCTTGGCGACGGCGCGGTGGTCCATCAACGCGAGCGCCTGGCGCTCCGCCTCGAAGCGGGCGATGACCCGCTCGGTGTCCATGCCGCGCTTGACGACCTTGACGGCCACGCGGCGGCGGATGGGCTCGGTCTGGTCGGCCAGCCACACCTCGCCCATCCCGCCCTCGCCGATGCGCTCGAGCAGCTTGTACGGACCGATCTGAGACCACGGACGTCCAGGCGCCGACGCCGTCTGCACGGTGGTCCCGAGTGAGTCGGCCCGACTTGGATCCCGCTCACCCTGCTTCATCCTGCCACCTCCGGGCGGAGGGAGGGCACGGTGCTATTCACCTCCTGGTAGAGGTGGGGCACGGTGCTACTGCTCTACCCCGTTTCCCAGGGACCATGCCCCCGTCCCGCGGTCGAGCTTGTGGCAGTGGGTGCACTCTCCCTGGAACATCGAGAGGAAGTGGTTCTGCTCGCCTCCCAGCAGATGGATCCCGTGCAGCATCCGGACGAACGGCGGTGCAGATCTCGATGTCTTCGAGTGGCACATGAGACAGGACTTGGGGATCTCGGCGCCCGCCACCGTGACCTTGGGGTGCTTCCCCTTGAGCGTCATTCCCTCCGGGGCAAACGGCTGGAGCCTGGCGAGCATCTCCGGAGGGACTGCTTCCTGCCATCCCCCTATGATCGTGCTCAGGCGGACGTCCATATTCATATCGGGGCGATTGACGTGGCAATCGACGCAACCGCGCGGAAACTGGTCCGGCGCAGTCACGCCCGGAATCTGCCGCATGGGCGGGGGTGTTCCCGGCTGGCCTTCGGGGCCGGCACCCACTGCGAGGAACCCAACCCCAACGCCGAGGACGATGGCAACGGCAACGAGCCAACGCATGGGCATGACATCCTCC
>CAZDKK010000127.1:0-8474 GCA_964506245.1 uncultured bacterium | reverse complement strand
CCAGCAGGAGCAGCGCCGCCTCCCGCCCTGCGCCCGCGGGCCACGCGGCCCGCGGCTGCGCGACGTCGGCCGTGGCCCCGGCGAGGCCCCGGGCCAAGCCCAGGGGGACGATTCCCAGCGCCAGGAATCCCGCGGTGCCGGCGAGCGCGCTCTCCAACAGGCCCACGTGCACCAAAGCCGACACCGTGGCGGCGCGGGCGCCCGCGGGGGCTTGCGCCAGGGCGAGCTCGCGCCGGTCGTTGCGGGCCCGGAGCCGATCTTCAGCGGCGATGCCGGCGCGCGCGGCGACCAACGAGGGGATAAGGGCGAGCGGAAGCCGCCAGGGATCGAGTCCCGCGGGGAGGTAGGCGAGCCAGAGCACGCCCAGCACCGCTGCGCACCCGGCCAGCGGCGGGCGCGAGCCGCCCAGCGGTTGGAGATCCGGCCAGATCGACTGCAAGACCAGCCCGACGATCCAGCCGGCCAGCGGCTGCCCGATCAGCGCCCCCCCCACTGCCGCGGCCACCAGCGGCTCGCGCAGGACATGCGGCCCGAGCGCCCGCTCATCGGCCCCGGCCGTCAGGGTCCACAGCATGAGCAGCGTCCAGCGCAGCACCGCGAGCGGCTTGCCAGGTGCGAGCCCGCCCAGGCCGGGCAGCCCCGCCGGCGCCACCGGGAGGAACAGCGCCCGGCCCGCGGTCCCGGCGCCACCGGGAGGAACAGCGCCAGGACCGCGGTCCCGGCGACCACCAAGGCCACCGCCCAGGCGGCCGCGGGCCACCACCGGACCGCGGCGCGCGTCGCTGTCTCCACGGCTTCTCGCCCTCGCCCCACCGTTCTATGCGCCGGAGTCGCCGCTAGCCCGCGGCGCGCTGCTCGTCCCGGGCCGGCGGCGCGCTGCCCCGCGCCTGCTCCCCGGTCGGCGGAGTCGACGGCCCACCGACCATCTCGGGTTGCCCTTCCTGCACGTCAAGCGCGAGGGCGAAAACCGCCTCGGCCCCGGGGGCCAGCTCGAGCGGAAAGTGCAGGACGATCGCCAGGCCCTGGTCATTGCTCTCGGCACCCGACTCCGACAGGCTCACCGTCCGCACCGGGTAGCGGCAGAAACCCACGGGGCGGTCGGGCACCAGTCGCACGAACCAGGCTCGCCAGCCCTCGACGAGAGCCACCGAGTGAATGGCCTCGCTCTGGCTGGACGCGCCGAGGATCTCCGGCTCAACGCGGCGTCCGTCGACGACCACGAAACGGTCGGGCGCGTCGGCGGCGAGCAGGTTCACGTGGTTCTCGACCCCGACGTGCGCATGCAGGACCTCGTCCGAGAGGTTCCGGTAGCGCCAGCGCACAACGAAGCCGCGCTCGCCGGCCTGAACCCGGAGGGTCTTCTCGATCGAGAGCGGCTGGCAGCGGCCGTTGCGCCAGAGGCCGCCAGTCCGCGTGAGGCGCACCGCGACGGCCTCGCGCTCGGTGGTCAACTCCGCCGCGAACGGCTGGTCCACGAAGTCGCCGATCTCGTGGACCTCTCCGCGCGCGAGCCGCTGCGGATCGGGCCGCTCGTGGAAGAACCGGTCGGTCAGCGCGGCCCGGTCGTACCAGTCGTAGCTGAGCAGATCGCGCAGGCCCGTCTCCTTGGTCTGGATTCCACCGTGGATCGTCTCGGCCTTCTCGCTCGCCTCGTGCGCCCGGTCGGCGACCTGGCGGTGGTAGTGCTCGGGCCGGCGGCTCAGCACGTTGATCAGATTCATCTCCGCCGAGCGATCGTCCCACTCCATGAGCCGGCCGCCCAGGTTCGGGTCTAGGAAGAGCGCCAGCCGGTCGTTCTCGAGGACGATCTCGTTGTGGCCATCCACATCGAGATCCGCCTCGCGCGCCACTGCCCAGGGCCCCCGCCCATGCAGCCCGCGCGCCACCACGGCCTCCCCGCGGATCAGCTCGGCGTAGACGCCGTGGCGCAGGTGGGGCAGGTAGAGGCCGCCGAAGACGCCGTGCCAGTAGGCGCAGTTGCACTGGGCGCGCCACAGGTGATCGCGGGCCTGCTCCCAAGCCGGCGCCTTCAGGGCCGTGCGAAAGGAACGGCCGCGGGCGGAGGCGTCCAGCACGCGCATGTGCATCCAGTTGCTCTCTGGGTAGCGGGCAAAGAAGTTGCGCCAGAAGCCACCCCGCACGAAGAGGTCAGCCTCCTGCTTCAGCCCGCCCTCCTGCAGCCGCGAACGCGTCCGCTCGTAGGCCTCTTGGTACTCGGGGGGCAGCGACCACTCGCCCATCTCGGCGTACGATCCGGTGGGCAGGTAGACGAGATCCACCGGCGCGTGGCCGGCCATCTCGGCTGCGAAGGAGGTCGTGGTGATCCGGTCGGCCGCCGCTTCGAGCGCCGTCAGGAAACGATGCAGCCAGCCTTCCTTGTAGACCAGTTTGTGCGTGCCGGGCCAGAGGCCGAACTTCTCGCCGTCGTCGGCATAGACCGCCAGTCCATCGCCGCCGCCGGGGAACGGCTCGCGCAGGAAGGAAACCACCTGCTCCGGGTCGTGGTAGGGAACCCGGTAGCGCAGGGTCATCAGAGCCGGGAAGATGCGCAGCCGCCGGCCCGCGCTCTCGGTGAGGAACGAGCCGCGCACGCGCTCGGGCGCGATGCCCACCTGGTGGAGCTGCGTGTCGTCCAGCGGGAGGTAGTCGATCCCGGCGGGAACCAGGTCGAGCGGCAGGTCGGGCTCCCAGACGCGCTCGGTGAGCCACAGGCCGCGGGCCTCGATGCCGAAGCGTTTCTGGAGATAGGTGCGCATCTTCTCGATTTGGCCACGCCGGTCTTCCGGGCTGAGGGCGGGCAGCACGGGCTCGTAGAACCCGCCCGCGAGAAGCTCGATGCGTCCGGCCGCCACGCCCTTGCCCACCCGGTCGATGTACTCCGGGTGATGCTCTTCCAGCCACTCCCACAGGCAACCGGAGTTGTGCAGTGCCCAGGCGACGCCGCGGTGCTCCTCCATCCCATCGAGGAACGGCAGGTAGGCGCGCTGGTAGGCGTCCTCGATCACGTGATCGAAGTTGCCGACCGGCTGGTGATTGTGCACGCAGAGAATGAACCGAATGCGAGCCACGTCGACCTCCCTGTCGACCGCGGATGCGCCCCGCCCCGGTCCTAGCGCGGGGCCAGTTTCCGAAGCAGCGCCTCCCCCTCGTATCGCGCCGCCCCCGGCAGGTCTTGCGCGTAGAGCGCGACGCCGGCGGCGAGCAGCGATGTCAGGAGCCGCTCATCCTCCGGGGTCACGTGCACGTAGGGCAGGATCTCGCGGCTGCCGGCCCGGGCGTGCAGCCCCCCCAGGTTGATCCCCGCGCGTGACCGAAACCCCCGCGCCGTCAGCTCGGCCAGCTGGGGCAGGCCGCGAACCAGGACCACGGTTCCCTCCGCGGCCAGATCGTTCGCCTCCCCGCGCGCGAATGGCTCCAGACCCAGCACGCGCAACTCGATCCCGGGCGGGGCCGCGCTGGCGAACGCCTCCCGCTCCCACGGATCGGCAGCCGCCTGATCGTCCACGATCAGGTAGGCTCGGGGGGCCAGGATCTGCCCCCACCCTAGCACGACCTGTCCGTGCAGCAAGCGGTCGTCGACGCGGACGAGCAGATACGCGCCGGCGGGATCAGGTGGCATCGTCCCACCCCACGCACGCAATCGCTTCGCGCCCCTTCTGCTCCAGGCGCGCGCGCAGCTCGCGGCGCCCGACGCGGGTCCGCTGGTAGAGGAACTCCAGCAGCATCGGCAGATTCACCCCGCCGGCCAGCAGGATCCCGGGATGCCGCGCGACCAGCGAGCGGCAGGCGACGCCGCAGCTCCCGGGCAACAGGTCGACCATGACCACCACGGGCTCTCCCGCCCCCAGCGCCGGCGCGGCCAACGCCTCCACGCGGGCGGCCAGGCTTTCGTGCGAGTGGCCGGCGTTCGAGGCAACCGCGATGGACGGCTGCGCCCCCAGGATCTCCTCGGCCGTGCGGAGCAGTTCCTCGCCCAGGCGCCCGTGGGTCACGAGAATGCCCAGCAGCGGCGCGCGGTTTCGCACGGCCGTCCCGCTCACTCCAGATCCCCTTCCGCCAGGCGCGCCAGCGTCCGTTTGCGGCGGATGGTCTCGAGCAGGTTCTCGCTGAAACGCGCGGCCGGGTGGTAGCCGTAAGCCTTGACCAGATAGTTGAGCGCGATCGTCTCGGAGATGACCGTGATGTTCTTGCCGGGGAAGATCGAGATCACGACCCGGGGGATGTCGACCCCCAGCAGGGTCGTCTGCTGTTCCTCGAGTCCCAGGCGCTCGTAGTCCTCTTTGTTGGTCCAATCGCGCAAGTTGACCTCGACCTCCACGCGCTTGAAGGCGCGGATGGCGCGGATGCCGAAGATGGCCTGCACGTCGATGATCCCGATTCCGCGGATCTCCATGCAGTGGCGCAAGAGCTCGTTGCCCGACCCGATCAGGATATTGGGCGAACGTCTGCGGATCGTCACCGCGTCGTCCGCCACGAGCCGGTGGCCGCGCTCGACCAGGTCGAGCGCGGTCTCGCTCTTGCCGATCGAAGAGCGGCCGGTGAAGAGCAACCCCACCCCGTAGACGTCGACCAGAGAGCCGTGCACGGTGGTGGTGGGCGCAAACGCCTCCTCCAGAAAGGCGGTCAGCTCGTGGATGAACTTCGTCGTGTCGATATCGGTGGAGAAGACCGGGATCCCGCTCTGGGCCGCCGCCTCCGCCAGCCCCTCGGGCACGGGAAGCCCCTTGGTGACGACGATGCAGGGAATCGCGAAATCCAGAATGCGGCTGAGCGCGCCGCCGCGCCGCTCAGGGCCCAAGCTGGCGAGGTAGCGCACCTCGGTCTCCCCCAGGATCTGCAGGCGTTCCCAGAGGAAGTTCTCGACGAAGCCGGTGAGCGCAAGCTGCGGGCGATTGATGTCACTCGTCACCAGCCGGCTGCGGGAATGGAGGTTCTCGCCGACCAACTGCAGGCGCAGCCGTTCGCGCGTCTTTTCGTAGAACTCGGCCACCGTCATTCCGACCATGGCGGTCCTGACTCCCGGTGTGTTCCCGATGCCGAACCACGCGAAGGGGACAGGTCACGGCGGATCATCCCCGTGTAACCTGTCCCCGATTTGGGCCTCGAGCGCAAGCGTCGAGTTGCTGGCCGGGCAGGCCGGGCCGGCGTCTAGAGCGCCTCCACCAGTCCGTAGTTGCCGTCCGGACGCACGTGCACCACGGCCGCCCGTTGGGTTTGGACGTTGGTGAAGAGGAGCAGGTCCTCGTCCCGCTCGCGCATGATGCGGATGGCCTCTTCCACCGTGATCGGCTCGCGGTGGTGCTGGCCTCCGCGCACAACCACCGGAGCGAAGTCCTCGTCGGCGTAGACACTCAGGTCCAGCTCCGCGGAGGTCTCGGCCTCCGCCGCCTGGGTCGCGCGCATCTCGACCGCCTGGCTCTCCTCCACGATGGCCAGCTTGGGCCCGCGCCGCTGCCCGCGGTCGCGGCGGCGGGCGCGCAGGCGCCTCAACTGTCTTTCGATGCGATCCACGACGCGATCGATCGAGGTGACCATGTCATCCGACTCGTCCCGTCCGACGATCTCGGTTCCCCGGGCGTGCAGGGAGATCTCGGCGATCCGCCGGTGCTTCTCCGTTGTCAGGATCACGTGCACGTCCTCGACGCCGCCCAGCAGGCGACCGAGCTTCTCCAGCCGCTTCTGGGTGTGGTCCTTGAGCCCCGGAGTCAGTTCGAAGTGACGGGCGGTCGTGATGATGTCCATGATTCTCTCCTTCACTTCCGGCCGCCGGGCGCCCTCGCCCGCCCGCCGACCTGTCTGATCACGCCTGCCTGCGATAGGAGGCCTTGGCGATTCTCATCTGGTCCCGGTACTTCGCCACGGTTCGGCGCGAGATCCTCACGCCTTCAACCCGTAGCATCCGGGCTAGATCCTCGTCGGTCAAGGGCCGCGCGGGGGCTTCGGACGCGATCAGCTCGCGCACCCGGGCCCTCACGCTGGCCGGCGTGCTGACCAGCCCGGCGGCGCCCGCCAACCCCTTGGAAAAGAAGAACCTCAACGGATAGATGCCACCCGGCGTCTGCACGTACTTGCCCCGCACCGCGCGGGCGACCGTGGATTCGTGGACCCCCAGTCGGTCGGCCAACTGCCTGTAGATCAAAGGCTTCAACCGATGAACGCCATGGTCGAAGAAGCCTTGCTGCTCCTCGACGATCAGCCGCATCACGCCGACCAGCGTGCGGCGGCGGGCGGCGAGACCCTCGATCAGCCACCGCGCCCGGGCGCTCCGGGTGCGGATGAAGCGGGCGAGCCCCTCCGAGCCTCGCCCGGGGCGCATGGCTGGGGGCTGCACGAGCCGCAGCCGCGGTAGGGGGCCTTCCTCCGGGAACACCTCATAGCGCCCGGCGATGCGCTCCACCCGCAAGTCGGGAAAGACGGGGGGCGCGCTCTCCTGCTCGATCAGACGCCTGGGACAGGGACAGAGGTCGCGTATCCGCGCGGCCGCCTGCCGCACCGCCTCGGGCGTCGCGCCCAGCCGCGCGGCCAGCCGCGCCAGGTAGCACCTGGCCAGATCCTCCAGACCCTCCCGGACCACCCGCGCCGCCAGGGAGTCGCCTTCACCGCGCAGCTCGAGCTGGACCCACAAGCACTCCCTCAGATCGAGTGCCCCGAGCCCCACGGGATCCAGCCTCATCAGACGTTGCCGGACTGCCTCGACTGCCGGTGGGGGGACACCGAGGGCGAGGGCGACCTCCACAACGCCGCCCGCCAGGTAGCCCCGATCGTCCAGGTTGCCCAGGATGTACTCGGCGATGGCGCGATCGCCCGCGTCCCCGGCGCCCAGGCGCAGCTGGGAGAGGACGCGGTCTCGCCATTGAACGCGCGCCACGGCCGGGGGAAAGGTCGGGGCACAGGGCCCGGATGGGTCGGGGGACGCATCGCCCTCGAGGACCCCATCTTCGGCCGGGTCCTCGGGGGCGGCCGCCATCCCCTCCTCCTCCACTTCGAGGAATGGATTGCCGTTCAAGGCCTCGGCCAGGATCTCGGCCAGCTCGGTCACCGGAGCCTGCAGGAGTCGCAGGCGTTGCTCCATGCGCGCGGTCAAGACCAGCTGCAGGCGCTGGCCGACCTCCAGATCGGCGCGAATCTCCACGCCGCGGTGTGTCCCCACGGTGCGTGCCGGTTCTCGGGCGGGCTGGCCCCTAGAGGCGGAAGTCTTTCCCCAGGTACAGCTCGCGCGCGAGCGGATTGTCGGCCAGGTCACGCGCGCGGCCGTGGAGGCGGATGCGTCCCTCGTACATCAGGTAGACCCGGTCCGTGGCGGTCAGGGTCTCGCGCACGCTGTGGTCGGTGATGAGAATGCCCAACCCCAGGCGTTTGAGGCGCAGGATGTTCTCCTGGATCTCGGCCACCGCGATCGGGTCGATGCCGACAAAGGGCTCGTCGAGCAGCATGAACGACGGCTCGGTCACCAGCGCCCGGGCGATCTCGGTGCGCCGGCGTTCCCCGCCCGACAGGTTGTACCCGCGGCGGTCGGCGATCTGCGCGATGTCGAGGTCCGCGAGCAGACGTTCGCAGCGCGTCTGCCGCTCGGCTCGCGACAGCGGCAGGGTCTCGAGGACCGCCATGACATTCTGCCGCACGGTCATGCGGCGGAAGATGCTGGGTTCCTGCGAGAGGTACCCGATCCCCCGGCGGGCGCGTTCGTGCATGGGCAGGCCGGTGATGTCCTCGCCGTGCAGGAAGATCCTTCCGGAGGAGGGCATCAGCAGGCCCGTGATCATGTAGAAGCTCGTGGTCTTGCCCGCGCCGTTGGGTCCCAGCAGCCCCACGACTTCCCCGCGACCCACAACCATCGACACGTCGTTGACCACGGCCCACTTGCCGTAGTAGCGCACCAGGTTGCGGGCTTCGAGCAGATCGGTGCCCTGCGGCTCCAGTCCTGCCGCGGCGCTCCCTTCCTCCGGGACCGGGGCCGCCTGGCAGCCGGTGTCCTCCTGCGCCATCCCTCGCTCCTGGCGTGCCGGCCGGGGGCACGCGCATGGTCTTCGGTTCAGCGCGGCGGTTCGATTCCCCCGCCGTCTTCCTCTCGCAGCTCCCCCGACACCTGCGAGAGGATCCGATAGGTCTTGAGCGCGGCATCGCTCTCGATCCCGATGCCGGTCACCACGCTCCGCCCGCGCGTGAGGCGCACGAAGCGGTCGGAGAGGACCTTCTCCGTCTCCTGCACCCAGCGCAGCTCCTCGGTCTCGAGGCGCGTCCCATCGTGCGTGCGCACATCGACCGCGCCTCGCGCGACGAGGTCGCGCCGGGCGGGGTCCATCTCGCCCTCCCGTGCGGTGAGACGCGACCGAACGCTGTCACCCGCGGCGTTGTAGAACTCCACGTGGACCCCGCGCAGCCGCGTCATCTCCCCTTCGCCGTAATAGAAGGCGGAGTCAGCCCTCAGCACCCAGCTCGGGCGCCCGGCCTTGCTCTCGCGCAGGACCAGGTCC
>CAZDKK010000126.1:0-9013 GCA_964506245.1 uncultured bacterium | reverse complement strand
CCCGAGCAGCGTGACCCCGGGCCACGCGCTGGGGGCGAGGCCCATGGAGACGGCGCCGCGCACGACCGCCTGCAGCGCCACATCCGGCGCGAGCCCGTCGGTGAGTCCGTTGTAGAAGCGATCCATCAGATCGGCGGTCGTCAGATCGGGCACTTCCCACAGCGTCATGAGCAGCGTTCGGGCGCCGCTGCACAGGAAGGCGTGCGTGAGTCCCAGGATCCCCTCGCCCCGCACGAGCTCGCCGAGCCCGGTGTTGCACGCGGAGAGCGTGACGAGATCGGCATTCAGGTCGAGATCGAGGATCTCGTAGGCTTGGAGGAGCCCATCCTCCGCGGGATCGTTGTCCTGCGCGAGGACGAGCGCGCTCATCAACGGCTCGCCGTCGCTCAGCAGGCCGTGCGTGGCGAAGTGCACGCGCGAGGCGCGTTCGATGTTCGCCTTGACCGCCTCCTCCGTCGCCTCCGACCCCACGAACACGCGCGGGTGCCCGAAGCGCGCCGCAATCCGGCGCACCTCGGCCTCGGCGAAGGGCAGCTCACCGAAGGACCAATCGCGCGCCGCGCGGACATCAGCGGCGAGCAGGTCTTGCGCGTGAAACGAGGAGGGGTTGCCGAACGCCAGGAAGTCCTCCCTCGGCGCGCGGCCGTGCCTGCGCAGGCTGGGGTCCAGGGCACTGGCAGAGGCTGTCCAGCAGATGGGGTAGCGCTCCCCGAGATAGACCTGGCCGTCGTGCAGTGCGGTGAAGGGGAGGTAAAGCAGCGGCCCATCGGGGCAGATCAACAACCGCGTGCCGGGAGCCATGCCCTTCAACGCGGGTGCCATGATCAGGTCGTATAGCTGCCGGGCCAGGGCGAGGAGGGGGGCGTCTTCCTGCCCCGCGCTGCTCGCCCCCCGCCCGCGGATCGCGTCGCGCAGTCTGTTCACGAGCTTCGCCAAGCTGTCCGACCCGCAGGGGATCGTGAACAGCTCCAAGCCCTCGGAATCGAGCCGGAAGAGGTACGACCGATCACTCCCGGTCAAGTACTCGAACAGCACCTGCCGGGGGGCGAGCACGCGGCGAGCGATCTCCTCGGCCCCCAACGGTTCGCGCTGCCCCGTGCGCGCCAGGTAGGTCGGATCGCGCGCCGCGAGCTCATCGCGGGCCGCCAGCAGGGCGCTGCGCGCTTCGTCCAGCAACGGCGTCAGGGAATCCAGGCGCGCCACTCCGCCTCCGCCGCCCGCGGCGGCGCGGCCGATCTCGGTCTGCAGGCGGTTCAGGCGCGCCACCTGCGCCCGGTAGCGTTGCCACGACAGGGAGTCTGCCGGCGTGGCCGCGGAGGGCTCGGCCGCGGAGAGGATGTCGAGCAGCACGCGCGCCCGCGCGCGCTCGGCGGTGAGCAAGGCTTCGGCACGCGCCGCGCGATCCCCGCCGGCCCGGACATCCAACGCCTGGAGAACACCCACGCGCAGGGCATAGACATCGCGCTTGTCCGCCATGAAGGCCTGCCGGAAGATGTCGCCCGACTGCTGCCCGCGCAGCGACTCGATCTGCTCGATGGCCGTGGCCAGCAGGTCCGCGGCCTCCGCCAGCCGACCCTGCCGCTCGCGCGCTTCCGCCAGCCCTGCCAGCGCCCGCCATTGCTCGAGCGCCGCCGGGAGGCCGCGGCTGCGCTCCAGCGCCCGCTCGAAGCAGGCGGCCGCGCCGTCGGCGTCACCGGCCTGCAGGCGGAGCCGGCCGAGGGCGTTGTCGACGTTGTCGTGCAGGACGAAGTTCTCGGCGCTGTCGGCGATCGCGGCCGCGCGCTCCAGGATGCGCGCCGCAGTCTCCAGGTCGCCGCGCAGCGAATGGATCCAGGCCTGATTGAGCGAAGCCGCGGCGATCTCGATCGGCATGTCGCCCTGACCCAGCGCGGCCACCTGCTCGTCGAAGCAACGGCCCGCCGCGGTGAGATCGCCCAGCGAGGCGTAGGCCAGGCCGAGGTTCTGCAGCGCCAGCGACTGGCTGCGCACGATCCCGCGCTCGCGGAAGACGGCCAGCGCGCGTTCGTGACAGGGGATCGCGTCGCGCGGACGGCCCAGCTCGCGGTAGGTGTCCCCGATCTCGTTGAGGGCCTGGGCGGCCACATCCGCCGGGCCGTTCTGCTCGGTCAGCGCCAGCACATCGCGCAGGCAGGTCAGGCGCCGGGACGGGCGCTGGAGGCTCGAGTTCACGTAGGCCAGGTTGAGCAGCGCCGCGACCTGCTGGCGGAGGCGCCCGCCCTCGCGGCTGATCGCCAGCGACTGCTCGAGGTGATCGAGCGCCTCGAGCGGGCGACCCTGCTGCGCCAGGGTCATGCCGAGGTTCATCTCCGCGTTGCCCTCGAGGGCACGCTGGCCCTGCTCGCGCGAGAGGTGCAGCACCTCGACGAACTCGGCCTCCGCGGTGGCGAGGTCGCCTTCGCTCTGGTGAAGGATGGCGCGGTCGTTGAGCGCGTTGACGTAGAGGTTGTCGTAGCCGAGGCGGCGGGCGAGCGCGATGGCCCGATCGAGGGGCGCCGCCGCGTCGCGCGGGCGGCCCTGCATGTTGTAGCTGCCCGCGATATTGCGGAGCAGGCGGGCCTGCTGGATCTCATCCCGCAGCGACTCGGCCAGGGCGAGTGCGGCTTGGTAGTCCTCACGCGCTGCGCCGTAGTCGCCCGTCATCCAGTGGCACGATCCGGTCAGCGTGAGAGCCAGGCTCTCCAGGTGGCGATCCCCCGCCTGGCGGGCCAGCGCGCGGGCCGTGTCGAGCGAATCGAGCGTCTGGTCCCAAGGGGCCTGTCCATAGAGCGCCTGGGCCCGGCGCAGGGCGCGCCACCCCTCCCGGTCGGCACGCCGAGCCTCGCCCGCCAGATGGGTGCGGAAGCGCAGCAGGTTGAGGCAGACGGAGTCGGCGAAGGCCGCGGTGTAGAGGTCGACCACGCGGGTCAGACGCTCGCGCTGGGCTGCGGCCTCGCCATCTGCGCCGCGCGCGAGCGTCTCGTCCAGCTCGACCAGGAGCGATTCGACGAGGGACTCGGCCCCGATGCGGTGCTCGCCGAGGAGCGTGCGGGCCTCCTCGAGGCTGTCGGCAGCGAGCTGGGCGAAGAGGCGCGCGCGCAGGTTCAGCGGTTTGCGCGGCGCAGCGACCGTGGTCCGGGCGGGCGAGGGAGCGGGGGCCGCAGCGCCGGTCCCGACTGCCGCCGCACCGCCTGCCAGAAGGAGCAGGATCCCCAAGAGCAGCCGGGCATGGATGATCCGCGGCCGCGCCATACGCGCTCCTCAGGTGGAGGACAGCCCCCGCGGCCGCCGGCGCCCGGCGCGATCACGTTTGGCGCGGGCGAGAGCGGCCGGTCGCCAGGAGTATAGCCCCGGTCCCGCACGCGTCTATCCGGGAGTTGTCAGTCCGCGTGCACCTCGGCCTTCGATTCGAGGAAGCGCGCCAGCCGGTGGAAATCCGAGCCGGGTCTCAGGTAGCGCACTTCGGTCCGCAGGGTCTTGGGGTTGATCAGCTTCTTGAACGCCACGTAGCGCAGATCGAGCTGACCCGAGGTGCTCACCATGTGGCCGTCGAGGTTCTCCTCGACCAGGGCGCGGTAGGCGCCGATCCCGAGCTGGCTGCCGAGCATGACGTCGAAGGCGTGCGGCACCGCGCAGCGGGCCTCGTAGCCAATCTGGAGCCCCGTCACCTTGCGCTTGCGTCCGGTGCGTCGCGTGTATTCTGCC
Organism: uncultured bacterium; assembly: GCA_964506245.1. GTDB lineage: Bacteria > Eisenbacteria > RBG-16-71-46 > CAIMUX01 > WJJG01 > CAZDKK01. Next base: position 5,311 of record CAZDKK010000126.1, on the reverse strand, counting down.
TCGACCATCCGCGCCAGCAAGAAGCCCATGTCGATCTTGCCGATCGAGATGTGGCCGTGCTCGTCCTTGTCGATGTTGCGGATGTACTGCTCGGGCAGCAGCTCGGCCAGCCCTTCGGCCAGCACCACGGTCCCGAACTTCTTGCCCTCCTTCTCCTCGCGCCAGATCATCAGGTCCGCGATCTTGCCTACCAGCAGCTCCAGCCGCAGCCGCTTCTCCGTGTGCTTGCGGCCGTTCTCGTCGACGACCTCGTCGTCGAAGAGCATGTCGGGCGTGACGTCCTCGACGCTGAAGATCATGTTGGCCTCGCCGGCGATGCCAACACCGTAGGAGAGCCACCCGGCCTTGCGTCCCATGGCCTGGGCGATGAAGTACCGACTGCTCGACTCCGCATCCGCGCGCAGGTTCTTGACCTCCTTGGCCAGGAAGTCCACCGCGGTGAAGTAGCCGAAGGTGAAGTCGATGCCCTCGTAGTCGTTATCGATCGTCTTGGGCAAGTGCACGACCTTGATTCGCTTGGCGTTCTTCGGCAGGCGCTTCTGGTACTCATGGAGGAAGTTGGCGGTCTTGAGCGTGTCGTCGCCGCCGATCGAGATGAGTCCGTCGATCCCCAGATCGACCAGAGCGCTGTAGACGTTGTGGAGCTTGGCCGTGCGCTTGGGGTCCGCCAGATCCCGCGGGCCGCGGATGAGCGCGCCCGGGTTGGCGCGCGAGGTGCCGATCAGGATGCCTTGGGTGTTGCGCATCCCGGTGACGTCGGCGGACGTGAAGATCCGGTAGTGCTGGCCGAGCTGCAGTCGGTTCGTGACCGGGTGGTAGTTCTCGAGGTGGCGGTAGCCGTTGAGGAAGCCGATCATCTCGCGCCCGGTGTCCAGGAACGAGATCGCGGCCGAGCTGATGACGGCGTTGGCGCCCGGCGCCGGACCGCCGGCGAAGATCATCCCGACCCGCCGGATGTCGCCACCCTTGATGCTGGGACGCGGCACCGCGCTGTGAGGATACACCCCTGGCGGCAGGCCGTTGGCGCTGCGGCCCCCCGCTCGGGTCGTCGAACGGGCCGGCTGTGCGGCGCGGGCGCGCGGTCCGCGTGGGGTTGCACTGGGTTTCCTGACGGGCATCGACCTTCTCCTCCCTGAGAGAGCCCCATCCCGATCGGTGCGGGCCGAGAAAGGCCGGGCATCACCGGTGCGCCGGACCGAACCCCGGGCGTCCGCACCGGACCGGGGGCCTCGCGGATAGTATCGGCAGAGGACGGGGGATCTTCGCTGGCCGGCGCGGCGGTTCTACCACTGCCAGAGCACGCCGCCCCAGGTCAGGCCGGCGCCGAAGGCCACCTGCAGCACCTTGGAGCCGCGCTTGATCCGGCCGGCCTCACAAGCCTCATGGACGGCCATCATGGTCGAGGCCGATGAGGTATTGCCGTACTTGTGGATGTTGATGAAGACCCTCGCGGGGTCGATCTCCAGCCGCTTGCCGACCGATTCGATGATGCGCAGGTTGGCCTGGTGGAAGACGTAGAGATCGATGTCCTGCGGCGTCAGGCCGGAGCGCTCGAGCAAGACCTGGCAGGACTGGTACATGGTGCTCACCGCGGTCTTGTAGATCTCGTTGCCGCGCATGTGTAGGGTATGCATCCGGCGATCGATCGTCTCGTGGGTTGCCGGGTGCTTCGACCCGCCGGCCGGCAGGATCAGCGTGGCGCCCTTGGCGCCGTCGGATGCGAGGTGATAGCCCAGCATCCCGTGCTCACCATCTTCGCTGGGGCCCAACACGAAGGCGCCGGCCCCGTCGCCGAAGAGCACACAGGTCGAGCGATCCTCCCAGTTGGTGATCTTGGTCAGAACCTCGACGCCCACGACCAGTACGTGGCGCACACTGCCGGCGCGAATGAGGTCGTTGGCGATGGCGAGCGCGTAGATGGCGCCCGTGCATCCGGCGGAGATGTCGAAGGACGGGATCTCCCGGGTCTCCAGGGCGTCCTGCACCACGCAGGCGGTGGAAGGGAAGATCGTGTCGGGCGAGATCGTCGCGACGATGATCATGTCGAGGTCGCGCGGGGTGAGGCCCGCCTGCTCGAGCGCGCGACGGGAGGCGGGGATCACGAGGTCGGAGGCGGCCTGGTCGGGCCGAACCTGCCGGCGCTCCTTCATCCCGGTCCGCGAGACGATCCACTCGTCGCTGGTGTCCACGATCGTGGCGAGATACTCATTGGTGATGACATGGTCCGGGACGAACATCCCGGTCCCCAGGACCCTGGAGAATGCGCGCATGCAGGCAGCCTCGCCGTGACCCACACCAACCGGACGATTCACGTCCGGAATCCTACATCTTCCCCCGTCGTTGAGGGAAGCGAGCGAGTATACGACGTCGCCCCATACAGGGAAAGACAATTCGAGGCCCGGCCCGCGGGGCGTGCCGAGACGGCCCGGCCGCACAAGACCCTCCGTTGGGCGCCCGGCAGAGCGAGGATCGGCCTTGGCCAGCAGTCGCAGAGCCTGCATGATGTGCGCCGCGACGACACCCGAGCGGGAGGTCGGGCAGGAGGCTGGCGCATGTCCATCCAGGACCGCAACGCTGGCAACGCGGGGGATCAACTCAAGCACGCGTTGCTGCTCGAGGCGCTGGGCCGGCTCCCCGGGGACGAAGCCTGGGGGTACGTGGAGACGCACGCGGGCGCCGGCGTGTATGTGACGCCGCACGCGCCAGCGCTATTCCGGGGCGCCTGGGCCGCGACGCAGGGTGCGACGGCCGGGTGGGATCCAGCGACCGAGAGGCTGGGGCCGCCCCCCGGGTGGTCCTATGCCGGCGCGCTGTGCCGCTGGTGGCGTGAGAAGTCCGGCCCACCGGGTCTGGCTCCCGAGCAGATGTCGGATGCCGCCGTGAGAGAGGTCTCCTACCCGGGCAGCGCGGTGCTGGCCCTGCGCTCGCAGGTACCGCGCGGACCCATCACCCTGATCGAGGCCGACCCGGCGGTGGCGCAGCGGCTGCGGATCGCGGCGGATCGGTTGTTCGAGCCCACCCGCTGGCCCGAGCGCGACGGCTGGCCCGGCCCGAGCAGCCGCCTGCAGGTGATCGCGGGTTCGTTCGCCGAACACCTCGACCGGATCGCGGCGGCGAGCCGGTTGGTGGTGCTCGTTGATCCCTACTTCTATGTGCGCGAGTCCCTGAGCTGCGAGGACGGCCGGCTCGGCTTGAAGCACCTGCGCCTCGTCTGCCAGGCCTTGGACCCGCGCGACGCGGTGCTGCTCGTCTTCACGTCGAGCCCACCCAGCGGCATGCTGACGGTGGGGGAGGCCGGCGCGCTGTCGGGCGGGACGTGGCGGCCGCTGCTGCGCGATCTGCGGGCGCTGGCGCCGTCCGCGCTGCGCTGCTTCCGGGCGGCCGAGACGCCTCACGCCGTGCTGGCGGCCGGCTGGGGCGCGGGCAAGGCGATCGTACGCGGCTTGCCCGGGGTGACCTCGTGGGAACGGTCGTGGCTCGCCGCGCCACCGCTATCGCTGCGCGTGGTCGAGGAGGTGGGCCGATAGGCGGTGAAACATGCGCGCGCAGAACCAAATCTACTTCGGCGACAACCTCGACGTGCTGGCCCGCCTGGCCGGCGGGTCGATCGATCTCATCTACATCGACCCGCCCTTCAACACCGGGCGGCGGCTGGAGCGCACGCGCATCCGCGTCGCGCGCGACCCGGCCGGCGGCGATCGGCGCGGCTTCCAGGACGCGCGCTACCGCACCACCGTGGTGGGAACCAGCGGCTTTGCTGACCGCCACGACGACTACCTGGGCTTTCTCGAACCGCGGCTCGCCGAGGCACGCCGCGTGCTGCGTCCGACCGGGTCGCTCTTCGTCCACCTCGATGCCCGCGAGGTCCATTACGTGAAGGTCATGCTCGATCGGATCTTCGGGCGCACGTGCTTCATGAACGAGATCATCTGGGCCTACGACTACGGCGGGCGATCGCGCCGGAGATGGCCGGCGAAGCACGACACGCTCCTGTGGTACGCCCGCGATCCGCGACACTACACGTTTCACTACGACGAGATCGACCGCATCCCCTACATGGCCCCCGGTCTGGTCGGGCCGGAGAAGGCCGCGCGCGGCAAGACGCCCACCGACGTCTGGTGGCACACGGTTGTTCCCACCGCCGGCAGCGAGCGCACCGGCTACGCCACCCAGAAGCCGCTGGGGTTGGTGGAGCGCATCGTACGGGTTCACTCGAGTCCCGGCGATCTCGTGCTCGACTTCTTCGCCGGCAGCGGCACGTTCGGCGAGGCCGCGGCACGGCTGGGCCGCCGGTTCATCTTGGTCGACCACAGCCCGGAAGCGGTGGATGTCATGCGCCGCCGGCTGGCGTTCGCGAAACCGCGCATCCTGGCGGCGAGCGGGGCGGGGCCCGCCCAGAAAGCTCCAAGGGCTGATTGATCGTCGCCGCGGCTCGCGGACTCGTCGGATTCAGGGAGCGATGGCTCAGTGGACCAGCAGTCGCTCCAGCTCCGCCGGGTCCTGGGCCGCGCCCTGGCATGCGTGGTTGCGGCAGATGTGCGCCGTGGCCACCCCGCGCACCGCGCGCAGCGGGCCGACATAGGGTGCCAGCGAGCGGACCATGTGCAAGTGGGCGGCCACATCGGCACCGACGGTGGAGCGCTCGCCGGGCTGGATGTCGGGGTGCAGGATCACGACCGTGTTGGGCAGGAAGCGCGAGGCGAGGGCCTGGCGCAGGCGTGCCATGGAGGGATCGGCGGGGAAGCCGGCCAGCACGACCTGCTTCACCGGTCCCAGCGCGAAGTCGAGCGCGGCGAGGAGTTCGAGGTGCTGCATGGGGTGCTCGTCGATCCGCGTGTGCAGGGCACGCAGGGCTGACCGCCCCCGGTTGATCAGATCACCCTCGCCGGTGAGGGCCCCGAGCCGCAGCAGGAAGAGGATCGCGGCCGCATTGCCCGAGGGCAGGCCGCCGTCGACCGTGTCCATCACGGGGGCTAGAAGAGGCTCGGTATCGTGGGCGGCGCATGTGAAACCGGCCGACGGGTGCGCGAACAGCCGGATCATCTCGCGGGCGATGTGGAGCGCCCAGGCCAGATGGGTCGGGTCGAAGGTGGCCTCGTAGAGGGCGACCAGGCCGCGACCCAGCAGCGCGTGGTCTTCCAGGAAGCCGGGGGTGCCGACCGCGTCGGCCTCACAGGAGCGCAGCAAGCGCCCGCCGCTCCAGAGACGCTGCTTCAGCGCCGCGGCCGCGCGCTCGGCGGCCTCGACGTAGCGCAGCTCGTCCAGTGCCCGCCCGGCGTGCGCCAGCGCTTCGATCATGTAGCCGTTCCAC
>CAZDKK010000125.1:0-9587 GCA_964506245.1 uncultured bacterium | reverse complement strand
CCGTGCCGGCCGCTCCCGGCAGGTCCGGCGCAATCCGGCACGACCCGGTCACGGACGCGCATCTGAGCGCGCCTGATGGCGCCCCGCGCTGCCGCAGCCCGAGGGGCGCATGAGACTTGCCCCGACCCGCCCGAGGGCAGGTCTTGCGTCCGGGACCGCGACACATTTGTACCCCTCCTGGGGCCGTTTGGCCCCCCTCTGCCGGCACTGGTCGAGAGCACCCAACTTCCTTCCATTGGACGAGTTGCCCCACCTGAAATCGCTTGACAACGCGCACCCGAATCTGGGATCATGAACTCGGATCGGCGATGCCGGTCCAACTGAGGATTTCCGGAAAGGGGTGAATGCCTAGAACATGATTTTCGGGGACGTGGGGTTGGGGTTGCGTGGCAACGTATCGTCCATCCAGAGACGGGCGATCGGGGCAAAGCTGCAAGGAAAGGAACCAACCAGTGAAGAAGTTCGCAACCGAGATCGCGATCCTCGCGATCGCTGCTGGAGCCGGGGCTGCCGTTTCGGGCGGCGTCGGTGACGGCCAAGGTGCGAACTTCGCGACCTCGCTCTGCGCGTGGTGCATCGTTCTAAACAACAACGGCTTGGACGGCTATCCCTCGACAAGTATGCTCCCGGTCAGGGTTGTCCGGCCGGCCGGTACTCGTTGCTTATGCTCTATCCCACGCGGAATCTCGGCCACGGTGTCTGCTTCGACGAGCATGGCCTGTTGCGCATCGGAGCAGCCGTCGGGGACGAGATCATGAGCTAGTTATTGTTGGGGCCATCGGGCCCACCAGGCTTCTGACTGCAATCTCGCAATTTGCAAGTCTGAACCGTCACGAGGGCTGGGGGAACATCCCCCAGCCCTTGCGCTTTGGGACTCGTTGTGGCTGGCGCGGCGGATCGCCGGAGAGTCGCGGGATCAGGTGCTCCACCCCGTCAAGGCTTGTATTTGCCCCGCCCGACGTACTTCTTGATCTTGTGCTGTCCGGCCCAGACCTTGAGATTCGTCTCGATGCTCGTCAGGTTGAGGTCCACCTGGTAGAAGAGGACCTTCTCGCCCCCTTCTTGGTCCGTGATCGTCTCGATCGTGCCGGTGAGCATGTAGTCGGCCCCCAGCTCCCGGCCGAGCTGCTTGACCGTCTCGGGGCTCGCATTTTCCCACTGGTCGGCCTTCTCGAGGCGTAGGTCCCCCCGCTCCGTGGCGTCGGCGACCATCTGCACCCTGCCCGACTGAATCAGCGCGCGCTCGAGATCCTTCAGGAACGTTCCGACGGGGATGTGCTCGGTGCTCCGGTTGCGCACGCCGCCCACGATGGCGATGGGCAGCTTGCCCCCACTCTGCTGGAGGTGCTGGGTGATCCAGGGATGGCCGAGGCAGTCGGCGATGAGCTCGTCGGCCACCAGGCGCGAGTCGGTGTCGTTCCAGCGCCCCGACAGGTCGATCGTTGTGTCGGTGCCCACCCGGGAAACCTGCTTGCCGCCGCAACCGGCCAGCAACGCCACCAATAGCCAGAGCACCACAGCATCCACGCCGCGGCGATGAGCCAACGGGTGCGTCTTCCAGATCGTCATCTGCGTACTCCTCCGCGGCGGGTCGACTCGCGCCCGAGCAGCCCGCGTTTCACATTCTCATCCGTTCGCGGCCGCCGCGCGTCCGGATCCGTGAAGGGCCGCCGACAGACCGCCGACACGATAGATTCGCCCGACCACACTGTCAACCACGACGGGCTCGCGTTGGTTTCATCCGTGCGTGCTGCGCAGCAACGCGTCACCACGCGGCGGTGCGTGCTGACCTCTGGAATGCGAAAATCCGCTGTTCATGCGGGTTTTTGCTTGACGTGGCCAGCATCTTTGCGTAGGATGGCCGCCAGTTGATCGGCGTGCGCACCCTGAATGGAGACCATGAAAGAACACGCCGGCCCGAGCCTTCACCATCGACACACACGCTAGCCGGAGAGGCGGGCCCTGATTCCAGCCGCGAGGCGGCCCTGGTAGGGATATGCAGGGGGTTCTGGTCCTTCAAGGAGGGAGGATTGGTCATGGCCCGGGTGAGCGTGGTCGTCCCAACGCACAACCGCCGGGAGAGTGTCACGGAAGCCCTCGACTCGATCCTGGCCCAGAGCTTCCGGGAATTCGAGATCGTGGTCACCGACGATGGCTCCACAGACGGCACCCCCTCGCTGATCTTCGAGGCCCTTGGAGCCGAGCCAGAGGTGATCGACTTCGTCAACCGGATGGGACCCACGGGTCTGAAACCCTTCAGCCATCGCTTCTCCAGCGGTGCGATCCCCGTCCAATACCACTACGGCATCAACCGCGGGCTGAGCACGGCGCGCAACCGCGGCATCCGCATGGCCCGCGGCGAGTACGTGGCCTTCCTGGAGGCGGATGACCTCTGGGAAGCCCATCACCTCGAGACGCTGGTCTGCTACCTGAACGACCACCCCGGTGTGGATGTGTGCCGGGCTGCTGAGCGCGCGGCGCGGGACGGCAAGGATCGCGCCCCGCGCAAGCCGGTGACCACTTCCGGGTGGATCTTCGCGCAGGCGCTCGAGGCCAGCCCGATGTCCCCGTCGGCGGTCCTGCTGCGGCGCAGCTGCTTTGCCGAGTGCGGGGCCTTCGACGAGAATCTCCCGGCCTGCGACGAGTATGACCTCTGGATCCGTCTCACGTCCCGCTATCCGGTACATCTGGTGGAGGGCCCCATCGTGACCCGCCGTTCGAGTCGGCCCGATGGTTCCTCGCGGGCCTGGAGTTGGGACCGCTTCCGTGTGTACGCGCTCGAGAAGGCCTTCCAGAGCGGACATCTCACAGCCGAGCAGCGCTTCCAGGTCTCGCAGGAAATCGTGCACAAGTGCGAGCGGCTGGTCGACGGCTTCCGCCGCCAGAAGAGCGAGGAGCGCGCCAACTTCTACGAGCGCAAGCGCCGGCGCTTCGCCCACGAGGTCCGCAAGCTGCGTGCGACGCGCGTTGCCCGGGTCTCGTAGTCGGCGCTGTCATGAAGAAGCGCCCGCCCGGCAGCACGGGGCCGGACGAGCGCTTCTCTGTCGAACGGCTGCCTCGATCCACCCCTGCGCTCACCTGACGCGGGAGATGATTCCCTTCGAGATGATCAAGCGCTGGATCTGGCTCGTGCCCTCGTAGATCTGGAAGATCTTGGCGTCGCGCATCAGCTTCTCGACCGGATACTCCCGGTTGAACCCGTAGCCGCCGAAGATCTGGACCGCGTCCACGCAGACCCGCATCCCCGTGTCGGCCGCAAACGCCTTGGCGCAGGCAGCTTCGTAGCTGTTCTTCTGACCCCGGTCGTAGAGGTCAGCGGCGCGCCAGACGAGCAGCCTGGCCGCGTCCAGGTCCTTGGCCATGTCGGCGATCATGAAGGCGACCGCCTGGTGGCGCTGGATCGCGACCCCGAAGGCATGGCGCTCCTTGGCGTAACGGATGGCGTGCTCCATGGCCGCCCTGCCGACCCCCACAGCGCCCGATGCCACGGGCGGGCGGGTGTGGTCGAACGCCGCCATCGCCAGCAGCCAACCCTTGCCCTCCTCGCCCAGGCGATTCGCCGCCGGCACCACGACGTCCTCGAAGGTGATGGCGCGCGTGTCAGAGGCGCGCTGGCCCATGTTGTCTTCCTTCTTCCCGACCGTCACGCCGGGCAGGTTCGCCGGCACGATGAGTCCGGTCATCCCGCGGATGCCCGCTTCCTTGTTCGTGTAGGCCAGCACGAAGAACCAATCGGCCACCCCGGCACCGCTGATCCACATCTTCTGTCCGTTGATGACGTACTCGTCGCCCTTGCGGACCGCGGTGGTCTTGATGCCCTGTACGTCGCTGCCCGCGCCCGGCTCCGTGACCGCGTAGGCGGCGAAGCGTAGCTCGCGTGTCATGGGTGCCACCCACTCCTGCTTCTGCTCCTCGGTCGCTCCCACCAGCAGAGGGGCCGTGGCCAACGTGTTGACCATCATGGCGGTACTGATGCCGCTGCAGGCCGCCGCCAGCTCCTCGGCGATCACGCACTCCATCAGGCAGGTCATTCCCGCCCCGCCCAGCGCTTCTGGAACGCCGGGGTTGAGCAGGCCGACGTCGAAGGCCTTTTGGCAGATCTCCCGCGGGAATTCCCCGGTCTCGTCATGGTATTTCGCCCGGGGGGCGATCTCGTTCTGGGCGAAGTCCCGGGCGAGATCGCGGATCATCCGCTGTTCTTCTTCGAGCTCGAAACCGACCATCCTGTCCTCCTCTTCCCTGCCTACCGCCGCCGCCGCTGTCGGGGGGCGCCCGGGCAGTCGGGGAGCGCAGCTCGCTGCTGCGATGACGACTCCCAGGTGGGGGCATTATAGGGAGCCTGGCGCTCGGCCTCAAGGCGGCCCCCGGCCCGGCGGGGGTAGCCAGGGAGCACTGGGCAAGGCACTTCACACCAGCACGCCGGCCGGACCCCTCATCCAGCCGTTTGTCCTGCAATCCATTCCAGATCAACAAGTTGCAGTTAAAGACCGATGGTAACCCTGGGGCTGCGCCCGCCGTGGTATCATGGGGGCTCCCAGGACACCGGCGGTCGCCGGGCCGGCGGGGTAGGCGGGGGCCGGGCGCGGCCGTTGTGGCCCCAGGAGGGTGCCGATGAGCGCTGGCAGCCGACAGACATCCCGCTCCGCCCGGCGGACGGCAGCCCGCTGGCGGCTGCGGTTCTCGGGCCCTGCCGCGGCTGTCCTGGCGGGGCTGCTCCTGCTCCTCCTCATGGCCATCCCGATCGAGAACCCGGACCTGGTGCCCTCCCCCAGCCTCACCACCCTCGAGCGCGTGGTGGCAGTGCAGCAGCGCATCGGGGTCCAGCACCTGCGCTGGCGGGCCGGCGTGACGGGCATCTCCCACCTGACGCCCCAGGAGTTCGACGCCCTTCTGGGTGCGCGACCGCCCGAGCTCCACGAGTGGCAGGCCGGGGGAGGCGAAGCGGCTTCTGGCGCCGCCTCGGCCGCGGACCCGGCTCCGCGGGTCATGCCGGTGGCGCTCGGCGAAGAGGACGGCAGCCAGTTTCTTCCCAGCCGTTGGGACTGGCGCGAGCTGGGAGGCGTGACGGCGGCCCGGCACCAGGGCGCCTGCGGTGGTTGCTGGGCGTTTGCCGCCGCCGGTGCCGTCGAGGGTCTGGCGCGGATCTACGACGAGCGCGAGATCGACCTGTCGGAGCAGCAAGTCCTCGACTGCAACACCGCCGGTTACGGCTGCGACGGCGGCTGGATGACGGCCGCCTACCGCGTCTGGCACGATGACGGCGCGTTCGAGGAGTCGGTGATCCCCTATCGCGCACAGGACGGGGGCCCGTGTCCGACCGCACTGGGCACCCCCGCGGCGCGCGTCGCCGCCTGGACGGCGGTGGTCACGACCCGGTCGGCCATCAAGCACGCCCTGCTGCGGGGCCCCATCGCGGTGGGCATGCACGTCTACCCCGATTTCCAGCACTACCAGGAGGGCGTCTACGAGCACGAGGGCAGCGACGAGATCAACCACGCGGTCGTGCTGGTGGGCTGGGACGACGATCTGGGTGCCTGGATCCTCAAGAACAGCTGGGGCCAGAGCTGGGGCCAGAACGGCTTCGCCTACGTGGCCTACGACTGCTGCCGCCTGGGCAGCTATCCGCACCGCGTGCAGATCGAGGCCGCTCGCGCCTTGCGCATCCACCATGCGCCGCAGGCCGACCCGCGGGTGGAGGATCAGCCCGTGGAGTTGGAGGCGGTCGTGGCAGCCCTCTCCGCTCCCCTCGACATCGCCGCTTGCCGCGTCGTCTTCGACCGGGGTGACGGCTTCGAGAGCTTGCCCCTCGACGGGCTCACCGCCGACGACGTCACCGGCGTCCTGCGCGCGACGTTGCCCGCCCTGTCCGCGGGCACGCGCGTGCGCTACTACCTCGAGGCGGCCGACGCCCGCGGCGCCGTCGCGTGGTTGCCCGAGGAGGGGCCCGCGGCGCCGTACGAATTCCATGTCCTGCGGCCCGTCTACTCGACCGCCTTCGAGGAGGCCGGGGATTGGATCGCCGGGAGCGGCGAGGATGGCGGGGACGGCCAGTGGGAGCTGGCGGCGCCCGGCGCCGTCATCGCCCCGGGGGACCTGGTCGTACAGCCCGACGCCGATCACTCGGCCGACGGTACCCTGTGCTGGGTGACCGGCGCCGCAGGCGGCGCCCCCGGCGACCACGACGTCGACGGCGGACCGGTCTGGCTCACCGGCCCGATCTGGAAGCTGTCCGGATACGAGAAGGCCGTGGTCGAGGTCTGGCTCTGGTTCATGAACCAGCTCGGCCCGCGCGCCTTCGAGGACCCCTTCGTGGTGCAGGCCAGCGCCGACGGCGGCGCAACCTGGACAACCGCACTGGAGACGCGTGACGGACGGTCGCAGTGGCAGCTGCTCTCCATCCCCCTCCACGAGCACGTGACCCTCACCGACGAGGTGCGCGTGCGCTTCCTCGCCGCCGACACCTATGACGACTCCGTGGTCGAGGCGGCGATCGACGACCTGGTGTTGCTCGCACCGGCACCGCCCGACGCTGGGGGCACGCCCGGTGGGTCCGACCTCGCGACGGGGTGGGACCTGTCGATCGGGGCTAACCCCAGCCGCGCGAGCTCTGAGCTGGTGCTCACGCTGGTCGCGGCGCAGCACGTGCGGGCCGAGCTCTTCGACGCTTCGGGGCGCCGGGTGCAGACGCTCTGGAACGGCGAGCTGGCCGCGGGCACGCACCGCATCGCCTGGAACGGAAGGGATGCGGACGGACGGCCGGCGGGTGCGGGGCGCTACTGGGCGCGGGTCGCGGTTGGCTCGGCCCAGGCGACCCGCCCCCTGCTGCTCTTGCCCTGACCTCGTCGCCGGGGTGAAGAAGCTCTTGACGATGGAATAAGGGTTCCTGCGACCGCGCCCGACCCATTGGGGTTGCCCCCGCCGCCACCGGTGCGGCACAATGTTCTGTTCGCTTCCCGGCCCGGCCGGGAAAGGATGCCAGGCTGGCGCAGCCCGGGGGCCGGAGAGGCCCCGCCGGCCCTGCGCGATTGCGAGGAGAGCCCAACCCATGACCCGGTCGGAGGTCGAGTTCCGGCACGGCCCCGAGATTCCCTACAACGTGCGCGTCATCGACAACCCCACGCAGCAGGAGCTGCGGGAGCTGTCGCGCTACCACGTTCCGCACGTCTACCGCTCCAGCGTCGGCAATCTCAATCGGATCACGCGCTGCAAGGCCCGCATGGCGCAGTCGACCTACCTCATCGCCGACCCCTCGGAGCAGGGTTTCTTCTCGACCAAGGTCATGCCGTCCGACCGCGCCGAGCGGCTCATCCGCATGCAGCGCGAGCACATCGAGCGTGGCGGCATCCTGATCAGGATCGACGGCTACCAGGGTCACGGCCCCAACGCCCCGGCGGTGCAGTGGCTCTACACGCCCGAGGGGGCCAACATCGCCGGCATGCAGCAGATCCTCTGCTTCCCGCGCAGCCGGGAGGAGACGCCCGAGCAGCTCGCCCAACCCTTCCGGCCGCAGTTCCGGCTCATCATGACGCCCGGCTGCCCGTCGCCCGACACGCCGGGAGGAGTGGCCATCCTGGTCGATCTCGAGCGCTACACGACCTACGTCCTGGGTTCGGACTACTTCGGGGAGAGCAAGAAGGGCATGCTGCGCATGCTCAACGACTACGCCTACGGCCTCGGCGGCCTCGTGCTGCACGCCGGCGCCAAGGCGGTGACCATCGGTGGTCGCCGCATCATGGTCGCGGTGATGGGCCTCAGCGGAACCGGCAAGACCACGACGACCTTCAGCCGGCAGGGCGAGAAGACCGAACCGATCCAGGATGACATGCTCGTGCTGTGGCCGGGCGGGCGCTGCAGCGTCACCGAGAACGGCTGCTTCGCCAAGACCTACGGGCTGACGGAAGAGAGCGAGCCGGTCATCTACCGCGGGACCGTCCATCCCGATGCGTGGGTCGAGAACGGGTACCTCGACCTGGATCGCGGTCTGACCTACGACTTCTCCAAGGACATCTTGACCCCCAAGGAGGCGAACGACTGGCGCGTGGCCCTGCTCTTCACCGGCGCGCCGCTCGACAACCTGGAGGCCTACACGAAGGGCGCGGTCACGCTCGAGCAGATCCTGGACGCCAACGGCGTTCCCAAGGACGGATGGGATTTCGTGCAGTGGACACAGAACGGCCGCTCGATCATCCCGATGTCGGCCATCGAAAACGCCGCCGACCTGGACGAGATCCCGCCCATCGAGTCCCTCGGCATCCTCAACCGCGACGAGGGCCCCGACGCGGCCACACCGGGGGTCGCGCGCTTCGTCTCCGCGGAGCAGGCAGCCACCTACTTCATGCTCGGCGAGACCTCCAAGACCTCGGCGGCGGGCAAGGAGCGCGGCAAGACCCGCTCGCCCTTCACGCAGCCCTTCTTCCCGCGCATGCCGCACCTCCAAGCGCGGCGTTTCGAGCAGCTCGCGACCGAGATGCCCGCGCTGCAGCTGTGGATGATGAACACCGGGTACATCGGCGGCGACCAGCGCGATGTCGATACCGGCGTGGCGCTCAAGGTGAAGATCCGCCACTCCTCGGCGATGCTGGAAGCCCTGCTCGCCGATCGCATCGTCTGGAAGCGCGACCCGGAGTTCGGCTACGAGATCGTCGACGTGGACGCGGCGGGCAACCGGGCCCTGCGCGAGGCGGTGCCCGACGAGATCCTGAACCCGGTGCTGTACTTCGAGCGCCGCGGGCGGATCGACGAGTATCGCCGCTGGGTAGAGAAGATGAAGACCGAGCGGCGCGCCTTCCTGCAGAAGCTCGGCGTGGAGCAGCGGTTCCTCGACCAGGTGTGAGCCGGCGGCGGGCCCTGGCTTGCGCTGCCGAGGGCCCGTGAGGGCCGTTGCTCAGTCGCGCAGGCCCAGCACGTCGGCCAGGCGATAGAGCCCCGCCGGGCGCCCGGCGAGGAACCGCGCCGCTGCCAGCGCGCCGGCGACGAAGCAGCCGCGATGATCGGCGACATGCCTCACCTCGAGCCGCTCCCCCGGGCCCGCGAAGATCACCCGATGCTCGCCGACCACATCGCCCCCGCGCAGGGCGTGGATCCCGATCTCGCGTGCGGTGCGCTCCCCCGTCTCGCCCCGGCGCCCGTGCACCAGCACCGCGCTCGCTCGCTCGGCGCGGATCGCCTCGGCCAGGTGCAGGGCGGTGCCGCTCGGTGCGTCGCGCTTGCGCCGGTGGTGGAACTCGACGATCTCGACATCGTAGTTGGGCAGCTGCCGCGCGGCACGGCGCAGGAGATCCCCCGCGACGGCGACCCCCAGCGAGAGGTTGCTCTCCCGCAGGACGGGAATCGACCGAGCGGCCGCCGCGAACTGCTCCTCCTGGACTGCGTCGAATCCGGTCGTTCCGGTGAGGAAGGCCACGCCCGCCGCGCGCGCTGCCGCGAGATGACCCAGCGCGGCCGCTGGCGCGGTGAAGTCGATCACCACCGAACAGCCGGCCAGCCGCGGGGCGAGATCATCGCCGATCGTCACGCTCCCCAGCCGCGTGCCGACAGCGGGGTGCCCGGGCCGCTCGATCGCCGCGGTCAGCTCGAGGTCCTCGGCC
>CAZDKK010000124.1:0-9866 GCA_964506245.1 uncultured bacterium | reverse complement strand
GGGCCGCGCTCGAGGGGCTTGACCCGCCGTGGGACGAGCGGGAGGTGGCGGCCGCGGCGGTGGCCCGGCGCTGGGAGCGGTGGCCGCCGGCCGAGCGGCGGCAGAAGGCCGCGGGATTCCTGCGGCGGCGCGGCTTCGCGGGGGGCATCGTCTGGTCGGTGCTCGACGAGCTGGAGGCGAGAGAGCGGGGGAAGGCCGAGGGCGACCCTGCCGATGGATGAGCCCACGGGCAACGCACAGGTGAGGGGATGAGGGCGGATCAAGTACGGCGGACATTCCTGGAATTCTACCGGAGCAAGGACCACCAGTTCGTCAAGAGCGCACCGCTCGTGCCGCATGACGACCCGACCCTGCTCTTCACCTCGGCCGGCATGGTGCAGTTCAAGCGCTACTTCGCCGGCACGGTGCCGCTGGTCTATCGGCGCGCGGTCAGCGTCCAGAAGTGCCTGCGCGTCACCGACATCGACGACGTGGGTCGCACGCCGCGCCACGACACCTTCTTCGAGATGCTCGGCCACTTCTCCTTTGGCGACTACTTCAAGCGCGAGGCGATCGCCTGGAACTGGGAGTTCTTCACCCGCATCTGTGGCATCGACCCGATGCTGCTGACCGCCTCGGTCTACGAAGAGGACGACGAGGCCTACGCCATCTGGCGCGACGAGGTGGGCCTGCCCCCCGAGCGCATCGTCCGCCTGGGCGCCAAGGACAACTTCTGGGGACCGGCCGGCGGCACGGGCGCCTGCGGGCCCTGCTCCGAGCTCTACTTCGACCTGGGGCCCGAGGTGGACGCCGATCGGCCCAACCTGAAAGCCGGCGACGACTGCAATCGCTTCGTCGAGGTGGGCAACTTCGTCTTCCCGCAGTTCGATCGCCAGCCCGACGGCACCGACCTGCCCCTCAAGAACCGGGGCATCGACACCGGCATCGGCCTCGAACGGCTCTGCATGGTTCTACAGGGCAAGAAGTCGATCTTTCACACCGACCTCTTCTGGCCGCTGGTCGAGGAGGCCGCCCGCGCCTGCCGCAAGCCGTACGCGGGGCATGAGGTGCCGCTGCACATCATCGCGGACCACGTGCGCGCGCTGACCTTCGCCCTCGGCGAGGGTGTGCTGCCGAGCAACGAGGGACGGGGCTACGTGATCCGGCGCCTCATCCGGCGCGCGGCCGTGCAGGGACACACGCTGGGCGTGACCGAGCCGTTCCTCTACCGCTTCGTCGATCAGGTCGTGGAGATGATGCGCTCCGCCTACCCCGAGGTGGAGGAAGGGCGGACCCGCGCCGCGCTGGCCCTGCGCAACGAGGAGGAGCGCTTCCACGCGACGCTCGAGCAGAGCGTCGTCAAGCTGGAGGCCGTGATCGACCGCACCTCGAGCGCCGGGCGCGATCGGATCGCGGGCGAGGACGCGTTCGTGCTCTACGACACCTACGGGCTGCCGCTCGATTTGGTCCGCGACATGGCGCTGGGGCGCGGCCTGGCCGTCGACGACGCGGGCTTCGAGCGGTGCATGACGGAACAGAAGGAACGCTCCCGCGCGTCGGCCAGCTTCCAGCAGCAGGCCGAGTCCCTGGCCTGGACCGAGGTCAGCGTTGGGGCGGACTCGGAGTTCTTGGGCTACGAGACCACCCGGGTCGAGGGCGTGCGCGTGCGCCGCATCGCCCCATCCGGCGACGGCGGCGCACGTTGGGTGGTCGTCCTCGATCGCTCCCCCTTCTACGGAGAATCGGGTGGGCAGGTGGGCGACACGGGCACGCTGTCGTGCGGGGAGCTGACGCTGGCCGTGACCGACACGGTGCGCCACGGCAGCGAGATCCGTCACCTGGTCACGGCGCCCGAGACCCCGGATGATAGCCCGGGACCGGCAGCGGGCGCGGCGTGCCTGGCGGACCCGAAGGCGCACTGGGTGGCGCAGGTCGACGAGCCGCGCCGCGACGCCATCCGCCGCCACCACACGGCGACCCACCTCCTGCAGGCGGCGCTGCGCCGCGTGCTGGGCGGCCATGTCGCCCAGGCCGGCTCCCTGGTCGCGCCGGACCGGCTGCGCTTCGACTTCACCCACTTCTCCGCGCTCGCACTGGAGGAGCGGCTCGAGGTCGAGCGCCTGGTCAACGAGTCCATCGTACGCAACCTGCCGGTGGTGGTGAGCTACTCGACCTACGACGAGGCGGTCGCGGCCGGCGTGACCGCGCTCTTTGGCGAGAAATACGAGGCCGATCGGGTCCGGCGGGTGCGGGCGGGGGATGTCTCCCATGAGCTGTGCGGCGGCACGCACGTGCGGGCGACCGGCGAGATCGGCTCGCTGATCGTGCTCGAGGAAAGCGCCGTGGCCGCCGGGACGCGGCGGATCGAGGCGGTGTGTGGAGCGCGCGCCGTCGAGGAGACGCAGCGCATGCGCGCGCACCTCGAGGAGTTGCGCCGGGCGCTGGGGGGCATCCCGGCTGATGGGGTGCCGGCCAAGGTGGGTGAGCTCATGCGCGAGGTGAGCGCCCTGCGCAAGGAGCTGGCCAAGGCGCGCAGCGGCGAGGGTGTCTCGCGCCTGGACGCGCTGCTCCAGGGCACGCAGCGCGTGGGGCGCTACCGCTTGCTGGTGGGCGAGGTCCAGGTCGCCAACGCCGGGGAGCTGCGCGGGCTGGGCGACCGGGTGCGCGCCGCGCTCGGTCAGGGCGCGGCGATCCTGCACGCCACCACGGGGGGCAAGACGAGCTTCCTGGCGGTCGTGACGGACGAGCTGGCCGCGGCGGGCCGATTGCGCGCGGATGCGCTCCTGCGCGCGGTGACGTCGGTCGCCGGGGGCAGCGGCGGTGGGCGGCCGCAGATGGCGCTCGGCGGCGCGGGCGATCCGGCCAGGGTGGGCGCGGCGGTAGAAGAGGCGGGGCGCCTGTTGCGCTCGGAGCTGGAACGGCTTCAGGCGGAGGACGCATGAGGCTGCTGGTCACCGGGGCAAACGGGCAACTGGGCCAGGCGCTGCGGGCCAGCCTGGAGCCGCGCCACGAGGTGCTCTGGACCGACCTCGACGATCTCGACGTTCGCGACCTGGCAGGCGTGCGCGGCTTCATCGGCGAGCACCGGCCCCAGGCCGTGCTGCACCTGGCCGCGACGACCCAGGTCGATGCCTGTGAGTCGCGCCCGGAGGCCACCTACGAGATCAACGCCCTGGGCACGCGCTACGTGGCGCTGGCCGCGGCCGAGGCAGGGGCCGAGCTGCTCTTCGTCTCCACCGACTACGTCTTCGACGGCCGATCCCCGCGGCCCTACCTCGAGTATGACGACCGCGCCCCGCTCAACGTCTACGGCCGCTCCAAGCTCTACGCTGAGCGCGCGGTGGTGGCGATTCTCCCGCGCCACTACATCGTGCGCACCTCGGGGCTCTTCGGACCCGGTGGGCGCAACTTCGTCGAGGCGATCCTGGCGGCCCGCGCGCGGGGGGAGCGATTGCGGGTGGTGCGCGACCAGTTCTGCCGGCCGACCTACGCGGCGCACTTGGCCGAGGCGCTGCGGCGCATCGTCGGCTCGGGCAACTACGGCACCTATCACGTGGCCTCGGCCGGGGAGACGAGCTGGTTCGACTTCGCGCGGGCGATCCTCGCGGAGGCGGGGCACGATCCGGCGGGGATCGAGGCGATCACCAGCGAGGCGCTGCGGCGGCCCGCCCAGCGCCCGGCCAACAGCGTGCTCGACACCCGAGCCTATGAGCTCACCTTCGGCCACGCGCTGCCGAACTGGAGTGAGGGGCTGCGGGTCCTCCTGGGACGCTGAGGTGCGCCGGCCGCACCGCCCGGAGCCCCGACCCGGCCAGAGATCAAGAGGAGCAGAGGGAGACGGCGTGCTGAAGGCGATGGTCGAGCAACTGCGCCCGCGGCAGTGGACCAAGAATGGCGTCGTTCTGGCCGGGGTCGTCTTCTCCCATCAAGCCGGGGTGCCGGGGCAGCTGATGCGGGCGGCTATCGCTTTCGCCAGCTTCTGCTTGCTCTCCTCGGCCGGGTACGTCTTCAACGATCTGCGCGATCTCGAGAACGACCGCTACCATCCGCGCAAGCGCCTGCGCCCGCTCGCGTCGGGCCGGCTCTCGCCGGGTGTGGCACGCGCCATGCTGGTCGGGCTGGCGGCGCTGGGGCTGGCCGGCGGGGTGGTGCTGGGCGGCAGATTCGCTGTGGTGGCAGGGGCGTACCTGGCGCTGAGCCTCGCCTACACGCTGCTGCTCAAGCGGATCGTGATCCTGGACGTCATGGGCATCGCGTTCATGTTCCTCCTGCGGGCCACGGCTGGGGTCGACGCCCTGGTCCCTCGCCCCCCGCTATCACCCTGGCTGCTGGTCTGCACGCTGTTCCTGGCGCTCTTCCTGGCCGTGCTCAAGCGCCGGCACGAACGCGTGACGCTGACCGAGGACGCCGTGAAACACCGCTCGATTCTGGCGGAGTATCCACCGGAGCTGCTCGACCAGCTCGTGCCGGTGGTGACGGCATCCACGATCCTGGCCTATGCGCTCTACACGATCTCGCCGGCCGGGGCCCACGTGGCGCCGTCGGGCAAGATGGTCTACACGATCCCCTTCGTGGTCTACGGGATCTTCCGCTACCTCTACCTCGTCTATCGCCAAGGCAAGGGCGGCGCGCCCTCGGAGATCTTGCTCCGCGACGGTCCCCTCTTGCTCAACGTGTTGCTCTGGGGTCTGGTGATCTTCCTCATCCTCTATTTCGGATAGGCTGACGGGGACCGCGCGGCAGCCCGGCCCGCCGGGGGCCGGCGGGAGAGGGCAAAGCGGGGGAGCGCGCGATGAGGTCGTTTCTCTCGTACGCCAAGATCAACCTCTACCTGGCCGTCCTCGGGCGACGTCCCGACGGGTACCATGAGATCGACACGCTCATGCAGAGTGTCGACCTGTGCGATCGCCTCGAAATGAGTGCGCTGGCAGCGGACCGCTTCGAGGTTGTCTGTCCGGCAGGGGGAGCGCCCGCGGGGGAGGCCAACCTGGTGTGGCGTGCGCTCGACCTCTTGAAGCACCGGCACCACGTCGCGGGCGGCATGCGGGTGGTTCTGCACAAGCGGATCCCGGCCGGGGCTGGCCTCGGCGGGGGCAGTTCCGACGCCGCCTGCGCCCTGGCCGCGGGCAGCCGGCTGTGGGGGCTCGGCTGCGGGGAGGGGGAACTGGAGGCGCTCGCCTCCGAAATCGGCTCCGACGTGCCCTTTTTCATACGGGGAGGGACCCAGCGGTGCCGCGGTCGCGGGGAGATCCTCGAGCCCCAGCCCCCCCTCGCCGAGGGCACCTGGGTCGTGGTGGTGCCCCCCTGGAGTCAGGCAACCGGCGCCGTATACGCTAAGTTCCAATACGGCTTGACCTATTCCGATGCCAGGATTAGGATCTTGTTGGAGTCCCTAGCGAAGCGAGACCTCCCAACGTTGGTTATGGGTGGTTTCAATGACCTGGAGGGCCCTGCAACCGAGCTCCAACCTGCTGCCACCCGACTCTCAGCGTATATGCGCGAAGCGAATCTCCACGGAGTCCGGATGACTGGCAGCGGGTCGGCCTGGATCGGCCATGCGGCTGATCCGGCGGATGCCCGCAAGCTCGAGGAAGCGGCGGCCGGGCACGGCTGGGTAGTGTACAGGGTCGGGCCGACTGCGAGGGGGTGGATCGAAGAGACACAATGAAGCCTCGGATTCAAACGGAAGCGAATCCGGATGGGGTTTCGGCAATGGAGTGACTGTGTGGTGCGTCCGGTCGGCGTCTGCCTGAGGGCCGGCCGAACAACTACAAGGCGGTGAGTCCATGAAGATCACGGAAGTGCGGATCTCGCTCCGGGATGATGAGAAGCTGAGGGCCTTTGTCAGCATCACCCTGGACAATTGCTTTGTCATCCGTGGGCTCAAGATCATCCAGGGCAACAAGGGCATGTTCGTCGCGATGCCCTGCCGGAAGCGCCCCGACGGGAGTTTCCAGGACTTGGCCCACCCCATCAACAACGAGACCCGCCGGTGGATCGAGGGAGAGATCCTGAACCGGTATCGTGCGGAGCTCGAAAGCCAGACCCTCGTCTCAGAAGCGTAGGCAAGGGGGTCAGTCCGAAGGGTGCAGGCCGCCCGCGGGGCTCCGCGGGCGGCCTGACAGGTTCCGAGCGGGCGTGCCCCCAGCCGCCGGGCGGAGCAGATTCCCGCTGGATTCAGCCCGTCGATCGCAGTACAATGCTGTGTTTGTCCACTGGGGCGTCGCCAAGTTGGTAAGGCACAGGGTTTTGGTCCCTGCATCCGCAGGTTCGAGTCCTGCCGCCCCAGCTGTGTGCGGCCGGACCCCGGCGGCGGCGGTCCGGTGAGGGATGGCCATCCGTGGAAGGAAGAGGCGCACTGAAGATGATCGACTCCCTGCGGGTCATCGCGGGCACGGCGAATCCAGGTCTGGCGGAACGGATCGCCCGCAAGATCGGCGTGCCGTTGGGCCGAATCGAGCTGTCGCGGTTTGCGGACGGAGAGATCAACGTCCAGATCAAGGAGAACATCCGCGGGTGCGACGTGTTCATCGTCCAGCCCACCATTCCGCCCGCCGACTACCTGATGGAGCTCCTGATCATGATCGACGCGGCGCGGCGGGCCTCGGCCGACCGGGTGACGGCCGTGGTGCCCTACTTCGGCTACGCGCGCCAGGACCGGAAGGACCGCCCGCGTGCGCCGATCTCCGCCAAGCTGGTCGCGAACCTCATCACCGTCGCGGGCGCCGATCGCGTCCTGACCATGGACCTGCACTCGCCGCAGATTCAGGGCTTCTTCGACATCCCCTTTGACCACCTCTACGCGAGCCCGGTGCTCGTGCGCCACTACCTGCAGAATCCGATCCCCGACCTGGTCGTGGCCTGTCCGGACGTGGGCGGGGTCAAGATGGCGCGGGCCTACGCCAAACGCCTGGACACCTCGCTGGCCGTGGTCAACAAGCGGCGCACGTCGGCCGATGTGTCCGAGGCGATGGAGATCATCGGCGAGGTCGAGGGCAAGAACGTGCTGCTGGTCGACGATATGATCTCCACGGCGGGCACGCTCAAGAACGCGGCCCTGGCCCTGCGCGCGCGGGGGGCGCGCGAGGTCTCCGCGTGCTGCACGCACCCGTGCTTCTCGGCCGGGACGCTCGAGAATCTCGCGGCGGCCGACCTGAAGCAGATTGTGATCACCGACACGGTGCCCCAGGACGCCGCGCGGTTGGGCAGTCGGTTCAAGATCCTCTCCGTGGGCGAGCTGTTCGGAGAGGCGATTCTGAGAATCCATGAGGAGCGGTCCCTGAGCAGTCTGTTCGACTGAGCAGGGGCAGCTCCTTCCAACGCGGGGCGCCCGAACGGCGCACCCGCCCGGCGGGGTGATGCCCGCGATGCGGCGCGGGCCACGGTCCCGCGCGGGACCAGCGACGGAGGATACGGACCATGGCACTCGTGGAATTGGCGGCGCGACTGCGCGAGGAGAAGGGCAAGGGCGCGGCGCACCGGATTCGCTTTGCCGGGGGGCTGCCCGGTGTCGTGTACGGACAGGGTGGGGACAATCTCTCCATCGCCGTGCAGCAGAGTGAGTTCGACCGACTGGTGCGCCAGGCCGGGGGCGGTGCCGTGGTGATCGACCTGAAGGTCGAAGGCGCGCACGAGAAGAACCTCAAGGTGCTCATCAAGGAGGTGCAGCGCGACCCGGTGACATCCCGGCCGATCCACTTGGACCTCCTGCGCATCTCCATGGACAAGCCCGTCAATGTGGTGGTGCCGATCCACTTGGTCGGGATTGCCGAAGGGGTCAAGACCCACGGCGGCTTCATGGACCACATCCTGCGCGAGGTGGAGGTGCAGTGTCTGCCCGACCGCATCCCCGAGTACCTGGAGCTCGACGTGACCCCGTTGCTCGTGGGCCAGTCGCTCCACGTGGGAGACTTGCGGCCCGAAGGCGTGCAGCTCGTCACGCCCGCTGACCGCGTGATCGTCTCGGTGCACGGCAAGGCGGCCGAGGAGGTGGAAGCGGCGGCGGTTGCTCCGGCTGCCGAGGGCGCGGCCCCGGAGGGCGCAGCGGCCGAGGGCGCGGAGGCGGCGGCCGAGGCGAAGGACGCCGAGAGGGACAAGGAGAAGGACAAGGGCAAGCCCAAGGCCAAGGGCAAGGAGAAGGACTAGTTCCTTGACCCGGACGGCCCAGTGTGGGGCGCGCAGGGGGAGCGTGGCGAGGGCGTGGCTGCCCCTGCCCGGCGACCGGCCGGCCAGTTTCGCGGCGCCGGGCGCTCTTACCGCTGCCGGTCTGCGGCCATGATCGTCATCGGGCTGGGCAACCCCGGGGCCGAGTACGAGCGGACGCGACACAACGCGGGCTTCCTCGTCCTCGAGGCCGCGCGCCGGCGCTGGCGGGGATCGGCCTGGTCCGCGCGGCCGTTGCTCGAGCAGAGCGAGCTGCGGCTGGGCGGGCGGTCGCATCTGCTGGTCCGGCCTCTGACCTTCATGAACCGCAGCGGGGACGCGGTGGAGCGGCTCCTGCGGGGCGGGGCTGCGCCGGACGAGCTGCTGGTCGTGCTGGATGACATTGATCTGCCGCTCGGCCGCGTGCGCATTCGCCCCAGCGGTGGGGCGGGGGGGCACAACGGGCTGGAGTCGGTGCTCGAGGCGTTGTCCCCGGCCTCTGTGGCGCGCATGCGCATCGGGGTGGGGCGACCGCCCAGCGCCGACGGGACCGTCGAGCACGTGCTCGGCGAGTTCGCGGACGACGACTGGGGACGCTTCGAGCAGGTCCTCGAGCGGGCGCTTGAGGCCCTTCAGCTGATCCTGCGTCGCGGCATCGCACCGGCCATGAACCACTTCAACGGGCTGCCCGCCCCGTGGGAGGAGGCCGCGGCCGGGGGCGCGGACCCGCTGAAGGGGACAGGGGGCTGACGGCTCCGCCGCCTCTTGACACCAGGCGGCTAGATGAGGCTTAATACGTAACTTTGGGCCTATGAACAGGGAGTCTCCTCGAGGTGAGGAGTCGGAAAGGCGGGGGAGGTTTCTCCGGTGAGAGAGTACGAAACGGTCTTTATTCTCCACCCCAAGGTGGATGACGCCGGGATCGAGCGCGAAATCGAGGCCGTCAAGAAGACCATCGGCGGCGCCCAGGGCGAGCTGATCGGCGTGCACAAGTGGGGACGCCGGAAGCTGGCCTACCCGATCCGCAAGGCCTCGGAGGGCTTCTATGTGATCCTGCGCTTCAAGTCCGACTCCGCCGTGCTGACCGAGCTGGATCGCAGGTTTCGCATCAACGAGTCGGTGCTGCGCTCCCTGACGGTCATCAGCCCGGGTGGGGAGTGGCCCCCGGACCTGCGCAGCCGCGAGCGGCGACCCCCGCGGGGCGATGGTCGATCGCGCGACCGCGATCGACGCGGTGGGCGCGACTTCCGGCGCGGTCCGGGCGGACCGGTCGACGATCTATCCGACGACGACGAGGAAACGGACGAGGCGGGGCAGGAGGACGAGTCCTAGCGCTTCTGGGGCGGTCCTGGGTGCCGATCGAATCTCCGCCCGGCCGGGCGCGAGATCCCGTGGTCCGACGGCGTTCCGGATCTCGATCGGCGGAGTGAGATGGGGGTAGGAATGCGAACGACGGGGACCAAGAAGCGGCGGGATGCGCGGGCACCGCGCCGCAAGATCTGCAAGCTCTGCCTCGATCGCGTGGAGCAGGTCGACTACAAGGACGAGCGCCGGCTCTTCCGGGCCATCACGGACCGGGGCAAGATCGTCCCGCAGCGTATCTCGGGCAACTGCTCGCGCCACCAGGCGCAGATCAAGCGGGCCGTGAAGCGCGCGCGTATCCTCGCGATCATCCCCTTCGAGGGGGATCACTACTAGTCGCGTGCCCGCATGCCCGCGCCGCGGACGCGGACGCGGACGCTTCG
>CAZDKK010000123.1:0-10123 GCA_964506245.1 uncultured bacterium | reverse complement strand
GGGGAACCGGCGGTGGCGAGCCCCCGTTCGGGGGCGGTCCAGGCGCCGGTCCAGGCGCCGGTCCAGCCGCCGGCGCCGGTCGCGGCCGACGAGGTGCGCGAGCGCATCGAGCGCGCTGTCGACGCCGGCCTGGCGCTGCTCGCTGCCGACGAGCGATCCGGGGGCAACGGCGGGGACCTGACCCAGCCCGCGGATGCGCCGGCCAAGCAACCGGCGGCGCAGGCGAATCAGGTGGGCGAGGACGCCGGGGGCGCCACGACCCTGCGAGCGATGCCGCCCGTGCCACCGGAGCCCGAGGCGCGGATCCTGAGGCCCGCCTGGATGCGGGCCGGCGCGCCCCCATTCCCCGGTGAGGAGCTGTCGGCACCCGAGCTGGAGGCCCCGGCACACGATCCCGGAGCCGAGGCATGGGCTCAGCCGCCCGCGTCCTTCAAGGACAGCGACCTCTTCCTCGTCTGCGAGGCCCGGGAAGGGCGCAACCTGGCCATTCCCTGGACCTGGGTCACCGATACACGTCTCTCGGCGCGCGGGACGCCCGAGGCCTTCACCCTGTCGAATGGCGCGGGGGAGGGGCAGGTCACCGTGAACGCGGTGGTGGGGATCTGGACCAAGTCCGAGCTGCTGCAATGGCAGCAGGAAGTGCGCTGGCTGTCCAGCCTTGATGCCCTGCACCCCGAATCCGCGGTCGGATCGAGCCCGGAACCGCCTTCCTGGAAGCGCAGTTCCAGCGCCTGGACGGGGGTGGACCCCGAGCCCGCCCGGGCCGCACAGCGGGCGGCCCTCGCTGCGGCCCCGGCGGTCCAGGAGCCGGTTCCGGGGACCCCCCGGGAAGTCTGGGTCGTCTCGCCCTCGGCCCTGGCCAGGCGTTTCCTGATGCGCCACCTCGAGCACGCCGGCCTGGAAATCCGCGAGTCGTGCGACCTTGATGATCCCCTCCTGCCCGCCGATCTAGGGACCGTAGGGGCTCTCTTCCTGGACGAGAGCCTCCAGGAGCAGTGGCGCAACCACCCGGCCAGCCGGGCCGGCGGTCCGCCCCTGGTGCTCCTGACGGTCGATGGGGTGCTGCAGGTGCCCGCGGCGGGGGAACGACCCCCGCAGGGGGCTGTGCTGCCGCGGCCCTTCGAGCGTTCCGAGGTCGAATCCGTAGTCGGCTGGTTGCGATCGCTCTGGCGCGACGACGGGACGGCGGGAGACGTGCAGCATGGAGACGAGGAAGACGACACCTGGCTCTTTGCCGACCCCTTCGGATCGCCAGAGCCTTGAGAGCATCCTGGTCGTCGATGACGACGTGCGCGTCATCGAACTCCTGCAGATCACGCTGACCGGCCGTGGCTACACCGTCCACACCGCGTTCGACGGAGACGCGGCGCTGGAGGAGGTGCAGCGCCGCCACCCGGATCTGGTGGTGCTCGACGTCCGCCTGCCGCGCCGCAGTGGCTTCCAGGTGCTCGAGGCCGTGCGCTCGGCGCCCGCCGGCGCGCAGGTGCCCGTGATCCTCATCTCGGACGACCCGGCCAACGAGGCGCGCATCCAGGGTCTGCGCAAGGGGGCCGACGACTACCTGGTCAAGCCCTTCTCGCCGCGCGAGCTGATCATGAAGATCCGTCGGATCCTCGATCGCGTGGCCGACCAGAAGCTGCTGCGCATCCGCAACGAGGCGCTCGTCGACGAGGTGCGCCGGCAGCGCGAGGAGATGGTCCAGGCTCAGGCGGAGATGAGCCGCAACCTCCTGCGCATCGGCACGCTGCTCCAGCGCGTCGAGGAGATCAACGACCGGCGCAGCCTCGAGGAGGTCTGTCAGGACTTCGCCCGCACGATCTCGGCCGACATCGGCATCGAGCCGGTGTGCGTGCTGGTGCGCGATGCGGGCGAGGGCGCCTTTGTCCCGCGCGTCTCGCGGGGCAGCGGCGATCAGGCCGCGCTGAACCTGACCCTCGCGAGCGACGCCTTCCTCTGCCGCGTTCTGAAGCTCGAAGGGCGCACGATCCTGCTCGATGAGTTGAGCGCGCACCCGCAGGCCTCCGAGGATGTCCGCCGTCTCTCGGTGGCGGGCTTCACGCACCTCACACCCGTACAACTCGACGGGGAGGTCGTCGCGTTGCTGGCGGGGGGCAACCGCGGTACAGAGTCCATCGACCGGCTCGACGTCCACCTGCTGTCGGTGCTCGCCAAGTCGGCTGCCACGGCCATCCAGAACGCGGCCGCCTTCGATGAGGTGCGCCGCACGTTCGTCGACACGACCGCGCAGTTGATCGCGGCGGTCGAGTCGCGCTACGAAAGCCTGGCCGGCCACTCCCGGCGCGTGCACGACCTCGGCCGCCGCCTGGCCGAGCGGCTGGGGCTGGGGCCGGCCGAGCGGCAAGCGGTGGCCTACACGGCCCTGCTGCACGACCTGGGCGCGCTCGAGGAGTACGACCACCTCTTCGCTCCCGAGACGACGCTGAGCGACGAGGAGCGGGCGGACCTGCGCCGGCGCGCCTCCGAGACGGTGCACCGCATGCTGGCCCACTCGCAGATGCCCGAGGTGGCCGATGCGGTCTACCACCTGAACGAGTACTGGGATGGCACCGGCGTCCCGGACGGGCTGGGGGGCGAGTCGATTCCGCTGGCCGCGCGCATTGTGGCCGTCGCCAACGCCTACGATGCGCTCACGCACGCGCGGCCGCACCGCGGCGCCTACCCCGCCGAGGCCGCAGCGCGGATCATCCAGGACCGCGCGGGGCACCAGTTCGATCCGCTGGTGGTGCAGATCTTCGCCGAGCTGAACGCCGCGGTTCAGCGCACCAGGTAGATGCCCGCGATCGCGACGCCGAGGGCGACCACGATCCAGCGCAGCGCAACGGGACTGATCCGGCCGGCCAGTCGCCCGCCCAGCCAGCCGCCCAGCAGCGCCCCCGCCGCCATCACGGCCGCCGCCGGCCACACGACCTTGCCGGAGAAGACGAAGAAGACGGCCGCGGCGAGGTTGGCGGCGAAGGCCACGCCCTGCTTCAGCGCGTTCAGACGCGTGAGCGTGTCGTCCAGAACCAGGGCCAGCACGGCCAGCACGATCACGCTCAGGCCGGCCCCGAAGTAGCCCCCGTAGACCGCCGCCAATGCCACCGGCACCGCTGCCCAGCGCTCCGATCGCCCGTCCCCATCAGGCCCACCCGCGCGGCGCGCGAGCCAGCGGCGCAGGGGTTCCTGCACGGCCAGCAGGGCGGAGGCGAGGAGGATCAGGAAGGGCACGAGCGAGCGGAAGACGCGCTCACCCGTCGCCAGAAGCAGGATGCCGCCGCCGATGCCGCCCACGACGGCCGCCGGCAGCGCGAACCCGAGGCGTCGCCGCTGTCCCCGCAGATCCCGCGCCTGGGCCAGGGTGCCACCCAGATAGCCGGGGCAGAGCGCCACCGTGTTGGTGACATTGGCTGCCACGGTCGGAACCCCCAGCGCGACGAGCGTGGGGAAGGTGATGAGTGTCCCGCCGCCCGCGAGGGCGTTGACAGCACCGGCCGCCACGGCCGCGAGGCCCACGAGCAAGAAGTCGAAGCCGGTGATCATCGTGCGCCAGCTCAGTCGCGCTCGATCCCCACGATCCGCGGAGCCCCATCGGTCGGGAACTGGATGTGCACGCGCACCGTGCCCTCGCGCTGGTGACCGCGGTAGTCGTAGGCCTGGATGTGCGCGACGCCGTAGCGCGACGGGTCGTTACGGTGGCGCCAGCCGGCGGGCGCAAACGGCGCCAGGTCGAAGGCCAGCCGCCGGCCGCCGCGCGACTGCTCGCCCAGCGTCTGGCCCAGCTCGGGCAGTTCGAAGCGCATCACGTAGAAGACGTCCTCGGGCTCGGCGACACCGTGGAGCACGCCCAGATCGTCGCAGGCGAGATGCCAGCGCCCAGCGCCCTCGTCCACGATGCGGAAGTTGTCAGCCCCGTTGAGAACCGCAAACCAGGTGGCCGTGATTCGATCACGCCGCTCGGCCAGGGTCCCGGCCAGGTAGGCACGGGCCTGCGGGTCGGTGAGCTGACCGGCGGCCACCGCGGCCTCGATCTGCTCGTTGGTGAAGGAGGAGGCCAGGCGCGCACCCCAGAGTGCGTCGGCCCACTCCATCCGCTCGAACGGCTCGAACCGGTACGCCGATTGCCAGGCGCGCGGGTCGAATCCGCGCGAATCGAATGCACCCACGCCGGGGATCGACGGGCCTGGGGCGGGGCGCGCGTACGTGCGGCCGAATCCAAGGGCGGGCACGTTGGCCAGCCAGGTGCCCATCGCCCAGTAGCTCTCGCGGCCCTCGGTGCCGAAGGGGTGCGGGGCCAGCGCCTTTCCGCCCAGCGCCAGGCCCAGGCCGGTCAGGTAGTGGCGCACGAACCGGCCCTCGGCCAGGTGGAGATCGAGCGTCCGATCCGGGCGCACGCGCGTGTAGTCGAGCCATGCGGTCAGCACGCGCAGCCCACGCAGGGAGCGGCGCTCCTCGTGCGGGATGCGATCGTTGGGATCGTCCGCGCGCGTGCCGTGGTCGCGGAGACCGCCGAGTGGCACGCCCGCCGGCAGCCGCAGGACCGCCACGCGGATCGGGCCGCCCGCGGGGAATCGGTTCCAGAGCTGCTGAAGGCTGGGCCGGTCGAGCCAGCCGCGGCCGCCGAACTCGCCGATCTTCACCGCATCGCCGTCGAGCAAGAACTGCTCGGCGCGCACGTCATCGATCCCGGTGGGGAGCACGTTATAGCCCGCGGCGTGCAGAAGGCGCGCGGCGATGACCGCGGCGGCGGTGCGCACCTCGGGCAGCGCCGGGTCGTCGAACTCGAGCAGATAGCGTTCCCCAGCCTCGCTCACGATCTCCAGATACGGCTCCGCCCCCTCCACGCGTCCCGCGCGGATGTGGTGCACGGCGGCGCGGTCGAGCTGCACGCCGTCGCCGTTGCCGCGCCCGACCGCGCGGGCGTCCAGCGCGGCGCGCCCGTTGCGGGGGTGGAACCACGCCGAGGCCGGCACTTCCTCGAGGCGGTTCACATCGGCCGCGGGCCGCCCCTGCCGCAGCGAGAGCGCCTGGTCCAGCGGCCGCAGCCAGAAGCCGTCGATGAATCCCTGGTAGCGATTCCAGCCGGACGGCGCCGGCGGCTCGATCGGCGTGGTGTCGTTCACGGCCCAGACCGGTTCGGCGTCCGCGAACCGCGCTGCCGCCAGGGCGCACGCCGGGAGCAACGCTGCGCAGAGCAGGATCGCCAGGAGGATCGTTCTCATCGCCTGTCCCTCCTGTCCTCGCGCTCGAAGGTGGGCTCCAGCGTTCCGATCAGGACGTAGGTCTCATCGCTCTTGGCCATCTCGAGCCGGAAGAGGAACTGCTCGTCGGTCGCGAAGCGCAGGCCGCCGCCAAAGGAGCGGTGGATGTCTTCCAGGTCGACATCGAGGAGGCGCGGCATCACCTTGCCGAAGTCGGCGAAGAGGCAGGCCTCGGCGAACGGGGCGATCTGAAAGCGGTATTCGGCGGTCGCCAGGACCGAGGCGTTGTCGAGGAAGCGATCCTCGACGTACCCGCGCAGGCTGCTGCGCCCGCCCAGGGACATGAGCTCCGTGATCTTGATCGGTTCATCGCCGCTCGTGCGCGCCTCCTCGCCGGCCGCGCGCAGGGTGAGCGTCTGCCCCTGCCCCAGCGGAACGTAGCCGCTCACCTCGGCGCCGTAGCGCCAGTAGTCTGCCTGGTCCAGTCCCGCGCCCATCGCATAGCCGGCGTAGCCCTCCGCCATCCAGCCGGCCGTCGTCCGACCCGGCCGGTCGCGGCGATCGAGCGTGAGCGCCAGCTCCGCCCAGTAGTTCTGCGGATCGCTGCGGAAGCCCGGCGCGCTCCGCTCGCTGCGGAAGCGCTGCTCGATGCTCTTGTCCGGCGCTTCGACGTAGGCCGCGTGCGAGATCAGGCAGCGGTGATGGGAGAGGGTCAGATCGAGGCGCGTCCACGGACTCAACGTGCGCCCGAGCTTGGCGAGCAGCAGGTATTTCTCCGATGTGTAGTAGGTGCGCAGGTCGTACGAGCTGCTGTTGCCGATGCCGAAGTAGTTGTGGTCGGGGATGATCTCCCACTTGCCCGTCACCCGGTAGGTCCAGCCCGTGCGGCGCTGGTCGCGCGACCGCAGGGTGAGCGCGTAGAGCTGCCGCTTGGTCCCACCCCAAGCCGCGCGATAGGTGACGCAGCCCTGGGGGTCGAAGGGGCTGGGGTGTCCGGCGCGGAAGCCGAAGTTGACCCCCGGGTCGGGGTCCACGAAGGCGACCGGCGTGAAGTACCGGTCCTCGCGGAAACCGCGGGCCGTGCGCTCGGGCAGGCCCGAGGCGGACAGGGCCCCCGCCGCGGCGCGCACCGGGAACGTGACGACGTTCAGCCCGATGCGCAGCGGCAGGAGCAGCAGCCGCGGCGCCAGAAGTGCGCCCCGTTCACCCCCGTATCCCGGCGCCCGCTCGTAGCCGCGGGCGCCGCCGGGCTCGGTGGCCGCCGGCTGGGTCCCGGGATCGGCCGGTGCCGCGGCGACCAGCACGGTGCCGATCGCCAGACCGCTCAGCACGCATGCGGCCAGACGCCTTCGCGGCGGCAGGCCGGGCGCCGGTCCGCCACGCGGTCGTCCGGCGAACCGATCGGCCGAACTCCCGGCCGATGTACGCGTTGCCTTGACGTTCACGACGCCTCCGAGTTGAAGGTCGGCTCCTGTCGCCCGCGCCTGGCCGGCGCGCGTGGACCGGGATAGTCTATCCACCCGCTCGAGCCGCGCAAAGCCTTTCGCTTCCCAGGAGATCCATCGGCAGGGCGGCGATCGACCATTCGGACCCGGCGGCGAGCCCCAGCGGGGGGCTCCGGACCACCGACTGGCGCCTCCTGGCCACGGTTCGCCAATCGGGGATGGATCCCACGAGCTGGCCCGCCGATCATTCCCGCAGGGAAGGCTGTTTGGACTCCGGCTGCGCGCCAGGCAACAGAGTGCCGTGAGACCACCCGGAGGCCAACGCCGCTTTCGCAGTGGGGCCCGGTCCTCAGTCACGAGCGAACGCACCTTGGTTGGGTCGGGCCCCACTGCGCATTTCTCGACCAACGTGCTTTTCCCCCGCCGCAACCTCCCACCGGACCCACGAGCAGAATCGACGCGAGGAGAATCGTCTGTCCCCGCGCCCCGGGTCTCGCCTAGACTCCTCGGTCGGAATGCGGCCGGGCCGGTCGCGCGGGGCGCGCGGCATCGCAACGAGGGGCCTGGCCGGCGGGGGGGAGCGCTTTTGCCGGATCCATCTGCAAAGCCCGAGTCCGGGAAGTTGCCCAAGCACGTCGTGCTCATCCCCGACGGCAACGGCCGGTGGGCCGCGGCTCACGGTGTGCCGGTGCCCGAGGGGCATCGCCGCGGCGCCGAGGCGGTCAAGGCGTTCCTGCGTGTCTGCCGCGACTGGAGTATCCCCTTTGCGACGGTCTGGGCCTTCTCGACAGAAAACTGGGGTCGCAGCCCGCTCGAGGTCGACGCGATCATGAACCTGGTCGAGGTGTCCCTGCGGCAGAACCGCCGGGGGTTTCACCGCGACGGGATTCGCTTTCGCCATCTGGGCCGGCGCGATCGGATCGCCGAGCGCTACGCGCGCCTGGGCCGGCTGATGGCGGAGCTGGAGACCGAGACCGCCGGCAACCGGCCCTATACGCTCAACCTCGCCCTCGACTACGGGGGCCGCGACGAGATCGCGCGCGCCGTGCAGGGTCTGATGGCGACGGGCAGCGCGGGTGGGGAGGTGACCTGGGAGGCGATCGCCGCCCAGCTCGACACGGCCGGACAGCCCGACCCGGATCTCATCATCCGCTCCTCGGGCGAGCAGCGACTCTCGGGCATCCTGCCCCTGCAGGCTGCCTACGCGGAGATGGTCTTCATCCCGCGCTTCCTTCCCGACCTGGGAGAGCAGGAGTTCCGGGACGCGATTCGCGGGTATGCGGAGCGCGAAAGGCGTTTCGGTGTGCGGCCGCGGGAGGACGACCAGGATGGCGAACATGGCGCCTGAGGAGCGGATCGGGAAGGCGGCGCCTGGGGCGGCGGAGGCAGGGCCGGACCGCACCGCCATCGAAGAGGCGAGACGCTACATTGCTGAGAATGCCGCCGCGGTTGATCCGGTGCTCAAGCGCTTCTGGGACAAGAAGCGCGTCGAGTGGGCCCGCTTCGGCCCGCTGGTGATCGGGGCCGCCGAGGCCTATGACCGGCTGACCTCGGACGGCAAGAAGATCCGGGCGGGGCTGGTGCGCCTGGGCTACGACGCCTGCCACGGCCACGACTCTCCGCCCGCGACCGTGCCGGACGGCATCCAGCGTGCGGCAGGCTGCGTCGAAGTCCTGCACAATGCCTTCCTGATCCACGACGACATCGTCGACAACAGCGACCTGCGCCGCAACCTGCCGACCGTGCACCGCCGCTACGCGGACGCGGCGCGGGGGCGATTTCCGACGCTGGAAGCGGCGCTCATCTACGGCAACGCCGTGGCCCTCAACTTCGGCGACAAGGGTCAGGCGCTCGCTCAGGAGCTGCTGCTGTCGGCCGGCTTTCCGGGCGATGTGCTGCTGAAAGCCGTGACCCTGCTCAGCCAGGTCACGATCGAAACCGTGACGGGGCAGCTGCTCGACGTGGGGGACGTGCGCTTGCCCGAGCTCGACGAGTCCTTGGTGTTCCTCATCCACGAGTACAAGACCGCCCACTATACGGTCATGCTGCCGCTCCTGATGGGCGCCATCCTGGCCGGCGCGTCCGATGATGTCCTCGCGAGCATCCGTGGCTACGCCGTGCCGATCGGCATCGCCTTCCAGATCCAGGATGACATCCTCGGGCTCTTCGGGGAGGAGAGCCTGCTCGGCAAGCCGGTGGATTCGGACCTGAAAGAGGGCAAGAAGACGCTCCTCTTCGTCCACGCCCACGCGGCTGCCCCGCCCGCCGACCGCGCGCTGCTCGAACGGGCGCACGGCAATCCCCAGGTCACCGCGGCCGACCTGCACGCGGTGCGCCGCATCGTCCGCGAGACGGGGGCGCTGGCGCGGTCGGAGGCGATCGCCCGCGGCCTGGTCGAAGGGGGCAAGCGCCACATCCCCGCCATCACCGCATCCGAGCACTGGCAGCGCATCCTCGGGGGGTTGGGAGACTACATCATCCGGCGGCGGACCTGAGATCGGGCCCGCGCCGCGACCCCGCGGCCTCCATGGGCCCGGGCCCCGGCCCGCCGGGCTTCCACTTGACCGGCACCCGACCCGCCGAGCCTCCCGCGACCTGCGCGGCGACCCGCCGAGCCTCCATTGACCCGCGCCACCCTGTGGCCTTAGGATCTTCCCCCGTTGTGGAGAAGATCGCGAAGGACGCGATTGGACACGTGGGCATGGGCCGAGCGGTGGGGAGCATGTGGCTCCCGCTGCCTGTCCGAGGCTCCGTGGAAGTTCCGAAAACCCGGGAGCTGCACCGCCGCACGGCGGCTCCTTCCGCGCCCCGGGTACCGGCACCGCTGCACGCCGCCCACCTGATGAGGAGAATCACCGCCCATGACGATGGCGCTCTATGTGCTCGTCGCGCTCTCGGGTCTGTTTGAGATCGCGATGGGGATTTCCATGGCGCTCGCGGGACGCGGGCACTTTCTGCTGGCCGGCCTGCCGCCCGAGGTCTGGTCCTGGCCGGGCAGCAGATTCGTGGTGCTCTTCGTGGCGCTCGGCTGTCTGGCCGCCGGCGCGCTGCACGCCTATCTGCTGCGTGGACTGCTGACCGACCGCTCCGAGGCGCACACCCTGGTCCAGGGCTACGGGGTCTTCGCCCTGCTCGGGGGTCTGCTGTTGTTCGCCGGCTTCCCGGATCACGGCGTGAAGTGGGCGTTTCTGGGTCTCGACGCGCTCCGCGGCCTGCTGCTGGCGGGCCTGTCGGCGCTCGTGGTGATCCGGCCCAACACGGTCAAGGAACTGCGGCTGCCCAAGGTGCGCAACGACCGCGTCGAGCGCGTGGTCTCGCGCGTGGAGCGCGGGGGCACCGGTCGGGGCCGCTGGCGTGGCCGGGACCGCGGGCGAGATCGCGGCCGCGAACGCGGTCGGGATCTGGGCCGGGAGCGCGAGGCTGGTCGGGGCCGAACAGGCGCGCGCGAGGCCGGGGGCAGGCGCGAGGCCGGGGGCAGGC
>CAZDKK010000122.1:0-10255 GCA_964506245.1 uncultured bacterium | reverse complement strand
CTTGGCGGCCTGGTTGCCGCTGAGCCGCGGGGCGGCCAAGCAGCCCGCGCGCGCGCAGCGCACCGCCAACGCCGAGGTCATGATCATCACGCGCGGGGCGCTCGAGGGGGCCCTGTCGCCCTCGGGGTGAG
The DNA here is from genome assembly GCA_964506245.1 of uncultured bacterium. Classification (GTDB taxonomy): domain Bacteria; phylum Eisenbacteria; class RBG-16-71-46; order CAIMUX01; family WJJG01; genus CAZDKK01. The sequence goes on along the minus strand of CAZDKK010000122.1, from coordinate 10,124 downwards.
GGGGCCCCAACAAGCGCAAGGGCGGGCTGGCCCGGCGGGCCAGCTTCATCGATTCCCTGAAGGCGCGCGGGACGCCGCTCCTGGTCCTGGAGCTGGGCGATTTCCTCGAGGTCGATTCGCTCAAGGGCTCGGTCGTGAATCCGTTCCTGCTCGACCGGATGGAGGCCGAGGGCACGGCGGCGATCCTGCCCGGCGTCATCGAGCTGAACGCGTGGCCTCGGTTTCAGCAGCTCCTGGCAGGCCGGTCCATTCCGCTGCTGCAATCGAATCTCCATCGCGTGGCGGGGGGTGAACAGCAGCCGCTGGGGGCGCGGACCCTCACGGTCACGGTCAACGGCGTGCGCGTCGGCCTGATCGGCGTCATGAGTCCGCAGGTGTTGGCCAAGGTCCGGGCGCCGGCCGGGCTCGAGCTGGCGATCGACGATCCCGTGGCGGTCATCCAAGAGCTGGCCCCGAGGCTGCGGGCCGAATGCGACATCGTGGCGGTGATGGCCTGCATGGACGATCGGGACGCCTTGGCGATGGCCAAGGGCCTGAGCGATGTCGACCTCGTCCTCGGCGGCTACCAGTCGATTCCCAGCGATCGCGCGCTGCAGGCTGGGCGGGTCATCGTGAGCCGCAGCGGGATGCGCGGTCAGGTGCTCAACACCACGCGTTTGATCGTCTCCCCCGCGGGGGAGATCGTGGACTGGTACGGGCGCAACTACCCGCTGGCGGGTGACGTTTCGACCGACCCGGTGGTAGACTCCCTGGTGGCCGAGGTCACGCGCCGTGCCGAGCTGGCGCTGGCGCATGGGATCCAGGCGGCGGTCCGCAGCGGGACGACGACGGCGCCGGATGAGGGGGCGGAACCTACCGGGCCGCTCTCCCGCTTCGTCGGCGCCCAGGTTTGCGGGTCGTGCCACAGCGCGCAATACCAGCAGTGGTCGAGCACCGCGCACGCCCGGGCCTTTGAGGGAGTCGCCGGTCACAGCGGCCAGGGATGGCCCGAGGGCGAGATCGCCCGCCGGGTGACCGGCTACCGCGTGCCGGGCGGCTATCGCCCCGATCGAACGACCCCCGATCTACGCGGGGTGCAATGCGAAGCCTGCCACGGGCCGGCCAGCGGGCACGCCCGGGGTGAACGGGCCCGGCCCATCGCCGAGGAAACCTGCCGGGGTTGTCACAGCCCCGCGAATAGTCCTCGCTGGGCGTTCGGGGAGGCCCTGGCGAAGGTGCAGCACTGAGTCTCGCTGAACATCGTCTACAGGCCCGGGAGTTTTGCTTGCGCTTGTCCCCGAGTCGGGGGGATAGTATACTGTCGTGCACAGATACCAGGCCTCAGCGCGGCCTGCCCAGCAGCATGTTTACATACTGCCCGGCCGGGTGCAGTCGGAGGATATGCTGGGGGGGGAGTGTGGATCCGTTTGAGCAGTGCCTTGCCAGGGGCAGACTGAAAGCCATTGAGCCCGACGCGGAGTTGATTGCCTCGGAGCTCAACACGGCCCTGGAGGAGTTCGAGCGGGCTCGAACCTGCTTCGTGAGCGGGAACTGGGACGAGACGGCGACCCAGGCCTACTTCGCCATGTATCGCTGCGCCCGGGCAGCCTTGAACGCGCGCGGGTACCGTGACACCAACCTCTTCGGCCTCTGCGTGGGGCTCGAGCGCGTCTTCCTGGTCCCGGAGGGGCTGCCGCTCGCCGTTGTCAAGCAGCTTCGCGACGCCAAGGACATCAAGGATGCAGTCTACTGCGGCCATCGGGCCACGGCCCAGCACGCCCGCAGCCTGCTCCAGTGGTCCCTGAACTTCGGCAGGATGGTTTTCGCCCGCATCCGCCTGCCCGGGTTCGACCCCGCCAGCATCGACGTGAGCCTGCCCGAGCCGCCCGACCCCGCCCGGGGGAGGCCGCTGCCGGGCCGACCCCGGATCCCGGAAGGCGAGGAATGACCCTCCCCCGGCCGATAGTTCCACTATCGGCCGGCGGTGCCGGGGGCGCGTTGACACCCCCGAGCCAGCCACCCATAGTGTCCAGGTGCGGAGAGGATCGCGTGCTCCGCGTCCTTCGGCCAGAAGATGGGGTGCTGGGTGTGGAATCCGATGCGATGATCGTCCGCGAGCGCGGGGAATCCCGCCGTCCGAGCGCTGCGCTGCTCGCGTGGTTGGCGCCCGTTCTCTTGTCCCTGCTGCCCGTGCATGTTCAGGCCGCGGCGCCTGCAGTCGGTGAGATCCTCGTCCTCAACCGGACCGGGGCCAATGGCCCGACGGTCTACGCGATCACGATGAACAACGCCGTCGGCAACACGCTGAGGGTGATTGCCGAGTCGCCCGATTTCGGCACCGAAATGGCGGCGGTGGCCGCCGGGCTGCAGAAGCGGGTCTACGTGGCCAGCGGGAGCACGAGCGAGCCACGGATCCATGCGTATGATCCCTACACGATCAGCGGCGGCGCCATCGTGGGCAGCTACGAGCATCCGTACCTGGCGCACATCGTCGACTTGGTCGCCGACGGCCACGGTGGGTTGTACCTTCTCGATGGGCGAGCCGATCCCCTGGGGGAAGGGTACGTGGGGGCCATCTACCACCTCGATCCGGCCACGGGGCAGTTCGAGCTGGTGATCTCCGCACCCCATTTCACGGATCCGACCAGCCTGGCGCGCGGGCCCGGGGGTACGCTCCTGGTGCTCGACCCGACGGGCCGCCTGGTGCCCGGCGGCCCCCTGCGGGGAGCCGTCTACCGCGTCGATCCACAGGCGCACTCGATCACGGCGTTGTGCGCCCTCGACGCCATCACGATGCGCCCGGAGGCGATCGAGCTTCTCGATCCAGAGACATTTCTGCTCGTGGATTCGAACTTCATCGTGCCCGGCATGGCGACGGCCGGCGGCGCTGTTCTCAAACTCTCGACGGTCACGGGAGCGGTCCTCGACACTCTCGCGCTTGCCGAGTTCGGGGATCCCTCGGATGTGACCGTGGACATCGAAGGCAACGTCATCGTCATGGATCTGGCAGCACAGGTCCCGTCGGGGAAGGCTCTGTTCCGCATCCACTCGCGCACCGGCGCGTTGCTGGGCCAGCGCTTCGAGAACCCGAACTTCGGCTCGCTGGTGGGGCTGTCCTGCGTGGTCGGCTCGGAGCTCGACCAGAGCACCTTCAGCTACCAGAAGGTCAACGGGTTCCCGCCGGTCATTCCGGGGGATCGACTCCGGTGGACGGCCACGCTGCGCAACACCGGTACTTCGGCGACGGGGGACTTCGATCTGCTGGCGATGTTCGGGTCGCTGCTGCCCCTCCTCGGGACGCAGTCCTATTCCAGCGGGGAATTCGCCTACGATCCCGCGAGGAACTGGGTCACCTGGAGCGGTGCGCTCGAGCCGGACGGCGAGGCGATCGTCATGATCGACCTGCGCGTCCCGGAGGGGGGGGAGATCGGCGGGTCGCTCGGGACGCGCTTCACCGTCACGGGCGACTCGGTGCGCCTGGAGAAGAATCTGCCGATCACGATCGACAGCGCCACGGAGCCGGGCGACATCATCGTGGCCGATCCCGGCACGCCGGGCTCACCCACGCTTTCGACACCACGTCTCTTCCGGCGTCTCGATGCGGACCACACCCAGCGTGTCTACTGGGACCCGGTCAAGCTGCCGAACCCGGTCGACCTCGACTTCGGCACCGACGGGCTCCTCTACGTTCTCGACGGCACGGCGGGGCACAACCGCATCGTCCGGCTCGATCCGCGCACACCGGCGGGGGCGGTGACCCTCTTCGAAGGGGCGCCGCTGGAAAACGCCCAGGGCCTCTGCCTGGGGCACAACGGGACGCTGATGATCGCGGACCCCAAGACGGTCAACCTGCAGCCGGCGCTCAACCAGCCGGGTGTCATCTACCAGTACGATCCCGTCACGGGCGGGATGGCCGAGTTCTTCTCCGACGAAAGCATGCTGGACCCCGTCGGCATCGCCCCCGACACACAGGGCGGCTACGTCGTCTGCGACTACCGCTACGTGTCCGGCGCCAACGCCTACGGGCGCATCTACGAGCTGGACGGCGAAGGCCGGCTGCTCCGCGCCGAACCCATCGGCGGCCCCATGCTCCGCGATCCGGTGAGCGCGGCGGTGGCGCCGGACCACACCATCTACATCGCGGACGCCCGCATCGGAACGAACCCGGATCGCGGGGCCATCGTGCGCGTCAGGCGACCCAATGGGCCGGGCGAGCCCTACTACCTGAGCGAGCTCGTCGGGTCGTCCAATACCCTGCTCGTCGACCCATGGGGCATCAAGCTTGCGGATCTCGACCACGATGGCGATGCCCTCGACATCCTGCTGTGCGATCGCAACCCGATCGTGACCGCCGGCGAGCGACCCGTCCTCCAGCTGATCGAAGACCAGGGCACCTATGGCAGCCCGACCTCCTGGGTGCTCGAGGACAGCCTGCGCAACCCCCATCGCTCCGCCCGGCGAGAGCTGCCCCAACCCGAGGTCGTCAACTTCACCCTGGAGGGCACGACCGGCGGGACCGTGGGCCCTGGCGACCAGCCGACCCTGCGCATGATCTTCCAGAATGCGTCCTATACACCAGCCTTGGGCGTCACGGCCATCCTGAGCTACCCGCCCGCCCTGCGTGTGCACTCCTTCACCCACGACCAGGAGCAGGGGGTCGTCTACAGCAGCCCCTCCACCGGCACACTGCACTGGACGGGGGATCTGGCCTTCATCGATCCGGTCGACATCAAGGTCGTGTTCGAGGTCGATCCGTACGTCCAGCACCGCGATACGCTCCAGGTCAGCCTCGAGATCCTGGGGGTCGAGCCCACCGTGCGGGCATCGACGACGGCCGAGGTGCGCGGGGCGCTGGGCGGCGGCGAGCTGATCGTGCTGGACGCGACGGCCGATCCGTTTGGAACCATGATGGACCACGGAACCCTGTACGTGGCGGATCTGGACGAGCAACGGCTCCTGCCCTATTTCCCGGACGTGGCCGAGGCCAGCGCGGCCGACATCTACCCGATGTCGGCCGACGAGATGCTGGTCGTCGACAAGACCGTCCGCTCCTATTCCGGAACGGGTGCAGTGCTCAAGTGCAACCTGCGCAGCGGCGAGCGGACGGTGTGGGCCTACAGCAGTTACTTCCGCGCTCCGACCCGCATCATCCCGGCCCCCGAGGGCGGCTACATGATTCTCGACGAGGCGGCCGACCTGTCGCTCCCGCCAGCGCGCGGGGCGATCTATCGGGTCGAGGCCGACGGGAGCGGCCTCCAGGTCGCCGCCTACTCGCGCGCGTTCCGGTGGGTCACCGACATGACCTTCGATTCCCAGGGCCGGCTGTGGGTGGCCGACATGACGGCCGATCCGCTCGGCCTGGGCACTGACACCGGCGCTCTGTTCCGGCTCGAGCAACAGGGCGGGACCGGGATCTACGCCGTGGTGGACACGGTCGCCTCACCCGATCTGGTGAGCCCCCAGGGCCTGCTGTGGGTCGATGGACGCGGGCTGCTCTTCACCGACCCCGGGTGGGACAACGGCTACGGCGAGACCGGCGTGCGCCTGTACAACCCCATCGCGGATTCCATCAGCGTGGTCGCCACCCATCACATGCTCGTGACGCCGCGGCGGATGATCCGCTCCTCCGATCGCGAGGTCCTCATCATCGATCAGCGGGCCGCCGGCCTGTACAACGAGCGCGGCGTGCTCTTCGCGCTGGACCTGTTCGACAGCCCGCCCGGATACCGCATCGCCGCGACCGGCACGAGCACCGAGGCGCTCCTGTCGGTCGTCCGGATCCCTGGTCCGGAGGCAGGCCTGGTCTTCTTCGGCGCCGACGAGGACGCGCAGGGTCGCTGGACCCAACGGGGGGACACGCTGCACTGCGAGATCCGGATCGCCAACATCTCGGGCACGATGGAGCCCGCCGCCGCGCTGCAGATGACCGCCAGCGAGCACCTCCTGCTCGAGCCGGCGGGGGCCTCCGCGTCGGCCGGCGAGCTGGCGATGGCGGCCGATGGACTCACCTGGCAGGGGGCGGTTGCCGGACTCGACACGGTCACGATCCGCTACCAGGCATACGTCCTGTCGACACCCGACCTGTCGCCATTTGCCGACCAGCGCGCCACCTTGACGTGTGCCGACGGAAGCACGTCTTCGGCGCGACTCACGTATTACATCTCGACGGTGATCAACTCCGGGGACCACCTGCTGGTGGACCGGACCGCAGACCCGTTGGAGTACGGGGGCAATCCCGGGGCCGTCTACCGCGTCAGCATCCCGGCTTCCGGCTACAGCCGGAGCCTGGTGCCGCTGTTCGCCTCGCCGGAGACGGTCACCCTGGTGGACGTGGCGCTGATCCCGGGCAGCAAGTCGCAGGTTCTGCTCGTCGACGCCAACGGACCGCGGGGCAACCAGAACCGGGGTGCGCTCTTCCGGGCCGACACGCGCACGGGGGTGGTCGAGGTGGTCTGCCGGACGCAGGCCTTCGCCGAGCCCCGCGCCGTGGCGGTCGTCGACTCCACGCTCTGCTTCCTGCTGGACGAGGGCGCCGATCCCTTCAACCTCATCCCCGGGCCGCAGGCCCCGGGGGCGGTGTTCCGGATCGACCTCGAGCAGGGAACCGCGGAGCCGGTCTTCTCCGACACGATCCTCGCCTCGCCCGTGGACATGTTGCTGGATCCGCCCACCGGCAGGTTGGTGATTCTGAATCGCGCAGGGGGCGAGTCGGGCGAGAAGGCGGGCCGCGTGCTCGTCGTCGATCCGCTCTCGGGCGCGTACGAGGTGATCCGCGAAGGGGATCCGTTCGTGGAGCCGCGCGCTTTCGCGCTCGACGGCGAGGGCCGCCTGGCCATCATCGACTTCGGGACGAGTGCGACCGAGGGGCTGCTCTACTCGCTGGCCATGGACGGCAGCTACGAGGCGCGGGCGCTGTTCAACGGCCTGCGCCTGCCCACCGGCGTGCTCGTGGACCACTATCGCCGCACGTACGTCGTCGACGCCAACGCCGACCCGGCCGGCTTCGGCATGGCAACGGGCACCGTTTTCTGGGTGCAGGGCACGAGCTCCGCCGGGGAGATCTATCTGAGCGGACCCCCGCTCGGCGACCCGCGGGCGATGGAGACCTACTTCGACCCGGTGCCGATCCAGCTCTCCGAGTTCGCGCTCTCCGAGACGCCGGATGGCGTGCGCATCGGCTGGCGGGCGCCCGAAGGCCTGTCCGGAGCCGACTACTACGTGTACCGCCGCGACACCGCCGATGCGGGCCAGGGTTGGCTGCTGCTCAACCCGCGCCGCCCGGTGCGGGGTGCTGGAGCACTGGTCTACCTCGATGCCGCGGTGGGGCAGGGATGCACCTACGAGTACATGCTGGTCGCGGCGCTCCCCAACGGCGCGAATCTCGAGTTCGGTCCCCTTTCGATCGAGGTGCGCCTGCCGGTGAGCCGTCTGGAGCTGCAGCCGATCCAGCCCGATCCCGTGCGTCTGGGGGGGGCCGGCGCGGGCCTGACCCTCCGGTTCCGCGTGCCCGCCAAAGGGGGGATCGTCACGCTCGATCTCTTCGACGTGACCGGCCGCCGCCTGAACCGCCTGGCCGATGGCTTCCACGAGGGTGGCTCGCACGTGCTCTTCTGGGATGGGCGCGACGCCGCCGGCGCGCCGGTGGCCAGCGGTGTCTACTACCTGCGTCTCGCGTCGCGGGGTCGCACGCAGGAGCAGCGCTTCGTGCTCCTGAGGTGAGCCCCCGGGAAGCGCGATGCGTCCCTCTGCGTTCAGCGCTACGTACCTTCCGGTACACGGGGCCGGTCCCTCCTCACGAGTGCCCAGGGCGAGCAAGCGGGCCCCAGAGTCTATCTTCAATCGAATGAATTAGTTGCGGGGTATGAGCCCTGAGACGGCCCTTCTGGCACGCTCCTGGCTGTATGGGGAACCGCGGGCGCGCGACACCGAGCGATCCGACGGGCCAGGGCCGGCGCGGCGCTCGGGGGGACTCGTGCAAGGAGGGCTTCGGCGATGAAGAGGAAGCGGCTGACCTGGGTCCCGGTGCTGGCCTGCATGGCAGCGCTCACGGCGTGGTCGGGATGCAGCTCCGAAAAGAGCCCGGTCTCAACTGGCGGGCCCGGGACCAACGACCCGGCCGACCAGACCGTGAACCTCGATGACCCTCATGGCGGATACCTGGCCGTCGGTGAGGAGCCGGCTTTCGGTGACGAGAATCTGGCCGCGGCAGGTTCGAATGAGGAAGAGGTCGCTGATGGGCTCGCGGGCCTGGATGCTGGCGAACGAGTCCTGGCGGAGGATATCGAGGGGGCGCCGAGCGCGTGCTACTCGGTCACCCTTCTGTGGGGCAAGCTCGACACGCGCCTCGCGGACATCCCCGGGACTCACGAGGTGCCCGGGGACCCGGTCGTCTGGAGCGGCCGTCTCTGGGTGAACGACGGCGTGATTCGGGTGATGCGTCTGCTCGGATTCGAGAAGCCCGAGGATCACCTGATCGACCCGCGCCCGAGCCCGGCGGCGCTCGAGTGGGTTTCCGTGACGCACGGCGACTACGACGGGCTGCATGCGATCGTGGCGCTGCGTGCCAGCTCAGAACTCAGCCCCGGCGAGGTGCCGGATGACTCGCTGCACTTTCGGGCTGGCCCGCTGGGCGAGGTGGCCTTCCCCTTCGCCGATCTGGAGGATCTCAACCTGATCCTGGACGTGCCCGAGTCCCAGGAGCAGGTCGCGCTCACGGTTGTGCGGATCGATGTGACCCCGGCGGTGCGCGGGTTCCTGTCGGGTACGTGGGGGTGGGCCGAGGGGGATTCCGTCGGCCGGTTCGCCGGTCGCTGGATTGCCGCCAACGGCCGGACGCAGGGTCACCTGCATGGGATCTATGGCATCAACTCGCGGGACGAGCAGGTCTTCTTCGGCAAGTACATCGACGACCAGGGATCCTTCCAGGGGTTCCTCCGGGGCACCTACAAGATCGTGCGCCGCGTGGGGAACCCGGACGATCCGGGGGGGGCGCGCGTCAACTACGAGGTCGGTGAGTTCCACGGACGGTGGGAGGACGCAAGGGGCGACTGGCTCGGGGCTTTGCAGGGCACCTGGAGCCGCGTGGGCAGGAAGCCGGGAGTGTTCAGCGGCAGCTGGCGGGGACTGGGGATCACCCCGTAGCCGGCACCTGCCCGCGCGGCTGTCCCCGAGACGGTACGCGCCACGACCCCCTGAGCGAGCCCAAGGCGCCCCGCGGGCGATCGCCGGGGGGAGGGAGAGGGAGTCGAAAGGCTCCCTCTCCGTTTTTTCGTGCGCCACCAAGGCCGTCCATCGGGCGCGGAGGCCAAAGCCCCGGTGGCAGCCCGCGTGCCCGGCGGCTTGCATCGTTCCGCGGCCATCCCCTACGCTCGCCGCGAGGCACTCGGGCACGGCGCGGCGGATGGTCTGGAAGGACGTGTCGGGTGAGGCGCGAGCGGTGGAGGCAGAGATTCTGGATCGTCGACGGCCACAACGCTATCTTCGCCCTGCCCGACCTGCAGCGTCTGCAGACCCAGACCGAGCGGCGCGCGGCGCGCGGCGCGCTCGAGGCGATGCTGCGACCCTTCGCCTCGCGGCTGCGCCAGCCGCTCTGTCTCGTCTACGACGGCAATCGAATTGAACACAATCCGGAGGCGGGCGAGTCGGGTGGGCTGCGGATTCTGTTCAGCCTGCCGCCCGAGGAGGCGGATGATCGGATTGTGTTCCTGGCCGGCCAAGCGCTCGCCCGGGGCATGGGCGTCACGGTCGTGACCAATGACCGGCGCAGCCTGGCGGCGCGCCTGCCCCGCGGGGTGATCGTGCTCGCGGTGGAGGAGTTCTGCGATCGGTGGCTCCGCCCCGCGCCGGCGGCGCAGGCAGCGCCGGAGAAGCAGATCTCCGATCATGACCGCCGGGAGATCGAGCAGGCGTTCAAGGAGCGCGAGGACGAGATCCAGGAGCGCGCTCGCCGCGGCGCGCGGGGTCGAGAGCGCGAGCTGGCTCGCCGCTGGCAGGTCAGGACCGGGACCGCGCCCGTGGAGTCGGACCGCGGGGAGTGCCCCGATCGCGTGATCCCGCCTGCCTCCCGGCCCGCCTCCCGGCCCGCCGGGAGCGGGACAGCCGCGCCCGAGCTCACCTCCGCCGGGGGCCCGGCGGCGGCGCAGCAG
>CAZDKK010000121.1:0-10417 GCA_964506245.1 uncultured bacterium | reverse complement strand
CCGAGTCGTCAATTGAGACCGCCTCGCCGGTCCATCCCGCGGTGAGTCCGCCATAAACGGCCGTTGCATGCGACCCGATCGACACGCCGGGAACCTTCAAGCTCGACGATGTCATCGGGTACACGCGCGCCCGCGGGCGCACAACCTCGCTTTCTAGCGCGGTGTCGAAAATCGTTCGCGCGTACTCGATCGGCACCGCAAACCCGCCCGCGCTACCGATGCCCTCGCTCATCGCGCGCGTCGCGCAGGCATGCAACCGCGGGTCTGTACAACCGCCGTGCAGTGCCTGCATGAACTCGTGCATGCCGCGGAACCCGTCGGTTCCCCGCTGGACGCCGGGAAACATCGCGTCGAACTTTCTCCGCTCGAAGCCCGCGTCATGGATGCCGAGCTCGCGAGTAGCGGTTCCGCTCTGCTCCCACGGCGCCGGCGGAGTGCCGGTCCGATTCTCCGGTGGCACCACGCGGCTGTCCGCATCCACCATCGCGAGCTTGGCGCTTAGGGCTGCATCGCCCTTGAGCTTGTCATACTCATCGACGGCCGCCTCGAGCTTGCGCGTTTCCTCTTGTGTAAGTGCCCGCCCCTCATCGTCTGCCTTGCGCCGGATGCGCATTGCGTCGTCGATGACGGCGCGCATGCGCTCCCCTCTTTGTTCCTCAGTCATTGCCTCGATCTCCTGATAATGTTTGGCCCGCACCGCTGCACCCTGCCGCGGGTCGAAGCCGCTGCCTTTTATCGCATGGGTCTGTGGACCCTTGATCCGAGTGAAACGCCACCGAACCGATCCGCGGCTGGGGCTGCCGCGTCTGTGGTCGGTCCGGTTCTCTATCGGGGCTCTGCCTGCAGGTCCGGCCGATCGCTTTTCAGAGCTTCTTCCTCATCGGGTCGCAGCGCGCCGAGTCGGCGCAGCGCATCGAGCTCGCTCTCGCCGTCGAGCCTCGGCCCGGGCGAATCGAACCGCCACCAACCGTGGGGGCGCGTGCCCGCCGGCCTCGGCCGCCGCCGCGTTTCGTCGAGGCCGTACTGCCAGCGCAGGAAATCGTCGCGGTGCAGCTTCCAGACTGCGCGCATTTCCGCTTCATCGGACCACGGGAAATCGGGATTCGGCAGCCGGCGCGCCCGGGCGTCGTCGCCGAAGATGCAGAATCCCCACTGCAGCGACGCGCGCTGGTCGTCGGTCAGGTCGCCTTCCATCTTCCGCTTCGTGCGCTTGGATCCCATGCGCCCTACCTCCGCGTCCATGAGCCGGCCGGCCGCCCCGGCCGATCCCTTGGCGGCTCAACGTCCAGGCAGAGCGCCCGGAGACTCGTCAGCATCGCGACCCGAGAATCCCGCTCGATCAGCACGCAGGGATGGACGCGCAAGCCCGCGCGGCCGGTGCAAGTGATTCCATCGCGCTCCAGGACTGCCTGCGCTTCGCGCATCCGGTCGAATGCCTCGCAAGCGACCGTCAGGAGCCAGCGCCCGTGGTCGTCGAGCACGTACGCCTCGTCGATCGCCCGGAACCAGCCGGACGCCTCATCGGACAGGTGCTCCGGCACGTTGGACCTGTTAATTGCTAGTGACACATCAACCCCCGTTTCAAACTCTGGCGACCCAGTTTCCCGCGCGCGAAGCTCCACGCATCCGGTCTATGCTGAAAAGCTGGCATGATTCGACCCCCATATCCCCCTCGGGCTCCTAGCGTGCCCACAGCGCCCATATCGTGCGACCTCGAGACCCTTTCATCGCGTCACCCTCCGATCGCGTCTCTGCTGCGACCCTACGCGGTCAAGCCCGGCAGACCGGTCGAACGACTCAACGCGCCGGCCGGTAGAGCGCCCCATCCCGGCCCGCCGGGCTGACCACACTCGGGCGCCTCGCTTTCGGCCCAGCGGCCGGCCGCCGCGAGCCGGTCACTTAGCTCGCGCGCCGACGCGGCCGACCGCCGAGCCCTCGGTTCATTGTCCATCGCCCTCGGTCAGCTCCTCGACGTCGGGCTGGTACTCCTGCAGCAGCTCATCGACGGCCGCACGCAACCAGCATTCCGCGTTCCAGCCCCGCGCCTCGCACGCTGCCGCGATGATCCGATCCAGCCGCTCATCGACCAACAGCTGCCCGCTCACCTGTGCCCTTCTTTTCTTGCGCGCGCGCAACGCGCCCAGCCCGTCTACCGCCCGATAGACTAGGTCGCCAGCAACCGCACCACCCGCGGCCGCCCCGACGATTAGCGCAGAACACCCGAGCATTGACATTGCCATCGCCCCCCTTTTTTGACTGTAGAAGTGCGGCTCATTGCGCCCCCCCCATTATTCCGTCCGCATCTCGGACAACGGCCGAGCCCCGAGATCCGCGAATCGCCCGAGCACTTCGAGGACCTGATACACGTTGAGCCTGCCGCCCATATCCCGCTTCGCTTGGCCGATGATCCCCATCGCTGCACTGATGCACCCGCTGATCACGTCCGACGGCCCGACCCGCACGCCCCCCCCACTGACCGCGCTAAGGCGGATCGCCAGGTCTTCGACGAACTCGACTTGCACGGCCGGCAGTGAGATCACGAGCGGCAACCCGTCGGCCGGAATCCGACGCGCGAGCACACGCTCGGGATCCTCACTTGTGGCGGTCGGCCGCCGCGGCAGAAACCCGCTCCTCTCAGCCCGCTTCAGCGTGTCAATCACCCCGTCGACGAGCGGCCGCGGGTCCGCCGCGGCCGTTGTCGCCAGGACAACCCGGAGCTCGCGGAAGGCGTACGCGCCCATCGCCCAGTTGAAGACCTCGAGCAATCGCACCGCGTCGGCCACGCCCCGGCCGTCGGTCAGCCTGTCGAGCACTTGCTCGATCTCGGCCCGCGCGGCCTCGCCCGCCTCGGGCGGAAAGAAGAGCCGTCTGTCGTGCACGCGTCCCTCCGTCTGTCGGCCGGCGCCGGGGCGGCCGGGGCTGGGGAAACGCCAGTCTCCTACCCCGACCGCACCCGGTCACCGGCCGCAACTCGTTGTAGCGCAACCGTTTAATGCCAATCGCGCAAAGCACAAACGATTAGAACGATTAGAAAACGATGTAAGTCCTTGCAACATAGTCCAGTAGGTCCAATCGCACAATGCGTCCCCCCTTAAGGGGGGGGACGCTTTTGCGCGATTATTGAGCGACCTACAGTCGCGCAATGTGCGATTGTTTGTGCGATTCCTGGTATCTGCTTGCACCATTATCGGTTATCTCCTATCGCGCAACGATCGCGCAACGATTCCGCGTTGTGCGATTCGAGAAACCACCTTGTTGATGGTCCCCGCCCTTCTGTCCTGGCACCGATGCCCCGCAGGTAGTTTCTTGCGGTCCCGATCTTGACCCCCAGGGTGGCGCAGACGTCCTGCACCGACATCGACCCGCGCTCTTGCAATGCGTCGCGGAGTAGCGCCGACTTCTCGTCACAAGCCGCGGCGGCCGTCAGGGGCTCCCCGATCACGCGGAAGGGTCCGGCGTCGGTCCGCTCCAGCCAGGTCTCGGGTGGTTCCTTGCCATGCCGTGGTGATCCGGTGAACTTCAGCCGCAGCGCGCCGCGCGACTGTCCGAGCATCATCACGACTGCTGCCCGGTCTGCCAGTTGTCCCGCGCCACGCAATTCCGACAATTGCTCGGCCGGCTTTCGGTCTCCAGGTGGGAGCTTGCGCGGATGGTGGACAATCAGGACAGCGCAATCCGTGCGAACGCTCAGGTCGATCAAGAAAAGACTAATCGGCAGCAGCTCCCGGTTTTCGTCTTCGGCTATCGCAAGCCCGAGCGGATCAACGATCACCAGCTGCGGACCTATTCGACGAACCAGTTCTACCACGCGCAGTTGGTCATCGGCGCACGACAGCCGCGGGATCGCTGGAATCTGTCGCGCAGCCGGAACGTCGCGCAATGAGTCCCGCCCATAGAACCAGATCCCCGGAACTGGCCAGGCGCCGGTAATGGTGCGCATTCGCTCGCGAAGACGCTCGCGCACGAGTTCAAACGACATAACCAGAACGCGACCCTTCCAAGTCGGGATTCCAAACCACGGTTCACCACCAGCGACAGCGACGGCCAGCTGTAGGGCTGCCCATGATTTCCCCAGGCCCTTTGCGCCGTAGAGTATTCCGTAGTCACCCCGGCACAGGGTATGATCCCCAAGCACCGGGTCCATCCGCGGCAATTCGGCACGTTCGAGCGCCACACTATCGAGAACAGCACCCTGGATCGCGTCATTGACGCTGCTCGACATGGAAGCACGCTCGACGGATTCAGCGCTTGCTCGCAGACGGTTGGTCACTGCTGCTAGATTCTCTCCGGCGAGCGCATCCTCAGCCGCAGACTCGGCGGCAGCGATCACCTGACGCCGCAGCCTGAAGTCTCGCAGCTGTTTGACGCGCTGCTCTAGTGAACCCATTTGCAGGCGCCCGTCGAGCAGCGACTCGACAAACGCTGCACCTCCAACGGCACCCAGCCCATTGGTTCGGGTTAGCTCGGCGACCACGGCTGGCGCATCAACTGCTAAATCGTGTGTGGCCAATTGAAGCATTGCCTGGTAGACGCGCCGGTGCGCCGGAACGTAGAAATCCGCGACATGGAGAACTGGTCGCTGCCAGTCGTAGGGGTCCGTGCTCAGCATCAGCGCTCCGAGTACATTCGCCTCGAGTTCCGGGGCATGCGGCGGTAGGTTGCGCGGTTGCCGCTTGCTCCCGTCAGGCAGGCACTCCCGCAGGGTCGATTGCAGGCGAACCGAAACTTGCTCATCCATGGCGTTCCCCCTCTGTCCCTTCTACTGTCCCTTCCCGTGGGGGCACCACGCAGAATTGGCAGCCCCCGGCAGACGGCGCGCAAAGGTGACAAAGGAAGTCTGGAGTTGAGATTAGCCTTGCTGACTTGAAGTTACGGGAAAGGCCGGGAAAACGGCCAAATCCGCTTGTAAGGCAGGCGTTCTGACCAGCTGAACTATTCGCCCGAGACCGAGGGCGCAGGGCATGCCCGAGCCCCCAATCACTTACTCCCCGGCGCCCCGGTCCGGCGGTCGTTGGGCGGCGCTGGTCCCCCGGCCGCCTGCCAGGATGGCATAGGGAACCAAGACGAGGTAGCCACCCAGGAGCAGGAAGGTGGCCAGGGATTCGCCCCCCATGCTCAGGATCAGGTATCCCAACACCACCGCCCCCAGACCGGCGACAAAGAGCAGGATGTTCCGCCGCCCGATCCTCGCTGCCGGAACCGCGGCCTGCCCGCGGGGGGACGCGACGCCTGCGCTGCCCGGCTTCTTGGCCTTCTTGGGGTTCTTCTCCATTTCGTGCTCTCCTCACCGATCGACCGGCGGGCCACGACCCTAGCAGCCCGCCCGCGTCCGAACAACGGCTCATCTGCGGGGGCCGCGCGGGCGTGACCTGCGGATCGCGTCGCGCGCCCGCTCGTGCTCCTCCAGCGTGCGCGAGAAGATGTGCGAACCGTCACCCCGCGCGACGAAGAATAGATCCTCGCAGCCCTCCAGCGGATACAGCGTCGCGTCGATGCTGGCCAGCCCCGGCGAGCAGATCGGACCCGGGGGCAGGCCGGGCTGCAGGTAGGTGTTGTAGGGCGACTCGACCCGCAGGTCGCTCAGGAGCAGGCGCTGCCCCACGAGTCCCGCCGCATAGGCCGCGGTCGGGTCGGCTTCCAGGCGGCGGTGCTGGCGCAGCCGGTTGTGGTAAACCGCAGCGATCCGGGGCATCTCCTCCACCTCGGCGGCCTCGGCTTGCACGATCGAGGCCAGGGTCAGCACTTCGTGCAGGCTCATCCCGAGCTCGGCCGCGCGCTTCCGGCGAGGCTCGTCAAGGCGTTCCAGGCACAGGCGCACCATGCTGGCCAATGCGTCGCGCACGGGCGTCCCGTACTCGAAGGCGTAGGTCTCCGGGAAGAGGTAGCCCTCCAGACTTGGACCAGGGTTGCCCAGCGATTGCGCCAGCGCCGGATCGGTCGCGGCCGCGACGGCCTCGGCCTCCGGTACGCGCAGCGCCTCGGCCACCCGCGGCAGAATCTGGGCCATGGTCCACCCCTCGGGGATGCTCACGTGGAGCAGGAGCGTGCGTCCCTGGGCGAGCACCTGCAGGATCTCGCGCGGCGACTGCTTCGGGCCCAGCAGGTAGAGACCGGCCCGGACCTGACGATCGAGCCCCGTCAGCCGCCCCCACAGCACCAGGGGCGAGTGCTCCGGCAGCACGCCTTCGGACTCCAGACGCATGCTCACCTCGCGCAGGCTCTCGCCCCGGCGGATCAGAAACTCCCGGGGCGCCCCGGTCGGATCCAGCGGGGTGTCCAGCAACCACTGGAGGCGGGCGTAGGCTGCCAGGCCAAGGGCGCTGGCCGTCACGCAGGCCGCCGCCAGCAGGAGCCCCAGCCTGCGTCCCTGAAACGCCCGCGGGTGCTCGGAGGTTCGGCCTCGGGCGCCCCCGCGCTGGACCGGCAGGGCGCCGGCCGGCTCCTCAGCAGGCGAGGAGCGCGCGGGTTCTTGGTCGGGGCGGCGGGGCGCGCGCCTAGGGCCGGGTGGATGCATCGGGTTCTCCCCCCGGCTGCTGCGCGGCCCGCTCCAGCTCGTCGAGGTACTCCTGCAGGATGATTGCGGCCGCGACGCGATCCACTTCCCCGCGCCGCGCGCGGCTGCCCCTCTCTCGCGGGCGGCTTCGCTGGCCGGCGGCCTCCCCTTGCGCCCGCAGGCGCTCTTCGGCCTCCCAGCTCGTCAGCGTCTCGTCGCGGAGCAGGACGGGCACACCTGCCCCCTGGCCGATTCGCTCGGCCAGATAGCGCGAAAGCGCAGCCACCTCGCCCTCGTCCCCGCTGGGGAGGCGCGGGAGGCCGATGACAACGGCGGCCACCTGATGGCGGGCGATCAGCTCGAGGATGTGGGCCACGAGCCTGACGGGCGGCAACGACACGGTCTCGAGCGGCGTGGCCAGACTGCCCCCCGGGTCGCTCAGCGCGATGCCGGTGCGGCTGCGTCCGGGGTCGAGGGCCAGAATCCGCCCGGGCGGTCGCGACTGGCTGTGCTCCATCGAATCCGCCCTCCGGCAGCGCGCGGACGTGGGGGGCTAGCGATCCCGCCGCAGCTTGCGGGTGAGGATCGCCCAGCAGCCATGGCCGGGCTCGATGCGAAACGAGACGTCGTCCATCAGACTCCGCATGATGAAGATGCCACGGCCGCGCGGCGCGAGCAGGCTCTCGGGGGTGGTGGGGTCGGCGTTGAGCACCTTGTCCACGTCGAACCCGGGGCCGTGATCGTGGACCACGACCTGGAATCGGTCCCGGTCGACTGTGAAGGTGAATTCGATGGGAAGGTTCTCGTCGAAGCAGTTGCCGTGCTGGACCGCGTTGGTCCCGGCCTCGACCACCGAGATCGCGATCGCGTTGGTCTCTTCTTCGGAGAGGTCGAGCATCTCCACGATGCCCTCGACCACGCGGTCGATGACGCTCAGCGCCTCCATGCGCGTGGGGATCGTCACGCGGACTTCGGTCGGCTTCCACTCATCGCCCATCGGCATCGCTCTCGGATCCCCGCGGCCATCAGAAGCTGGCCAGGGCTTGCTCCACGCTTTCATAGGTGTCGAACACCGTGTGGAGCTTGGTGACCATGAAGATCTGGTGGATTCGCTTCGACACCCGCGAGAGCTTGATGCTCGCGCCGGCGTTGGCGGCCGTGACATGGCTGGCGATGAGGATGCCGAGCCCGGTCGAGTTGACCCAGGAGACGTCACCCAGATCGATCAACAGCTTCTTGCTCCCCGAGTCCAGGCTGTTCTTGATCAGGTCGCGTACGGCCTCGGCGTCGGGACCGCCCATCAGCTTGCCCCCGAGCGTGACGACGGTGATGTCACCCTCGACGCGCCTCTCAGCCTTCATGCCTTCCCTCCCGGCTCCGTCAGCCGCAGGAGCGCGGCCTCCATGTCCGGCGGTACGGGGGCCTCGAAGACCAGCCACTCGCCATCGGCCGGGTGGCGGAAGCCAAGGTGGTAGGCGTGCAGCGCCACCCGACCCAGGTCCCCCATCAACCGCCGGGCTCGCTCCCGATCGGCAGGTGCCAGCCGGCTGGCGAAGGTCACGCCCCCGTAGAGCGGATCGCCCACCACGGGATGACCGAGGCTGGCCAAGTGCACGCGCACCTGATGGGTGCGGCCCGTGCGTAATCCTAGGCGAATCAGGGAGAAGGAGTCAAACGCCGCCAAGACCCGCCAGAGCGTCTGCGCCGGACGACCGCCCTGGGACACAACGGCCATGCGGCGGCGATCTCGTGGATCGCGCCCGATCGGGCGATCGATCTCCCCCTCTTCCTGCGGCAGATGGCCCCAGACCAATGCCACGTACCGGCGCTCGGTCGTGTGCGCGGCGAACTGCTCGCGCAGGCTCTGATAGGCGCGCCCGCTGCGGGCCACCGCCAGCAGGCCGCTCGTCTCCTTGTCGAGTCGGTGCACGATCCCCGGCCGAACCGGGCCCCCCGGCGCCTCCCATCCCGGCCAGCGGTGCAGCAGGCCATTGACCAGGGTGCCGGACCAGTTGCCGGGTCCGGGATGCACCACCAATCCGGGGGGCTTGTGCAGGACCAGGACGTCCTCGTCCTCGAGCACCACGTCGATCGGGACCGCTTCGGCCGTCGCCCGGATCTCGGTCAGCCCGGCCCGGCCAGGCCAGGAGACCTCCTGGCCCTCGGCCACCGGCGCGCTCGGTTTACACGGGCGGCCATCGAGCCACACCTCACCCGCGCGGATCAGCCGCTGGATCTGCGTGCGCGACACGCCCTCGACGCGCTCGGCCAGGAAGAGGTCGATGCGCGTGCCGTCCGCCTCCTCCTCGACCCGCAGGCTGCGGCGATCCGGCGGCGCGGCGTCGCTCACTGCTCGCCCCGCGTCTCGGGCCCGCCGGGCGCGGGGGGCTCTCCCCCCGCCGGCGCGGCCCCGGCCCCCTCTTTCCACCCGCCGGCCAGGTAGGCCACCGCGAGGTAGGCCACGCCCAGGGTCAGACCGACGTCCGCGATGTTATAGGTCGGCCAGCGATGCAGGCCGATGCCCATGTCGATGAAGTCGGTCACCTCGGGAATCAGGAGGCGGTCGATCAGATTGCCGAGCGCGCCCCCCATCACCAGACCGAAGGCCACGTGGCTGCCGCGGAAATGGTAGCGCCCGGAGCGGATCAGGTAGATCACCGCGATCACCGAGGCGATCGAGATCGCGATGAACAGGTAGCGGCTGCCCTGGAACATCCCGAACGCCGCCCCCGAGTTGCGCACGTACCGCAGGCGCAGGAGGTCCCCCAGGAGAGGGATGGCGGTGTGCAATTCCATCTGCGCGCGAACCAGGGCCTTGGTGAGCTGGTCGAGCAGGAGCGTCGCGGCAGCGACCGCCAGGAACTTCCTCAACCCGCGCCTCCCATGCCCTCCAGCACGCCGATGATGACCTGATTGAGACGCGGCTGCGCGTTGCTGGAGGTCGCCAGGATCCGGTGCACGTCGGTCGCCTGGAGCGCGTCGGGCAGGCACATGTCGGTGACGACGCACAGGGCGAGCACGTTCATGCCCCCGTGCACCGCCGCCAGGTTCTCCGGGATGAGGGACATCCCCACCACGTCGGCGCCAATCATGCGCAAGAAGCGGTACTCGGCCCGCGTCTCGAGGTTGGGCCCGGCCACGCCGACGAAGACGCCCCGGTGGAGGGTGAGCCCCGCGCGCAGCGCGGCGCCGACCGCCAGCTCGCTCAACGCGCGGTCATAGGGCTCGCTCATGTCGGGGAAGCGCGGCCCGAGCTCCTCCTCGTTGGGCCCGATGAGCGGGTTGTCCCCCATGAGGTTGATGTGGTCGACGACCACGACGAGGTCACCCTCGCGATAGAGCGGGTGCAGGCCGCCGACGGCGCTGGTGATGATCAGCGTGGGCACCCCCAGCGCGCGCAGGACACGCACCGGGAAAGCCACTTCCTGCATCGAGTAGCCCTCGTAGTAGTGGACGCGCCCGCGCATCACGACAACCGGGTGCCCGGCCAGGGTGCCGGCCACGAGATGGCCGGTGTGGAACCCCACGGTCGAGACCGGGAAGTGCGGGATCTCGCCGAAAGGAATCGCGACCGGGTCCGCGAGCTGGTCGGCCATCTCGTCCAGGCCAGAGCCCAGGATCAGGCCCACGGCAGGTGTGCCGAACCCCCGGGCCCGCAGGAACGCCGCCGCCTTCCCGGCCCGCGCCGCAATGCTCGGCTGCTCGCTCACTGTTCCCCGCCTCCGTGGGAGTTCGAGCGCGCGTTGACCTCGAAGTAGCCCTCCGCCCGCTCGACCGGGGGAAAGAAGCCGTGCTCGTCTTGGCCCTCTTCGGGCGCCACCGGCGGCGTGGCGGGGCGCGGGACACCCCGCGGGGGATCGGGGCGCAGGAAGCCCTGCCCGGGCGTCTGCGCCGCCGGCCGCGGCGTCTCGCCGAAGCGCCGCC
>CAZDKK010000120.1:0-10484 GCA_964506245.1 uncultured bacterium | reverse complement strand
GGCGCTCGCCGGCACGCCCAAGGGGGCGGCGGCGCCCGGGGCCGCGGGGACTCGCGCCGCGGCGCGCCCCACGGTGATCGAGGGGCGCGTCTGGGTGATCCGGGTCGACAACATCGACACCGATATGATCTTTCACAACCGGTACCTGGCGATCACCCAGCTCTCCGAGATGGGTCAGTACACGTTCGACAACCTCAAGGGCTGGGAGGATTTTGCCAAGAAGGCCCAGCCGGGTGACATCGTTGTGACCGGCAAGAACTTCGGCGCCGGCAGCTCGCGTCAGCAGGCGGTCGATTGCTTCAAGGCCCTCGGCGTGAGCTTGATCATCTCGCAGAGCTTCGGCGCGATCTACGAGCGCAACGCGATCAACGCGGCCCTGCCGATCCTCAACGCGGATCTGGTGAAGACGAGCATCCGCGACGGGGAGCGGATCCGCGTCGATCTGGCCACGGGCGAGATCACACGGCTCGAGTCCGGGGAGAGGATCCAGGGCCAGCCCTTCCCCGACGCGCAGATGACGATCTACCAGCGCGGGGGGCTACTCATCGGCTCGTAGGGCTCAGGGGCGGCGCGTAGTCCATCCCGAGCTGCCACATCAGGAACCCGAGCTCCACCCCGGCGTCGGCGGCGCTCTTGCTCACGGGATTGCCGCCCACGTGGCCGGACTTCAGGTCGTACTGGAGCAGGATCGGTGTCCCCTCCCCCGCCACGGCCTGGAGCAGCGCCGTCATCTTGCGCGCGTGCATCGGATCGACCCGTGTGTCGCCATCCCCGGTGATGAAGAGCGTCGCCGGGTATTTCACACCGCGCCGCACGTGGTGGTACGGGGAGTAGGCGTACAAGTAAGGGAACTGCTCCGCCACATCTGCGCTGCCGTACTCCGAGATCCAGTAGGGCCCCATCAGCGTGCGGTGGTAGCGAAGCATGTCGAGCAGCGGGTGCCAGCAGACAACGGCCCGGCACAGCTCCGCGCGCTGGGTCAGCATGGCCCCCACGAGCAGGCCACCATTGCTGCCGCCCGAGATCGCCAGGCGCTCGGGTCGCGTGTAGCCGTGGCTGATGAGCCACTCGGCCGCTCCGATGAAGTCATCGAAGACGTTCTGCTTCTTCTCCAGCATGCCCGCCTGGTGCCACGCCTCCCCGAACTCGCCCCCGCCGCGCAGCGACGGCTCGGCGAACACGCCGCCCGCTTCCATCCAGATCGCGCGCGAGGTGCTGAAGTACGGGCCCATGGAGATGCTGAAGCCGCCATAGCCGGTCAGGAAGACGGGGTTGTCGCCGTTGAGCCGCAGACCCCTTCGGTGTGCCAGGAACATTGGAATGCGCGTGCCGTCCTTCGAGGGGAACCAAACCTGCTGGACCTCGAAGTCGTCGCTGCGGAACGGAACCTCGGGCCGGAACCAGACCTCGCTCGTGCCCGCGGGGATGTCATAGCGATAGATGGAGGACGGGATGGTGTAGGAGACGAACTCGTGAAAGACCTCTGCACCGTCCCAGCGGCCGAAGGCCCACCCGCAGGAGCCGGTGCCGGGCAGCGGCAGCTCGCCCAGCGGCTCGCCGGCCGGGCCGAACATCTTGACCCGGCTGCAGACGTTCTCCAGGTAGCCGACGAAGAGACGCTTGCCAGCGAAGGTGAGCCATTCGATCGGCAGGGCCGACTCGGGGACCACCTCGCGCCAGTGCGCCACGGCTGAGTCGCCGATGTCGGCCTGCATGACCTTCCAGTTCGGCGCCTCGTGGTTCGTCTGGAGGTAGACGCGGCCGTCGAGGACGGTGCCATAGAAAAGGGCCTCGACCCCGGTCACGATGGGAATCACCGGACCGTCCCGGATCACGTCTTTCACGAAGAACTCGCTCCGGGTGCTGCCGCCCCCGGGGAACACCGCGATCTCGAGCCACCGGCCGTCCTCGGAGAGCGAGGCCTCCACCGGGTCCTCCGGGCCATAGCCTTCCCCGAAGAGCACCGGGTCGCTCGCGAGCGGCGTTCCGAAGCGGTGGTACCGGAGCCGGTGGGTTCGATCCTCGACCAGCGACACGTAGTAGCAGCCCTGCTTTTCGAGCGCGATGGAGATCCCCATGTAGACGTTGACCGGCAGGACATCGGGCAGGTCTTCCCCGGTGTCGACATTGCGGAAGTGGATCTCTTCCTCGTCCTGGCCCCCCTGGCGGATCGCATAGGCCACCATCCGGCCGTCGTGGGAGATGTCGGACAGGCCGGCCGACGTGCGCAGGTCCTCACTCAGCGTGTGGGGGTCGATGAGGAGGTGCTCCTCGCCGTTCAGGCCTTCGCGCCACCAGGTCGTCCAGAGCTCCTGGTCGGGGCGGCGGCGGGTGTAGAAGTAACGGCCACCGTGCGTGTAGGGCGTCGTCACCCGCTCGACCCGCTCCAGCTCGTTGTAGCGCGCTTCAATAGCGGCCTTCGCGGTGAAGCGGGGGTAGAACGACTCGGTGTAGGCGATCTGGCGCGCGAGCCAGTCGCGCGTCTCGGGGCCCTCCTGATCCTCGAGCCACCGGTAGGGGTCGGTGACGACAACCCCGTGCAGCGTGTCGGCCACCTCCGCCACCCGCGTGACAGGCGGGGCGGCGAGCGCGAGCGGCGCCAGGGCGGTGGTGAGCAGAACGGCTGCAGCGGCCGCGAGGGTCGCGACGCGCCTGCTGGGCCGGGCAGGCGCGGTGCGCACGATGCGCTTGATGCACCCGGCGGGTTCGGCAGTCCCTACATCGTGCATGGCCTGGTCCTCCTCGACTCAGCCGCCCGGTTCAGCGGGCCGCTCTCTGAATGTACGGCAGAAGTTGCCGCGGGTTGTCCATCGCCTCGGGCGGAATCGTCTCCTCGTTCGGCACCAGGCAGCCGTCGCGGCCGAAGAAGAGACAGCTTCGCCCGGTGCTCGTCCCGTAGAGCTGGTCCACCCCCGCGGTCTCGGTGTCCTGCAGCACGGGCAGCGTCCGGTCGGCCACCATGGCGCGCAGGAGCTCACCGCTCACATCCCTGCGCAGGACGACCCAGATGACCAGGTCGGGGTAGTCTCCCGCGCGCAGCTCCCGCCCAAAGTCGTCCAGAGCAGCAAACTGCTGCTGCCGATTGCATCAGGTGCTCACCATCACCACCCAGATCAGCACCGGATGGCCCCGCTGATCCGACAGCCGCAGGGTCTGCCCGCGTGTGGGCGAGTTGGGGTTGAGGTCGGCGAGCGCGAAGTCGGGCGGCGGGCACTGCGGGCGGACGACGACGGGGCCGGCGGTGGCCGAGTCGGTGAGGCCGCCCTCGTCCTTTACGAGCACCCGCGGGCGATACTCGCCGGTGGCCCCGAGGATGTGGCCCACGCGGGCGCCGCGCTGGAATCCGGTATCCCACGTGCCGTCGCCGTCGAAGTCGTAGCGCTTGACCAGGGCCGAGGGATGGGTGGAGTCGTCCGAGCAGTCACCGGCGTCGTAGTGGAACATGGTGAGCCCGGCCCAGCCCTCCGCCGGACGAACCTCGAGGCGGGCCGTGGGGGGCGCGTTCACCCCGGCGCGCGGCTGATGGACGGCGCTCGCCGCGACCTCGGGCGGACGGGCTCCGCGCGCTTCGCGCCGCGCTTGGGTTCGTGCGGATTCGTCGGAGCCGCCGCAGGCCCCGGCGAGACCCGCCGCCAGGGCGAGCCATGCGCCGAGCCTGCAGATCATCCGGGTCAAGCCCGGGGCCATCGTCACCATCCTCCCCTGCCGCGGGTGGCCGGCGGGCCGCCCGCCCGAGATCTTCAGCCGGCCGTCAGTCTTTCCACGTTCCCGATCCGGGCGCAAGTCCCGGGCGTCTCGGCCCAAGTGGGTGCAAGGCGCTGGGGACCGCGGGGTTCGCCGACCCTGCCTGCCCGCGGGCGCCATTTGCCAGGCCGCGGACGATCCGGTATCCTCCGTGCTTTCCAGGCTGAGAGTCGCGGACCGCCGCTCGGAATGCGGCGCCAAGGAAGGAAGGCGTCGCGCCCGCGGGCGGAGAGCAGGAAGGTGGTCGGACCCATGCAGCGCGATCATTTCTACGTGACGACACCCATCTACTATGTCAACGACGTACCCCACATCGGCCACGCCTACACGACGATGCTGGCCGACGTGCTGGCCCGCTACTACCGCCTGCTGGACGTGCCCACCCACTTTCTCACCGGCACGGACGAGCACGGCCAGAAGGTCTACGACGCGGCCCGCAAGGCGTCGATGACCCCGCAGGAGCAGGCCGACCGTACGGTGGTGCGCTTCATCGAGGCCTGGAAGCGGCTCGGCATCTCGAACGACGATTTCATCCGCACAACCGAGGCGCGCCACACGGTCGTCGTGCAGGAGATCCTGGCCGACCTCTACGCCCGCGACGAGATCTACCGCGGCGAGTACGAGGGCTGGTACTGCGTGAGCGACGAGCGCTTCTACACCGAGAAGGAGCTCGTCGACGGCAAGAGCCCTGAGGGCAAGCCGGTCCAGAAGATCGTCGAGGTGAACTACTTCTTCCGCATGAGCAAGTACCAGACATGGCTGATCCAGCACATCCAGGATCACCCCGAGTTCATCCAGCCCGACTTCCGGCGCAACGAGACGCTGGGGTTCCTGAAGAAGCCGCTCGGCGATCTGTGCATCTCGCGGCCCAAGTCGCGCATGCCCTGGGGCATCGAGCTGCCGTGGGACAAGGACTTCGTCTGCTACGTCTGGTTCGACGCGCTGGTCAATTACATCAGCGCGATCGGCTACCGGCGCGGTGACGCGCGCTTCGCCCGCTGGTGGCCGGTCAGCTACCACCTCATCGGCAAGGACATCCTCACCACCCACTCCGTCTACTGGCCGACGATGCTGAAGGCGATGGGCGTCGCGCAGCCGCAGACGATCTTCGCTCACGGCTGGTGGCTGTCGGGCGGCTCGAAGATGTCGAAGTCCGAGGGCAACGTCACCGACCCGATGGTGATGATGGAGCGCTACGGCGTCGACGCCCTGCGTTACTACCTGATGGCCGAGATGAGTCTGGGGCAGGACGCGACCTTCACAGAGGAAAACTTCGTCAAGCGCTACAACTCGGACCTGGCCAACGACCTGGGCAACCTGGTCAGCCGGGTGCTCAAGATGGTCGCCAAGAACCCGGACAGCGCCATCCCGCAGCCGGACCCGACCGGCGAGGAGGAGGAGCGCCTGCGCACGAGCGCGCTGGGCGCCGTCGAGGCGATGGAGCGCCACCTCGAGGGCATGAGCCTCGACCGCGGGATCGCCCGAGTGCTCGAGACGGTGCGCGAGGCCAATCGCTACTTCGACCAGGCCGCGCCGTGGCAGCTCGCCAAGAGCGGCCAGCGTGAGCGGCTCGGTACGGTGCTCTATTCGAGCGCCGAGTGCCTGCGGATCGTCTCGGGGCTGCTCTACCCGGTCATCCCGGGCAAGATGGCGCAGCTGCGCCGCTCGCTGGGGCTCAAGGACGGCGAGATCGAGCCGCACCTGGCGGGGCTGCGCACATGGGGCGGGCTCGAGCCCGGGCGGCGGATCGGCGAGGTGGAGGCGCTCTTCCCGCGGATCGAGGCGCGGGGTGCGGGAGTCGGCGCAGGGGCGGTCGGTACGGGCGCGGCCGCTGGCGCCGGCGCGGCGGCGGGTGCTGCCGCGGGTGCTGCCGCGGGTGAGGAGGTTCCGGAGGGAGTGATGCTGGTCGACATCAACACGTTCTTCAAGTCTCAGCTCCGCGTGGCCAAGGTTCTGCGCGCCGAGCGCGTGCCGAAGGCCGACCGGCTGCTGCGCATGGACATCACCCTGGGCGACGAGGAGCGCCAGATCGTGGCCGGCATCGCCGAGTACTACACGCCCGAGCAGATGGTCGGGCGGCTGATCGTCGTCGTCGCCAACCTCGAGCCGGCCACGATCCGGGGGCTCGAGTCGCGCGGCATGCTGCTGGCGGCCAAGGCGGGCAAGACCGTGCGCCTGGTCACGATCGACGGCGAGGTGCCGCCGGGTTCGGAGGTCGGGTAGACGGTCCGGCTCTTGTGTTGGATCCCCCCCTGTCCGGCATCCGCATGATCGCGCATCATGCAGAGCTGCCAGGAGCCGCGTGAGCAGGCTTCTGGCGCACGCAAGCGAATACGAGGAGAATCCCATGTTCGCTCCGACCATGAGACTGACGGCGGTGATCTTGGGGGGCGCCACCCTCCTGGCGCTCCAGGGTCATGCAAAGGGGGATCCGGTGTTCGAGGTGAAGCAGCTCGCCGACCACGTCTACGAACTCAGCACCGACGGGGGTGGCTATACGGTGAAGGTCGTGGCATCCGTTGGCGAGGATGGCGTCCTGCTTGTGGATTCGGGTCAGAAGGAGGCGGTCGAAGAGCTGAGGGATGCTGTTCTGGCCTTCGGCAAGGGCCTGCCACGGATCATCATCAGCACGCATGCCCATGTGGAACACATCGGTGGCAACGCGACCTTCGGCAAGGATGCAACGATCATCGGCCATGAGAACCTGCGGAAGAGGCTCAAGACCGGCCTGTACCTCTTCGACGAGTTTCCGGAGGCGGCGCTTCCCGACATCGGCTTTGCGGACTCCCTGTCGGTGTACTTCAACGGTGAGCGAATCAGGCTCCACGCCTTCCCCGGCGCGCACGACGACAGCGACATCATCATCTGGTTCACGAAGTCCGGAGTGGCGTGCGTGGGAGGGCTCTCCAATGGAAAGCACTTCCCGTCGGTTGACAAGGTGGGCGGTGACGTCCTCAAGTACCCCGGCACGGTCGAGAGGGTCATGAAGCTCCTGCCGCAAGACGTGACCATTGTCCCGGGCCACGGAGAGGACGGGTCGATGGGGGACTATCGCGCATTCCACGCCATGCTGGTCGCCACCACGGGAATCGTGCGACAGGGAGTCGAAGCAGGAAAGGACGCCGACGCGCTGATCAAAGAGGATGTACTCCACGACTGGAGGGGGTGGGAGGCGAGCTACGTCAGCGTGGATCAATGGATCCGGTACCTCGCCAACGGCCTCACTGGCGTCGAACGCAAGCCCAGCATCTACGAGCCGATGTACTACGCGATCCGCGACCTTGGCTCGGCCGCAGCCGTCCAGCGCTACCACGACCTCAAGAAGACGGAGGGCGGCGTCTACGCCTTCAGCGAGAACGACCTGGTGTTCATCGGGTACAAGCTGTTCGAGAACGGCAGGGTCGAGGAATCCGCTCCGTTCTTGGAGGCAGCGTTGGTGCAGAGCCCCGAGGGGGCCTATGCATACCTCTGCCATGACTGCTTGGGCCAGGCGTACGCAGCGCGGGGCGATACAGTGCGCGCCGTCCATGCGTACGGGCGGTCCCTGGAGCTGAACCCCGAGAACTCCCATGCCACGGAGATGCTGAAGGAGCTGCGCAAGGAGTAGAGGCGCGCGGGCTGCGGTTACGGTCTTGCGCGCGGGCGTTACGCTCTCGTTGCGTGATAGACGACCGTGTCGTCGTGGGTGCTGATGGTGCTCCCGCTCTCGTGCCGGATTCGGCGGAACCCCGCCCGCTCTAGGAGCATCCGAAACTCATCCATCCGGCACCATTTCAGGTTGATCGCACCGAGCCAGGACTCGGTGAGCCGCCCTTCCCGGTGCACCTCGTAGCGAACCGTGCCGCGGATGACCTGGTGCTCGAAGTCGAACGAGTCACAGTGGTGGGCGGTGAAGCGCGTGCCGTCGGCGCGCACGGCCGTTCGCCCCCGGCGCCAGACGCCATCCTCGCTCTCGCGCATCTGCTGCCACGGCATGAAGAGGTCGAGGATCAGCTCTCCGCCCGGCAGAAGGGCCTCGTGGATCGCGCGCAGTGCCGCCTCGGCCGCCGGGAGATGGTCGAGGAGCTGGAGTGATCCTCCGGAGCAGAAAACGAGGCGATTGGCGCGCGTGAGATGCATCGCTTCCATGCGTTGCTCGTAGAGCGTCGCCACCAAACCGCGGCGCTCGAGCTTGGCGCGGCAGATAACCAGCATGTCGGCGGACGAATCGAGGCCATCGATGTCGGCACCGGCCTCACGGTAGGGCACGAGCAGGCGCCCGGTCCCGCACGCCAACTCCAGTGCGGGACCGTTGGCCGCCAGGACTGCGTCGCGGTAGAAGTCGATGTCCCTCCCCTCGCTGGCGAGCACCTCGTCGTACCACTGGGCCAGCAGGCCGCGGTAGTGACGGGCGTTGTCCGTCGGAGCTTCCGTCCTGGTCTCTCCCGAGAAGGATCCGGCACACGTACGCGCAGGGATCGGACGTGCCGGCCCGCCGCTGGAGGCCTCCACCTGATTCTGCATCATGTCTTGACGGGCGTGAAGCCAGATCGTGGGCCCCGCTGAAGGCAGCGCCGCGCGTATCGAGACACATCACTGGGCTGGAGCACTGCCGGGATCAACTCGGACATCCCCGGGATCCACCGTGACCCTGCAGTTGCACCTTGGGCGAAGCCCTTGAGCCTGTCGTGCCCCAGAAACGCTGCAGTGGGCGGGTCCGGGGCCGGGAGATCTCGAAGTGGCGCTCACCTATCGGGCCTGCCTCTGCTCACTGGCGCCGCTCCGTACGAGCGGGATGCGGACAATCTACGCGTGCAAATCGCCTTAGGTCCGCATACGAGAAGACCCACTCGGGCGTGTTCAGGGTCCCCGTCTGCCGTGCGCTGTACCACGGACTGAATCCTTCCGGGCTCCGCAGAATGTGGATGTCTTGGGCAGGCATGTAGCTCTGCGCCAAGAGGAAGATGCGCTTGCCCTCCGGATTCTCGGCGACGTCCACAACCAGAACCGCATGGCCCGGGAATCCCCCTACGATGAACACGTCGCCGATCTCGGGTCGCGCAGGATCTGCCACCTTGAGGAGCTCACGGCTGAGCGAGGAGGATCCCGCGTACGTGAAGACAACATCCAGATAGCGGCGGAGATTCGCGTGGCTCGAGTCGGCAGAGGCCGTATTCCGCCAAGAAACAGCATTACCATCTACTTTGGGGCGCAGCCCTCGTCGCCAGTCTGCCCATGGAGCATCATCGCCGCTGGTGAACTTGAAGCGGATCTCATCTTGGCAGGATGCCGAGAACAGGTACTCGGCACGCAGTCGTATGATGGCGTCGGCGCACTGCTGCAGGTCCACAGAGCCAACGTCTATGTCTACGACGGCGTAATGGGCATCTTGATTGCTCTTGAGTCGGCCGTCGTAGAGGTGGACTGGTGGCCTTCCCGGACGCAGACGCAGGCCGCGAAGCCAAGCGCCGAAGCTCCCGGGGGCTGCCCGCACTCGTTTGTAGCCGAGTGGGACTGCGATCCGCCCCTCGATGGTGGCGGTGTCCGGAGCCGCGGGGCTTTCGACCTCCGTGGCTTCTGTCTTCGACTCAGACGCTGCCTCGCAAGATATCGCCAGGATGGCGACGAGGACGCTTGTCCAAAGCCATGTCATACGCGGGGTCCGCACTGCCCGCTCGAGCATCCACCCCCTAGGGTGACGCGCCCCAGAACAGGTTTCGTGCGCCACGAATACCACACCTTTGGTACCTCGCGTAAGTCTGGGCGGCCGCCTCGCACACAGCCGCGACTGAGCCGCTCTCGACCCACGATCTGACAGCGGCGTCCAACGTGTACGCCTCGGGTGCCATAAGTCCGGTGGTGAGGAGAAGAGGATGGGATCCAGCCGATTGAAGCAGATCGAGGAAGTAGGGCCTGGAGGCGCATGCCAGAACGAGGCTGCTGCTGGGCATCCTCGCATCGGCCCGCCGAGCCGGTTCGGAGAGCGAGAAGTCCATCAGGCCGTTGTGGCCGACGAACCCGATCAGGTGAGCCGCCCCGCCCGCGGCGATCTCGATCGTCTCCGTGCCGTTTTTCACGGAGACGGTCTCCGCCCCCAGACCGCCGGCAAAGGCCAGGAATGCCTGGACGGCAGCACGCATCTCTGACCCGTCCCAGGCGTCAGCAACGATATACACAGGTACGCTTGAACCATCGCGACGCAGGCGATCGAAGAGCACGATCCTCTCGAGAATCCGCTCATCGGCAGGCCTGGGGCTTGCCACGATCCGCCACCCACCCTGCCGCGACAGGAAGGTCTTGACCCCATACAGCGCACCCCAGTACAGGTTCGAACGCGCGTCCTGGCCGTTGCCGAGGTGTTGAGGCACGGGGACGATGCCCTGGTGTTGGTTATCACAGAGCGCCACCACCACATGCACAACGATCACCCGCCCCTGCGCGACATCCCCGGAGACTCGTACCTGACAGTCCTGACCGCTCGTCGCCGATGCGCCGTAAGCCAGCACTACCAGCCCGACAGCCGTCAGTGCGACGATGGCTAGCCAATTCCCAGGCATCAACAGGGCTTTCGTGGGCGAGGTTTCCATCCAGAGTAGTCTCTGTTACACTCAAGAATGAGACGTGGTTCCGCGCGGCGCTTTGTTTCATCATGGGACTGGGAGTCTGGCGCCGCGGACGTGATTCGAGCATTCGAAGACCTGGCACCTAACCCTGATCCGGCAGAAATCACGCTGCGCGTGACGTCCTTTCTGCCCATTGTG
>CAZDKK010000119.1:0-10690 GCA_964506245.1 uncultured bacterium | reverse complement strand
GGGTGCTCGGCGCTCCGGGCGAGGGGCATCCTGAGCTCGTAGACCAGCACATCCCCCGCGAGATCAGCGCGTACGGAGACGCCGCCGAGCCCCTCGACGGCGAAGCGATCGCCGATCCGGGAGCCCGCGCGCAGCACCTCGAGCGAGTCGAGCCCCTGCACGAACCGCTTGCGGCCCCCGAGGGTCGTGAGGTCGGGCGCTGAGCCCTCCCGCGCTGACGGCCTCTCCGAACCTCCGGGCCCGCGGCGCCGCCCCTGCGCCCCCAGCGGGAAGCGAATCCCGATGAACGTGTCCTCGCCACCCCGCGGATCGAACCAGACGACAAGGCCGGCCATGGCGACCTGCTGCTGCTGCGCGTCGTCGCCCGGGGTTAGGGTCAGGTAGAGATACTCCGCGTCGTTGAGCACGCCGAGGATCAGGTTCTGCCCATCGAGCGGTGCGCGGATCGCTCCCCAGTCCTCGACTGCCCCGTCGATCGCGATGTCACGACAGCGCCAGGCGCTGTTGAGGATCGCGCCGCCACAGCCTGCCATGCCGAGGACGAGACCTACCAGAATCGTGACGCCCGCGCTGCAGGTCGTGCGCACCTCGAGCTCCTCCATGAAGGCACGCCGCCATCGCGCCCGCGACCGGCGCGGGTTCTACAGCCTCACGATGCTCAGCGCTCGCACCCCATCGGCGGTGACCACGCGGGCAGGATAACGCCCCGCGCGGACGTTGTGACCCGCGAGGTCCACACCTTCCCACCGCACGGTCTGATCCCCAGCGCCACGCGCTTCGCTGTGCGCCCAGACGAGCCGCCCCGCAGCATCGAAGATCTCCACCCGGACGGGTCCTGCCTGCGAGAGGGCCAACCGAATGTCCGTAACCCCGGCGCTCGGGCTGGGGCTGGCGCTGACGAGCGCCGTCGTGCCTGGCCGCGGCTCGGGGACGGCCCCGAAACTGACGTCGAGAATGGAGAGGTGGACCTCGTAGTTGTCGATCGTGCCGCCCGGGAACTCGGTCCAGGCGATCCAGGTGACGCGCGTGCGGGATTCATCCCCCGGCAGGATCGCATAGGGCATCAGCGCGACCGACGGGCGATAGCCGTCCTCGCCGTCGGGGAAGCTGATCACCGAATCGGCGGTGGCGCCCGTCCAGAACGTCGGGCCCCAGCACCAGGAGACGTGCTGCTCGTTCGTGCCGCCCACGTCGTCCTCCTCGTCCCACACCGCGATGGGCTGGCCCTGGACCTGGGCCGCGATGTCCGGATTCGACGCGCTGCGGCCGGCCTCCTCATCGTGGGAGACCGATACCAGGCCGAGCTCACCGCTCCACGTGATCCCGCCGTCGTAGCTGCTGCTCGCGTAGATCTCGTAGTGGTAGGGGCTCGAGGTGTTGTTGGAAGCTCGATAGACGACGTGCGCGCCGTCGTTCTCGTCATCCAGGGACGCAGCCGCCGCCAGATCGGTCATGAGGCTGACCGCCGGAGAGATCTCGCGGTCGGCGGCCGTGCTGCTCCAGGTGTCGCCCCCGTCCTCCGAGATGCCCACGTGAATGCGGGGGCGCCCGGAAGCGTCGTTCTCCCGCCAGAAGACGTAGAGCCGGTCCCAGGATGCCGCGATCTGCGGCGTGATCGCGCCGTTGCCGTCGGGGTAGCTGATGATTCGATCGGCCATCTGGCTGCTCCAGGTCGCGCCCTGGTCAGACGAGCGCCCGTAGTGCACCTCGGCCACCCCTCCAACGACCTGCTGCCACACCACGTGAAAGACGCCGTCGTGATCGCACGCGATCGAGGGAATGCCCGTGTCTACGAGCGTCGTGGGATCACTGAGCACGAGATCGGCCGCGCTGCACGACCAGGTGAGGCCGTCGTCCAGCGAGACACCATAGTGCACCTCGCGCGTTGCGGAGAGATCCTCACTCCAGACAGCGATCAGGACCCCGTCGAAGCTGGCAGCTACGTCGCATTCTTCGTAGAGCGCGTTGCCGTCGAGGAAGCTGATGACCCGGTCGGCGGCGGTGCAGGACCAGGTCAGGCCCTCGTCGAGTGAGCGGCCGTAGTGCAGCTCCCTCACGCTGGGCGCATCCTCGGCCCACAGCACGTGCAGGCTCCCGGTGGACTCGGTGGCGATGATCTGCACCGCCCGGGCGTACTCGTCGTCGTCGAAGCTGATCATCTGGTCGGCCAGGGTGCCGCTCCACGTGTCGGCGGCGACGGGCAGCGCCGGGAGCATCAGGATCCAGGACAGCAGCAACCCGCGTTGCAGGGAAATCCTCACGACCCACCTCCGTTGTCACAGGGTTTCAGCGAGCGCAGGAAGAGCTTACGGAGATAAGTCTAGGCCACGTCGGCACAATCCGGGAAGGCCTCGGCGCCCCTGGCCTGGTGCGCGGTCGCGCACCAGGCCGGCGGTGGCTTGCTACCAGCCGGCCCGCACGAGCACGACGCGCACACCGGGACGGCCGGGATCCCAGCCGAGGGGCGGGATCCCCAGGCCGGCGTCGGCGTCGGCGTCGGCGTGGTCCCCGTCGCCGCCACCCAGCACGAACTGCTGCAGGGCGAAGAGCCCCAGCAAGACTCCAGCGCCGATCGCGTAGGTCTGGGCCTGGTCGTCGTGATCGATGGTCTCGTCGTACTTCACCTCGGCGGCATCCAGCTCACCATCCTGATAGAGCTGCTTGTACTCGTCGTAGGTGTCGTTCCCGCTGGCGTGCTCCGTGTACCAGAGCCCGCCGGCGACGAGTGCTCCGGCGAGGCAGCCCCACTTGGCGATCGCACGCCACGTCGAGCCGCCTCCGCCATCCGCCCCGCCACGGGCGCCCCCCGCTGCGCCCTCCTGCGCCTGGGTCGGCTGCGCGGCCTGTCCGGGCGTGCGCGGCGCCGCGGCTGGCTTCGCCGGCTCGAGGTACTTTGCGGACACCCACCCGGTGGTCCCATCCTCCAATCGCACCTGCGTCCACTCGCCGCGCTCTTCCAGCGCTGTGACGAGCGTGCCCTGGGACAGGGAGCGCAAGACGGTCTGGTCCGTGCCCGCACCGGCGCGCAGGTTGAGGCTGCTCGCCGTCACACGCATC
The DNA here is from genome assembly GCA_964506245.1 of uncultured bacterium. Classification (GTDB taxonomy): domain Bacteria; phylum Eisenbacteria; class RBG-16-71-46; order CAIMUX01; family WJJG01; genus CAZDKK01. The sequence goes on along the minus strand of CAZDKK010000119.1, from coordinate 7,633 downwards.
GCGCGGCCGCCCGAGCCGTCCTCGTCCCCGTGCATCCGCGCGGATGCGATCGGAGCCAGCCCCTGGGTGATCAAGAGCAGCGCCAGCAGGCTCGCCATCCATCGCTGCAGCATCGCAGTTCCTCCCTTTCCGACGGCTGCGCCGCCAGGGCTCATTGCCCGTCCTTTGTGCTCGCCCATTCGGTCAGGACAATGCCCACATGGCCCGGACTCGCCGGATCGGTCCAGTCGAAGCCGACGTACGCATGCGTCACGGTGGGCAGCGGGTTGTTGTAGATGTTCTCCACCTGGGAAATCGAGCGCAGGTTCGGCCCGATCTCGTTGGTGCGGAGGTCGAAGTAGGCGTTGTAGTAGCCCGGCTCCTCGGTGTTCAGGATCGTGAGCGGGAGGTCATCGATGTCGATCGTCGACGTGGACGAGTTGACCAGGACCCCGCTGAAGCGGGTGGTGCCGTGGATCGTGCACTGGAGATTCTCGACCATGGAACCATCGGCCGAGAAGCGGACCGTGCAGTCCACGTCCTCGCGCGTGGTTCGCCCGGAGGTCGACACGGTCGAGTCCGAGAAGAGCACCCTGAACTCGTTGCCCGTCCACTGGCCGTTGTGGAGCGAGAGGTACCCCGACTGCAGGAGCTTGTCCGTCTTGGAGCTGTCGTCGCGCGTGAAGGTCCCCTCGCAGTAGATCCCCATGCGCTTCATCCGCCGCAGCGCATTCATGGCCGTCTCTTGGAGCGCCAGCAGGCCGAGGTTGTGGGAGAAGTCGGTGCGCGAGTTGGGATCGATGGTGTAGGGGAAATCCTGCTCGATACTGCCGTGTTTGACGCGGATCGTGTTCAGGCCCGGGAAGAGGCGCGGCAGGGTGAAGCGGCCGTCGTTGTCGGTGGTCACCGGTTCGAGCGGCGCCAGGTACTCGCGCTCGCCCCCGCTCAACACCTTGCACACCGACTGCACCGTCGCCCCCACCAGGGGACGGGCGTCCTTGTCGACCACCCGGCCGTAGCCGTGGTAGGACCAGCCCGTGCGCTCGAGCACGGCCGGGAACCGATCGAGCATGTTCTTCCCCGCCAGGTAGAGCTCCAGCTCCGCCCGCAGCTGGTTCACGTTGGTCGGCTTGTGCGTGTAGAGGATCTCGAAGACATCCGCGTGGGGCATTGCGATGACGGGGATGTCCTCGTACTCGAGATGGGTCTGATTCAGGATCTTGTCCCCGCCGGTGTGCATGACCGCCAGCAGGCAAGTCGCGTACCCTTCCTGGGCGGGGAAGTCGACCACCGACGGGGCCATCGGATAGAGCGAGAACGGGTCGTCGACCTTGGCCCCGCCCCGCACGTCCCCGTTCTTGAAGTAGTCGACGTACATCGCAAACTCCTCGAGCATGGGACGCTGGGAATGGTAGCTGCCGATGTCGTGATTCGTGACGAGCTGCGCGCGGTAGAAGGCCTCGAAGGCGTCATCGCCGAAGAAGACGTGTGTGAAGTAGTGGCCGACTTCATGCGCCACCGTGGCCTCGGTCGCCAGATCGTTGCCGGTGCAGACGTAACTCATCATCGGGTAGAGCCGGCGATAGGGTGGTCCCAGGTAGGTCCTGTAGTGCTGGAAGGCCGAGTACGAGCTCACGTTGGGCGAGGGCAGCGCCGCGTAGGAGCGGAAGGCCAGACGATCGCTCGTCTCGCTCGTGGCGAAATCCTTGAGCCCGTCCGGCAGGGCGGCGATCACGTCGCGGACGGTCCACTGGGTGATGAGCCGCAGGTTGACCAGATTGGTCCACTCCTGCCGGTCTTTCTCGATGACCCGGCGCATGAAGCGATAGCTCTGGGTGGCTTCCTCCGCGGATGCGCCCGGGGCCGCGAGGCCGCGCGGGCCGCGCGTGCCGTTAGGTGCCAGCGGTTCGTTCGCGGACGGCGTGTAGTCGGGAATGCCCGGCTCCACGAGCCGGAAGACAGCCGGGTTGCTGAGCGTGTCCTCCGGCATCACGGGCCACCAGGTGTTTGGATCCTCGGAGGCGAGTGGCTCGGCGGGGCTGACATCGCCGAAGCCGTAGATGTAGAGCAACGGGACGCTGCCTTCCGGTCGCCCCAGCCGCAGCTCAATCCGATCGTAACCGTCGTACTCGACGGAGAACCCTTCAGCCCCTTCGGGTCCGGGCAGCGGGCTCTCCACGATGCGCGCCACCTTGAGTGTGCCGGCGCCGCCCTCGGGGAAGACGAACTCCCCGCCCGAGATCGAATCGGCCAGGGCCTGGCCCGCCTCGGCCGGCACGGGGTACTCAGTCACGGGCCCGAGCGTGAACTCGCCTCCCGCCGGCTCCGGAGGCCCGAGCCGTTCGCGTTCGGGGGCACAGGAGAGGGACATCGCCAGTGCCAGGGCGCTCGCGGCGCCGGCCGCGCACCTGATGAGCGCGCGACCGGGGGTCGGGCTCCCACCACGGGTCGCTCCTGTTGCGCGTCTCCTTGCCCAACGAGTCATAGGGCGTCTCCTTGGTCTGCTGATGGTCGAGACCTCCTCGGGGACAGCAGTGGGATCAGAAACGCACCGGGGGGATTCCTCTCCCCGGTGCCATCGCGTCGCCTGCCGGCCGGCCGCCCCCCGCATCAGGGCGTGGGGCAGCGGCCCAGAACCGCCTCCGACCGCCCAGCCTACTCCATCGGCGGCGCGGCCCTGGAACTGCTGCCCCACCTGCGCCGTTGACGCCCGGCCTGCCGATGCCGTACCGTCTGCTGGGAGGCGCGGCGGTGGCGCCAACTGGAGGAATTTCACGGAGATAGCCCAGTCACCCAGGAGGGACGCTCCCCATGTACGACACGCACGCCTGCGAGGATCTGCTCGGCAAGGTCGCGATCGTCACCGGCTCGGCCCGTGGGATTGGCCGGGCGATCGCGCTGGCCCTGGCTCGCCGGGGCGCGGATGTCGTCATCAGCGACGTGGTCGAGGACCAGGCCGGGACGACCGCGCAGGAGATCTGCGACCTGGGCCGCCGGTCGCTGGCCGTGCGCTGCGACGTCTCGCAGCGTGACCAGGTCTTCGCCCTGGTCGAGCGGGCGGTAGGCGAGCTCGGGCACCTAGACATCCACGTGAACAACGCCGGCGTGACGCGCGACGCATTGCTCCTGCGCATGACCGAGGAGCAGTGGGACCTCGTGCTCGACATCAATCTGAAGGGGACCTTCTTCGGCTGCCAGGCCGCCTCGAAGATGATGCTGAAGCAGCGCGCGGGCAAGATCGTGAACGTCGCCTCGATCATGGGGCTGGTGGGCAACGTCGGGCAGGCCAACTACGCCGCCTCCAAGGCGGGCGTGATTGCGCTCACCCGCTCGGCCGCGAAAGAACTGGCCGGCCGCAACATCAACGTCAACGCGATCGCCCCGGGCTTCATCGAAACGGAGATGACGCGCGCGCTGCCGGAGGGCGCCGTGAAGGCCTTCCTCGAGATGGTGCCGCTGAAGCGCACCGGCAAGCCCGAGGAGGTGGCCGACTTGGTTTGCTTCCTCGCATCCCCTGCTTCGGACTACATCACCGGACAGGTCATCACGATCGACGGTGGGTTGATCATCAACTGAGGAGGCCAAGGACGCGGCGGTTTCACTGCCGGCCCGGCCGAGGTGGAGCTTGACGGACTTGAACCCAGCCGATGCATCCGCATTCGAGCCGCACGTCGATCACCCCGACTTGCTGTGCGCTGAGAAGCAGATCCTCGGCTCGCGTGCGGCGGCCCTCGAGCTGCTCGAGGAGCTGGTCCAGATTCGCTCGGTCAACCCCCCGGGCGAGCAGTACCTCGAGTGCGCGCTGCTCCTGGCCGAACGGCTGCGCGATCTGGGCTTCGAGCCGCGGCTCGTGCAGGTGCCCGCCCACGAGCTGCAGCGCCTGGGCCTGCCGGCCGAGGTGCAGCGACCGTCGATCCTGGCGGCGCTGGGCCCCGATGCCGTCGAGACCCCCACGCTGCACTTCCATGGACACTATGACGTCGTACCGGGCGAGACGGAGGAGCTCTTCCAGCCGCAGTCCGCGGGCGACATCGTTCGCGGGCGCGGCACGGCCGACATGAAGGGCGGCCTGGTCGCACTCCTGCTGGCGATGGCGTCCCTGCAACCGTTCCGGCGGAAGCTGCGCGGGCGCGTGCTGCTGTCGATCGTGCCCGACGAGGAAACCGGGGGCGAGGCGGGCACCGGATACCTCTTCCGATCGGGTGCGCTCCCCGGCCGGGGCCTGGGGATGCTGATGCCGGAGCCGACCGGGCGCGTCGCCTGGCACGGCAACCGCGGGGCGATCTCCCACCTGCTGACGCTGCACGGGGAGATGGCGCACGTCTCGCTGCAGCACCAAGGGCGCAACGCCTTTGAGGGTCTGCTCGAGCTGGGCGGGATGCTGCAGCAGCTGAAGGCCGCGGTCGAGGCGCGTCGCTTCGGGCCGGAAGACCTGGGCATCGAGGGACCGCCCTCGGTGCTGCTGCTGGGGGGAATCTGCCGCGGGGGAACCAACTTCAACGTGGTGCCCGAGACGGTCAGCTTCTCGCTCGATCGGCGCTTCCACCCCCGTGAGCTCGAGCAGGAGGTCGAGCACGAACTGGAAGCCGTCTACCGGCGATTCCGGCGCAAGGGCTGGGATCTCACCATCCAGTGCCTGCAGCGCGGCGGCGCTTCGCTCACCCCGAGCCGGACCCCCCTGGCCGAGTCGCTGGCCGCGGTCGTGCAATCGGTGACGGGAAGCCCGCTCGAGTTCAAGCTCTGCCCCGGCATCCTGGAGTCGCGCTTCTTCCTGGCGCACGAGACGCCGGCCCTGGCCTATGGGCCGGGTCTGCTCGAGGTGAGCCACACCAACGAGGAGTACGTGAGCCTCTCCCGCGTGCTCGAGGTCGCACGGGTCTACGCCCGCATGGCGTGGCTCATGCTCGGCCCGCAGCCCTGACCGGCAGATCAGCCGACCACCACCAGCCTCCGCTCGCTCCGCTCCCCGCCCGCCGCCGCGCGGATGAAGTAAACGCCCGCGGGAACGAGTTGCCCCCGCTGATCCCGCCCGTCCCAGGCAATCGCATGTGTGCCTGCGGGCAGCTCGGATTCGGTCAGGACACGCACGCGCCGTCCCGCGGCATCGTAGACGGCCACGGCCGCGCGCGCCGGCGCCGTGAGCTCGAGGCTCAGCGTCGTCGCGTCGCGGGTGACGGCCGGGTGCGGCCGGCCGAGGCCGAGGCGCAGAACCGGCGGTCTCTCCGCCACACCCTGCGACGGACTGAGCAGGTAGGTCATGGTGTTGTCCAGCAGGTCCGCGGCCACCGTCGGTGAGGTCAGGGCGGCGTAGTCGAAGGCGTAGAAGACGGTCTGCGCCTCGCTGCGTCCGGGCAGGTCATAGACCAGGATCCCCGCGTCGTTCGGGTAGGAGGTCGTGCCGTAGACGATGTAGGCCTCGGGTCGGGGCTCGAGCGCGTCCTCGTCTCCAAAGTAGTCATAGGTGATCTGGATCGTCGCGGGCAGCGCATGGGGCGTCGTCACGAGGTCGTGGCCGCCCATGCCGGCCGCCAGCGGCAGGTGGCCCGCCTGGTCCGCGTCGAAGTCCGCAACGTGCAGCACGTTGGCGGCGAAGGTGGGATACCCGGGGGTGCGCAAGGCGTCGTACCCGAGCTCCCCGCCCTCGATGAGCAGCTTGCGGCCCGCCGCGACATGGGCCTCGAGCGCACTGCGCAGTGTGCTGCTCGATACCGGGTTGTTGTGCGAGCCGGAGCTCCAGATGAGGAGGTCGTACTCCTCCCACGCGGCCGGGTCGGTCAGCGTGTAGTCCTGCACCGTGACGACGAAGCCCAGCGAGGCCAGGTCGGTGGTCAGTCGGGGGCTGGTGTTGTGGTCCAACACCACCAGGACGTCGCCCCGTGAGCGGATCAGCTCGAAGTTGAGGGTCGTGGGACCGGCGATCGTCCGGGTCGCGGCCGCGGGGGCGTAGCCCTCGCCGCTCGCCACGAAGTCGTACTCCCACGCCGGCACCTCCAGCGCGTACGAACCCGTGGCGGGGTCCGTGGCCACCGACGCGAACAGCTCGCCCGTATCGTGGCGATAGGCGGCCACCTCGCCCGCCACCGGCGTTCCGGTGCCGGAGGCGGTGACCGTACCGCTGACCGCGAACCAGCTGGACCGCTGGAGCTGGACGTCGCGCCGCGTGGTTGCGCCCGCGGTCACCACCACCCCCGGCAGCGTCTGCGGCGAGTAGCCGAAGGCGCTGAAGGTGAGCGTGTAGCTGCCCGGCTCGAGCAGGCGGTGGTAATACCCGTGTTCGGGCTCGCCCCACATGTCCTTGCCGATCTCCGCGACGGCGACGGTCGCCCTGAGCGGCGTTCCCGCCTGGGCATCGGTGACATAGCCCTCGACACCGATACGGGCCTGCGCCATCAGCCACAGCATCGACTCGCGATTGTCGTTCCAGAATGTGGGGAGCGTGCTCGACGAGGGCCACTTGTTGTTCGAGATCTCGAGGGTGTAGTTGATCTCGTTGCGCCAGTGATAGGACCAGTCCTGCAGCCCGCCCGTGATCACGTACCACGCCCAGCCGATCGTCACGCCCTGAGGGAACTCGGGGTTGCTGTACATGGGCGGATTCCGGACCGCGTACCCGAGGGCGAAGTTGCGGACCATGGTGTCATCGGGCGTGTACTGCCCGTACCAGGTGTCCCACGGGTAATTCACGACCAGCGCCCCGCCGTGATAGTTGCCGCCGAGGACGAAGTTGTGGTCATAGACGAAGCGCATCATGTGCTGCACTTCGGTCGGGCGGCCGGTGGGATCGTCGATCGGGTCGGTGCGCGGGTCGGGAAACGAGCGGTTGAGATCGTAGCCCTGCGCGTTGTAGCGCGTGCCGGCGGCGTTGCCGTCCGGATTGTGCATCGGAACGAACCACAGCTCCAGGTCATCCACCAGCGCGGTGATCTGCGGGTCGCTGCCGTAGCCCTGGGTCAGCAGCCGGATCATGTAGACGCACATCTCGGTGCCCACCGGCTCGTCACCGTGGATCGTGGCCGAGAACTTGAATTCGGGCTCGGGTTCGTCGATCGCGGCGTTGTCGGAGATCTTGATCGCCCACAGCTCGCGTCCCTGGACCGATGTGCCGATCGAGATGAGCCGCGTGATGCTCGGGTAGGCCGCGGCGATGCTCTGCAACTCCGTCGTCAGCGCGGCGTGGTTGTGGTAGTCCTCGCGCTGCGGATGCTCGCGCGCATCCTGCCAGGCCCGGCGCGCTTCGTTGGCAATCGCCCGCGGCGCCAGGCCCGCGGCGGTCAGCTCCGCGAACTCGTCGTCGTTGACGTAGGCGGTCGCGGTCAGGCCCCGGACACGATCGACGTCGATCTTCCAGTCCTCCAGCCAGCGCAGGTGCAGGGGGCTGGCCAGGTAGATCTCGACCGGAAAGTTGCCCGTGAACGGGCAGCGGTCGATCTCGGCCGGCAGCGCGGCGGCCGGATCCGCACCGGCCGCCTGGGCGGCCCCGATCGCCGCGGCCAGGGCGGCCGCGGCGGCCCCCACCGCGAGGAGGCCCCACCGGCCTCTCCACGCCCCCCGCCGGTCCGCCCCCCTCCCAGTACTGCGACCGGCACCGCAAGCGCCACCGAGTGGTGCTGTGCGCCTGCTGCGCCCTCCGGCCCCGCTCCCGGATCCAGGTACC
>CAZDKK010000118.1:0-10723 GCA_964506245.1 uncultured bacterium | reverse complement strand
TGGCGGCGGTGGCCTTCCCCACGGTGCCCACGGGCGCTTGGCTGTGGCCCGCGCTCGCCTCCTTGGCCGCGATCGGCGCGCTGTTCGCGGCCTTCCTCCCGGGCCGCGCTGCCACCGCGGCGCCGATCGCCCGGTCACAGGCCGCCGTACCTGCCGCGCCCGGCCGCGAGCGCGAACGCCGCGAGGGGCGTCCCGAGCCCGAGTGCCCCGAGGGGCGGCGAGCTGCGCTCATCGAGGCTGGCTTCCTCGTCCTGCCGCTGGCCGCGCTGCTGGCGGCCTCGCTGCTCGTGACGCCGGTCTATGTCTTGGGCCGCACCGACGGGTTGGCCTTCCCGGCCTTCGTGTTGCTGCTCGGGCGCGGTCTCGCGCGCTGGCCGCGCGGGGTCGCGCTGCCGGCGCTCGGCCTCTGGTGCGCGCTCTCTCTCGCCGCCCTCGCCCCCAGTTATGGTTGGGGGGATCGCACGCGGGCCAAGGGGGCGGACCGGGAGCTGGCCACCTTCTTGGCAGACGAGGGGCTCGCCCCGGACGACTGGCTCGTGCACGGGTTTCTCACCGCCCCCTCGCTCGAATACTACCTGCGCCGGCAGGGCGTCGCGCACCGGACGGCCTGGTTCCCGGAATCGGCCGGGCGCATCATCGCGGGCGCGGAGCCCACGCCGATCGACTCGCTGCAGGTCTACCTCGCCCAGGCGCGCGCCCTGCGCGCTCGTATGGAGGCGAGCATGACCGAACGCAACACTGCCTGGGTGCTCGCGCTCCTGGGCCCGGAGTCGCCCGAGCCCTGGCAGCGCGCCGCGCGACCGGCGATCGGCGCGGCGGACGTGGGATATCCGGGCAGCGTGCTCGTCTATGCGCTGGTCGGGGCCGGGCAGGTGCCCGTCCGCCAAATCTACCGGCAGGATTGGGTCGGCGGCACCCGCCTCTTGCTGCAGATCCCGCGCTCCCTGTGGGCACCCGCGGACTCGCTGCCGCCGGTGATCGCACCCGGCGGGCAGGCCGGCACGGTGACGCCGTGAAGTCGGTGCGGGCGATCGGACCCTGGGTGCTGCTGGCCGCGGCCGCGCTGCTGCCCTATCTGAACGCGCTGTCCTGCGGATTCGCCTACGATGACGAGGGCGTGGTTCTCACCAACCCGTACGTCCAGCCGGCCGCGCCGTGGTGGCAGCCGCTCGTCCGGCCGTTCTGGCCGCCCCCCATGCAGGCCGGGCTCTACCGGCCAGTGACGAGCCTCTCCTACCGATGGCAGCTCGGTTGGCATGGACCCGATCCGACTGCCTTCCATGCCTTCAACGTCCTCGCCCATCTCGGCGTCGTGCTGCTCGCCTTCGCGACCCTGCGGCGGCTCTTTCCGCGTCACCCCGGCTGGGCGCTCGCCACGGGTCTGCTCTTCGCCACCCACGCGCTCCACACCGAGGCCGTCACGGGCATCGTCGGGCGCAGCGAGCTGCTCGCCGCGTTCTTCGGTCTGGCCGGCTACTGGTGGTGGCTCGCACCGAGGCCGCCCGGGAAACGCGGCGCCCTGCGCCTGGCCGGGGTTGGCCTCTCCTTCGCGCTGGCCGCGGGATCCAAGGAGAGCACCGTGGGCTGGCTGCTGCTGGCGGGGGCGCACCGCGCCGGCTGGTTGGGCGATGGGCGCGGGTACGCGTCGCTCGCGCGCGCGGACCGCACCGGATTGCGGGGCGCGGTCGCCTCCGACCTGGCCCTCGTCGCTGGAATCGCCGCCTACGTCGCCGTCCGCATGTCGGTGCTCGGCTCGACCGTCGCGCTGCGTGAGGTGAGCTTCGTCGACAACCCGATCTTCACCGCTCCTCTGGATGTCCGCGTTCTCACCGCCGGCAAGGTGCTCGGCCGGGGCCTGGGCCTGATGCTCTGGCCGGCGCACCTCTCGCCCGACTACTCCTTCGACACGATCGCCGTCGTGCGAAGCTGGGCGAGCTGGGCGGGGCTCTTGCTGGTCGCGCTCTGCGTCGCGGGCGCGTTCGTCGCGCGCCGGGCCCGGCGCTGGCCGCGGATCGCCTGGGGCGGCGCGGCATGGTCGGCGCTCCTTCTGCCCGTGTCCAACCTGATCCTTCCGATCGGCACGATCATGGGCGAGCGGCTGCTCTACCTGCCGTCGCTGGGATTCCTGGCCCTGATCGCGGCCGCGGGCGACGAGGGGCTGGCGCGCCTGTCCGTCTGGAGCGGGATGCGCTGGCGCTGGCTCGCCGCCGCTCTCGTGCTGGCCGCCGCGGCCGCGCTCGGGTGGCGGACGTGGGAACGCAACCGCGACTGGACTTCGACCCTGGCGCTGTTCGAGTCGGCCGAGCGCGTGGCCCCGCGCAGTGTGCGCGTGCTCTGCAACCTCGGCGGCTCCTACAGCCGCGCCGGCCGCCTCGAGGAGGCAAAGGCGAAGTACCAGGAGGCCTATGCCATCGCCCCCGAGTATCACGGGGCACGCAAGGGTCTCGCCCATGCCTTGATCCTCGAGCGGCAGTATGCGGAGGCCGAGGCGCTCTTGCGGGGTGTGCTGGCGCAGCGGCCCACCGACCTCGAGGCCCACAGCCAGCTGGGCAACCTGATGCTCGAGGTCGGCCGCGGGCCGGAGGCGCTCGAGCTGTTCGACCGGCTGCTCGCGCTCGATCCCCGGTCGCGCGAGGGGTTGCTCGGGCGCGCCTCGGCGCTCTTCCTGACGAAGCGCTACGCGGAGGCGGCCGACGCCTGGGAGCGCGCCTGGAATGCGCACGGGCGGTCGCCCGAGCTGGGCCGGCACGTCGCGGCCGCGCAGGTCCAGGCCGGGCGGGCGAGCGAGGCGGTGGCCACGCTGAGAGAGGTGTTGACGAAAACGCCGGAGCAAGCCGACCTTCAGGGTGAGCTTGCCCGCCTCCTGCTGGAGCAGGGCGAGCGGGGCGGCGAGGGTCTCGAGGCGGCGCGTGCCGCGGTGCGCCTGCAACCGACGCGCTGGCGATACGAGTTGCTGATCGAGCATCTGGCCGCGGCGGGGCGCTGCGGCGAGGTGCCCGAGGTCTTGAGCGCACCCGGCGCAACCGGTCTGGGGGCTGCGGCCGTCGACTCCCTGCGGGCGCGCGCGCGGGCGCTCTGCCCCGGGCTGGACTGATCGGGCGGCGCGGCCGGGATCGCGGGTGACCGGTCGCGCGGGTGGCGGCATCGACGAGGAGCTTGCATGTCAACGGAAGTCAGACCCGGGTGGCGGGCCGCGTTGCCCTGGATGCCGGTGGCGCTGGTCGGCGCCCTTGTGGTGCGGCTGATCGGATGGCTGACCCTGAGACAGGCGACCTTCACCGCCGTGCCGGCCTACAACGACGCCGTCCACCAGACGCGTGCCCTTTCGATCCTGCACGGGGGCTTCCCGGAAACCACCCTGCCCTGGGGGTCGCCCCTGTATCCCTACATCGCCGCGCTGTTCTGGGCGATTGCCGGCGAAAGCGCGGCAGCGCTCTTCGGCCTGCAGCTCCTCCTCGGCCTGGCGGCCACGTGCCTGGTGGCATGGGCCCTGGCCCCCGTGCTCGCGCCCCGCGAGCGATGGCTCGCAGCGTTGCTCTTCGGCATCCACCCGCTGGGCGTCTTCTTCGAGATGCGATTCGCACCCGTCGCCTGGGGCGTCGCCCTGGCCCTGCCGGTCATCCGGCTGCTGTTCTGGAGCAGGCCCTCGGTCGCGCGGGCCTTGGCCGGCGGCGCCTGCGCCGGCCTGGGGTTCCTCTTCCAGCCGCTGATCTTCTTCGCCCTGCTGGCGGCAGCGGTCTGGAACTGGCTGCGCACCCGCAGCCCCGCGGCGGACCTCGAACGCGCCCAGATCTGGCCGCGGGTGGTGCTCATGGTCGTGGCCTTCGCGCTCCCCGTTGGCGTGCAGTGCGCTCACCACGCCGGCGTGCGCGGGGGCGGGCCGGTCTGGAACTGGTCCGGCGCGGTCGACTTCCAACGCACGCTGCTGCCCGAGACGTGCGGCACCGCGCGATCGACCCAGCCGCCCGCCTGGCTCTCACCCGGCGGGGCGCAGGCGGAAGCGAACGAGGGCGTCGCGCGCACCCTCGGCGAGTGGGGTCAGGCCCGCTTCTTCCTCGGACAGAGCGTGCGACGCCTGGTGGAGCGACCGCTGGAATTCCTGCGCTCGCTCATCTGCCGCGCGCTCTACCTGATCAACGGCCGCGAGGTGCCCGACCCGGTGTCGCCGCGCCTGGTGCTCGGCCGGGCCTCCCCGATCCTGATCTGGGGTGTGTTCATCTTCCCGATCTACTTGCTGCTCATCCTCGCGGGGCTGTGGCATCTGCGCGCGGACCCGCGACGGGCGGCCTTCCTCCCGCCCATCCTCGCGCTGGTCGCGGCCAATCTGCTCGGGCTGCAATCGTGCGCCAGCCGGTGGTATCTGCTGCTGGCCGCCATGCCCTTGGCGGCCGTGGCGCTGGCGGACTGGCGGCCCATCACGGCAGCCGCCCGGTCCGAACGCCGGGCGCGGATCGGGGCGCTGATCATCCTCGCCGTGGCGATCCTCTCGGCGCTCGACCTGCCAGCGGTGGCACGCCGTCACGACAACCCCGCCGAGGACCTGCGGACCGAGGCCGGGCTCCTGCTGAAGCGGCAGGAGCGTCAGGGCGCGATGGGGCTGCTGCAGCTTGCCGCCCGCCGAGACCCGCGCAATGCGATGGTGCGGGCTGACCTGGCCGCGGTGCTCGTCCAGGAGGAGCTTCCCCGCGCCGCGGCGGACGCCTACCGGGAGGCGCTGCAGATCGACCCCGATTGCCCCACCGCGCTCTACGGGCTGGCCGAGGTGCTGCGCACGCAGGGCGAGCAGGCCGCGGCCGAGTCGACCTCACTGCGGCTCCTCGCGCGCCATCCCAACAATGTGCTCTACCTCAACCAGCTCGGCACGATCGCCATCATGCGGGGCCGCTATGACGTGGCCACCGCGGCGCTCAAACGGGCGCTCGAGATCTACCCGGACTACCAGGTGGCGCAGGTCAACCTCATGACCGTCGAACGAGCACAGCGTGAGACGTCCACCATGGTGCTCCCGGCGGAGATGATGCCGCCCGAGGAGAGCGACCTGTGGAAGCTCGGCCTCGATTTCCGGCTGGCCATGAGCGCGAAGAACTTCGCCAAGGGCGACAGCCTGACGCAGGCGGCCCTGGAGCATTTCCCCGACCAACTCCTGGCCCTCTACCTGCGGGGGTCGTACCTGCTGCAGGCAGATCGGGCGGCGGAGGCGGCTGGGTTACTCACGCAGGTGGTGCGGAGCGCTCCCGGGCGAGCATTGACGACGCAGTACGCAGCCCAGGCGTTGCTGGGCGCGGGCCGGAAGGCGGAGGCGCTGGAGCTGGTCGAGTGGAGCCTGGGGCAGGCGGCCGATGATCGCAACCGCGCAGCCCTCGAACGCCTCCGCGACCAGCTGCGCTCTCAGCTGCCGATGTAGGGCGTGCTCTGCAGGTGCCTGAGCTGCTCCAGCTCCTCGGGCGTGAGCTGCCGGTCCTCCTCCTCGAGCGGGGCGCTCGCGCGCGGCGGATGCTCCTGCAGGTAGGCCGGATCGATCACCCCGCGCATCAGCTCCCCATCCAGACCCTCGGGGATCGGCTCCCCCAGCAGGTAGAGCAGCGTGGGCACGATGTCCGTCAGCGTGTAGGCCCGCTCCGCGTCTCGGTCGCGCCGCCCGGGGCTGATGTGCGGACCGGCGAGGGCGTAGACGCCGTTCATGCGGTGCCACCCCGAGAGCAGGGGCGTGTGGGGCGCCATGTAGGCCGCTCCAGGCGTGGGATTCAGATCGCCGAGGATCAAGAAGTACCCTTCGGCGGGTAGCACGACCACGTCGGGGCCCTTCTCGGCGTGTAGGCCGGCAAAGACCTCCTCGTTCACCCAGACGCGCTCGCAAACGCTGCGGCCGGTGCGCGGGTCGGTCGCACGCCGCAGCTCGTCGACAATCTTGCCGCGGACGCGCCGCGCCTCGCTCTCGTTGAGCTGCGCCCGCCGATCGTGCGACGAGCGCGCGATGTAGATACGGGCGGCATCGGAGCGGTCCAGCACGTAGACGTGCGATGCCTCGCGCTCGCTCAGCGAGGATCCCGGGCGCTTCAGGTAGTTCATCAGCTTCAGGTCGTAGCGCATGGGCCCGAAGCCGTGATCGGAGAGCAGCAGCGTCGTCGTTTCCGGTCCGGCCGCCGCGAGGATCTCCCCCAGGGCTCGATCGAGCTCGACCCACAGGTCGTGGATCCCCGGCCCGTAGCGAGCTGCCTGGGCAGCATCGTAGTTCGGGTTCTCCCGATCGGTGAACTTGTAGAAGGTGTGCTGGATGCGGTCCGGCGTGGTGAAGACCATCCAGAGCAGGTCGTAGGGCTCCTTCTTCAGCCAGTCGAGGGTGATGCGCAGCCGGCTCGCGAGGTCGTGGCTGTAGAAGGTCAACATGCTGTCCTCGGTGCCGGCCACCAGGCGCATTTCCAGCTGATCGAGCGGGTAGTCGCCGAGCTGCTGTTCCAGCTCCGCGGGGTAGGTGAATCCGGTCTTGTCGAGGTGGGGAAAGCCGGCGATGAAGAGACCGTTCACGCGATCCGGCGGATCGGTCATCGGGATGTTCATCAGCAGCATGCGTTTGCCGGTGGGCTCCAGAATCCGCCAGATGGGCTGAGCGCGGCGGCTCTTGGAGGTTTCGTTCACGACCACCGTATCCTGGGGCAGGCGGCGCTGAAAGTCGTAGATGGCATGGCGCCCCGGATTGACGCCCGTGACGGCCGTGGCCCAGGCGGGGGGCGAGAGGTAGGGCACGCTGCTGCCCAGCACGCCCCACGCCGCGCTCTGCTGGAACCGCTGCAGGTTGGGCAGATCCCCGCGGTCGATCCACGGCTGGATCAGATCCCATGTGGCTCCGTCGAGACCGACGACGAGCACGCGCCCGCCCTGCTCTTCGCGCGACGCGCAGCCCAGCGCGGTGGCGAGCATCAATGCGCAGAGTGCGCGGCTCCACCGCACGGTACGCCCTCCCCTCCGTTCTGCCCCGGTTCCAGGACCGGTCGCAGCTCCGCGGGTTCCCTCTTCGCCCTCGGTCGGTTCTCCCGGCCAGAGACGCGGAGAGGATCCCGTTCACCGGGATCCTCTCCGCATCACGTCATGATCGCCACGCAGGCTCTGGGTCAACCCGCGTGCGGTCAGCAACTCGCTCCCCCCACGGGCCATCGGAGACCGGGGGAGCGCTCGCACCCGTGCTCGGGCGCCCTACTGGTAGAGTTGCTTGATCCGACCCCAGGTCGTCTCCTCGACCGGGCTCGGGTGGCACCACGGGTTGCCAACCTGGCAGTCGCCCCCCGGGTGCCAAACCTGCCCAGGTGTGAACGGAGGCGTGACCTCCGGGTGAAGATCCAGGCACCCCTGCTCCCACGTGAGGACGCAGTACGGATCCGCATCCAGGCAGCAGGCTCCGAGGGCATCGCACTCGACGCCCGGGTCGTTGCACTTGTACCCCTCGTGCCAGGTCGCCCCCGTGATGGCGAGGCAGTCGTCCTCGGTCAGGTTCTGGCACGGCTGCGATGGAATGCAGCAAACGTAGGTCAGGCACGGATTGGGATCGCAGCCTTCGACCGTCTCCAGCCAGATGCCCGAGGCGTTCACGCATTCCAGCTCGGTGAGCTCTGTGCAGGTCTCGCCCACGCAGCAGGCCGCGACCTTGCAGGGGTCGGGATCGCAGCTATCCCATTCCGGGTGCCACACGCCGGGGCCGGGTCTGCTCGCGCACAAGCTCTGGGTGAGCAGCCCGCACGAGAGCGTGGTCGTCCCGAAACAGCAGGGGTGGACTGGATCGCAGGGATTCGGATCGCAGCTCTCGGGCCACTCGGGGTGCCACTCGCCGCCCAGGTCATCGCAGGCCGCTTCGGTCTGGATCAGGCACGAGGTGCCGACGCAGCAGACCGCCTGCGGAACGACGCTGGGCGCCGCCCGGATACCGTCCGTGTTGAAGCCCATGGCTCCCCGGTAGTACCAGGCCTCCGAGTTCTCATCGACCGGATAGGACTGCGTCGGGTTCTCGCAGTTGGAGAATCCGACGAACGAGGTCGTCGGATCGGCCGCGATCGGAATCTGCCCGGCGACGGCGTAGACGTAGCTCACGAAGTAGTAGACCGGAACCCAGTTGCCGGTCCAGTAGTCGGTCCCGGTCGTCGTGATGGCCGTGCCCTGGTTCGGGCCCGGCCAGCCCTCGGTCGAGATCTCGAGCCCCGAGACCGGGACGCAGTAGCCGCTCTCGTCGATCGTGCACACGCCGGGGTCGTAGTTGCCGAAGCCGAACTCCGTACCGCACCAGACCTTCGGCTCACTCCACGCCGCCAGAACGTACCAGATGGCTCCGGCCGGACCGTCGATGCGGATGTTCTCGTGCAGAGGATCCGAGATCGCGTAGTCGTCGTAGCCGCAGCACCAATCCCCGCACGCCGGCGGTTCCGTGGAGTACGGAACCTCCGGCACATAGTGGGTGACCAGCGCCCCACCCGCCAGATTGGTTTCTGCTCCCATGGCCGCGGGTCCCAGGAGGACCGTTGCGGCAAGCACCCAGATGGCCCGTCTCATCAGCACAACCTCCTTGAACGTGGGGATTGGGGATCACCCGGGCTGCCCCGGCGGGGCAACCCTTCCCAAACCCAAGTCTATGCAGGACTCCTTCCTGCGACAAAGGGTCCTTATCCTATTACGTCAGCCCGGCGGATCACTCAAGGTTTTTCTGCGCTGCGGGGACCGGCCCGGCCCCCGGGCGCACCGTCGGACCGCGGGCGGATGCTGATGAGCGCAACGGAGTTCCATGGCCCGGGGCCGGTGGTGACGGGCGCGCTCCAACGGACCGCGCGCCTCATTGGTAGGTCAGCTTCACCCGACCCCAGGTGGTGGGTTGAGGGGGGTCACAGGGGTTGGGGAAGCAGTTCGTGTTCTCGCCGTAGAAGATCCCGCCCTCGAAGTCGCAGTCGCTGCGCGTGACCTCTTTGCAGCGACCGGCGAGGCAGCAGGCGCCCTCGGGGTCAGCCACCCCGCAGGGGTTGTAGCCCGCTTGTCCGAAGGCCAAGACGCCGAGCTGGTAGTCTTCGAGACGGTCCTCGATGGTCGGGCTGGCCTCACCCTCAGCGAAGGCAGCGTAGTGAGTCCTGGGATCGGGCCCGAGGGGCAGAACCCCCGCGGCGTAGACGTAGGCCGCAAACCAGGCCACCTCCACGATCTTCTGCCGCCTGCAGGGCTCGAAGACAAGCGCCACGCCCTCATTGGGTCCGGGCCATCCCTCGGTCGGCAGGGCGAGGTACCCCTCGTTGCACAGGCCGTCGGCCACGATGGCGATCGCGGAAGCGTCGTAGTTCTCGAAGCCGAAGTCGACCCCGCCGAGGCAGAGCGGACCGGGGCAGTCCTCCAGGCCGGCGATCACATAGAAGACCTGGGCCGAGATCTCGTCGCCGGAGGGCACCACGCCGGCCACGACCGCGTCCTCGCAGCTGCGCAGCTCACATAGCCCCTCGTAGGTCTGGCCGGAGCTGTACTCGAGGCCTGGCTGGATGTGGGGCACGAGCACCCCGTTCGCGTGCGGGCCGAACTGGGCGTGCGCCTCCCCTGCGGGGAGCTGGGTCACGGCAGCAGAGACCAGGATCGCCATGGTCCGAACCGTGCCCGCGCAGACGCGGCCGATCGCCCTCATTCGCCTGACTTCCTCCTCGGGTCTTCCCTGCGTCATGGCCGCCTGCGCAACGGCAGCGGCTCACGTACGGAGCTTCTATCGTACCCCGTCTCCGGTCTCAAGTTCGGCTCGCGTCCTCTCGCCCTTCAGTGGGGCCGCGCGGCGCGCGTGCCGTGCGGAAGGCGACCGGGCCTCGGCGGCATAAAAAAACCGGCCCGGGCCGTGAGGCCCGAGCCGATTTCCAGTGGAATCACTGCACTAGTGCGGGCAGTTCTTACCCCAGCCACCGCCGAAGACAACCAGGTCACCGACGCCGGTGAGGTTGTC
Organism: uncultured bacterium; assembly: GCA_964506245.1. GTDB lineage: Bacteria > Eisenbacteria > RBG-16-71-46 > CAIMUX01 > WJJG01 > CAZDKK01. The sequence continues at coordinate 777 of CAZDKK010000118.1, read as the reverse complement.
CCCGTTGAAGTCCGTGCAGCCGCCGCCGCCGCCATAGTGAGAACCGAAGGTGCTGAAGTCGGCCAGAGCGACGTTGCAGTCACCACCGCCCAGCGGGCTCGTGAGGTCCGGGCTGACGACGAACTCATACTGGCGAATAGGCACTGAATCCGCCAGGATGATGGCCGCAGCCGTTGCCTCGCAGCAACCACCCAGCTTCACCTGGAAGCTGATGTTGCCGCTGGCATTGGTGTAGCCGTTCAGATCGAGACCGGTGCACGAGCAAAGGTCCTCGCAGCTCACGTCGAAGATGACCTCAACGTAAGCGTTGGGCAGGGAGATGCCACCGAAGGCCGCCACGTGGATGTTGAGATCCCAGTACGGAGAACCACCAGTGGTGGCCGGGACCCCGAGAATCCGCGGGTAGGCCATGGCATCACCTGGCTGGACCGTGCAGTAGTCGGGGTCAGGTATGCTAGCCCAAGCGGCACCGCTGACAAGTGCAAGCACTACCATTGCACTCAGAAGCTTCTTCATCCCTCAAACCTCCCAAGGGTTTCAGCCCGATCCCGGTTCGCGCGTGCTCGCCGGAACCGAGCTTCAGATGCGTAGTCCAAAGAAGTCCCAACGGTTAGAAGCCTTGCTGCTTGAGCACCCCCTTTCTGCAGTTCTTCCACTGCCAGCTTGCACGGCCAAAGTATATCAACGCTCCAGGGGGGTGTCAAGCCGGCATCCGCGCGTATCTGCAGGGCAGACGATTCCCCCCGAGGTAGACCTTTCCCTTTGGCGCTGGTCGAG
>CAZDKK010000117.1:0-11069 GCA_964506245.1 uncultured bacterium | reverse complement strand
CAGGCGCGCGGCCCGGCGCGAGAAGTCGCGCCCGGTTCGCGGCCCGCGCGCCCGACCCGGGCCGGCGTTCGGTCCATCGCCCGCGGCCGCAGTCCCGCGTTCCTCCCTCCCGCGCGGCGGCTCCAGGATCCGCCCCGCATCGCACGAGGCGATGACGAAGTGGGTCGTCGCGCCGCCCGGGACGCGCGCCTCGAGCACGGTGCGCGCGCAGCGGTTCGCGCAACGCTGGCAGCGCGTGGACTCATCCTGCCGGGCGGTGACCGCCAGCGAGCGCACCGCGTCGAAACCGATGAAGCGGCTGCGCTCACCCACGCCCCGGCGCAGGATCTCCAGCCCGACCCCGATCGCCCCCGACTCGCCGGCATGCGGGTGCACGGTGATCCGCGCCGAGGGCACACGCGCGCGGATGAAGTCGATCTGCGCCTTGACCGCCGCGGCGTTGCGCTGCGTGCCGCCCTGCAGGATGTAGGTGCGACCCAGCCGTTCGAGGTTGGGTTCGCCCACCACGTGCAGCCAGACGTTGCGCGGCAGGACGCGCGCCAGGCCGGCCAGGATCTCGCTCGGCTGCCAGCCGAGCTGCTGGCAGTTGACGATGTCGGCCTCGAGGAAGACGCCGCAGCCGACGTTGAAGCGCGGGCAGCGCTGCGCGCGGAAGGCGTGCTCGGCGAACTGCTCCACCGGAATGCCGAAGCGCTGGGCCGTGCTCTGCAGGAAGTAGCCGTTGCCGGCCGAGCACTGGCTGTTCAGCCGGAAGTCGCGCACCCGCCCCTCGCGCACGATGAGCACCTTGATGTCCTGCCCGCCGACGTCGACGATGACCTCGACGTCGGGTTGCGCCGCCAGCGCGCTGCGGGTGTGCGCCACGGTCTCGACCAAGAGCAGATCCGCGGCCAGCAGCCCGCCCAGCATGTCCTTGGCGTAGCCGGTCGTTCCCAGGCCGCGCACCCGCAGCGTCGCCCCCGCCTCGCCGGCCTGGCGCTCGAGATCCCCGAGCACCGCGCGGGCGTCCTCCAGGGGATCTCCGCCCGAGAGCCGATAGGCCTTGGCGCGCAGGGTCCCGCCCAGGTCGAGCAGCACGGCCTTGGTCGAGGTCGAACCCGCGTCCAGCCCGATCACGACCTCCAGGGTCCGCGGCCCGCCCCCGTTGCCGCCCCCCAGCCCGGCCGGAACGGCCTGGCGCGCCACGCGGTCCAGCTCCGCACGCTCCTGCGCCGAGGCGATCAGGCCCGGCTCACTCGCCGCGTCGGCCGGCGAGGAGGCGCCCCGCTCGAGCTGCTGCAGCACCGCGAGGCCGTGCGGCTGCGGCCCGCCGTTCTCCTGCGCCGCGAGGCCGTAGTAGACGGCGCCCAGCGCGGCGAAGTAGCAGGCGTCCTCGGGAACGCGCACCAGCTCCTCGATCGTCGCGCCCGCCGGCAGCTCGATCCCGCGCTCGCGCCAGAGGGGCGCGAGCGCGCTGCGCCAGGCGTCGACCAGACCGGGCAGGAAGGCGTGGGGCCCGCCGACCAGGAGTGCCGGCGGCAGGAGCGTCGCGCCGCGGGTCAGGACGCTCAGGTTCTGCTGGACGATCGCCTCGAAGAGCGAGGCCAGGAGCTCATCGCGCGGCACGCCCTGCTTCTGCAGGCCGTTGATGTCCGTCTCCGCGAAGACCCCGCAGCGCGCGGCGACCGGGTGGATCCGGCGGCCATTGCTGCGCATGGCCGCGAGATCCTCGGGGGTCATGCCCAGCTTGCTGCCGATGCGGTCGATGACCGAGCCCGTGCCGCCGGCGCACTTGTCGTTCATGCTGAAGAACTTGCGGCGCCGGCCGCTGCGGGCATCGCGCTGCCAGATGATGATCTTGGCATCCTGGCCGCCCAGGTCGATCACGCTGCCGGCCTGCGGGTGCAACCGCTCCACCGCGAGCGCGACCGCGTTCACCTCCTGCGCCGCGCGGCAGCCGACGCGCCGGGCGAGCGCCCGACCGCCGCTGCCGGTGAAGAAGATGCGCGCCGCGCGCAGGAGGCCGGGGTGGGCCTGCTCGAGGTCGCGCAGGAGGCGCACGGTGCCGTCCGCCTGGCGCGTGCCGTGGCGCAGGTAGGCGCGGTGCAGAATGCGCCCGCTGCCCGCCTCGAGGGCCACCGCCTTGACGGCGGTCGACCCCACGTCGAGGCCGACGTGCCAGCACGGAGCCGCCGCGGCGTCCGGGGAACCGCCCGCGGAGTGCTGACCTTCCCTTGTCCTCATCGGCGATCTCCCCGAGGATGCGACGCGACCGCGGGTGGGCACGCGCCGGCCCGCGGGTGCGCATCCTCGGTCCGCGCTATCCCTCGCGCGATCGCTCCTCGAGCTCGCGCAGCCTCTTCATGAGCAGGGTGCGGCGCATGCGGCTGAGGTGGTCGACGAAGAGCTTGCCCTCGAGGTGATCGTGCTCGTGCTGGATCACCCGGGCCATGACCCCGTCGTACTCCTCCTCGCGCTGCCGGCCCTCCGGGTCGAGGTACCGCACCAGGATCCGCTCCGGGCGGCGCACCTCGGCGTAGATGCCGGGCACGCTCAGGCAGCCCTCTTCGTATTCGGTCAGTCCATCGAACTCGCGAATCTCGGGGTTGATCAGGGCCAGCTGGCGCCCGGCCTCGTCGATGCGCGACGGATCGACCACGATGACGCGCCTGAGCTCCCCGATCTGCGGCGCGGCCAGGCCGATGCCCGGCGCGCCGTACATGGTCGCCAACAGCGCCTCGACCAAGCGGCGCACGCTGTCATCGACCTCCGCGACCGGTGCCGAGATGCGCCGCAGGGTCTCGTGGCCGTAGATCAGGATGCGGCGCCGCTCGCCCGCCTCCGGCTGCGCCGGCCCAGCGCTCTCGGGCGGCTGCGGCTTCTGGGTCTGGTCCTTCGGCAGCGGCTGACCCATGGCGCTCACACCTTTCGGTGTAGATCCGGCGGCTCACCCGCCAGGAACCGCTCGGCATCGATCGCCGCCATGCAGCCGGTGCCGGCCGCGCTCACGCCCTGTCGGTAGCGGGAGTCGGCGACGTCGCCGGCCGCGAAGACGCCCGGCACGTTCGTCTGCGTGGTGCGTGGCATCGTGATGATGTAGCCCGCGGAGTCGAGGTCGAGCTTGCCGCGGAAGGGCTCGGTGTTGGGCTGGTGGCCGATCGCCAGGAAGAGGCCGTCGCACGGATAGATCGACTCCGCGTCCGTCTCCACGTTGCGCAGGCGCACGCCGGTCACGTGGCCCGCCTCGACGTCGAGCACCTCGCTGACCACCGAATCCCAGATGATCGCGACCTTGGGGTTGTGGCGCACCGCCTCCTGCATGTAGCGCGAGGCGCGAAACTCGTCGCGCCGGTGGACGATCGTCACCTTGCTCGCGTGATGCGTGAGGTAGTTGGCCTCCTCCATGGCGGTGTCGCCGCCGCCCACGACCACGACCTCTTTGCCCGCGAAGAAGAAGCCGTCGCAGGTCGCGCAGGCGCTCACCCCCGCCCCGCGCAGCCGCGTCTCGGACTCGAGACCGAGCCACTTGGCCGAGGCGCCGGTGGCGACGATGAGCGTGGCGCTCTCGATCGTCTCCCCGCTCTCGAGGCGGACCTTCAGCGGGCGGCCGGCCAGGTCGACGTCGACCACGCTGCCGTCGATGATGCGCGTCCCGAAGCGCTCGGCCTGCCGGCGCAGGAGGCTCATCAGCTCCGGCCCCTGCACGCCGTCGGGAAACCCGGGGAAGTTCTCGACCTCGGTCGTGATCATGAGCTGCCCGCCGGGCTGGAGCCCATCCACCAGCAGCGGCTCCAGCTTGGCCCGCGCCGCGTAGGTGGCCGCGGTCAAGCCCGCCGGACCCGAACCCAGGATCACCACCCTCTCCATGAACGACCTCCCTGTGGCGCCCCGGCGTGTGGCCGGGGGAAACAGATCACTTCGGCGCCGCCGTCAATGTGCCGCCGACCCGGGCCCGGCGCCGCACCAGGCTGGGCACCGCCCGGCGGACCTGCTCGGCCACGCGCTCCGGCGTCAGGTCCACGAGCTCGAGCAGCTGCGGGCGCCCGCCGTGTTCCACAAAAGCATCCGGCAGCCCCAGGCGCACCAGGTGGGGTGCCATGTCCGCAGGCAGTCCCAGATCCGCCAGGGCCGCCGCCACCATCGACCCGAAACCGCCCGCCAGCGCCCCCTCCTCGATGGTGACGAGCACCTTGCTGTGGGCGGCCAGACGTTCCAGCAGGGAAAGGTCGAGCGGCTTGATGAAGCGCGCGTTGACGACGCCCAGGCACAAGCCGTCGCGCGACAGCTCCTCGGCCGCCGCCCGAGCGACGTCCACCATCGTCCCGACGGCCAGGAACGCGCCCGCCTTGCCGGGCGAGAGGACCTCCCACTCCCCGATGGGCAGCCGCTGCGGGCTCTGCTCGAGCGCATCGGGATCGGGCACCGTCGCCCGCGGGTAGCGGATGGCAAAGGGCCCCTCGGCGTGGGCCACCGCGGTGGCCAGCAGGTCGCGCAACTCGCGTCCGTCCTGCGGCGCCGCCACGACCAAGCCCGGGATCGGGCCCAGGTAGGCGAGGTCGAACGCCCCGTGGTGCGTGGCCCCGTCCTCCCCCACCAGCCCCGCGCGGTCGAGCGCGAAGACGACCGGCAGGCGCTGCAGCGCGACGTCGTGCACGATCTGGTCGAAGGCGCGCTGCAGGAAGGTCGAGTAGATGGCGACGACCGGGCGCATCCCCTGGGAGGCCAGCCCAGCCGCATAGGTGACCGCATGGCCCTCGGCGATCCCCACGTCGTGGAAGCGCTCGGGGAAGCGACCGGCAAACTCGGTGAGGCCCGTGCCATCGCACATCGCCGCCGTGATCGCGACCACCTCCGGGCGCCGCTCGGCCAGCTCGACGAGCGAGGAGCCGAACACCTGCGTGAAGCTGGGGCCCGGCGCCACCGGCTCGAGCTTGCCGCTCTCGCAGTCGACCGGCGCGATGCCGTGATACTTGCGCGGATCATCCTCGGCGTCGGCCAGCCCCTTGCCCTTCTGGGTCCGGACGTGGATGAGGATCGGGCCGCGCATGCGCTTGACCTTCTCGAAGACGGTGACCAGCTCGCGCAGGTCGTGGCCGTCGACCGGGCCGAGGTAGCGGAAGCCGAGATTCTCGAAGAAGAGGCCGGGGGTGATCAGCCCCTTGAGGCTCTCCTCGATGCGCCGCACGATCTGGCGCACCGAGTGGGAGACGCGGGGCAGCTTCTGGGTCAGCTCCCAGACCTCCCGCTTGACCTTCTCGTACAGCGGGTGGGTGATGATGTCCGTCAGGTGGCGCGAGAGGGCGCCCACGCTGGGCGAGATCGACATGTTGTTGTCGTTGAGCACAACGATCAGGTCGCGCTCTTCCTCGCCCGCCGCATCGAGACCCTCGAACGCCAGGCCTCCCGACAGCCCGCCGTCGCCGATCACCGCGACGACGTGGAAGCTCTGGCCCAGCGCGTCGCGCGCCGCGGCGATGCCCAATGCGCCCGAGATCGATGTGCTGGCGTGCCCCGCCCCGAACGCATCGTGCGGGCTCTCCTGCCGGCGGCAGAAGCCGCTCAGTCCCCCCAGGGTGCGCAGGGATCCGAAGGCCGCGCGGCGCCCGGTCAGGATCTTGTGCGCGTAGCACTGGTGGCCGACGTCCCAGACGATCTTGTCCCGGGGCGAGTCGAAGACGCGGTGCAGGGCGACGGTCAGCTCCACCACGCCCAGGCTGGGCGCCAAGTGGCCACCCGTGCGGCGCACGGTGTCGATGATCAGCTCGCGCAGCTCGGCGCAGAGCGGGTCGAGTTGCTCGGATGTCAGCTGCTTCAGGTCGCGTGGACCGTCGATTCGGTCCAGCAACCGCTCGGATCGCATGGCGACCTGGCCTCCAGGTTGTCCGGCTTCGTGGGCATGTGGCGCGGACGCAGTCCCCACCGGCGGGCCGGGGTGCAACCCGACCTTTGAGTTCGTTGTGCCCATATAAATCCAATAGGCTATTCTGGTTCCGCAGGCCTGTCAAGGATTCGCCGGGCGCCCGTGCCCGGCCGGCCTCGGGCGGCGCTCAGGCCGGCCCGGCCGGCCGGTGGGGGGTCTGGCGCCGGAAGCGCTCCACCTCCTCGAGGGAGCGCGGGATACCCGTGCGGCCCCCCAGCGCCAGGCATTTCAGGGCAGCCACCGCCTGGCTGAAATCGATCGCCTCCGCCAGAGCCAGGCCCCGCAGGCAGGCCACGGCGAAGGCCCCGTGGAAGACATCCCCCGCCCCGGTCGTGTCCACGGCATCGACCGCATACGCGCCGAAGAGCTCCAGCTGGTCACCGGCCAGCAGTGCAACGCCGCGCGCGCCCAGGGTGGCCATCACCAGGCCGCCGCGCGTGCGCTCGCGGAGCGCGAGCAACGCCTCGCGCAGGCCGGTCGCACCGGTCGCGGCGCGCGGGAACTCCTCGGCCGCGATGAGGATGTCCACCTCGGGGAGGAACTCCTCCAGTCCCGGTCGGACCGGCTCCAGGTCGGCCAGGACCGGCATGCCGGCCGCCCGCGCCCAGCGCGCCGCGCACGCGGCCGAGAGCGGCTGCTGGGCGTCGGTGTGCAGCATCCGGCCCGCCGTGACGAGCCCCGGCTCGAGCTCGTCCGGCGCAACGATCATGCCCTCGCTGCGACCCCAGAGGATCGTGCGCTCGCCGGTGCTTGCGTCGACCAGGATGTAGGCCTGTTGCGAGAGCCCCCCGGGACGGACGCGCACGCCCTCCACATCGATCCCCTCATCCCGCAGCTGAGCCAGCGAAAGCTCGCCGGCGGCATCATCGCCGAAGCCACCCAGATAGCGGACGCGGCACCCGAGCCGCGCGGCGGTGACGAGGGCCGTCGCCGTCTGGCCGCCGCCCTGCAGGAGCAAGCGCTGAAAGCGGACCTTCTCCCCGGGCGCGGGGTGGTGCGGGATGATGAGCAGGCGATCGCAGGCATTCGCCCCCAGCCCGACCAGGTCGAAAGCCCGCGCCGCCGGCAGCGGCGGCGGAAACGGCAGGCTCGGCATGCGCTCCCCTCGCAAGGCTTCCGCCGCCGCAGCTTGAGGGGGGCAGCGGGGCGGGGTAATGTCGTGGCCGTGGTCCCCCTCGCCTGCTGGAGGCCTGGGGGCCCGGCGGGGTCGTGGGGAGTATGCCCCACCGGCGGAGGAAGTGAAGATGAAACGGATCGGCGTGCTGCTCAGCGGGTGCGGGGTCAAGGACGGTAGCGAGATCCACGAGGCGGTCCTCACCCTGCTCTACCTCGACCAGCGCGGGGTCGAGCGCGTCTGCATCGCGCCGGAGATGCCCCAGACCCGCGTGATCGACCACCTGAGCGGCCAGCCGATGGCGGGCGAGCGCAGCGTGCTCGTCGAGTCGGCTCGCATCGCCCGCGGGCAGATCACTCCCCTCGCCCGCATCCGCCCCGAGGAACTCAGCGGACTCATCGTGCCGGGGGGCCTGGGGGCCGCGGTCAACCTGTGCGACTACGGGCTCCAGGGTCGCGCCATGCGCGTGCGGCCCGACGTCGCGGAGCTGCTCCTGGCCATGCACACCCAGGGCAAGCCGATCGGGGCGATCTGTATCGCACCCGTGCTGGTCGCGAAGGTGTTTGGCGACCAGGGCATCGCCGTCGAGGTCACCGTCGGCGATGACACCGGCGTGGCCGCGGATATCGCGGCCTTCGGCGCCGTGCACGTCATGCGCCGCGTCGATGAGATCCACACCGATCGCACCCATCGCATCGTCTCGACCCCGGCCTACATGCTCGGGCAGAACGTGGCGCAGATCGCGCCCGGCATCGAGCACGTCGTCGACACCGTGGTCAAGTTCGCCTGATGGCGCTGGAACTGGCTCACGCTGCCCGCTACCTGCGGCGCATGACCTTGGCCCTGACCCTGCTCGGCGAGACCGCCCGCGCGGCGACCTATCGGGCGGCCGCGCGCGCGATCGCCGCCGCCTCGCCGGCGGCGTGGCGGGCATACCTCGCGGGCTCCGGTCCGCTCGCGGCTGGACTGGCACCCGAGGTCGCCGCCGGGCTGCGCCGCCTGGAGCACACCGGGAGCGCCGCGGACCTCGAGGCGCTGATGATGCAGATTCCCCCGGGGCTCTTCGACCTGCTCGGCGTGCCGGGCCTCGGCCCGCGGCGCGTGCGCACGCTGTGGGACCGCGAGCGCATCGTCACGCTCGGCCAACTCGAACGCGCGTGCCGGCGCGGTCGCCTGGCGGCCTTGCCGGGCTTTTCGCCGGGAATCGAGGAACGCCTGCTGGCCACGCTGCGCCACCGCCGCCACGGGCACGGGCGCTGGCTGCGCTCGGCCGCGCTGGCGCGGGCCGCCGAGCGCGAGGCCTTGTTCGCGCGCACCAAGGGTCTCCTGGCCATCGAGCGCGCCGGCCGCCTGCGCCGCGCCTGGGAGGTCATCGACGAGCTGGTGTGGGTCATCGCCGCCGACGACCCCGCCGTGGTGCTGGGGCGGCTGGCCACGCTGGCCGGGGCTGCCTACCCGGATCCCCTGGCGCCCGACACGCTGCGCATCGTTCAGCGCGACGCGCCGCGCGAACGGCTGATCGTGGTGGAGGCGTCCCGCTTCGCCGGCCGCCTCTTTCTCGAGACCGGCTCGGCGGGTCACGTGCGCGGCGTGCTGGCGCGGTTGGCGGACCCCGCGCTCGGTGCGGCGGCCGGCGGCCCCGGCCCCTGGCTGCCGCGGACCGAGGGGGAGATCTACGAACGGGCCGGGTTGGGCTGGGTGGCGCCCGAGCTGCGTGAGGGTCGGGGAGAGATCGCCGCGGCGCGCGACGGCCGGCTGCCGGAGCTCATCACCGCGGAGCAGCTACGCGGCGCGCTGCACGTCCACACCCAGTGGAGCGACGGGCGCAACACGATCGCCGAGATCGCCGCGGCAGCTCGCGACCAGGGCTGGTCGTACATCGGCATCGCCGACCACAGCCGTTCGGCCTTCTACGCGCGCGGTCTGGACGCCGTACGGCTGCGCGCTCAGCGCGAGGAGCTCCTGGCCGTGCAGGCGACCTTTCCCGACCTGCGGATCTTCCACGGCATCGAGTGCGACATCCTGCCCCACGGGGCCCTGGATCTGCCGCACGGAGCGCTCGCGGGTCTCGACTTCGTCATCGCCTCGATCCACACGCCCACGGGGGAGGATCGCGACGCGATGACACGCCGGATCGTCGCGGCGCTGCACCAGCCCGAGACCACGCTGTTGGCCCACCCCACCGGACGGCTGCTGCTCGAGCGCGAGGCCTACCCGCTCGACTGGGACAGGCTGCTCGATGCGGCGGCCGGGGCGGGCGTGGCGATCGAGTTCAATGCCCGGCCCGAGCGGCTCGACCTCGATTGGCGCATGCTGCGCGAGGCCACGGGGCGGGGCATCCCCATCTGCATCAACCCCGATGCCCACTCGGCCAGCGGGTTGCGCGTGGTGGCCGACAACCTCGCCACGGCGCGCAAGGGCTGGCTCACCGCGGATCAGGTGCTCAACGCGCGCGGCGCCGAGGCGCTGGCGGCCCACTTCCGGACGCGCCGGCAACGTCAGCGGATGTAACCCAGACCGCGCACGCGCTCCAGGGTCTCGGGGTCCGTCTGCGCATCGGTGCGCGTGAAGCGGGGCGCCAGCCCCGCCCGGTGGACCGCGAGCGAATCGCTCAGCTCCTGCACACGCTCCGGCAGCCCCGCGCTGAGGTCGTGGAACTCCTCGGGATCGGCGCTCAGATCGTAGAGCTCGCGGCTGCCGTCGCTGCGCTCGATCAGCTTGTACGGCCAGCGGTAGATCCCCCAGTGGTGGCGAGCGTAGTAGCGCGGCTGCTCGAGGGCCAGCGGCGGCCACGGCGCCGTGTAGGTGACCACCGGGCCGCGGGGGGCATCCGAGAGCAGGTGAACCCCGTGTTGCCCGCGCGGCACCGGCAGCCCCAGCTCTTCCAGCACGGTGGGGTAGACGTCCAGGATCGGCGTGGTGCGCGCGATGCGGGCGGCGGACGTCTGGCCGGGACGCCGCAGCAGCAGCGGCACGTGAACCACCGTCTCGTAGGCCCCGTTGTTGTGATAGACGTCGCCGTGCTCGCCCAGCGCCTCGCCATGGTCGCCCACGATGAGGACCAGCGTCCGATCCAGGAGCTGCCACGCCTCGAGCCGCGCAAAGAGTCGGCGGAGTTGATCGTCCACCAGGCGCAGTTCGGCGTCGTAGCGGCCGCGCAGCGAGGCGGCCTCACGCCGGCGCGGCGCGCGCACGCGGCTGCGGATCGTCTCGGCCGCGATCCTCCAGACGGTGTCGGATTCGGGGAAGAGGCGAGCGTAGCGCCCGGTGGGGCAGAACGGGAAGTGGGCATCCATGTAATTGAGGAAGAGGAAGAAGCGCTGCTCGTGCCGGGGGCGCAGGTAGGTCAGCGCCAGGTCGGTTACCTCATCGGCGCGCAGGTAGCTGACCTCGTTGGCGATCAGCGCCCGGCGCAGCTCCTGCACCTCCCACTGCAGCGGGCTGGCAGCCAGGAGAAACCCCGCGGGTCGCGCCGCGCGCCGGATCGGTTGCGCATCGACATACGTCTCGAAGCCCTGGGCGAGGCCGAAGGCCCGGTAGAGATAGGAGGTGTTGGCGCAGATCGCCCCGGTGTGGAGCCCCAACTCGGCAACCCGCTCGGCCAGCGTCTCGGCCTCCTCCGAGAGGGCCGCGACCGGCGCCTCCCCCAGCGACCCGCGATCGAGGTGCTCGAGCGCGATCCCCGCCGCGTCGATCGCCGTGTCGGCGCCGTGCTCCTGCGGGAAGAGGCCGGTGAAGAGCGAGGCGTGCGAGGGCAGCGTCCAGCTCGACGGGGCGATGGCCCGATCGAAGACGGTCGCGCCGTGCGCGAAAGCGTCGAGGAACGGGGTCGTCGCGCGGTCGTAGCCGTAGAGCCCCAGGTGATCGGCGCGCACCGTGTCGAGCACGATGAGCAGCACGTTGGGCGCTTCCGCGGAGGCCGCCCCGCTATCGCGGTCGTCGCCGCCGAGCTGCGAGCGCCCGGGCAGGACCGGCCAGGCGGCGGCGGCACCGAGCAGCAGCCCCGCGGCCAGCGCCGGGCCCCAGGTGCGCGCGCCGGGGCCATCGGCGTGGGAG
>CAZDKK010000116.1:0-11313 GCA_964506245.1 uncultured bacterium | reverse complement strand
TGGCACGGCGGACCGGGGCGATCGCCGATCTGCGCGCCGAGGGCACCGTCCACACCGCGACCGGCACGCCCGGCGCGGCCGGCAGGGTTGTCCCGGCCGCCGCGCCCGACACGCCCGGGGCGGCCGCCCCCCAGGCCCCGGGCTGGACGGGGCGCCAGTGGTGGATCGCCTCGCTGTACGGGATCTCCGGGCTCGTGGCCCTGCTGCTCGAGGTCGCCTGGTTTCGCTTGCTCGGCTTGACCCTGGGACCCACGGTCTACGCCTTCGCCGCGATGCTGGGCATCTACCTAGCCGGGATCGGATTGGGGAGCGCCTGCTTCTCGCCCTGGGTGACCCGCGCGCGCTGGCCCGGCCTCTGGATCATGGCCGGGCTGGAGACCCTGCTCGGACTGATCTCGCTGTCCCAGCTCTTCTTGTACAACTCATTGCCCGTGTTGTACACGCAGGTCTTTCGGTCCATGGTCGGTGGGCTGGGCGGGGCAGGTTTTGCCCCGTCCCTGCTCCTCATCTGCGGCTTGGTCGTCTTCCTGCCCTGCCTGGTGATGGGCGCCCTCTTTCCCGCAGCCGTGCGCGCCACCCGCGAGGCGGGACGGGAGCTGACCCCGGAGGGACACGTTGGGCGCCTCTACATGCTGAACACGGCGGGCGGCATCGCCGGCAGCCTGCTGACCGGCTTCTGGCTCGTTCCGGCGATCGGCGTCTGGCGGACGCTGATCCTGGCGGGCCTCGCCAGCGTCGGCCTGGGCGCGCTGCTGCTGGCGCGCGCCCCGCGGGTCAGCGCGCGGACGCGGATCGCGTATCTCGGGGGAACGCTGGCCGCCGGGGCGCTGCTGGCCATCGCCGTGCCAAGCTGGAATGTGCACCTGTACAACCTCGGACTCTACCAGAACGCGTATGGCCCCAACGCCCCGTCGGCCGAGGGTCTGGCCGCGCAGGAGCTGATCTACTATCGGGATGGGATCAATGCCCCCGTGGCCGTGTACCGCAGCCCCGGCAACGTGACCTTGTACATCTCCGGCAAGCCGGATGCGAGCATGAGCGGGCCCGACCTGTACACGCAGCTCCTGATCGGGCACCTGCCCGTCTCCTTCTGCGCCCATCCGCGCAAGGTCGCGATGATCGGCTACGGCAGCGGCATGACGGCGGGGGCGATCCTGGCCCACGCGGACGTGGAGCGTCTGGACCTGATCGAGATCGAGCAGGCGGTCTTCGACGCCTCGCCCTACTTCGCCGCGGTCAACGGCAATCCGGAGCGGGATCCCCGCACGCGGCGGGTGCTGGAGGATGGGCGCATCCACTTGCGGTGCTCGGGCGAGATCTACGACGTCATCACCTCCGAGCCCTCGAATCCATGGATGGCCGGCATCGCGAACCTCTTCACCGTCGATTTCTACCGCGATGTCCGCGCGCGGCTGACACCCGGCGGCATCTTCGCCCAGTGGATCCAGGGCTACGACATCACCGATCGGACGTTCCGCGAGGTCCTGGCGGGCCTCCAGGGGGCTTTCGCCCACGTGGTCCTGTTTCGGACGACCCCCGGGGACTTCCTGGTCATGGCCTCCGATCAGGCCATCCGCGTTCCCTGGGAGGAGTTTCGCACGCGCTTCGCCCAGCCACCGGTGCGGCGCACCTACGCGCGCATCGGCGTCCGTGACCCGCTCCAGGTCGCGTTCTTCTTCCAGGGCGCGGAGACCGCGCTGCGCGAGCTGACGCGCGACACCCGCGAGCGCAACACGGACGACAACGTACGACTCGAGTACGGCCTGCCCCGGGAGTTCATGGGCCACGCGGCCGGCGGCGTGAGACCCGACTTCGAGCTGGGGGTGATCCGCACCGTCGCCGAGAGCCGGCTGGGGGCTTTGCAGGAAATGCTGCCCGGTGTCCCGCTGCCGGAGCTCCTGCGGGAGCTCGTCGCCTATCCGCACAGCCTGGACCCCGATCCGACCGCGGCCGTCGTCCGCAGCGACCTGTGGCACGACACGCGCCAGATCCTGGCCCGCGGGCTGGAGACGGAGCTGAGTCGCGCGGGGCGCGCCGATCTGGCCGCGAGCGTGGCAGATTGGGATCGCGAGGCCGACCGCCACCGGGACACACGCGAGCGGTTGACGCTCGAGCTGCGCGATTTCGCCCGCCAAGCCCGGCCTCCCGATGCCCAGACGATCGAGCGCGCCCTGCGGGAGGCGCCCGAGCTGCCCTACGTACTGCTCTCGGCGGGCAACTACCTGCTCGCCGGGGGCGACGAGCAAGGGGCCGAGAAAGCCTATCGGGAGGCCATCGCGCAACCGTCGGGGTATGCCTACTTCGAGGCTCTGGTCACGCTCGCGCGCATCCACGCGCGGCGGGGCGATTTCGAGTCCGCCGCCCAGCTCTGCGAGCAGGCGATCGCGTGGAATCCCTATTACCCGAGGGCATTTGCGCTGCTGGCGCAGATCGAATCCGCCGCCGGGCGCCCGGACAGCGCGGCCGCGGCGATTCGCCGGGGGCTCTACCATAACCCGAACGACGCGGATCTCCTGAGGCTCGGTGCCCGGGCTGCGGCGACGCCATCGCGCTGACCCTTCTGTAGGGGCGTCCGAGCGCGCCGGCGCCGCGGATCTCAGGGTGCGTTTGCGGGGCGGCCCCGGCCGGGATAGTTTCGCTTCCGAGGCCGGCAGACCGGGGCGAGGGGCAAGACGGGAGGGCGGACGCGTGCCATCGAACGAGAAGCGCCGCGCGGCGGGGTCCAAGCGGGCCCGAAAGCGTGATCCCGGGCAGTCGCGCGAGCGTGCCGCACCGCGTAAGCCCGTGGGGTCGCGCGAACGCACCGGGACGCCCAAGACCCGGTCGAAGACGCTGCGCGTGCGCAAAGGGGTCACCGGCGGCCATGACGGCCTGCCGGGAACCGGGACAGCCGCCAGTGCAAGAAGCCGGGCACGACACATCGCCCGTTCCCGCCCGGCCGGCCCCGCCGCCGCCGCGATGCCGGCCGAAGCCATCGCCGCGGGCGTCCTCTCCGGCGACCGCACGATCCTGGCACGGGCCATCACCCTCGTCGAATCGCATGCCCCGGCGCACATGGAGAAGGCCCAGGCGGTGCTGCAGGCCCTCATGCCGCACACCGGGGGATCGATCCGGGTCGGGGTGACCGGCGTTCCCGGGGCGGGCAAGAGCACCCTGATCGAGGCGCTGGGCAGCCACCTCACCTCGCGCGGCCGAAAAGTGGCGGTCACGGCCGTCGATCCTTCCAGCAGCCTGAGCGGCGGCAGCATCCTCGGCGACAAGACGCGCATGGAGCGCCTGGCCAACGACCCGCGCGCGTTCATCCGCCCTTCGCCCACGGGGGGTGCGCTGGGCGGCGTGGCCCGCAAGACGCGCGAGACGATCCTCCTCTTCGAAGCCGCCGGCTACGACGTCGTTCTGGTCGAGACGGTCGGTGTCGGCCAGAGCGAGATTCTGGTGCGTTCGATGGTCGATTTCTTCTTGCTGCTGCTGATCGCCGGGGCGGGCGACGAGCTGCAAGGGATCAAGAAGGGTGTGATCGAGCTGGCCGACGCGATCGTCGTGAACAAGGCCGACGGGGACAATCGGATTGCCGCCGAGGTCGCGCGCGGCGAGTACGAACGCGCGCTCCACTACCTGCGCCCGGCCACCGAGGGCTGGGAGACGCGTGCCTTTGCCGTCTCGGCCGCCACCGGGGAGGGAATCGCGGAGGCGTGGGGCGTGGTCGAGGCCTTTCGCGCGTGCGCCCAGGCCTCCGGCGCCTGGGTCCGCCGACGCAGCGGGCAAGAGCGGGAGTGGTTGCATGCGTTGTTGCGGGAGCGGCTGTGGGACCTCTTCCGCGCACGGCCCGACGTCGCGCACCTCTTGCCCAAACTCGAACGCGAGGTGACCGAGGGACGGCTGCCGGCGACCACGGCGGCGCAGCGGTTGCTGGGGATGGATCGAGCTTGATCGGAGGGTCGTGGCACGAAGATTGGTGAAGCCTGATGACGCAGGCAGCCAGTCTCGAGACCGAGAATCGAGGGATCTGACCCACGGGTGCAGGGGGCGTGCGGGCCGGAAGTCTGCCTCCGTTCCACGACCCGGCGCCACGTCCGAACCTGATTGTCCAGGCCGGCGTCCGGGGTCGGGGCGTCGACGCAGGACTCATCAGCCCACCGCACCCACGGGCGGCCGTGCGCCGCATGGCGAGCTGGCGGCGGCCATCGAACGCGATTTCGGATCATTCGAGCAATTCCAGGAGAAGTTCACCAGAGCGGCCCTCTCGTTGTTCGGATCGGGTTGGACGTGGCTCGTCGTCGACCACGGCCGGCTGATGATCACGAGGACCGCCGACGCCTTCCTCAACAACCTCGTCAACTGGGAGTCTGCTGCTGCCAACTTCACCGGCGGGGCGAAGAAGGAGCCGGTCGCTGCAACGGGTAGGGGCTAGCGCGTCACAGCCCGGTGACACTCGGGCCGGCTTGAGGTCGCGACCTGGGCGGTCTGGCTGAAGGCGCGGGCAGCGGCGTTCATGGTGCCTTTCAGTGCGAAAAGACTGGACGAGAAGCTCCAGAAGGGCGATTGTGCAAAAGGAGCCCCGCGGGGGGCTGGATCTGCGACTCCCCGGCAGGATGGCTCAAAGCCTGAGTTAAGGGCTTGGAAGGAGATCGCAAGAGATTCATCACAGCCTGTTCCATTCCGCACTCTGGGTCTGCCGGCTGAAACGTTGCTGTATTGGCGCCTCTCACTCCCTCTCCGGGATCACCCGTGGGTATCTCCGAGATCGGCGAAAGAGCGAGAATCCAGCGATTTTGCCTATGATCCACTGAGGATGCTCTCGGGTTGGTCATTCGGAAAAAGGTACGCGTTCTGTGCGGTGAAGCGTTCCAAGAAGAAAGGTGCTAGGAACATGTCAAGCAATCTGTATGTCGGCAACCTCCCCTTCGACGTCGGTGAGGCGGAACTCCAAGAGCTGTTCGTCTCTCAAGGCGAAGTCGTCTCGGCCAAGGTGGTCATGGACCGCGAGACCGGCAGGCCACGTGGCTTTGGCTTCGTCGAGATGGCTCTGGCTGAAGATGCTCAGAAGGCGATCCAGAACCTCGACGGACGCGAATTCAAGGGCCGGAATCTGAAGGTCAACATGGCGCAGCCGCGCCAAGACCGTTCCAGGGGCGGCAGCGGTGGCGGCGGTCGCAGCCGTTACTAGTCGGAGTCGCGGGGGCAGGCGCCTTCCAGGGACCTGCCCCCGCGTGCCCAGGACTGGCGCCAGCAATTGGCCGGGGCGCCGACGCATCCTGAGGCCGGGCGAGCCTGAAGCTGGCGTGGCGCCCAGGTAACCCGAGGGTTGTGGAACGAGGATTACTGGGTCGATCTGGATAACTGGTTCCCTTGCATTGAGTTGCTCCCCGCCATCGCGCCTTGGAGGGGGCAGCGGCCAATCGCGGGGTAATCGTAAGGCAAGAAGCAAGTTACGCCTCATGCACCAGGACTCTTCGACTCACAATCGATGAATCCGAGTCGCCAAGGGCAGTACGGAACCCGCTGTCAACGCCCTGGCGGCTGCTGATCCCGCCCGATCCCGGGACCTCCGCTACATCAAGAACACAATGACTGCCGGATGCGTGCGGCGTAGGGGTCATGTCTCCTCCGCAGTCCGCGCGCGCCCTGGCCTCGCTAGGGCCCGCCGTGTACTGACAGCGGGTCACGGCGGCCAGGCGGTCCCCGCGCGACGCGGGTCCCTGTTGCCCGGTGGATGGGCCGGCGAGTACTCTCTGCTTCGTAGCCCGCGATCGCCCCGCCGCTGGTGGGGGCAGGAACCGAGCGAGCCAAAGCTGCCGCGCGCAGCGATGAGGAGGCCCCATGATCACCGAGATCCAAGCGCAGGAGCTTGCTCCCGAGGTGTTCATCGAGCAGAAGGTCGATGAAATCCTCCGGGCCGTCGGAGATGGGACGGCGATCAACGCCCTCTCGGGCGGCGTCGACTCGTCGGTGGTCACGATGCTCGGCCATCGCGCCCTGGGGCCGCGCCTGCGCACCGTCTTCGTGCAGAACGGCCTGATGCGCGCGGAGGAGCCCGAGCAGGTCGTCGATCTCTTCCGCGGCCTCGGCGTGAAGGTCGAGGTCGTCGACGCGCGCGAGGAGTTCTTCGCCGCGCTGCGCGGGCTCACCGATCCCGAGGAGAAGCGCGAGGCGATCACCCAGACCTTCTATCGGCGCGTCTTCGGCCGCATCGTTCGGGAGAGTGGTGCGAGGTTCCTGCTGCAGGGCACGATTCTCACCGACGTCGACGAGACCGTGGCGGGGATCAAGCGGCAGCACAACGTTTTCGAGCAGCTGGGCATCGATCCGCAGCAGGCCTTCGGCTACCAGATCCTCGAGCCCCTCATCCAGCTCCGCAAGGACGGCGTCCGCAAGGTGGGCCAGGCCCTCGGGTTGCCGCCGCAGCTCTTCGCCCGCATCCCCTTCCCCGGTCCGGCGCTCGCCGCGCGCGTGCTGGGGGAGGTGACGCCCGAGCGCGTGGAGACCGTGCGCCGGGCGACCGCGGTCGTCGAGCGCCATCTGCAGGGCACGCCGGCGTTCCAGTACTTGGCGATCCTGCACGCCGATCGGGTGACCGGCATGCGCGAAGGCCGCCGCGAGTTCGGCCAGCAGATCGAGATCCGCTGCTGGGACAGCATCGATGCGCGCAAGGCGACCCCGACGCACCTGCCCTTCGAAACGCTCGAGCGGATGGCCGCCGAGATCATCCGCCACGTGCCGGGGGTCGTCAGCGTGACCTACAACATCTCGCCGAAACCGCCATCGACGATCGAGGCGGTCTGAGCGCGCACCCTCCGTGGGTCGCGTTTACCTCGACAGCAGCAGCTTCTGCGCTTGGCTGAGTCCCCCCGTCTCGATCCGGCAGTAGTAGATGCCGCCGGGCACGGGGCGGCCCAGCGCGCTCCGGCCGTCCCACCGGATCTCGCGGGAGCCCGCCGGCAGCGTTCCCTGGAACAGCGCCGCGACCTGCCGGCCGTCCGCGGTGTGCACCGTCAGCCGGACCTCCCTATCCTCCGGCAGATCGAGCCGGATCGCCGTCTCGCCCGAGAAAGGATTGGGCCAGGCGCCGCGCAGCAGCGTTGGCGCGGGCACCGATCCGGTCACTTCCACACCGGCGGGCTGGGTCGCGAAGACGATGTCGGTGATGATCCCGAAGGTGCCGACCAGTACATCCTCGGGATTGCTGCCGTTGAGGTTCATCCGCATGATCTTCTCGCGATTGGTGGCGTACGACTGCCCCCAGTAGACCTTGCCTGCCTCGAGGTCCAGGGCGATGCCGTCGGGGTTCAGATTCGAGCCGACCGCGTAGATGTAGGTCACCGATGTGCCGTCCATGTTGGCCCGGGCGACGGCGTCGAGGACGTAGTCGGTCCAGTAGATCTTGCCCCCGGCGGGATCCAGGGCGATCCGGGCGGGCTTGCCGTAGCCCACCACCACGACCTCGACGTTGGACCCGTTCAGGTTCGCCCGCCGGATCTCGCCCGTGGTCGCGGTGAGCGCGGTGGACCAGTAGATCTTCTGGTGCAGACGGTCGAAGGCGATCCCGCAGTGGAAGGGCGTGGCGAGGAGCGTGTGCGCGCCCGTTCCGTTGAGCTGCGCCGCGCCAACGACCCCGGCGGTTGCATCCCCCCAGCAGAGCAGGTTGGCGGAGGGGAGAACCGCGACCCCGTTCGGGAAACTCAGCCCCGTGATGGGCAGGACGTCGACGTGGCTGGTGGGCAGGTGGATCCGCATGATCGCGTCCCAATCGACGTCGGTCCAGTAGAGATCCTCGGCCTCCGGGTTGAGCGCAATGGCCCGCAGGCCGCCGGCGGCGTTGTCGATCATCTCCAGACCCACACCGTGGGTGTCCACCTGCCAGATGTGGCCGTCGGAGAAGGTGGGGTAGAAGATCTCGGCGAAGTAGAGCAGGCCCTCGGCGCGCGCGGTCGCGGCCGGCAGGACCAGCGTCGCGGCACAGAGGAGCGCGATCCAAGAGGACCACCGAGACGAACGCGTGCTCGATTCCATGGATATCCCCCTTTCAGGAGCGGCGTCGCCGCGCACCGCGCCGACTCGAGCGGGAGAGCGTCGCGTGCGCTGGGGCGCCTGTCACGATCGGGACCGTTGCCGGAAGGCACGTGCGTTCGGCGGGCGGCCGCGCGGCACGAGCCCCCGGCCGGGAGAAGCGTACCACGCGGGTGGCGCCTGAGGGTAACGGCCGGCCTTCGCCCGCCGGCCACCTCCGGCCGGCCGATGCACGGGGATCAGCGCAGCATCTGCCCCGCCAGCTCGATCAGCCGAGCAATCACCTTGGGCTGGTTGGACGCCATCACCGAGAAGGGCACCGCCTCAGTGTGGCTGATCATGCCGAGCGAGAACTGCATCAGCAGCAGGACGTTCCAGGCGCCGAAGACGGCGAGGATCACGGGGGCGGCGAGGCGCGCGCGCTGGGCGTGACCGCGTCGCCGCCAGGCGTCCCCCGCCCAGGCCAGAAAGCCCGCGAGTCCCAGCACGTAGACGGGTGTTCCGCTGATCATGCGGCGCTGGCCGAAGGCCGTCCCAGCCCACCAGTCGTAGACCGTGCAGTTGGAGGCGATCAGGGCCGCAAACATGCCGAGGGCCACCGCGGCCAGCCGGCGGTCTCTGCGCCAGAGCGGCCACAGCCCCAGGACGGCGAGCAGGACCACCGGCGTCCAGGTAAAGAGGCCATGGTTCCAGGAGAAGAGCGTGCCCCACAGGCCCGCGGGTGTGATCTGGAGCGTGTCGACCGAGTGGCGGATCCATGGCCGGCCGTGGAAGTACTGCCAGACCGCGAACTGCGGAAGCGAGACCAGCGCGAACCCGACCGTTACCCAGACTCCACACCGGACGCACGCCGCAATCGCCCGCCTGCGCGCGGAGGAGGCCGAGCCCGATGCGGTGCGCCAGAGGCGAAGCCACTCGGCGATGAGAACCGGGAGAAGGAGCACCGCGTCGTTCCAGCGCACGAGGAACATCAGCCCCGCCAGAAGCCCCCACACGAAGTGCGTGCGAGAGGTCGCGCGGTCCCGGGTGCGCAACCAGACCCACAGGAAGAGGCCGGCCGTGAAGACGGTCAGCCCGTGGCTGTGGCTGGGCGCCATGTAGAGGTAGTAGAGCAGGGGCGACGCCGCCGCGATCGTGAGCGTGGCCCACAGCGCATCGCGCTCGGCGAAGAGCTGGCTCGCGATCCGCAGGGCGATCAGGAGTCCGGCCACCCCGTAGCCAAAGGTGGCGAGCGCCAGCGCCCAGTAGTAGAGATCCCCATATCCGTCCGTGCGCACGGGAAGCCCCGCGGCGTGGGCCGCCAGCGAGATCCCGTGGGCGACGACGTAGGCCGGCGTCCACAGGATCGCGGGGCCGATGCTCCAGTTCGAGGGGATCCGCCCCGTGACCGGATCAGGGGGCGGCTTGTGATAGCCCGGATGGTAGCCAGGCCGGTGGGCGCTGTAGCGCAGCAGGTGGCCGGGCAGGCCCCCGGCATCCTCGATGATGTGCTGCGTCACGTAGTCGTACTCGTTGCCGAGGCTCAAGTCGCCGTCGAGAATCGCGGAGTGGAGAAAGACGAAGTGCCCGATGCCGTCGCCGTGGACCCAGGGCGTGAGCAAGAAGGGCGTGGCGAGCAGCAGCCAGAAGAGGACTCTCCCTTCGGGCTGCCGGATGAGCGTGGTGATCCGCAACGCGCCTCCTCCCGCCGAATCGCAGAAGCGGAATCGATTCTAGGAACAGGGTAGGGGGGTGTCAACGCGGCCCCGGCGCGACGATTGCCCCCCGCGCCCCCTGCGCCCTACAGTGTCGGTTGGGAGCCCGAGCACCGCGAGGGTTCTCACCGCGGTCGGAGCCTCCTGCTCCATCCACGGCGAACAAGGAGGGGCCATGCTCGATTTCGAGAAGCTGGGGGTCTTCTACCTGGGACGCGAGTACGACCTGGCCGCCCGGCAGCCGAGGTCGGACCTGCTGCTCTACGATGCACGCGACCTCGTCACCCACGCTGTCTGCGTGGGGATGACCGGCAGCGGCAAGACGGGCCTCTGCCTGGCGCTGATCGAGGAGGCCGCGATCGACGGCATCCCGGCCCTGCTGATCGACCCCAAGGGGGACCTGGGCAATCTGCTGCTCACCTTCCCGGATCTACGCGCTGACGACTTCCGGCCGTGGATCAACGAGGAAGATGCGCAGCGCAAGGGCCTGACCCCTGAGGCGTACGCGGAGCAGCAGGCCACGCTGTGGAGAGACGGCTTGGCGCAATGGGGCCAGGATGGCGAGCGCATCCGCCGGCTGCGGTCCGCGGCCGAGTTCGCCATCTACACACCGGGCAGCACCGCCGGCCGGCCGCTCTCGATCCTGCGCTCGTTCGCGGCGCCCGCTCCGGTAGTGGCGGGCGACCCGGAGCTGCTGGCCGAGCGCGTTGCCGCCACGATCACGGGCCTGCTCGCGCTCGTCGGGATCGAGGCCGACCCACTCCAGAGCCGCGAGCACATCCTCCTCTCCTCGATCCTCCAGGCCGAATGGCGCCAGGGTCGCGACCTCGATCTGGCACGCCTCATCCAGGCGATCCAGTCGCCGCCGGTCGAGCGGGTCGGGGTCTTCGGCGTCGAGTCGTTCTACCCGGCCAAGGAGCGCTTCGTCCTGGCGATGAAGCTGAACGCCCTCTTGGCCGCACCCGGCTTCGCGACCTGGTTGGAGGGCGAGCCCCTCGACATCGACCGGCTGCTTCACACGCGGACGGGCCAGCCGCGCGTGGCGATCGTCTCCATCGCCCACCTGAGCGACGCGGAGCGGATGTTCGTCGTCACGCTGCTGCTGACGCAGCTCGTGGGGTGGATGCGCGCGCAGCCGGGCACGACCAGCCTGCGGGCGCTCTTCTACATGGACGAGATCTTCGGCTACTTCCCACCGGTCGCGAATCCCCCCGCCAAGCTGCCCTTGCTGACGCTGCTGAAGCAGGCCCGGGCCTACGGTCTGGGCATCGTGCTCGCCACGCAGAACCCGGTCGACCTTGACTACAAGGGCCTGGCCAACACGGGGACCTGGTTCATCGGGCGGCTCCAGACCGACCGCGACCGCGAACGCGTGCTCGACGGGCTGGCTGGCGCGGCCGCCGGCGGCGCGGGTCGCTTCGACCGGGCGAAGATGGGGGAGCTGCTGGGCGGCTTGGGGCAGCGGATCTTCCTGATGAACAACGTCCACGACGATGCCTCGGTCGTCTTCGAGACGCGCTGGACGATGTCGTACCTGCGCGGGCCGCTGACGCGCGAGCAGATCCGCAGGCTGACGGGTGACGATCGCCCGTCCCCGGACGCGGCGGCGCCG
>CAZDKK010000115.1:0-11332 GCA_964506245.1 uncultured bacterium | reverse complement strand
CCGGGCGGCGCCGCGGCGCCTGGCCCGGGCGGGGAGCCGCAGGTGCGGGTGCCCCGGGCGTTCCTGGCCGACGTGCTCTCGGTCATGGAGGACGACGCCGAACGCCTGAACAAGATCGCCAAGCGCTTCGGCCAGATCGGCTCGCAGCCGCGCCTGAACACCGAGGACGTCGCGCCGATCGTGAGCGCCGCGGTGCGATACCTGCGCCGCCGCGTGCCGCACCTCAACAAGGAGATCGAGATCCAGGAGCGCTACGAAGTGGCCCCCCCGGTCAACGTCAACGAGGAGCTGATCGAGTGGGTCGTCGAGAACATCGTGAAGAACGCCATCGACGCGATCGGCGCGCGGGGAACCATCAAGGTCGAGGTGCTCTACCGGCGCGAGAACGAATGCGTCGAGATCTGGGTGACCGACGACGGCAAGGGCATGTCCCGCGCCGAGGCGCGGCAGGCCTTCCTGCCCGGGTACACAACCAAGGGACGCGGCTGGGGGCTGGGCCTGACGCTGGCCAAGCGAATCGTCGAGGACTATCACGGCGGCAACATCTGGATCGAACGCACCGAGCCGGGCCGTGGCTCCACCTTCGTCGTCTCGTTCCCCGTGTAGCTGCCCAGCTCCCCTTCACCGGACACGAGCCATGGCTGCCAATCGTCAAAGCATCCTGTGGGTCGACGACGAGATCGACCTGCTGCGTCCCCACATCCTCTACCTGGAGGGCAAAGGGTACCGGGTCGTCGCGGTCACCAACGGGGCGGACGCCCTCGATCTGGTGCGCCGCGAGCGCTTCGACGTCGTCCTGCTGGACGAGATGATGCCCGGCATGGGCGGCCTGGAGGTGCTCGAGGGCATCAAGACCTGCTGCCCGCGCCTGCCGGTCATCATGATCACCAAGAGCGAGGCCGAGAACCTGATGAACCAGGCGCTCGGGCGCAAGATCAGCGACTACCTGACCAAGCCCGTCAACCCGAGCCAGATCCACCTGGCCTGCAAGAAGCTCTTCGAATCGGCCGACCTGGAGCGCGGGCAAGCGGTGCGGGACTACGTGCGCGAGCTGGGCGAGGGACTGGCGGAGCCCGAGGAGCTGACCTGGGAGGCCTGGGCGGACCTCTACCTGCGCTCGACGCGTTGGGATCTCGAGCTCGACCGCATCGAGGAGGCCGGTCTGCGCGAGGCCCACCGCCTGCGAACGGGGGAGCTGAACCGCAGCTTCGGCCGGTTCGTGGAGGCCCACTACGCCGGCTGGGTGGCCGGCGAGCCCGGGCGGCGGCCGCTGCTCTCGCCCGACGTGGTGGCCACCCGGGTCGTGCCGCCCCTGCGCGCGGGCGAGAAGCTGGCCTTCATCGTCATCGACTGCCTGCGACTCGACCAGTGGCTGCTGCTGGAGGCGGTGTTGCCGCAGGGCCTGCAGGTGGACCTCGAGGTGGCCTGCGCGATTCTGCCCACCACCACCGCCTATGCGCGCAACGCGATCTTCAGCGGCATGTTCCCGCGCGACCTGGCGGTGGCCCAGCCCGACTTCTGGACCGAGACGCAGACCGACGATCTGGGCAAGAACCGCTTCGAGCGCGAACTGCTCGTGGGCTTGCTCGCCCGCGCCGGCGCGCCGGCGGACAGGGTGCTCTACCGCAAGGTCGTCGACCGCCAGGATGCGGAGGAGCTCGTGCGCCAGATGGGCAGCTTCGCCGAGCTGGACCTGGTGGCGCTCGTCTTCACCTTCGTCGACTCCTTCGCCCACGGGCGCAGCCGCGACGCGATCGTGGCGGAATTCTCCCAGGACGTCGGCGCCCTGCGGGCGCACCTGCGCACCTGGTTCGAGCGGTCGGTCGTGCTGGATGTGATCCGCGAGATGGCGCGCCAGGGGCGGCGCACGGTGATCACGACCGACCACGGCAGCGTGCAGGTCCGCCGGTCGGCGCTGGTGCGCGGCGACCGCGACACCGTGGGCGGCGTGCGGGCCAAGTTCGGCCGGGCGCTCGGCTGCAATCCCGACGAGTCCCTGCTGGTGACCAGCCCGGCGCGCTTCGGCCTGCCCGAGGGCGGCCTGATGAAGAACTACGTCTTCGCCCGCGAGGACCGGTTCTTCGTCTTCGCGCGCAAGCGCCACGAATTCGAGCGCCAGTTGCGCGGCACCTTCCAGCATGGCGGCATCTCGATGGAAGAGATGATCGTGCCGCTGGCGACGCTGCGGCCGGCCTGAGTTCCCGGGCCAACCCGGGAGGAGACGACTGCCGATGGACGCGCCTTGCGTCATCCGCCTGCTCAGCCGCAGCGTGGCGCAGACGGCTGCGGCGGCGGCCTGCGTGGCCAGCCACCTCGGGCCGGGGGACGTGGTGGCCCTGATGGGCGAGCTGGGGGCGGGCAAGACGCGCTTCGTCGAGGGCGCCTGCCGGGCCCTCGGCTACGCCGGGCGGGTTCGGTCGCCGAGCTACACGCTGCTCAACATGTACCGGGCCACGCTGCCGGTGCACCATCTGGACCTCTATCGCTGGGAGGCCGCCGGGGCCGAGCTCGAAGCGGCCGAGTGGGAAGAGCTCATGGACGGCCCCGGGGTGGTCTTCGTGGAGTGGGCGGAGCGCCTGGGCTCGCGGCTGCCGCCCCGGGCCGTGCGTGTGCTGCTGGAGCACGCTGGGGAGCAGGAGCGCCGGTTGCGGATCGAGGTGCCGGCCGATCGGACGGACGGGCTGGCCCGGGCGCTGGCCGCGCTGGCCGAGGCCTCTGAGGCGGGGGGATCGGCGTGATCGTCCTGGGCATCGACACCTCCGGGATCCTGGGCGGGGCGGCCGTGGCTGAGCCGGGCCGGCTGCTCGGGGAGGTTCGCTGCGACGCGCGCGCTGCGGCGAGCGAGCGGCTCCTGCCCCAGGTCGATCGCCTCCTGGCCGACCTGGGGCTGTCGCGGGCGGCGATTGCCAGGATCGGCGTGGCGATCGGTCCCGGATCGTTCACCGGGCTGCGGGTCGGGCTGGCGACGGGCAAGGGGCTCGCCCTGGCGCTGGGCGTGCCCCTGGTGCCGGTCTCCAGCCTACGCGCCCGCATCCGGGCGGTGGGGGCGGGTGACCGCGCGGTCCTGGCCGTGACCGCCCACCGGCAAGGCTCCGTCTTCAGCGGCGGCGGCTGGTGGACGGGCGAGCGATTCCGCGAGATCCTAGGGGAGGCCTCCCGGCCGACGGCAGCAGCACCCGAGTGGGTGGCCGAGGCGCTGGCCGCGGCCAGGGCGTCGGTCGCCGGCTTGCCGCTGATCTGCACGGGCGACGCGGCAGCCGTCTTGCTGGCGGCACTCGGCGAGCTGGGGGGGCGCTGGCAGGCAGGCGGGGAACTGCTCTGCCTGGAGGGCCAGAGCGGGGCGCTGCCCGGCGTCGTGGCCCTGCTGGCGGCGGAGGCATCCGAGCGGGAGGCGCTGGCGGGAGGCGACCTCGAGGCGCTCGTGCCGAGCTATCTGCGCAGCTCGGACGCTCGGCCTGGGCGCGCGGGCCGGTCCGGGAAGGAAGGGGCATGAGCCGGGCGGGGCTGGGGGCGGCAGACTTCACCGTGCGGCCCATGGGGGAGGAGGATCTCGATGCCGTCGTGGCTCTGGAAGCCGCCTGCTTTGGGGATCCCTGGTCCCGCCAGTCGTTCGAGGCCGAGATCGAGGACCCTGACGACATCCGCTGGGCGCGCGTCGCGCTGCGCGGCGAGCGACTGGCGGGCTATGTGATCGCCTGGTTCGTGCTGGACGAGGCCCACATCGCCAACCTCGCCGTGGCGCCGATGTTCCGGTTCCTGGGTCTCGGACGCCGGCTGCTCACGCTGGCGATCGCGGAGGCGCGGGCGCGGGGAGCGCGCTGGCTGGGCCTGGAAGTGCGCCCCTCCAATGCGGCGGCCCTCTCCCTCTACCAGGGGCTGGGTTTTCGGTTGACCAGCGTGCGCAGGGGTTATTATCAGGACAACCGTGAGGATGCCCTCGTGCTGACCCTGGACCTGACCGGATCCTGGCCGGCGGAGGGGCACGGGGGACCCGCAGCCGGGCGAGCCTAAGCGGAGGGCGCAAGAGCGCTGCATGGAAGCGTCAAGGAGTGACGGAGTGTCCTGGCTGCGCAAGATCGTCGCAGGCCCGCGCACACAGCCGCGCCGCGCCGTGCCCGACGGGGTGTGGCTCAAGTGCAGCGGCTGCGGAGAGGTGCTCTACCGCCAGGAGCTGGAGCGCCATCTCTGGATCTGCACCCGCTGCGGCCGGCACTTCCGCATCCCGGCCGAGGAGTACATCCACATCCTGTGCGACGAGGGCTCCTTTCGCCCGCTGTTCCAGGAGCTGCGCCCGGCCGACCCGCTGGGTTTCCGCGACGGCAGCGGGCGCTACAGCGACCGGCTCCGGCGGGCCCAGGGCGGGGACGAGACGCGCGAGGCGGTCATCACCGGGCGCGCCACCATTGCCGCGCACGAGACGGCGCTGGCGGTCATGGATTTCAGCTTCCTGGGCGGGAGCATGGGATCGGTCGCCGGCGAGCGCATCGCGCGGCTGATCGAGCTGGCCCGCGCCGAGCGCATCCCGCTGGTGATCATCTCCTGTTCGGGCGGCGCACGCATGCACGAGGGGATCCTCTCGCTGATGCAGATGGCCAAGACCTGCGCGCAACTGGCCCGACTCGACGAGGAAGGCGTGCCCTTCATCTCGATTCTCACCGATCCCACCACCGGCGGCGTGAGCGCCAGCTTCGCCATGCTGGGTGACATCATCCTGGCCGAGCCGGGGGCGTTGATCGGCTTCGCCGGGCCGCGGGTGATTCGCGAGACCATTCGGCAGGAGCTGCCCGAGGGTTTCCAGAGCGCAGAATTCCTCAGAGATCACGGATTCGTCGACGAGATCGTGGGGCGCGATCGGCTGCGCGAGGTCGTGGGGGGACTGCTGAGCCACTTCGCCGACAGCCCGAAGGCCGGCCGGCGGGAGCGCAGGACGGACGGGGCGGATGAAGTACGCTGAGGCGGTCGAGTTCCTGTACAACCTCGAACACGGCTCCGTCACGCTCGGCCTCGAGCGCATCGCCGCCGCCTCCTGCGCGCTGGGCCACCCGGAGCTTCGCTACCCCACGGTGCACGTGGCCGGGACCAACGGCAAGGGCACCACCGCGACCTTCCTGGCCGCCGCCCTCGAGGCGGCGGGCTACCGCTCGGGCCTGCTCACCTCGCCCCACCTGCTGGCCTACGGCGAGCGCATCCGCATCGCGGGCCGCTTGCTGCCCGAGGAAACGATCGCCGCCCTCACGACCGAGCTACGCCCGCTGATCCTCGAGCTGCACCTGTCCTACTTCGAGGCCACGACCGCGCTCGCGTTCGAGGCCTTCGCCCGCGCGGGCGTCACGGCGGCGGTGATCGAGGTGGGCATGGGCGGGCGGCTCGACGCGACCAATATTGTCGCGCCGCTGCTCACGGTCGTGACGGGCATCGACCTCGATCACACCAAGGCGCTCGGGGGCACCCGTGAGCTGATCGCGCGCGAGAAGGCCGGGATCATGAAGTCGGGCGTCCCGCTGCTGCTGGCCGAGGTGGAGCCCGCGGTGCGCGCGGTCTTCGAGGCCCGCGGGCACGAGATCGGCGCGCCGGTCGTGGCGCTGGCCGACCGGGCCCGCCTGACGCGCGTGGCACCGGAGGGCTGGGGCACGCGCTTCGAGTTCGTGCGCCACGACCGCACCCGGGGGAGCTGCCGGATCGGTCTGTGCGGGGAGCATCAGGCGCGCAACGGCCTGCTCGCTGCGACCGGCGCCGGCCTGCTGGCCGAGGCGGGTCTGGAGGTTGCCGCCGAGGCGGTGGCGCGAGCCCTGCCGGCGGCGCGCTGGCCAGGGCGCTTCCAGATCCTCCCCGGGTCGGGTGACCACCCCCTGGCCATCCTGGATGTGGCCCACAACCCCGCCGGGGCCGAGACCGTGGCGCGGACCTACGCGACCTGGCTGCCCGCGGCGCCGCGGCCGGCGCTCCTCGTCGGCATGCTGGGCGACAAGGACCAGGAGGGGTTCTTCAGCGCGCTCAAGCCCCTGGCCGACGAGCTCCATCTCCTGCCGCTCGATGACAAGCGCGCCGGCCCCGTCGGGGATCTCGCCGACGCCGCGCGCCGGGCGGGCTTCGCGCCACGGGTGCACGCGGATGCGGGCGCCGCCTGGCAGTCCGCGTCGGCCGCCGGCCGGCCGGTCGTGGTCTGCGGCTCGTTCCGCACCGTCGAGGCGGTCATGCTCCTGCTGGGGATGGGTCCCGAGCCCAACCTCTTCGGCGACGTGCGGGAGCCGGGCGCGGCTGGCGCGGGTACAACGTGCGAGGGCACCGGTCATGGCGACTGAGGCGGTCGGCATCGACATCGGCGGAACGAACATCAAGATCGGCCGCGTGAACCTGCAGGGCGAGGTGCTGGCGCACGCGCAGATCGCGGCCCCCGTCACGCTCCCGGGCGAGGAGGCGATTGACTGCATCGCGCGGGCGGCCGCCCCGCTGATGGCCGGCGGTATCCGGAAGCGCGTGGGGGTGGGTTGCGCGGGGTTGATCGACAGTCGCCGGGGCGTTGTGCACACCTCCCCCAATCTGCCGCGCTGGCAAGACCTGGCGTTGGGCGACCTCCTCGCGGCGCGGCTCGGGGCCAGCGTGGCGGTCACCAACGACGCCAACGCGTTCGCGCTGGCCGAAGCGCGGCTCGGAGCGGGAAGGGGCCACGCGGTCGTCGTCGCCCTCACCCTCGGCACGGGCGTCGGGGGAGCGATCGTCATCGCCGGCCGCGTATTCGGCGGGGTTCATGGCTTCGCGGGCGAGATCGGCCACGCGTCGGTGCAGTGGGACGGACCGCTCTGCCCGTGCGGCAATCGCGGGTGTCTCGAGCTCTTCATCGGCCGGCGCGGCATCGTCGCCGCCTATCTGGAGCGGTGCGACTGGCGCCCGGGTGTCCCGGGTCACGACCTGGCGGGGGGATGCCAGGAGGCGCTCGACCCGCGCAGGATCGCGCAGGCCGCGCAGCAGGGGGACGCTGCGGCCCGCGAGACCTTCGAGCGCGTGGGCACGATCCTCGGGGCCGCACTGGCCGACGTCGGCAACGTGCTCGATCCTTCCATCTTCATCATAGGTGGGGGCGTGTCCCTGGCCGGGGACCTGGTCCTCGAGCCCGCGCGACGTGCTCTGGCTGAACGCGCGATGGCGCGCGGCGTCAGGCAAGTGCCGATCGTTCCAGCGGCGCTCGGTTTCGAGGCTGGGCTGATCGGCGCGGGGCTCTACGGCCTCGCGGGGGGCGAGACACAAGGAGACGGTTGATGCGGGCGCAGGCCCCCCTTCGATTGCAGCGCTCCCGCGCGCGGCTCCTGCTCCTCGGAGCCCTCGCCGCAGCGCTCGCGGGCGAGGTGGTGCTCAGCGGGTGCGCCGGGCACCCGCCCGCGCAAGCCCCGGGTCCCGTGGGTCCCGGTGGGTCCGCGGCGGAAGTGGCGGCAACCCCGGACTCCCTGGGCCCCGGCGGACCCGGGGTGGCAGTCGAGGCGGGTCCGGGGGCCATCCCCGGCAGCGCCGCCCCTTCCACGGGTGGCGAATCCCCCGAGGCGCCGGCGGCGGCCAGCCCGCAAGCCGCGGGTGCGCAGCGCGCGGAGGGGGTCGCCGAACCGTCGATCGAGAGCACGGCCCGCGCCCTCGGGGAGCATCCCGAAGAACCCTGGCTCGTCGATGGCGAGCAGCTCAGCGGCCAGATGAACGGCCCGCTCGAGATCGACCACGTGCGGATCCGGCACGCCGGCCTGCTCATCCTCGCCGATCGCGGCCGCATCGATCCCGAGACTCGGCGGGCAGAGCTGCTCGGCAATGTGGTGATCCGCGACAGCGTCCGGGAGATGTCCGGCGAGCGGGCGTTCTACTACCGCGAGCAGGCCCTGCTGGAGATGGACGGGCATGTGCGCGGTGCCGGGCCTGAGGGCTCCTTCCAGAGCGAGCATCTGCGCTACGACCGGCGTGCTGAAGAGCTGCGACTGTCCGGGTCGGTCCGACTCGAAGAACCCGGTCGCTCGCTGGCCGCCACGTGGCTGCACTACGACATCCAAGACTCGCTGATCACCGCGGGCGGCCCGCTGCAGGTGGTCGAGACGGCCGACAGCGTCGAGGTCCTGGGTGACCTGCTCCACTACGACCGGCGCACGGGTCGCGCCACCGTCGTGAGCGCGGGCGCCCGGCGACCGCGGCTGACGCGCTACTTCCGCGAGGGCCAGCCCTTCCAGGTGGAGGCCGACACCCTCGAGCTCTGGACCGGCACGCGCAGGGGCGAGTCGCGCGGGGCCGTCGAGTTCCATCGGGGCGCCGTGCACGGGACCTCTCGCAGCGTCATTTTCCACATGGAGCAGAACCGCGTGCTCCTGTTGGGCGATCCCCGGGTGGACGACCCCGACGGCTGGGTCGCGGGCGACAGCATGGCGGTGGATCTCGAGCAGGGTCGGGCCGACCGACTCGTGGTCTGGCCGCGCGCGCGGGCCGAGTACTACCCACCCGGGCGGGTTGGCGAGGCGCACTTCGCGGTGGGGGACACCCTGAGCGCGGTGCTCGAGCAGGAGGCGATCCGGACGGTGGTGGTCTCGGGCAACGCGCAGTCGCTCTACCTGCCATCCCGGCCCGATCGCGACCAGGGCGTGGGACTGAACTGGACCCGAGCCCGGCGCCTGCGGCTGATCCTGGAGGCCGGAGCGGTGCAGCGCGTGCAATTCGAGGGGGAGACCCAGGGGCGCTACGCCCTGCCGAGGCCGCGCGCGCAGCGCGCCGCGGCCGAGAGCCTGTCCGCGGGTGTGCAGGCCTCGGGGGGCGCGGCCGACAGCCTCACCGAGGTCGTACCGGAGCCGGGGGGCGCTGCTGAGGGCGGCCCCCCGGGCCCGGCCGGCCTGTCAGGCTCGCTGCTAGCTGCCATCCGGCGCCTGGCCGATGCGCGCGACCTCGCGCCCCCCGACTCCTTGCTGGCAGCCGAGGGCTTCGACCCGGCCGAGACGGTGAGCTACAGCGGCGAACGCATCGACTTCGAGGTGGCCACCGAGTTGATGACGATCACCGACCAGGGCCACGTGACCTACCACGGCATGGACCTCACCGCCCAGCAGATCGTGCTCGACTCGGCGCGCGATCTGGTGCGGGCGCGCGGCGACCCGGTGCTGAAGGATGCCAGCTCGGAGGTGCGGGGCGAGGAGATGACCTACCGCATCGACATCCGCAAGGGGCTGGTCTTCCGAGGGCGCAGCGAGTTCGAGGGCGGCTACTACCGCGGGGAGCGGGTCAAGCGCATCGACGAGAAGACCTACTTCGGCCAGGATGTCGACTTCACCTCCTGCGAGCAGGAGGAGTCGCACTATCACTTTCACGCCAAGCGCATGCGCATCACGCCGGGCGAGAAGGCGCTCGGGGGTCCGGTAGTGCTGTACATCAGCAACGTGCCGATCCTGGCGATTCCCTACGCGATCTTCCCGATTCGCAGCGGCCGCCACAGCGGTCTGTTGATCCCCAACTTCGAGTTCGGTTTCGATTCGCGCCGCGGC
Source organism: uncultured bacterium (assembly GCA_964506245.1). Lineage (GTDB taxonomy): Bacteria > Eisenbacteria > RBG-16-71-46 > CAIMUX01 > WJJG01 > CAZDKK01. Next base: position 1,835 of record CAZDKK010000115.1, on the reverse strand, counting down.
CGTTTCCTGCGCAACATCGGATATTACCTGGCGCCCAGCGACTACTGGGATACGGTGACCTGGTTCGACTACGTCGAGTCGACGCCGAGCATCACGCTGTGGAACCGCACACGCTATCAGGTGCGCTACGTGCTCAGCGGCAGCTTCCAGGGCTCGTACGCCCGGGAGAACCGGGAGAGCGGCCGGCGGGACCGCTGGAGCCTGAACGCCAGCCACGATCAGACGCTGGGGGAACGCTTCAGCCTCAAGCTGTCGGCGAGCTTTCTGAGCGACAAGAGCTATTACGAGGACCAGGAATTCGGCGCCAGCGTCGACGAGCGCCTCAACCGGCAGCTGCGATCGAGCCTGGGCCTCACCAAGAGCTGGGCCGGGGCCTCGCTGAGCCTGAGAGCCGATCGCACCGAGAACCTCGATCGCTCCTCGGGTGCGACCCGCATCTCCCAGACCGCCCCGGGGCTGAATTTCAACGTGAACTCGTTCCCGCTGGGGGAGAAACCCAACGAGCGCGGGCTGGGGGGACGCTGGCCGTTGCTGGCCTCGACCTACCTGGGCATCTCCCACCACTTCAGCGCCGTGTACTCGAAGCCGTGGGACGGCTCCTCGACCGACAACCAGGCGGCGGACGTCGCGGTGCAGCTCTCGAACCGCGGTGCGCGCCTGCTGGGCGCGATCAACCTGAGCCCCTCCGCGAGCGCGACCGCGGCCTGGGCCGCGCGCGATCGGCAGGGGAAGTCCGGGGCGCTCGGGGCGAACTGGCGCGCGGGGATGAGTGCGAGCACGACGCTCTACGGCACCTTCTTTCCGCGCCTCGGCCCGCTCGACGGTGTTCGTCACGTGGCCGATCTGAGCGCGTCCTACTCGTTCAGCCCGGAGAACAAGTCGGTCAAGGACTTCCCCTCCGTGGGCGGGATCGGCCTCAGCAGCTCGAAGGCTAGCAGCGTTTCGCTCAGCATGACGCACCGGCTCCACCTGAAGCTGACCTCGGCCGAGAAGGTCCGCAAGATCGAGAACGTGATCAACTGGAACGCCTCGACCTCGTACAACTTCCTGGCGCGCGCCGGCACGTTTCCCTGGAGCTCGATGTCGCACAGCGTGCAGCTCAAGCCCGGCGGGCCCTTCTCGAGCACGCTGAATCTGACCCACGATCTCGAGACCTGGACGCGCTCGCGCCTGTCGGTCAACTCCCACCTGAGCTTCTCGGCCGGCGGTGGCGGTGCCGCCGCCCGCGAGGTCCTGAGGGAGGCCGAGACCGGCAACTTCGGGTCGACCGGCGCGATCGCGATCGGTCCCGAGACCCTCCCCGCCGCAGGCGAATCCACGGGGCCCTGGAGCCTGTCGCTCACGCACACCTTCTCCGTGGGCAAGGAGTGGCGCACGCGGACCAGCACGCTCAATGCGAGCGCGGGGTTGAGCCCGACACGACGCTGGAATCTGAGGTGGTCCGTCTACTTCGACCTGACCGAGGGGGAGGTGACCTCGCAGCAGTACACGCTCACACGCGATCTGCACTGCTGGCATCTGAGCTTCACCCACACCCTGCGCGGCGGCGACACGAGCTACCATCTCCTGATCAACGTGAAGGATCTGCCCGACCTGAAGTACGAGCGGCGCCGCGATTGACAGCGCGCCGGCGCCGCGGCGGCGACCGGGGCCGAGCCGGCTGCCGGGCGTTGCGCGCTCCCGCGGCGCGGTGGTAGAAGCAGGAGATGGCCCCGTGGGGCGGATCCCGCGGGTGGGGGATCTCGGGGGGAACACAGCATGGGTCGTGTCGATCGCCGGGGGCGGCCGCTGGGCGGCCGCCGGGCAGCCGCGATGCTCGCCGTGGGCTGCGCGGC
>CAZDKK010000114.1:0-11413 GCA_964506245.1 uncultured bacterium | reverse complement strand
GGGCGCACCGCTCGGCGCGGAGACAGGCGCGGCGCCCCGCGGGCGCAAACCCAGGGCCAGCACCGGCTGGGCGCCCCGGACGCGCGGCGTTGCACCCCCGCGCCTCCCGGGAGGCCACCCGTGCAACAGCCGCTGAGTCTGCCACACGAGCGCGCCGCGCGAGGCGCCGAAAGCATCGTCAAACGCGCCCGCGAGCAGAAGTGCTTCAAGCTCGGCGCTGTTGGGCCGGACCCGTGCGACAAAGTCGCCCAGGCTGCCGAACGGCTCGCGCTCTCGCTCGGTCAGGATCGCCCCGAGCGTTTCCTCGCGCAGACCGCGCACTTGCCCGAGCCCGCAGCGTACCACCCCAAGCGCGGATGGCGTGGCCGGTCTCGGTTCCACGGCCGCCCCTGCCCCCGCGGCCGGCCCCGGCTCCCAGCGCCAGCGTACGTCGCCGTGCTGCACGCAGGGCGGCCGTGCGTGCAGTCCGCGCCGTCGCGCATCGTCAATGTAGACACGGGAGGGATACATCCCGCGGTGGTTGTTCAGCAGCGCCGCCAGGAACGGTCCCGGGAAGTTGGCCTTCAGGTACGCGGTGCGATAGGCCAGCACACCGTAGCCTGCCGCGTGCGCCTTGCAGAAGGCGTAGGAGGCGAAACGCACGAGCACCGCCCAGGCCGCCTCGGCCGCATCGAGCTTCCCATGCCGCCGGGCGGCCGTCAGGAATCCCTCGCGCAGGCGCGCGAACTCATCGGGCTCCGTCGGGGACCGCCTCTCCTCATCGCGACCGCCGGCCCCGTGCCCCCCGTCCGGCGCGTCCACGCGGGCTGCCGCGTCGTCGTCATCCCGCGGCCTGGCCCGCCCGGCGCGCGCCACCGCCTGACTGATGGCGCGGCGCAGCATGTCCGCCTCCGCCAGCGTCAGGCCCCCGATCGCGGCGGCCACGCACATGACGTCCTCCTCGTAGAGTGGCACGCCGTGGGTCTCGCGCAGCACGCCGTCCAGCGCGGGGTGGAGCGCGCGCGAGGCCTCCTCGCCGCGTGCGCGGCGGATGTAGGCCTGCTTCATGCCGGAGGAGGACGGCCCGGGGCGCACGAGGGAGAGGCCGTGGATCGCCCCCTTGAGATCGCGCGCCCCGAGCTGGCGCAACAGCCCGCGCATCGCCGGCGACTCGAGCTGCAGGCAGCCGAGCGTATCCCCCGCGGCCAGCAAGCGCGCGGTGGCGGCGTCGTCGTACGCGATGCGATCCATGTCGGGTGCCGCCAAGCCTGCCCCGACGCCGGCGGTTCCCGGCCCTGCCTCGCGGATGATGCGCAGCGTCTCGTCCTCGGTGCCGAGCGCGCGGTTGCCGAGCAGATCGATCTTGATGAGCCCAATCGCTTCCACGCCGTGCATGTCGAACTGCGTGACCGGGTCGCCGCAGGCGGCGCGTTCCACCGGCACGATGCGGCTGATCGGACGATCGGCGAGCACGATCCCGCCCGGATGCAGCCCCAGGCCGCGCGGCAGACCCACGAGCCGCTCCGCCAGGCGCGCGGCCCGCGCGATCGCTGCGTCCGCGTCGCCGTCCCGCCGGGCACGCGCCCGCCAGGCCCGCGTGATCGCCTGCTCCCCCACCCCCAGTGCACGCGCCGCCTCACGGAACGCTCCGCGCTCGCGGAAGGAGTGGTGGGTGCCGATGCGCGCGGCGCGATCGGGGCCGAACGCGGCGAGGGCGTGGCGGATCACCTCGTCGCGGCGGTCCCAGGCGAGGTCGATGTCGAGGTCGGGGTAGTCCCCGCGCAACGGGTGCAGAAAGCGCTCGAAGTAGAGACCGTAGCGCAGCGGGTCGACGCTGGTAATGAAGAGAAGGTAGGCGACCAGCGATGCGACCCCGCTGCCCCGTCCGATCGTGGGGATCCCCTGCTCGCGCGCCCACGCGACGATGCGCGCGGTAGCGAGAAAGTAGTCCACGAAACCGAGCTGCTCGATGACCGCCAGCTCTTCCTCGAGCCGGCGGCGAGCCCGGGCCGATCCCGTCAGCCCGCGGGCCCGCAGCCCCTCGCGGCACAGGCGGCGCAAGAGCTCGCCGCCCTCCGGTCCCGCAATGCGCGGGAAGATGAACGTGCGCGCGACCAGATCGCTGCGGCGCAGGCGGCAGCGCTCGACGAGGCGCCGCCCGGCGCGGTGCGCGCCGGGCTCGGTCTCCACCCGCAGGGCGATCTCGTCCGGATCGGGCATCCGGCTGCCGCGCGCGCGTTGATCCCCTGCCAACTCCCCGCGCCGGATCGTCTCCAGCAGGCGGAGCGTCTCGCGCTCGGACTCGTCGGCCAGCACGGCCTGCGCCAGCGCCACCACCTCGATGTCGAGCTCCGCGGCCTCGCGCTTCAGCCGCTCGCCGCGGGCCGAGGGTGGCCACTGCAGGAGCGCGGCCAGGGCGCCCGCGTCGAGATCGCGGCGCAGGCGCGCGAGCACCGAGGCGTCGTCGCTGAGGAGGATCAGCCCGCCCGCCTCCGCGGCGACGATGGCCAGGGGATCGCCGGCGGCCGCGGCGAACCCGGAGCGCGGTCCACCGCCGGCCGCAGGGCTCTGCGCGCCGCCCGCCGGTCCGTCTGCGCTGTCCGCAGGGCTCTGCGCGCTGCCCGCGGGGGGCTCGGGCGCGCAGTCCGGGACAGCGGCGTGCCAGCACGAGAGGATGCGACTCAGGTTGCGGTAGCCGCTGAGATCCTCGCAGAGAGCGAAAAGGCGACCGCGGGCCTCCCCGCCCCCGCGCAGCGGCACCTCCGCCCCGACGATCGGGCGCAGTCCTTCGCGCTCCGCCGCCTCGAGGAATGGCAGAACGCCGTAGAGCCCCGCCCAGTCAACGAGCCCCACGCTTCCGTAGCCGCTCGCGCGGGCCACGCTAGCCCAGCGCTCGGGCATGACGACGCCGCGCAGGAAGGCGTAGGCGCTGCGCACCAGCAGCGGCAGTCCGTGGGCTGCCCTGGGGCACCCCGAGGACATGGCCTCACCGCGTCAGGCAGGGCGTGCGCAGCACGAAGCCATGCGCGTCGCCCGGCAGCGTGTCGATGAGGGCGACCGATGGCCCACGCACGACCGCACGGAAGCCGAAGCGGCCCCGAATCGCATCGACCGCGCAGTCCATGCGTGCCAGGCGCTCCATGCGGCCCGCGGGCCCGGGGCGCCCGGCGGGGTCCGCGGGTCCCGGGCCGTGTGGGCACTCCGCCCAGCCCGCATGCGCGCTCCGGTCTGCGGCCGCCGCGTCGGGCGCCCACCCATCCCCGGCGTCGAACAGCCGCAGCTGCGCCGCGGGTTCGAGGTGGAAGCGCGCGATCTCGAGGCCAAGGTTGTGCACGCCCTTGCGGCGGTCGAGCAGGCCGCCCAGCAGGGCGCGCGCCACAGCGAAGAGCGCCTCGGTCACACAGCCGGGCTCGGTGAGCGCGCCGGCCGCGGCCACGGTGGCTCCGTCGGACCACCGCAGGTGCACCCGCATCCGGCGCGGCTCGACGCCGATCGCCCGCGCGCGGGCCGCGGCGCGCTCGGTCAGGTAGTGGAGCATCGCCTCGAGGTCGGCCCGCCGCGTGACCGGCTCGTCGAAGGAGGTCTCGCGCCGGATCGACGCCGGCAGCTCGCGCGGGTGGATCGCCCGCGTGTCGCGGCCGCGCGCGCGCTCGGCAATGAGCAGGCCCATCTCCCCGAACAGGTCCCGCATCTGCGCCGCGGAGAAGCGCCGCACCTCGCCGATCGTCGCCAGACCCATTTCGCGCAGCACCCCCGCGCGGTGCGGCCCGATGCCGGGCAGCTCCTCGATCGGCCGGCCGGCCACGAAGTCGGCCTCGCCCCCGGGCCGCAGCCAGCTGAAGCCGCCGGGCTTGCTCAGGCGCGTCACCATCCGCGCGACCATACGGTTCGTGCCCAGGCCCAGCGAGATGCTCAGGCCCGTCTCGCGGGCGACGCGCGCGCGCAGACTCTCGGCCGCGCGGATGAGGTGGCCGTGCAGGCTCTCGGTCCCGCTCAGATCGACGAGCGCATCGTCGAGGAAGGTCTCGACGTCCGGGCTCAGCTCGGCGGCCAGGCTGAAGATCTTCTCGGCGAACGCCTGGTAGGTCGGCGCGTGGCCCGCGAGCACGACCGCGCGCGGGCAGCGCCGCAGCGCCTCGCGGATGGGCGTACCGGCGCGGATGCCGTAGGCGCGCGCCTCGTAGGACGCGCTCGCGACGACGCCGCTGCCGACGATCACCGGCCGCCCGCGCAGTTGCGGCGCGCGCAGCTGCTCGACCGACGCGAAGAAGGCGTCGATGTCCAGGTGCAGCGCCGCCGGGTGCGGCCCCCACAACGGCCCCGCGCTCAGCCGGCGCGTGGGCGGGGTCATCCCTCGTACATGATCGCTTCCGCTCGCCATGTCAGATCCCCCGTGTCGAAACGAAGCTGATAGACGTCGCCGCTGTCCGCGGTGATGGAGAAGTAGTAGACGCAGCGCTTGCCCTCGCGATCCATCCAGCGGCTGTTGACCGAGACGACGCGCAGGGCGCTCTGCCCGCGCTTGAGGCGCAGCGGCGTGATCTCGCCGGCGCGGAAATCCGCGCGCACCTTGATCGGCTCGTCCAATCGTTCCCAGTGCATGGCCCGCTCACGAGTTCACCTGTTCGGAACCGCCGCGCGACGCGGCCGGTCTGCTCCCCCTCGCACCCGCCGCGCGACGCGGCCGGCCTCTCACCTCACACCCGCCGCGCGACGCGGCCGGCCTCTCACCTCACACCCGCCGCACGATGCCGGTGACCTTGCCCGCCAGGCGGAAGTGCGCGTCCCCATCCGCCACCTCGATCGGCGCGTAGCGCGGGTTGGCGGGGCGCAGCTCGATCCCCCCGCGCCGGCGGTGGAAGCGCTTGACGGTCGTCTCCTGCTCCTCGCCGAGGTAGGCGACGACGAGGTCACCGCTCGCCACCGGCCGCTCGGGATCGACGATCGCGTAGTCGCCCTCCAGGATCCCCTCGCCCTCCATGCTGTCGCCGATCACGCGCACGCTGAAACGCCCCGCGATCAGGCCGAGGAACTCCGCGTCGAGCTGGCCGTCGACGTGCTCGATCGCCGTGATCGGCGCGCCCGCCGCCACGCGCCCGACGATCGGGATGCCCAGGTCGCGCCGCACGCGGGCCGGCACCACCCAGCGGCGCCCGCTGCGCCGCAGCCAGCCCTTGGCTTCGAGCGCTCCCAGGTGCTGGAAGATCGTCGCCGGCGACGAGACCCGCAGGCGCGCGGCGATCTCGCGCATCGAGGGGAAGCGCCCGTCCTGCTCCACGCCCGCGAGGATCGTGTCCAGGACCTCTCTCTGCCGCGGCGTCAGCGCATCCATGGGGCCTCCCGTCTCGGCGTCTGCGTGTCCATGCGTGTCGCGCGATCGACTCCCCGCGCATCCCGCGTGTCGCGTGCCGCCTGTCGCGTCGCCTGTCTGCCGGGGGCATCTCCTGCTCATCCCCCATCGCCAGACAGGATACCAAACAAATGTTCGGTATCGCAAGCCCGAAACCCAAAGAATTCGTAATCGATTGATATGACAATAGATACGGTCGCGATTCCGCCTTGCACGTGCTCTCCCCCGGTGCCATACTTCCCCCAGCGACGAAAGCTCTGAGCCTGTTGGGAGCCTGCATGCGACGATCGCTGGTTGGACGCCTGTTCGCGCTGGGATGTCTGGTCGCCGGCCTGTCGAGTTGTGATGACGATGGCGGTTCCCGCCCCTGCGGTGGGAGCCGTATCGGCGTGGTGCACGGGTACGTGCTGGCGGCGGGGGAAGCACCGCGGACGAGAACGGTCCTCCATCTCTCTTCCGCGGATCGCTACTCCAGCCCGCAAGTCGATATCGAGATCGAGCCAGACTCGACCGGCTGGTACGAGATGCAGGTGCCCCAGGGAACCTACGTGCTCGAGGGGCGCGCAGGCTGGCACCGCTGGAAGTACACCCGCGCGGGTCTCATGGGTGCCTACACTCCCCCCGATACCCTCTCCGTGTCTTCGACCCCCCTGCGGTTGGACATGCACCTGGGTTCGGCCTCGGTCGACCTGCTCGCCCCCACGAGTCTGGACAGCAGCCAGGCGGTCATGGTGCGATTCGAGCCGATCGACGCCAGGCTCGAACCGGGAGCGTCCGAGTGGACCAGCGCGCGCGACGGGCACCTGCGTCTGGATGCGATTCCGCTCGTGCCGGGAATCTACCGGCTGGGCCTGCGCGTCACGAGCCAGGAGTTCTGGCTGCCCGGCACGCTGGATCCAAATCTGGCCCCGCGGCTGGAGGTGGATCCTGATGTGCCGGTGCAATACGCGGGTGCGCTCGAGGAGCCGTGGCACGTGTCTGGCAGGGTCCTCGGGGCTTGGCAGGCTCTCGGGCTCGCACCGCCATGCGTGGACGTCTTCACCCCGGACTCCACTCGGCTGGCCTTCACCACCGCTGGGTCGGATGGCACCTATCACCTCGCGCTCTTTCCGCAGACCCCTGTTCGTCTCCTGCTGAGCGGCAGCGGCGACGAGCGGCGATGGATTGGAGGCTTGGAGTTCGCCGATGCCGGTGAGTTCAGCGGCACACCGGGGGAGAGCGTCATCGTTCCCAGCTCGGTCGGAAGCGGTCTCAGCTGTTACCTGGAGCCACCCGACCCGTTGGTGCCCGTTCGCGCCTGGGTGACCCTGGTCGATGCCAGCGGACGGAGTGCCATCTCTTCAGACTGTCGCGTGGCCAACTCCAACCCGCTCGTCTTCCCCTTCCTCGAGCCGGGCACCTATTTCCTGAGATTGGCACCGCGCGGATCGGATCAGGCCTGGTGCGCGCAGTGGTTGGCGCAGACCGACACCTTCGAGCAGGCCCTGCCGATCCTGGTCCCCGCCGACGGTGGCATCGCCCGGGTGGACATGCACCTGTCGGGCTGCGGAACGATCGCGGGTCGGGTATTCCGGCTGGATGGCTCACCGGCCGGCGGGCGACGCGTCGAGCTGTTCCCCGCGGACGAGCCCCCCGAAGGCGCCGAGTCCTCGTCCCTCTTCGTTGTCACTGACGAGACGACCGGGGAGTTCTGCTTCGCTCACGTGAACAACGGGGAGTATCGCGTGGGTGTACGCTACACCTTCACGACGTGTGTCTGGTATCCGGGAACCCTGAGCTGGAATGAGGCGGAGATTCTGGCCCTCGCGGGCTTTGGTGAGATCACGGGTCTCGAGTGGTCGCTGGTCGAGTGAGGGAGCAGGCCGTGATGCCCAGGCTGCAGTCAACGCTGGTCCCGCTGGCCCTGACGCTTCTGCTCGTGCCCTTCGGCTGCGAGGACGAGGATCACGGTGCGCCTTGCGATGACGCCCGTTTGGGCGGGGTCATCGAGGGTCGCGTGATCACCGGTGGCATTCCGGCCACGGCCCGGATTACCGCGCTGGACCGCGCGCGCGGGGACAGCGAATTCGAGGTGGGGACCGATTCGACGGGCGCCTTCCACCTCGACCTCCCGGTTGGGTCGTACTGGCTGTCGGCAAGGGTTGACCGATCCTGGGCCGAGAAGCTCCACTACAATCTCGCCGGGCCGCCCTACGATCTCGCCCGGCGCGACTCGCTCGAGGTATCGGCCGATTCGCCGATCACGGCCGACTTCCTGCTCGCCAGCCTTCGGATCGAGATCGAGTTCCCTGCTGCGGTCGAGAGCAGGGGAGTATACGTTTCCGGCTACAGGGTCACCGCAGGCGGCGACCCGCAAGAGCGCCCGCGTGACGGGAGCTTCTACCAAGCTACCGAGGTCGAGAATGGCCGGGCCATCGTTGCCATCGGCGGACTCGCCCCCGGAGCCTACCTCGCCTACATGCGGACCGACACCTGGGCTGAGGACTGGCTACTCACGCAAGAGCTGTGGCTGCCCGCCGCCAGAAGCTGCGCCGAGGCCGAGACGATCCAGGTCGCGGTAGGAACTACGACCCAGTACTACGCCGCGATCCCCGGTGATCCAGCCCGCATCACGGGCAGCATTGTGGGCAGCTGGCGTGAGCTGGCCACCCGCAGGCCGATGATCACGCTGGTCGTGCCCGATTCCGCGGCTGTTGTGGCGGTCCTGCCAGTGGGCGACGACGGGACATTCGCGACCAACGTCCTCGTACCCGAGCCTGTCCGGGCACTCATCGACATCGGCGGCACCCAGCGGTGGTACCCGCACGGCAGTTTCCAGGAGTCGGCGGTGCTCGATCTCGTTGCCGGCGCGACGCTACCTCCCATCGTGGTCGAGGAGAGCGGCCTCCTCCTCGAGGTGAGCCACCCTCTGCATCCCTACACCGAGGATGCCCGGGTCCAGCTCCTCTCCCGAGAGCAGGCACAGGTCGTCGCCACGCTTCCCATCCCCGGCGCTCCTGCCGGTCCGTTTCACGCGTTCTCGAATCTCGATCCCGGCGACTACTGGCTGCGGATCGCACCTTCGCAGTTCCTCTGGGTCGACTGGCGACCGCAGTGGTTCGACCGCGCGGCGGGTCAAGACGGAGCCGCACTTGTCCATGTGCCAGCCGGCGGCGGAGTGGGACGCGTGAGTATCGTTCTCGAAGATGGCGGTCGGATCGAAGGCGAGGTCTCGTTTGAGATCACACCCGCGACGCCTGCCGCTACTGCCTATCTGACCGAGGCGGCGGATCCCCTATCGCTCGGCCATCGACCTGCGTCTGGGACAGGGCACTATGTCGCCTCCGGCCTCCCGGACGGCGACTACAAGATCGGGGTCTGGCTCGGACCCGCTCGCATGGCAACCCCGCAACCACCCGAGGACACTGTCTGGTACCCTGCAACGACCGATTGGAATGCCGCCCAGGTACTCACCATCACGGACGCTGCGGTGATTTCGGGAATCGACTTCGATCTGCCGTGAGCACGTGCCTGTCAGGCCGGCGCCGAGCGCCGCGCCGGCCTCGCCGGCCGCCTCGGGCGCCGAGGCCCGCCCGTCGCCTACCCCACCGTCGCCCCCGCGTGGTACGAGCTGCGCACGAGCGGCGCCGACTCCACGTGCGCGAAGCCCATCCCGCGCGCGACCTCGCCCCAGTGCGCAAACTCCTCGGGCGTGTAATAGCGCTTCACCGTCAAGCACTCGCGGCGGGGCTGCAGGTACTGGCCAATCGTCACCCGCGCGCAGCCGGTCTCGCGCAGGTCCGCCAGGAGCCGGCGGATCTCGCCGGCCGACTCCCCCAGCCCGATCATGAAGCCCGACTTGGCACTCAACCCCGCGGCCGACGCGCGGCGCAGGATCTCGAGCGACCAGCGGTAATCCGCACCCGGCCGGGCCAGGGGATAGAGCCGCGGGACGGTCTCGATGTTGTGGTTGAGGACGTCGGGCCGCTCGCGCAGGACGACATCGAGCGCCTCCACGGAGTGGACGAGGTCGGGGATCAGCACCTCGACCGTTGCCCCCCCTGTCGCGGCCCGCACCGCCCGGATCGTCGCGGCAAAGTGCGCCGCGCCGCCGTCGGGGAGATCATCGCGCGTGACCGAGGTCACGACGGCGTGCCGGATCCCCATCCGCGCCGTCACGCTTGCGACGCGCTCGGGCTCGCCGGGATCAGGCGGCCGGGGCGCACCCTTCTCCACCGCGCAGAACCGGCACCCGCGCGTGCAGACCGAGCCGAGCACCAGAAAGGTGGCCGTGCCCGCATCCCAGCACTCCTGCCGGTTCGGGCAGCGCGCTTCCTCGCAGACGGTGCAGAGCGATCCCTCGTTCAGAACGCGGCGCACCCCCGCGAAGCCCGTCCCGCTCGGCAGCGTGACCCGCAGCCAGTGCGGGCGGCGCGCCCCCCGCGCGGCGTGGTGCTCGACCCGATCCACCAGCGCAGGGACGTCGTTCATGGATGCGGGTCCGCCCAAGCCCAGAACCCGCAGCTCCAGCCCGAACACTTCGCCCATGTGCGCCCGCAGCCGCTCGGCCACCTCGTCGAGCCCCGGCGCGTGCCCCGGGCGCTCGGCGGGCACATGCCCAGCTCGCCTCGCCGGCGGGATCCGCTGCGACCCGCCGCCCGTTGCGACCTCGCCCAGGAGCTCCGCCATCGTGGTCACTCGCTCGCCCGCCAGCCCGCAGGGCACCATCCAGCGGAAGCCCTCCAGACACCGGCCGTCAACGTTGAGCGCGATGCCGTGCAGGCTCACGCCGCGCTCGATGCGCACACCTGCCGCCGCCACCTTCGCCGGCCGATCGCCGAGCCGGCTCCACACGCCCACGAGCCCGTGGCGGCGAAAGGCCTCGATGCCGAAGTCGCGCAGCGTGCGCAGGACCGCGTCCTCGAGGGCGTGCACGAAGGCCCGCACCCCGAGATCGTGCGCGCGCAGGTCGGCAATCAGGTAGGCGGTAATCTGCCCCGGACCGTGGTAGGTGACCTCGCCGCCGCGGTCGATGCGGACGATCTCGGGCGAGGTCACGGGCACGTCAGATCGCTTGGAGGGTCCAAACGGCGCGGAGGGTCCGGAGGACTCGGAGAGCTCGGACGGCTCGGCGGACTCGGACGGCTCGCAGGCCCCCGACGGCGCGGGAGATGCATCCTCGGCCCTCGCGCCCGCCGGCAGCCGCAGGAAGCGCTCGTCCCCGTGCTTGCCGATCGTGATCACGGGCTCGTGCTCGAGGACGATCAACGTGTCGGGCAGCAGCAGCCGGCGCCGGCGCTCCCAGATCTCGCGCTGGAGAGCCCAGGCGGGGCGATAGGCGCTGAGGCCGCTGAGCCGCAACGCCACGCCGTCCCATTGCGAGCGCGTCGATGCCATGATCCCATCTACCCGTGGATCCCGATCCCCAGCGCCGCCCCGAACGCTTCGGGGATCGCCTCGGACAGCGTCGGGTGCGTGTGGATCGTCCGCAGGAGATCCGGCGCCCGCACGCCCGCCTGCCCGGCCAGGGTCAACTCGGCGATCAGTTCCGAGGCCAGCGGCCCGATGATGTGCGCGCCCAGCAGCCGCTCGCTCCCCTCCTCGACCAGCACCTTGACGAATCCCGTGACGTCGCCCTCGGCGACCGCCTTGCCCGAGGCGCTGAAAGGAAAGCGTCCGATCCGCGCGCGCAGGCCGCGCGGAGCGAGCTCGTGCTCGCGCAGCCCCACCGACGCCACCTGCGGGTGGGTGAACACCGCCCCGGGCGTCCAGGTTGCGTCGTACTCGGGCAGGTCCAGCCCCGCGGCGTGCTCGGCCGCATGCACGCCCTGCGACGAGGCCGTGTGCGCCAGCAGCGGCGGGCCGACCAGGTCGCCGATCGCGTAGAGGCCGGGGGCTGTGGTGCGCAGATGCCCGTCCACCGCGAGGAAGCCGCCTTTCGGCACGACGCCCAGTGTCTCCAGGCCGACGTCCGCGACTGCGCCCGTCACCCCGACCGCGACCAGCACGCGGTCGACCTCGATCTCCAGCCCTTCGGGGGCAGCACCCGCGGCGCTCGCGCCACCGGCCGAGAGACCGCCCGCGCTGCGTGACGCGCTGCCGCCG
>CAZDKK010000113.1:0-11898 GCA_964506245.1 uncultured bacterium | reverse complement strand
GCCAGCCCACAGCACCGCCCGCCCGCCGCGGTGCCCCCGCGCGCCCAGACAGCCCCCGAGCTGCCCGTTCCGGAGCCAGCCGACGCCCAGACGCTCGAGCAGCCCGAGGCGATCGACTTCTCCGAGCGGCCGGCGGCGACCTCCGTCCCCCAGCGGCCCGCGGCAGCCTCGGCCCCCGAGCGCCCCGCGGCGCAAGCCGAGGAGCCCGACCAGCGCAAGACCCGTGGCGTCTGGCGCTGGTTGCGCAAGGAGGAGTCCGAGGGGCAGCCGGGCGAACCCCAGAGGGCTGCCCCAGCCGAGCCGGAGATCACCTGGCGTCCGGCTACCGAGGCCGACCAGCCCCGGCCCGCGGCGCCGCGCCGCGCGGCGCCCCTCCCATCGCCGCAGCAACCCGAGCCCCGCCAGGCACGACCCGAGGACTGGGCGCCTGAGCCCACCAGCCGGCAAACCGAGCCGGGCGAGTCGACCGCGCGCCCGCTGGAGCCTCCGTCAGAGTCGAGGAGAGTGCGGGAAGGACTGCCCGAGCCGAGGCCGGCGCGGCCCGGGCCGGCTGCGCTCCGGCCCGAGCCGGCTGCCCTGCGCGAGGTGCGCGCCGAGATCGACGCTCCTTGGCCTGAGCAGACCGCGCGGCAGACGGAGCCGGGCGAAGCGGGGCAGCATCGCGGAGCGCAAGCAGACAACGAGATCCCGGGGATACCAGGGCTCGAGCGCAGCCCCTTCTCCGCGATGCCGTCCCGCCGGACCCGTCCCCAGCCCGCCGAGCCGGCGCGGCCCGACTCGCTCAGCCGGCGGCCATCGGCCGGGGCCGGCGCGGCCCGCGTCGAGGAGTCCGGGCCGGTATCGGCACCGGCTGGCCCGGAACGTCAGACCCTTCCGCCCTTCGTGGCCGGCGGGGCAGGCCCATCCGAGATCGTCGTGCCCGTCATCATCCCGCGCAGCGCCATCCGGGACCGCATCGAGATCCGACTCGTCCTGCGCGTTGTCCAGGAGATGGAGGTGCCCAGCGAGCGCGACGAGCGACCCGCGGGCACCGACGATCTGGCCGCCAGCGCCTAGCCCATCACCCGCCGGGGTTCCAGGCCGGCGCGGGCAAGCCCGCCGCCGGCCTGGCTTTTTCCGCGTCGCCCTCAAGCTCCTGCGGAACCTTCGCCTTGACTGGGGGTCGACGCCATTCCTAGAGTTCCGAAAGGCATGAGCGGGGCAGTTGGCTCGCGCGTGGAGTCCGTACCGGTGACGACGACTCATGGGTTCGCGGGCGATCGCCGGCTGCATCCAGCCTGCGGAGAGGCCGTAATTATGACGGAGCACAGCCTGCAGGGATCGATCGCCGAGCTCGAGCAGAAGGTCGCGCAGGGTGCAGCCGACCGCGACGAGGTCCTCGATCTGGCCAACGCCTACCGGCAGAGCGATCAGGCCGGACGGGCGGGTGAACTGCTCGATGAGTACCTGCACGGCACCGGTCCCGACTGGGACGCTTGTCGGCTGTGCGTCGAGAGTTTCCGCGAGGCGGGCCGCATGGAGGACGCCGTACGCGTCCTGAACCGCTGGGCATCGCGTTACCGCGACCGCGCGCACTTCTGGACGCTGCGCGGGCTCATGCTCGAGGAGATGGGCGATTGGGAGGCTGCGCTGCGCGAGTACGAGCTGGCAGCCGACATCGCGCCCCACATGGCGGAGGCGGCCTATCGCCGTGGCGTCGTCCTGATGCATCTGGAGCGGTACGAGGAAGCACTCGCGGCCTTCAGCGCCACGCTGCGACTGCGCCCGCGGCTCGTGCCAGCGCTCATCAACGCCGGCCTCACCTATGAGGCGCTCGGCCGGACACGGGAGGCGATCGAGTCCTTCGAGCGGGCGCTGGCGGTCGATCCCGAGTCTGCCGAGGCCCATCTCAATCTGGGCGCGCTGCTGGGCGAGCAGGGCCGGCTCGAGCAGGCGTTGGAGCACTGCGAGCGGGCGCTGGCCCTCGATCCGAAATCGAGCCAGGCCGCGTTCAACGCCGGCCTGGCGCTGATGGACCGTGACCCGGATCGCGCCGCGCGATACTTCCGCCGTGCGATCCAGCTCGATCCCAAGAACGCGGGTGCCTGCCACCTGCTGGGTGCGATCGCCCAACGCAAGGGCATGTGGGACACCGCGGTCAACCTCTACCGCCAGGTCGTGGAGATCGATTCGGAGCGACTCGACAGCCTGTTCGCGATGGGGGTCTGCTACAGCAAGGCGGATCGACCCGACGACGCCATCCGGATCTTCCGCCAGCTGCTGGACAGGGACCAGGGCAACGCCGATGCCTGGTTCTACCTGGGCCTGTCGTACGACAAGAAGGGCGATTCCAGTTCAGCCCGCGAGGCCTACCGCATGGCGGACACGCACGGGCGCCGCCCGCGGCGCGAAGACTAGCAGGGCCGATACGCGCTGCCGGCATGGTTCGTGAAGTCCAAGCTGGATGGCCGGACTTGCGCGCATCGGCCCTTCATGCTGTGGATGAGAATCGGTCGCCCCCCCGTGGAACCAGCGATCCCGAAGAGAGGGTCTTTGCACTGCGGATGGGGGATCCAAGCAATCTGATCGCCGTTCCCACCGTGGAGGCTGGTCGGGCGGCGATAGAGAATCGAGTGCCGCCCGACGCCTAGAAGATCGTCTCCTTGTTCCTCATGCTCTGCCCTCGTTGCCGGGAGAGCAGTCCCCCCGGCTGTTGGGGAGGATTGGGGTTCTTCGCATCCCGGTTACCTGCGGATCCACCAGAAGATGTCGAAGAAGCAGAACATCGTGAGAACCTCCATTTCCTCGACCCTGGTCCTCCTTGGACTTCCAGGCCGATGCCCACGTGCCCTTGGCCCCTCCTCACTTGACCCTTCTCCCTCCACGTCTGGCTTCGACACGAGGCGTGCCAGTCCTGAGGGAATTCTCACCGGCCTTGGTCGGGTCCAACCCCGATGGGACGATCTCAGCCACTGCAGGCGGGCTCATTGCAGAGATGTCCGCCGGTATGGTTGTCTGGCTTGGGGATTTCCAACGGCCCTGGGCGGGAACGCCGGCGGCCTGCCGGCGGCCACCTCGCCCTGAGGAGCGGGCGGGGCATCCTGCTGCCCCGGCCCAGCGAGTGGACCGATCTTGGCCGGCGCTGCGCGGAATCCGAGCGCGGGTCGCCCGACGCGGCCGGCTTGACCCGCGTCGGCGCCGGGCGTAGCGTCATGGTGTCCGTCAACGATCACCGGGCGCAGCCCCGGCGTGAGTTCAATCGCGCTGGCCGGGCCGAGCCCGGAGGAGCACACCGTGGACCGGCCGCCCACCTTCCAGCTCACCCGCGCGGTCCTGGGGCTCGCCGTCCTGCTCACCTTGGCCGGGCAGATCCTCGAAGCAGAGCGAGCGCCCAGTGTGCCAGCCCTTTCGATGGTCCTGCGGGAGAATCGCGTCGTTTCGGTCGCCCCGCATGGCGCCGCCGACCGCGCCGGCATCCGAGCCGATGATCTGATCGTGGACGTGGGCGGGCAGAGCGTTCGGGGCAGCCGCACCGCCCGCCGGCTGCTCGATCAGCGAGCCCCGGGTGACTCGACGCGCATCGGCTTGCTGCGCGCGACCGGACCGGGCGCCCCCGGCGAGCGCCATGAAGTGCTGCTCGTCGCGACACCCCCCCTGTCCGCCGACGTGCTTTGGCGGCTGGCCCTGGCCGGGGTCGGGGCGATCACGATGCTGGTCGGCTATCTCGTCTTCTCGCGCAAGCCGCGTGAACTCTGTCTGATCTTCGCTGGCATCTGCTATGGCATGGGGTACTTGATCTGCCCGCCCTACGTGCCGGTGGCGGGGCTGTGGCCGGTCGCCCGGGACGTCATCCTGGACGGCGTCACCGTCTTCTTGCCCCCGATGCTCGTTCATCTCTTCCTGCTCTTTCCCTTCCGCCAACCGGTGCTGCAGCGCCGGCCGCGGTTGCCGCTCCTGCTCTACGCTCCGAGCATCATGCTGATGGTGTTCTTCCAGTCCCTGCGCCTGCTGTCCCCGCAGGCGAGCGCGGCGGGGGAGCCGTGGGCGACGATCGGCCAGGGGCTGGCGTTCCTCGTCTGGGTGGTGGGCTGTGGCGCCGCGCTCGTGCTCTTCGTACGCGCCTATCGGCAGGCCCAAACCGAGACCGCGCGAGCCCGGGTGAGGGTAGTTCTCTGGGGCACGCTGTTGGGGATCTTTCCCTCGGTGCTGACGCTGGTCCTGCGCCAGATCTGGCCGGCCCTCGATTTCCCCGGCGATCGCCTGGCGGTAATCGCCACCGCGCTCGTGCCCCTGAGTTTTGGCTATGCCATCGTGCGCCACGGGATCCTCGACGCCACCCACCTCGTGCGGCGCAGCCTGGTGCTGGCTGGTGCGGGTGTGCTGCTCCTCGTCGCCTACTTCGGCGCTCTCCTCCTGCTGCAGAAGGTTCTCCTGCCGCGTCAGGTCTCGACGCTCGAGATTTCGTTCATGAGCATGCTGGCCGCGGGAATCCTCTTCTGGCTGATCCGCGGCTGGCTGCAGTCGCTCCTGCAGCGCGCGACGGGGGAGGAGCGCCGCGAGCAGGACATGCTGCTCTACGATCTGGGCCAGACGCTGCGCGGCGTCGCGGACCGCGGGGAGGTCGTGCGCATCGTGACGGGGTTCGTGCGCACGGGGCTGCGGTCAGAGCGCGTCGCCTTCTGCGAGTGGCTCGACGGCGACCTGCTCGAGGCGGTCTACGTCGAAGGCGTGTGCGCGGATCGATTGAGCCGGCTGCGCTTCAGCCGCAATCTGGCCCAAGCCCTCGCGGGCGTCGAGGCACCGCTCGACCGCGGGGACCTCGAGATGGACCTGCCCTTCGGATACCTGTCGGCCGGTGATCAGGAGATCCTGGAGGCCATCGACACCCAGTTGATCGTGCCGGTGCGGGCGGCGCGGGGCCGGGTCGGCCTGCTGCTGGTGGGCGGGCAGACGCTGGGCGACGCGTTCGACGCCGGCGATCGGCGCCTGGCCGAGACGATTGCGACGGAGGGCGCCGTCGCCCTCGAGAACGCGGCGCTGCAGGACAGCATGCGGAGCCAGGAGCAACTGCGTCGTGAGGTCGCTCGGGCTGGTGATCTACAGCGACATCTCCTGCCGGCCCAACTCCCGCAGGTCGACTCGTTCGAGATGAGCGGCTTCTCCATCCAGGCCCAAGACGTGGGTGGCGATTACTACGACTGCTTCCGCACGCAGTGGGGTGAGATCGTCCTGGCCATCGGTGATGCCTCGGGCAAGTCTGTGTCGGGAGCGATCCTGATGGCAAACCTCCAGGGGCTGGTCAAGAGCGAGGCCCAACAGCGCGAGCCGCCGGAGCAGATCGTGGGGCGCATCAACCGGAGGCTGTGCGAGATGCGCAAGCCGGAGCGGTACGTCACCTTCTGCCTGGCGCGCATCGATCCGCTCACCGGGACGTTGTCCTACTGCAACGCCGGCCACCCGAGCCTGCTGCTCGTGCGCTCCAGCGGTGAGAGCGAGGAGTTGCGCCTCGGCGGTCTTCCACTCGGGATCCGACCCCAGGCCGAGTACGAGGGCGGCAGCACCTACATGCGGGCCGGGGACGTGCTGCTCGCCTATACCGATGGCATCAGCGAGCGCGAGAATGGCGACGAGCTGTTCGGCGAGGAGCGCCTGTGCGAGATTGCCCGCGCCCACCGGCGCCGGAGCGCTCGGGCGCTGCAGGAGGCGATTCTTGGTGCTGTGCGGGATTTCGCGCCGACGCCGCTCGATGACGATACGACGCTGCTGCTGGTGAAGATGCTTTGATCGTGGAACGAAGAATCCTGGCAACCTCGGCGCAACGCAATCACCTTGCTTGACATGGCCCGGGGTCGCTCGCTCTTCGTGCCCAAAGGTCCCCGCCCTGGTCCCGCTCTGGCTAGCACCTGCTCATGTGAACCACCATCGTCATCTTCGCCCGGGGCGCCGGGGCGGCTTCCACCCGCCCTGCTGCCCCAACCCCAACTGCCCGCGCCATGCCCCGGGCTCGGCGGGCTTCTTCCCCCGCTGGGGCGTCTACGTCCGCCGCTCCGACGGCCAGCGCTTCCAGAAGTTCTACTGCCTCCAGTGCCAACACCAGTTCTCCACCCGTGCCTTCTCCCCAACCTACTGGCTGCGCCGCCGCGACCTGCTGCTGCGCCATGGGTGCGCCAACCACCGGCGCGAGACGATCGCCTTCAGCAAGCGACGCCAGGCCGCCATCGAGCGGGCGGCGCTCTTCACCGTCTGGCGCAACTGCATCAAGTCGCGTCGCGAGAACGACCCGGGGCCGACGGCGGCGATGGCGGCCGGGCTGCTGACGCGACCCCTGACGTGGCGGCAGGTGCTGGCGCGCCGGCGCTTCCCCGCTCATGTGGCGCTGCCGCCCAGCTGGGTCGAGTACTACTGGGCACGCATCAAGACCCTGGCCTACGGTGAGCACCAACGCGTGCATGTTCTCAAGTGGGCGTTCTGAACGAGCCTCGTATCAACAGACCGCACAACGAGAGCGTCGGACCCCGCGTGACAACCACGTAGCCGGGTGAACGAATCACCCACGTCCACTCGCTGGACTGCAAGACTGGAGTCCGGAGAGGACCGGCTCACCTGGGGGGCCAGCATGCCTCTCAATCCGGATCGCCGGCGAGCGCTCGGTCATTGTCCGTCTCGACCCACCGAGCCCCAGACCAGGATTCCTCGTTCCACAATCCAAGGGGAAGAACCTTCCCGCTGACGGGTAGAATCCTCCCGGCCAATCCTGCCCCCCCGCACGCACCCGGCTTCGGGACGCGCCGGGCAGGCCCCCGACGCTTGCGGACACCCCGCCCACAATCGCCCTTTTCCCACGCGTTTGCCCCACGTCGCCCACCCGCGCCGCGACCCGCCGCCGGGCCATCGCGCGACCTGCCGCTCCTGGCACGGCGCGTGCACATTGCGCACCGGATCGGTTCGCGGCGCCCTCAGGATGCATGGCGCCGGATCCGCGCGCACCCCGGGAGGCCAGGATGGTCAAGGGGATTCACGCCAACGCAGGAGCGATGCGGGCTGCACTCCTGGCGCAGGACATTCTCGCCAACAACCTCGCCAACGTGGGCACGGCTGGCTTCCGGCAGAGCCGCTTTGGCTTCCACCTGGCCGCGATGCCGGGGGCGCCCGTCGACGGCGCGCCGCCCACGCCGCCGATGCCCGAGGCGGTGACGCGCATCGACACGGCGCCGGGCACGTTCCAGCTGACCGACGATCGCTACGACCTGGCCATCCAGGGCGACGGCTACTTCGTCGTCCAGACCGAGGGCGGCCAGCGCTATACGCGAGCGGGCCACTTCGTGCTGGGCGACGATGGCACGCTGACGACGCCCCAGGGCGATCCGCTGCTGGCCGAGGGCGGGCCCGTGGTCGTGCCCGCCGGGGCGGACCTGGACGTGGCCACGGATGGAGCGCTGAGTGCGGGCGGCCAGTCACTGGGCCGCCTCCAGATCGTCACCTTCGAGGACGGGGGGGCCAGTCTGCGCCATGCCGGCGCGGGTCTGTTCTCGTCCGAGGCCGAAGGGGTTGTCTCCGAGAACGCCCGCGTCCTGCAGGGCGTGCTCGAGGCGCCCAACGTCAGCGCGGTGCAGACGATGGTCGACATGATCGCGCTGATGCGCCACTTCGAGATGAATCAGCGGGCGATCCGCACCCAGGACGAGACCCTGGGTCGGCTCTTGGATTGGGCGCGCGACTAGCGACTGCCCGCGAGCAAGAGGAGAGAAAGCATGCTGCGAGCCCTGCGCACCGCCGCTTCGGGCATGATCGGTCAGCAGATCAACGTCGATGTCATCGCCCACAACCTGGCGAACGTGAACACGACCGGCTTCAAGAAGGGCCGGGCCGAGTTCGAGGATCTGCTCTACGAGACCCTGCAGGCTGCCGGGGCCAACACGGAAGGCGGACGGGCGCCGGCGCCGCTGCAGATTGGCCACGGGTCGCGGCTGGTCGCCACCGCCAAGGTCTTCTCTCAGGGCGACAGCCAGGTGACCGGCCAACCGCTCGATGTCGCGATCGAGGGCAGCGGCTTCTTCCAGGTGGAGCTGCCCGACGGCACGACGGCCTATACCCGCGATGGGGCCCTTCGCGTCGACGGCGAAGGCCGCCTAGTGACACCGCGGGGCCTCCCGCTCACCCCGTCCATCACGTTTCCCGAGGAGACGGAGTCGATCCTGATCAACGCACAGGGACGCGTGATCGTGAAAACCGCCGGGTCGACCACGGAGACAGAGCTAGGGCAGCTGCTCCTGGCGCGCTTCATCAACCCCGCCGGGCTGGAAGCGAGCGGCGGCAATCTGGTGCGTGAGACCCCGGCCAGCGGCACGCCCATCGTCGGTGCGCCGGGCGAGCTGGGCATCGGCACCCTCAGCCAGGGCGCGCTCGAGCGCTCGAACGTGGATGCGGTCGAGGAGATGGTCAACCTGATCGTGGCCCAGCGTGCCTTCGAGATCAGCTCGAAGGCGGTACGCACGTCGGACGACATGCTGGGCGTCGTGAGCAATCTGAAGAGCTAGTCGCGCGAGAGCGCAGCCGGCCTCCTGCCCAGCGCTGGGCGAGATCGGCATGCGGCCCACCGGCGCGCGGGGGAGAGAGGCAGGATGAGAGCCACAGGACACGGCGGCGAGCAGGCGCTCGGCCGGCGGCTTGCCGGCCTGGCGCTGCACGCCGCGGGACTCTGGTTGATCGCGACCGGCCTGTGCCTGCTGGCCGAGCGCGCCGCCTCGGGAACGGGGGGCCCTCGGAGTCTGCGTACGCAGTCCGACCTGGACCAGGCCATCGACCAGGTGCTCACGCGAGCCTTCCCGCAGCGGCCGCCGCAGTGGGAAATCGCCCGCCGGCATCCCTTCGAGGATCTGGCGGACTACACCTTCCAGCTCATCGCCCCCGAGACCCCGGCGGGTGGACGCACCTGGTTCCAGCTGCGGGGTGAGCGCCACGACGGCAACCCCGATGTGAAGACCTATCTGGTGCCGGTGGACCTCTTCTGGAGCGACAGCGTCTGGGTAGCCGCGCGGCCGCTGCCCGCGGCGCACGTGATCGCCGCGAGCGATCTCGAGCGGCGTTGGGTGCAGCACGCGGAGGCTCCCGGCGAGGTTCTGACCGGGGCGGCCCCGGTCGGGCGGGCCCTGGCTCGCGCGCTGAGCGCCGGGGAGGTGGTGCCGCCGGCGGCGCTGCGCGACGCGCCAGTCGTCGCGCGGGGCGACATCGTGCGGCTCGTCTACCGGCGTGGGGTTCTGACGGTGTCCACCCGAGCGGAAGCCCTGCAGGGCGGCGCGCCGGGCGAGGAGATCCGCGTGCGGCCGCTCGACGGGCGGCGCACGTGCCGGGGGCGCGTGGAGAGCGCCGACGAAGTGGAGGTGATTGCGCCATGACCGCCACTCGAACAAGCAGGGTGAGGACGAAGGGGGCGCGCCGCGAGGGCTTCCAGACCGCCGCACGCGCGCTCTGCCTGGCCGCGGCGCTGGTCGCCCCGGCGGGGGCCAACTCGCTGTGGAGCGATGATTCGGTGCACTTCTTCTCGAACCACAAGGCGATGCACGTGGGCGATATCGTGACGGTCATCATCGTCGAGCAGTCCTCCGCGTCGAACAAGAGCGAGCTGAAGCTCACCAAGGAGACCTCCAACAAGCTCGAGGGCAGCGGCACCGACAAGCTCGACTTCATCCCGCTGATGAGCGGGGGCATCGACTACCAGAAGGAGCACCAGGGCAAAGGTGAAACCACCCTCAACGGCCGGATGAACGCCCGCGTGACCGCCGAGGTCAAGGAGATCCGCCCCAACGGCAACCTGGTGATCGAGGGCAGCCGTTCGGTGCTGATCAACGACGACGAGGATCGGATCTCGGTGCGGGGCGTGCTGCGGCCCGAGGACATCGCCGCCGACAACACGGTTCTCTCGACCTACCTGTCGGAGGCTCAGATCAGCTACACGGGGGATGGCCCGAATGACAACGCGACCCGCCAGGGCCTGATCACCCGCATCCTGGATTTGCTCTTCTAGTCGCAGGACGGCGGGGCTCTTGCCCGCCTCGCGTGGAGTGGAAGCATGAGAGCGTGGACGACGAAGGCGGCGACCCGGGCCGACCGACCCGCTGGGGGGCGCGGGATCCTCGCGGCCCTGCTCGCCATCCTGGCGCTGGCGCTCGCCGGAGGCGACGCAGCGCAGGCGGCCGGGGCGCGCATCCGTGACATCGCCCGGATCCAGGGCGTGCGCGACAATCAGCTCGTCGGGTACGGCCTGGTGGTCGGGCTCGACGGCACGGGCGACAAGAGCGCCACCGGTTTCACCCTGCGCTCCATGAGCAGTCTGCTCGAAGCCATGGGCATGACGATCGCCCCGAACGACATGAGCGTGAAGAACGTCGCCGCAGTGATGGTCACGGCCACCCTGCCCGCCTTCGCCCGCGAGGGGTCGCGCATCGACGTCACCGTCTCCTCGCTGGGGGATGCCAAGAGCCTCAAGGGCGGGGTGCTCATTCAGACGCCCCTGCGGGGCGCAGACCAGGGGATCTACGCGGTGGCGCAGGGGCCGCTGTCCCTGGGCGGCTTCGGGGCCGAGGGCCCGGGAGGCACCAGCGAAACGACCAATCACCTGACCGTCGCGCGCATTCCCAACGGCGCGATCGTCGAGCGGGAAGTCGAGTTCGACTTCCTGCAGAGCAACCGCTTCGAGCTGACGCTGCTCGAGCCCGACTTCGTGACCGCCAGGCGCGTGGCCGACGCAATCGTCGGGAGGTTGGGGAAGAACGCGGCGGTGCCGCTCGACGCCGGCACGATCATGGTCACCAGTCCCGACACGACCCGGTCGGGGACGCTCAAGTTTCTGGCCGATGTCGAGGGGATCGAGGTGCAGCCGTCGACCCGCGCCCGGGTCGTCATCAACGAGCGCACGGGCACCATCGTGGCCGGCGGCGAGATCGTCATCCAGCCGGTGGCGATCTCGCACGGCAACCTGAGCATCAAGGTCAACGCGAGCACCGGTGTCTCGCAACCCGCGCCCTTTTCCGAGGGGGTGACGACCACCGTGCCGGAATCCCAGGTCGGTGTCAGCTCGGGCGGCGGGCAGTTCAGCGTGCTCGAGCGAGCCACCACCCTGAACGAGATCGCGGCGGCGCTCAACGCCATGGGGGTCAGTTCACGCGATATGATCGCCATCTTCCAGGCGATCAAGGAAGCGGGAGCCCTGCAAGCCGAATTGGTGGTGCTCTGAGACAGCACCCGCGGGCTCTCAAAGGAAGGAGGGCCCGGCGGGGAGAGGTTGTTAGGAGAATGGCCTCCTGTTTCGGTGGCAGCTTCCGTACCCGGGGGATCCCGCTGCCGGGCGGGATCCCCCCGACCTGTGCCTGAGGAGGTGCGCAGCCGATGGACGGCGCTGGCACGGCTCCGTTGGGGAGCGCCACCCGCCGGGTGGCGAGCCCAGCGAACGATGGGCTCAGGCGGGACCTGCTGGGGGCGGATGGCCGGCCGGATCGGGCCGCGGTCAAGGACGCCTTCGAGGCCCTCCTGCTGGGCGAGCTGCTCAAGCCGCTCCGGGAGAGCCTGACCGAGTCGGGCCTCTTCCCCGCGGGCGCCCAGGGCGAGATCTACGCGCACCTCTGGCAGACCCAGCTGAGCGAGCTGCTGGCGGCCGATCTCGACCTGCTCCCTGGCTGGACCCCCGGTGAGGAGGGGCCCCAGTCTTCATCCGGGGAAGCGTCGGCCGAGGCGCTCCCGGCTGTCAGCCTTTCGCGGCACGGGCAGAGCTTCCGCGCCCCGGCAGATGAGGCGGGGGTCCTGCCCGCGAATGCCAGCGGCCTGCTGGAACGCGCCGCGGCGGCCGCGGCCCGCGTTCGGGCAGCGACGACCGCCACGCTGGCATCCCAGGCCAGGGGCACGCGGCGGGTGGGGGCTCTTGCG
>CAZDKK010000112.1:0-12125 GCA_964506245.1 uncultured bacterium | reverse complement strand
GTGCCCCGCATTCTGCGGCGCGCCGGGCGGTCACTCCCTGCCGCTCGGCCGCCGCTGCCAGACGATTTGCGCGGTCGACTTGAGGTGCAATGTGCTGGTCGACGCCACGAACGGCTCGGCGCGTTGTGTGGTCGGCCGCGAATCTCGCGGGGGCTTCGAGCGTCATGCCCCCGGCGAGCAGCGGGGCGCAGACCGATCTTCGGATCGGGCCCGCTGCCTCCAGGCATGGGGCCCGGCCGTCGCTCCTTCGCGGCCGGGCTCCGGCCGTGTATAAGTGGACGTGCAGATCGGGATCTTTCTGGTGGTCAAAATGACCACCAGAAAACCGCCGCGGGCGATGCGCTCGGCGCTCTTCATCAAGTGGTCAAAATGACCACTCGATCCCGGGATCTGGCCGCCCGCCTGACCGTAGCCTCACCTACGCCTTTGTCGCGGGCGATGCGTTCGGCGGTCTTGATTGCCATTCACCTATCGAACAGCCCAGATGCTAATGGCCATTTCTAGTGATGAGCGAGTCTCAAATGGGAAGCATGCTTCCCATTTGCCGCCATCCTGGATGACCCTCTACGAGCTCTCCCGCCTCGACTCCGGCACCTGGGCCGTCATGGAGTGCTCATTTTGAGCACTCGATCCTGGTACCTGCCCGCCATGCGTCTGTTTCTCCGCGAGATATCTCTGCCCCAACAGGACGGTGAACTGGTCGCGGGGGTCCAGGTGCGTCGCGCGGCCGTAAAGGTCGGACTTGAGTCCGACCTTTGTTGCCACCTCCCCGGCATGGCGCAGCTTGCGCACCATCTTCTCATCTATCCCCGCCTTGCGGGCGTAGTCCGAGAGGCCGCCCGGCGCTCAAGTCTCCCACGTTCGAGCTCGCATCGCATCGGGCCCGATGGATCCATCGGACGGCCCCACGATCGGCCCGCTACGGGGCTCCTAGGCGGTCGGGTTCCGGGCCCCGGAGCCCCAAGGCCACAATCGGCCCGGCCGGGGCTTTTGGGCACAAAATACCTTGCGCCCGCGGGGGCAAAATGCTAGATTGGTCCTGGAGGTGACAAGATGAGCAAGCAGACAAGGGAGGAGATCGCGGAGCGCCGGCTGGTGGTCTACGTTGATCGCCGGCTGTCGAGCCGACTGCGGGTCGAGGCGGCCCGACGGCGAGAGACCCTGAGCGCGCTGGTAGAAAAGGCAATCCGGGCGTATCTCAAAAAGGAGGGTTAAATGTCCAGATCCTGCGACTGGATCACGGTCGACGAGCAGATGGATGCGGCGGCGGGCGAGGCTGCGCGTCGAGGTCCGCGGGCGCTTGAGACACTGTGCCGCGAGGCGTGGCTCGCCGGCGTGCGCGGGCCGGGCTTCGCGTCTGAGTCGGTGGAATGGTGCCTGGATCTGATCGACTGGAACGAGCTGGCCGCGGCGCTGACGGAGGGGGGCAAGCGATGATCCTGCGAAACAAGCTGAACGGGTACACATACGCGGCGGTCTTGACGGCCGAGCACGCTTGCAGCTCCTACGGCCAGTTGGTCCTGGTGCACGTATCGACCGGCGAGGCCATCGACCAGATGAGCGCGATCGTCAGCGAGCTCGTCGAGGCGACCCCCGAGGAGCGCGCGGCGCTGCTGGCGGCGGGGTACGCGCTGGCGGGGTGACGCTGCCCACGAGTACCACTACCACTTTGTGCACCGGAGATCGCCCAAGCATCGCGAAAGTCTAATCTGCTATAGTGGCGCCAGTTACAGATCTGCCGCTGAAATACTTTGACTCTTTCCACGCTCGATACATACTTGAATTGTAGGCAGTGACCCGCGAGGAGACCAAGACGATGGATGCCACGACGAGCAAACCCAAGAGGCGCGCGAAGCGCAGACCGGGCCTGGGCAGACCGAAGAAGATCACCCGGACCATCGTAACGACCATTAACATGCTCCCCGCGGAGCGCGACTTTATCAAGGCGATGGCCAAGTCCTACGGGGTCTCGATGGCCGAGATTATTCGCAATCTCCGCGTGCAGGGATGTGCGCCCGCCGCGCTGAGCATGGACTTCTCGGGCGGTGCGTTTCAGGGCATGCCTGAGATCGAGTTGGAAGCCGCCCAACTGCTCAATGAATATCTTGAGTGGAGATTGCGGGTGAACGCGTTCTCCATGAAGTTGCCCGGCGCGGTCGCGGAATTGGCAAGGCACATGCCCCAGGGCATCCCATTGCCGGGCGGGCAGCGCGCCGTTCCACCTAGCGCGGAGATTGGGGCCGAGAAGCCGCGCGAACTGGAGCACGCTTGATTGGACCTAGAGGGATAGATCGGCGGGTAATTGTCTGGCGCGCAGACGGAGCGGTTGTTCACGGTCAAGGAGCTGGCGGCCACGCTGCGAATCAGTCCTAGCCTGGTTTACCAGTACGCGGGACGCGGACGGATTCCGCACCTGCGACTCGGCGCCCGCGTCCTGTTCCGCCCGTGCGACATAGAGGACTGGATCGCGCGCGAGGTCGAGGAGCAACGCACCAAGGCCGAATGGCGCGGGGGTCGGCGTCATGCCTAAGGCACCAAAGGGCGTGTTCAAGCGCGGCCCGAGCTGGTATGTGCGCGACCAGCGCGGCTATCGCGACCGGTGGATCTGCCTAGGGCGAGACTGGGACGCAGCCGTGCGGCGCTGCAATGAGATCCGGCGCTCGAGTGCGCTCGGTCATTCGCGCACGGTCGCCGAGCTGGCGGACCACTGGCAGCGCGACTATCTCGCGACCCGCCGCAAGGGGACCGGCGCGCGCGATGCTATGCGTCGCGTGGAGCGCTACGTTCTTCCGCTACTCGGCCGGTACCGCGTCGCGTCTCTAGGGCCCGAGCACATGCGGGCCCTAGCTGCCCGGCTCAAGGAAAGCGGGCTCGGCGAGTCGCTCCGATGGCACGTTCACTCAGACGTTCATTGTCTCCTCCAATTCGGCGAGGAGGTGGGCGCGACGTTGCGCAATCCATGCCCGCGGGGCTGGATGCCAAAGCTCGCGCAACATCCCCCGGATCGGCTAACCGATGATGAGGTGGCGGCCGTAGTCGCGCTGGATGGAGACGCGGGCTTTGTCTGCCGTCTCGGTCTGGCAACCGGTCTGCGCTGGGGTGAGATGGTGCGCGCCAGACGCGCGGACATCGAGACAACCGTGGACGGCGTGCATCTTCTCGTGCGCGAGTCGAAGGCCGGCAAGGTCCGCCGGGTCCCGCTTGGTCGGGACATCGTCGAGGAGATCATGCGGCGGCCCGATCCGCTGGTACCCTTCAAGTGGGGCGAGACCTTCGCGCGTCTGGTACGCCGGCATTCCGGCGTCACGCGCTTCCACGCCCACCAGCTACGGCACACGTTTGCCTGCCGGTGGCTCGAGGCCGGGGGCAGTCTGCCCGCGCTTCAACTTGTACTTGGTCACTCGAGCGTTATCATGACCCAGCGCTACGGCGGGCTGTCCGACGCGGCCGTGATGCGCGAGGCATCGCGGGTGGAATCAGTAGCGCGAGAAGGAGCGGGCGGGTCCTAAGTATAGGCGGGACCGTGAAGATGCAAGGCACGAGATGCAGTTCACGGGCTAGGTCGCAGGCACCGGACACGGCCCGCGGGCCGGGGCGGCCGTCACGCCTCCAGGACTGACCCCATCGCGAGGAAGCGCGCCTGGCGCCGGCGGACCAGCTCGTCCGGCGGCAGCGGATCCAGCGCGCACAGCGCCCCGCGGACGGCTTCGGCGATGGCGCGCGCGGCCTCGCGCACGTTGCGATGGGCCCCCCCGGGAGGCTCTGGCAGCACGCCGTCGACCACCCCCAGCTCGAGCAGCTCAGGCGCGGTGAACTTCAGGGCGCGGGCGGCCTCCTCGGCCTTCTCGCGCGTCTTCCAGAGGATCGAGGCACACCCCTCGGGCGAGATGACCGAGTAGAAGGCGTACTCGAGGATGTAGACCCGATCGCCCACGGCGATCGCCAGGGCACCGCCGCTGCCGCCCTCGCCGGTCACGATGACGATGATCGGGACGCGCAGGGCCGACATCTCGCGGATCGCGACCGCGATCGCCTCGGCCTGGCCGCGCTCCTCGGCCCCGATGCCCGGGTAGGCACCCGGGGTGTCGACGAAGCTGAGGATCGGATTGCCGAGCTTCTCGGCCAGGCGCATGACGCGCAGCGCCTTGCGGTACCCCTCGGGATGCGGCATGCCGAAGTTGCGCCGCAGGTTTTCCTTCGTGTTGCGCCCCTTCTGATGCCCGACCACCGCCACCGGCCGCCCCTCGAAACGCGCCAGTCCGGCCACCAGCGCTTGGTCGTCCCCGAAGGCGCGGTCGCCGTGCAGCTCCGTGAAGTCGGTGAAGAGATGCGGGACATAGTCGAGCAGATAGGGACGGCGCGGGTGGCGGGCGAGCTGCACGCGCTGCCACGGCGTGAGCCCGGTGTAGATGCGCTCGCGCAGTCGCTGGACCTTACGTTCCAGCTCGTGCAGCTCGAGGTCGGGCACACCGTTCTGGCCGGCGCCCAGCGATCGCAGGTCTGCAATGCGCTGCTCCAGCTCGACCAGCGGCAGCTCGAACTCAAGCCATCCGCCCTGCATCGCCTCTCCCTACCGCCTGCGGCCCTTTGCGCCGGAGGTCTTGGCCACCCCGGTGCGGAAGTCAAACTCGCGGCTCACCGCGTTGCCCGCCCGGTCGACGACCCGCACTTCCCAACGATGCGGGCCGCGCGCCAGCCCGGCGGGAACCGGCGCGCTCAGCACGCCGGCGTCGATGTCCCACTCGGCCAGGAGCATACGGCCATCGATGAAGATGTCCGCATCGCGCAAGTCGAAGCCGCTGCCCACGTCGGTGACGGCGGCCCGCAGCCGCGCCGGCGGATCCGCGAGCCGCGCCCCGGTGCGCGGCTCTCCCCATTCGACGAGCGGCGCTTGCGCGTCCTCGAGCAGCGCCCACCGGCCCAGGGTGCTGGTCGTGCCGCCCGGAGGCCCCGTGGCATCCACCTGCCCCACCCAGCGCCAGGAGTCTTTCCCCACGAGCCGATAGAGACCCCACCGGCGGCGCGGGCTTTCGGGTGTGGCGACGAGCACCTCGGGATCGAAGGCCACGCTGACCGGCTCCTCGATGTGCCACCATTCCGGCCCCAGCATGACGACCGGCGACAGCAGGCGCAATCCCCCGTCCCCCTCTGCGCGACCGGCCTCGGCCAGGGCCTCCCAGGCGGGTTCTCCCGGCGACCACACCTCTTGCTCGAGGAAGAGCGGGCTCGGGAAGGTACCAAGCTCGCCCCGCACGGTCAACGGACCCACGCGGAACGTGGCGTCAGCGCCGGGGGTGGCCACCTGGCGGGTGGCCACGAGCCCCGCGTCCTCCAGCGCGAGCATGGCCGCCGCGCCCCCCACGCGCAGCCGCATGTTCCGCACGGGTCCTTGCGGCGCACCCTGCGCTGGGCAATCCAGGGCAAAGGTCCAGACCCCGTCCCCGACCGGCCCGCGGGGCTCGGCCAGCAGGCTCGCACCCTGACCCTCTGGAACCTCGAGCCTCGGCAGGCCCGCCAGCGGGCCGGGGCAGCGCAGTTCGAGCACGCACCCACCCTCCGCGATGCGCGCACGAACACTCGCGCTCGAGAGGTCGGCCAAGCCGTCGGTGAGGAAGGGAGGCAAGATGCGCTTGCCCGCGGCGTCGCGCACTTCCAGCTCGAGCCGTCCGGACTCCGGCACGTGCGCGGCGAACCACCCCTGGCCCAGCGCCAGCCATCCGGTCTCGCCGCCCGCGCCGGCAGGGGAAGCCGCAGCGCCCGCCGATCCGCCCGCGCCGGCAGGCGGTGAGCCCACCGGTCGCCAGCCCAGGCGCAGGGGAAGAATCCGGTCGTCGAGCGGCTCCGCCAGGTGTAGGCCGCACAGCCAACCCCCACCCTCGTCGGGTTCGCAACACCAGTCCAGCGGCACCAGCGGTGCCTTCACCTCGATCGCCCAGCTCACCGCGTCCCAGTGGCCGGCCGCGTCTTCAACTTCCACGCGCAGGGCGTGGCTGCCCGGGGGCAGCAGCGAGGCGTCGACGATCCCGTCGCCCAGGCTGGGGTCTTCCTCGACGGTGTCGGGTGTGGTTCCCCCGGGCCAGCGATAAAGGCGCACGACCCAATGACTGCTGCCCGCGCAGGCTCTCCCGTAGACGCGCCGCACGTCGTACGGCCGCAACAGGTCGATGCGCGCAAAGGCGCGCGCGAAGATGAGCCGGTCGTCCAGGAGCAGCCGCATGCGTGCCGGTGCCAGGCGCGAGGTGTTCTGGCCTGTGCGGTCCAGCACCCCGATCTCCACGCCCACCCGCCCCCAGACGCGCACAGGTTCGGTGGCTGGCAGGCGGCGCTCGGCCTCGGCTGCGCCGTCGACCCAGGCATGCTCATCCAGAGCCCGCAGCCGGATCGGACCGAGCGCCGGCGCCACGTTGTCATAGGCAACGATGCCCAGGGCCAGGGGGTTGAGCTGATCCTCACCGCGGCGAAGCTCGAAGTGCAGATGGGGCGGCCCGGCGCCCGTCTCGCCCGAATAAGCCAGTATCTCCCCGCGGGAGAAGCGGAATGCGCCGGCTTCAGGAAAGAGATCGACCTCGAACTCCCCGCAGGCCTCCTGCTGGCCTCGCACGTAGGCCTCGAGCTTCGGCGCGAAGTGATCCAGGTGACCGTAGACCGCGGTCAGCCCGCTGTTCGTCTGCAGGTAGACCGCTCGGCCGTACCCGGCCCCACCCGCCCGCACTCGCACCACCGACCCATCGGCTACCGCCCGCACGGGGCGTCCGATCTCCCGGCCGGTCGAGAGGTCGATCCCGCCGTGCAGGTGACCGGCGCGCGGCTCGCCCACGGTGCCGGTCAGATAGAGCGGTGGCGCCAAGGGCGGGCACCAGTCGACGGTGGCCGGCTCCTCGGCGCGCGTCGCTCCGGTCAGCACTCCGGGGATCGGTCCGCCGAGCCCCGCCACGAGCATCCCTATGAGCACGGTCCGGGCTGCTCCGACGCTCGTCGTGCGAATCGTGCCCCTGGGCCCGCGCCCGACGAGGAGGACCGCCCTGGCAGCAGGGCCGCCCCTTGCCGGCGGGTGTCCGGGCTTGGCCCGCCCCTGCTCGATTCGCCGCTCTGTCTCCATGATGGTCGCCTTGCCGCTCTTCTCCGTCTTGGCTGGATGGACGGCATCACAGCCCTCTCCATCCCCGCGTCAGAACAGCTTGCCCCGACATTCGCGGGCTCGCAAGTGCAACCGGCAGCATCCTCTGATTCACTGATTCACTGCAGAAGACCCGCAACGGCCTTGGGTCCCGGGAGATCCGATGAATCGCGAGGTGGCTGAAGCGACGCCTTTTCCTGGAGTTGGCCCGGGTTCGCGGACGCGGTGCTACTTTGGCGGCCAGAAGCGCCCGCGATGCACGAGACCTGCTCTCCGTGCCCGCCAGCTTGACACCCCCGGGGGCGGCTCCTATGCTGCGCCAATTGTCTCCGGGTCACGGACCGCACGGGGAGCACGATGGGCGTCACCACGCCAGCCAGGACGGGTAGGGAAGCATGAAGGCGATCTTCGAATCCGAAACCGAGCGCAGGGGCGCCAGGGCACGGCTACGTGACCTCATTCGGGAGCAGTCCCTCGCCTTCGGGAACTTCACCCTGGCCTCGGGCGCGACCAGCCACTTCTATCTCGATCTGCGCCGGACGACCACCCACCCCGAGGGCGCCCATCTGGCCGCCACCTTGCTGCTGGACCGCTTCTGGGAGGACTGGCCCGATGCCGTCGGCGGACCCACCCTCGGAGCCGATCCGATCATCGGCGCCCTGGCCGCGCTCAGTCACCTGCACGGCCGGCCTCTGCCGGGCTTCATCGTGCGCTCGACCACGAAAGACCACGGCATGCAGCGACCGGTTGAGGGCCATCTCAACGCCGGGAGTCGGGTCATCCTGCTCGATGATGTCATGACCCGCGGGGGTTCGCTCATCCGCGCGGCGCAGGTGGTGCGCGATCAGGGCGCCAAGGTCTCGCGCGTCTTCACCATCCTCGATCGCCTCGCGGGGGGCGGTGAGGCCCTGGCGCGCGAGGGGCTCGAGCACGAGTCGCTCTTCCTCTTGAACGACGTCCTCAAGCCCGAGGAGCTCGTGCCGCCTTCGGACAGTCAGCCGCCGGGGAACGCCTCGTGAAGGGACTCGACTGCCCCGCTTGCGGCCGAAGCTTGAGGACGATCGACTGCCCCGGCTGCGGTGCCGCGCTGCCCCGCATCCCGTTCCCCCTGCTCACCGTCGATTGCATCGCGCGCAATGCCGACGACCACGTGCTGCTCGTCCGGCGGCGATTCCCGCCCCCTGGCTGGGCACTCCCGGGCGGCTTCGTGGATGTCGGCGAGACGCTCGAGCGGGCGGTGCAGCGAGAACTCCTTGAAGAGA
The DNA here is from genome assembly GCA_964506245.1 of uncultured bacterium. Taxonomy (GTDB): domain Bacteria; phylum Eisenbacteria; class RBG-16-71-46; order CAIMUX01; family WJJG01; genus CAZDKK01. Next base: position 3,746 of record CAZDKK010000112.1, on the reverse strand, counting down.
CGGGATTAAGGCTCAATACCTTCGAGCAGTTTCGAGCCTATTCAGATCCCCTCCGCGATCCGCGCCATCACATCATCACGGTCGTCTTCCAGGGCCGCGTGACCGGCACTCCCCACGCGGCGGATGATGCTGCCGACGCGCGCTTCTTCCCGCTCGATGCCCTGCCTGCCCCGATGGCCGCGGACCACGCCACGATCCTGGCGGACTTCGGCTCTGCCTTGAGGGCGGGGCGCCTGGGCGCCGCGGGCGAAGCCCCGCCGGACTGATTCGGCGCTCGGCGGAGAGCATCCGCGCCACCTGGACGGGTCGACCTTGGCCCGACTCCCGCGCTGCGCCGATCGGACTTCAGCCCGTCCCGGGTTCCGCTTCGATGCGCGCCGCGCCCGCGGTCAGATCGAGGATCTCCCGTGACAGCGATGCGACGCGCGCCTCGGGTACGGCCAGGGTGAGCGAGGCGTCCGCCGCAAAGGTGCGGGTCAGAATGGCCAGTCCTTCGCGCGCGGCCAGGCGCTCGAGCCAGGGCACATGGGCGAAGGGCAGGCGCACCGTGACGACGCAGGTGGGAATGAGCGGGCGCAGATCCCCCGCCGCGAGGGCCTTGCCCGCTGCCTCGCCGTAGGCGCGCGCGAGCCCCCCTGCCCCCAGCTTGATGCCGCCGAAGTAGCGAACGACGATCACCTGCGCGTTGACGACCTGCCGCCCCTCGAGCGCCGCCAGCACGGGACGCCCCGCCGTACCACCCGGCTCGCCGTCGTCATCGAAGCGGTGGGTGATTCGTCCCGTGCCGGATGCCCGCAGCCGCCACGCGTGCACGTGGTGCGTGGCCTTGGGATGATCCCGACGAGCCTGGGCGAGCTGCCGCGCGGCCACCTCCTCGCTCTCGCACGGCAATGCCATGCCCAGAAAGCGCGAACGGCGGATCAGGAGGTCCACCGACCCCGGGCTGGCCAGCCAGACGAGCGCCTCACCGGTCATGGTGCACCGCACCCGGCGCGCGGCCCCGCAGCCCGCGCCACGCCGACGCGCGGTCCGGTGCGCGGCCCCACAGCCCGCCTCGCGTCCACGTCGGGGCCTCGGCGCACTTCAGGACAGCCGGATCCTCTCACACTCCACCTGCTCGAACTGCCGGAGCTCTTCCCGCAGAGCCACCACCGCCGGCAGCACACCGCGCGCGACGCCGCGGCCCTCGAACACGTAGTCGTGTTCAGGAGCGTAGGCTTCGATGCCCCGACCCTCGGGATGGACTTCCTCGTTCTCGTCGGTCAGAACCACTGTGACGTCCCCCCCGGGAGCCCCCAACAGCGCACGCAGGCGCCCCGCGATCGCGCGATCGAAGAGCCGAAATTCGAACGAGAACTCCGCGCCGCGGACAACGCGGTCGCTGCGCACCGCAATCCCGAGGCGCTCCTCGGCCGCCCGGGCCATCTCCAGGATCACGGATGCCTGCGAGTCGATCACGGCCACGTAGGTCAGGTCCGCCGTCAGCCCGATCTTCTCGAGCGCTCGATGCCCGCGGCTCTCGCCCCGGATGCCGTGGTCGTCAAAACACAGGAAGGGGGTCGTCCAGCCCCGGCCGAGGCCCACCCCCGTCACGAACGCCCTCACCACGGGGAGCGAACCCTCGAAGACCAGCTCGCGATACTCCTCCATTGTCCACCTCCGCGGTACCTGTCAGATCAGGAAGATGAGTGTGACCAGGGCGAAGAGCGGAATCAGAATCGGAATCGAGTACTTGAGCATGAAGCCGAAGAAGCTGGGCATCCGCACCCCGCCCTCCTCGGCAATCGAGCGAATCATGAAGTTCGGCGCGTTGCCGATGTAGGTGTTCGCCCCCAGGTAGACGGCACCCAGGGCAATGGCTCGCAGGTAGATCCCATGTTCGGCGATCAGTCGCCCGACCGCCTCGCGCTCCGGCAGGCCTGCATAGAACTTGCCGAGTGCCGAGTCGAAGAACGTCAGGTAGGTCGGCGCGTTGTCGAGGAAGCTCGACAGGCCGCCGGTGACCCAGAAGTAGTGCCACGGCTTCTCCACGCCGCGAACGAGCCCGCCCAGCGCTCCGTGCTCTCCGGCCTTCAGGATCGCCAGGGCCGGGATGATCGTCATGAAGATGCCGGCGAAGAGGAAGGCTACCTCTTTGATCGGGAACCACCCGAATTCGTTGTCCCGCCGCGTTCGCGACGAGGTCGTCGTGTAGGCCAGCACTGCCATGGCGATCAAGATGAGATCGCGGACGACACTCTGAACCCCCAGGTGGATGCCCAGCACCGTGACCGTTCCTGCGTGCCAAATGCCGCTCAGGATGACGCCCCCCAACACCCCGGCCAGGTAGAGGAAGTTGTGCGCACCCTCGAGGCGCAGAGGTTGCGTCCGGCCGGACGCTGCGCTCCCTGTGCCCCCTGCGCCCGCGTGCTTCTCGCGCCGGTAGAGACGGCTGTCCCAGACAAAGAAGACCATCAGCAGGAGCCCGCTGACGAACACCAGTTCGGGCCACAAGCTCAGCGTCCAGAGGAATGGCACCCCGTGGAGGAAACCGAGGAACAGCGGCGGGTCGCCCAGCGGCGTGAGCGATCCACCGATGTTGGCGACCAGAAAGATGAAGAAGACGACGATGTGGACGCGCGTCCGCCGCCCCGCGTTGGCGCGCAGCAGCGGGCGAATGAGCAGCATCGCCGCCCCGGTCGTACCCACCAGCGATGCCAGCAGTGTGCCGATGGCGAGGAAGACGACGTTGATCGCCGGCGTACCGGCCGGGGCACCGCGCAGGAGGATGCCGCCCGAGGCGGTGAAGAGCGCGGTCAGCAGGATGATAAAGGGGATGTAGTCTATCAGATAGATGTGCAGGATCTCGTGGAGGGCCTCCCCTCGAAAGGCCAGCAGGAACGGCACGGCGAACACCAGGGCCCAGAAGGCTGAGACCTTGGGAAAGTGGCGGTGCCAAAAGTGCGGCGCCAGCAGCGGAAAGAGCGCAATGCTGAGCAGGATGCCGGCGAAGGGAACGATGCTCCACAGCGGCAGGCGGGCACCAAGATCGGCTGCCCCGGCAGCCGCACCGCTCGCCGCAGCATCCGCGCCGCCGGCCGCGGCTCCAATCCAGGGCGTAGCAATCATCACCAGCGCGAGCGCCAGGCCCGAACCTCTCAGGCGCCGGCTTCCTATCCCCGAGCCCACCTGCCTCGGCTTCATTCGCCTCCTCGCACCCCAGCCCCTCGCCTGCCACCGGAGAGAGTCTTCGAGGAGAACCGATTAGAGCGTCAGACCCGCCGGGGCGCAAGCCGCAACGCAGCCCCTCCCCTCCTCGCTCCGCCGGCGTGGTATCGGGGTCGGGGTCGGGGTCGTGTTGGCTCGGCGCCAGTAGCTCCGCGCGGCTCACAGCTTCACGCGGCCGGGGCGGGCCATGACGCGCACCATCAGTGCTCCCCGGCCACGCGTGCCTGCTTCACGCGGAGGCTCCAGGCCCCGTGGGTGTTCTGAAGGGTGCCCTCAACGCGCACGTAGTGGTCCACCGCGATGCGGGGCAGCGCGCGCACCGCGGTCTCGCCACGGACCACGCACTCGAGCAACCCGCTGGGATCATCGAGCGTGAAGAAGAAGAACGACTCGCCCTCGGGTGTGCGGTGCCCCCGTGCGGCCGAGACGATGCCGGCGAGCGCGACGCCGGAGGCTCGCCCGCACGACGCAGCCTCGAGAGCCGCCCGGATCGTCGGCCCATCGCCTCGGTCGGGCCAGATTTCGACCGGGTGGGTGCT
>CAZDKK010000111.1:0-12248 GCA_964506245.1 uncultured bacterium | reverse complement strand
GTAGACGGTGGCGCGCGCCGCGCCCAGCGGGGCGAGCGGGTGGAGCAGCGGTTCGTAGCAGATGAGGATCGGCGCCGCGCCGCCCTCCAGCGCGCGCACGTGCGCCAGACAGCGCCGCGCCCATGCGCGCTGCAGCCAGCCGTTGGCACGGCGGATCGACCCGCAGAAGCGCTGCGCGGGAATCCCGACCGCCCCACGCACGACCTGCACGCCGCTCGGGTCGACCGCGAGCGCGAGCGGCGCGGCCAGCCAGCGCCCGAAGGAGACGCGGCCGCGCGCGAAGTCGAGCGCTGGAAGGGGCGGGTCGAGGAAGTAGACGGCGCGGCGGGCGGCCAGTCTCGCGGCCACCTGCTGGCGACGGCGCCACTGCGAGTGCCAGGGGCAGTTCGACAGCACGACGACCGGCGCGGGCGATCCCGCGCCGCGAGGCGCCGAGGCGATGCGCCCGGGCGGACTGTCGATCGTCATTTACCGCCTCAGAGCTTGAGCGCGGCCACGTCCGCCTCGTAGAGGTAGACATCGGCGGGCTGCTCGAAGTTGACGAAACCGGCGGCGAGGAACGGCTTGAGGGAGAGCATCGGCGGCACCATGACGTGCAGGCCTCGCCGCTTCTCCCCATGAGCCCTGGCGATCGCGTAGCGCAGGCAGGCCGCGTCGGCCAAGCCGCTGGGGGCATCGACCCAGCAGAGGTCGAGCGTCCGGTTCCCGTACTTCAGGTTGTCGGCGATGACGATGCAGCCGTCCCCGTGGCGGACCGTTTGGGCGTTCGGGAAGTAGCGCGCGCGGTCCGGGAGGTCGCCGGGGAGGAAGGTCCAGTCGTTGGCCATCATCTCCCGGTGGTCGGGAATGCCCGGGCTGACCGCGACCTCGCGCTCGGCCTGCGCGAGATCAGGCGGGTCGGGGAGCTCCTCGAGCGCGAGCTCGAGGTGGGTGAAGGCGGCTGTGCGCTCGAAGCCGAGGTCCTCGTTGATCCGGATCGACGAGGCGTTGCCGAAGTAGGTCGAGAAGATGAGCCGCTCAAAGCCGCGCTCGCGGCCGGCCACGACCAGGTGGCGGGCCATGAGCCTGCCCAAGCCCTGCCGCTGGTGGGCAGGGTCGACTCGCAGCCCTTCCAGCCATCCGCGCCGCTCATCGAAGGGCAGCAGCCGGCCACAGCCGACCAGGCGGCCGCCGAGCGTCATGGCCGCGAAGTAGTGGTCCGCCTCCTCGATCCAGCGATCGAAGACCCGGGGCATGTAGTCGTGGCCTTCCCAGATCTGCGCCGCGATCTCGAGGAGCCGCGCCTTGTCGTCGGGCACGACCGGGCGGAACCGCACCTCCACCTCCCCGGTAGGGGTGGCAGCATGCCTGGCTGACGTGGTATCAGGACACATCGCTTGGTTCCTTCCTGCCGTGCGAGGGATTCCGCCAGGGATCGCTCGCCCCGGCGCCGGCCGATTCTAACGGGCCGCGGGCGGGGCGTGAAGGGGCAGGTGGACCCGCGCCGGCTCGAGGGCGCGGGGAGGAGGTTCGCATGGACTCGGGGTTGCTGGACCTGACCGGGAAGACCGCGCTCGTCACGGGTGGCTCCCGCGGGATCGGCCGCGCGATCTCGGTGCGCCTCGCCTCGCGCGGGGCGCGGGTGGCGATCAACTACGTGCGCAACGTCGCCGCCGCCGAGGAGACGGCCGCGTTGATCCGCCAGGCAGGGGGCGAGGCGCTCACCCTGCGCGCCAATGTCGGCCAGCGCGAGAAGATCGACGAGATGTTCGACGCGCTGGGCGGGCAGTGGGGGGACACACTCGACATCTTGGTGAGCAACGCGGCCTCGGGCGTCATCAAGCCCGCCATGGAGCTCACCCCGCATCACTGGGACTGGACCATGAGCATCAACGCCGCCACGCTGCTGCCCCTGGCGCAGCGCGCGCGGCCCATGATGAAAGGGGGCGGAAGCATCGTCGCCGTCAGCTCGTTGGGTGCCCTGCGGGCGATCCCCATGTATGCGGCGATCGGTGCGAGCAAGGCGGCGCTGGAGGCGCTCGTTCGGCACCTGGCCGTGGAGCTCGCCCCCGATGGGATTCGCGTCAACGCGGTCAGCGCGGGGGTGGTCGACACCGATGCCCTGAAGCACTTCCCGCACCGGGACGACATCCTGGGCAACTCGCTGCTCAAGACCCCGGCTGGAAGGCTGACGGCGCCGGAGGATGTGGCCGACGTCACGCTCTTTCTGGTCAGCCCGCTGGCGCGGATGATCGTCGGCCAGACGGTGACCGTCGACGGCGGCTACAGCGTGCTGGCCTGACCGGCAAGATCCCGGCGATCGATTTCCAAAAGCGTGCGCGGGGGCCCCGCTGGACCCCCGCGCAGTAGACTCAGCGCATCGCGCACCGGGCGAAGCTACCGGCGGCCGTAGCCGCCGCCGCCAGGGCCGCCCCGGCGGGGCTGCTGCTCCCGCGGGCGCGCCATGTTGACCTTGAGCGTGCGGCCCATGAAGTCCTTCTGATCCAGGCTGTCGACCGCCGCCTGAGCCTGCTCCTCGGTCTCCATCTCGACGAAGCCGAAGCCGCGCGAACGGTTCGTCTCGCGATCGATGACGACCTTGGCCGAGACGACGGTGCCGTGCGCAGCGAAGAGCTGCTCGAGATCAGAGTCCTTGGCCGTGAAAGGAAGGTTGCCAACATACAGGTTCGTAGCCATGCGTATCAGACCCTCTCGACGCGGGGGCATCGCCCGGCGCACTCGGGCACCAACCCCCAATGCACAAACTCCCCGAGAACATCCGTTGCGGGCTTGCTGGGCTGAACCGTGGTCTTCCCGATCCTGGACCGACTGCCTGAGGGGAGAACCGGGCTGGGGACTGCAGGTCCGGGCCCTCTGGGCCCCACGTGCGTACGGAATCGGTCGGCAAGAACTCCTTCCAGACCAATGAACTCGGGCCATCCAACCGGTGCCGCCCGCGGGTGAGACGCGACGCCAGCGCATGCGGCACCCGTATAAGTATCGCTTGCCTAGGCCGTTATGTCCAGGTTTTTCTTGATGCCGCGGGCTCGTGGCGGCAGCGGGGGGTGCCCGGCGACCGCCACCGGCAGTGCCGGGTTCACCTGCAGGCCGCGGCCCATGAGGCGAGCAGCTCGCGTTCTCGCTCCTGGCGGAACCCGGCCCGCAGGGGCGTGCCAGCCGGCCGGGAGAGGTCCCAGAGCAGCGTGTCCTGGATCGTCTCCTCGAGCAGACGGAAGACCAGGCCCTCGCGCTCGGCGCGGCTGCAGTCCACCGTATCGTGCGCCCCCGGCACCCACAGCGGGGCCTCCGTGTACGGCTGCACACCCTGTTCAAGCAAGAACTCGTCATCCAGCCACACGAAGCTCGCGTCGCTCCCGGCGACGGATCGACAGGTCTCCAAGAAGGCGAGCATGGTGAGCGGCTCGGCCGGTCCCGTGGCGTTGAAGGTTCCCAACCGGCGCCGCTCCACCATGCGCAGGATCCAATCCGCCAGATCCCGCGCGTCGATGAACTGGATCTCGCGCTCGGGATGACCCGGGGCCAGCAGACGTCCGCCGTGCGCGACGCGCCGGGGCCAGAAGGTGAAACGGTCGGTTGGATCGTGCGGGCCCACGATCAACCCCGGGCGGATGACGAGGGCGGCATCAGGGTAGACCTCGGCGACGGCCCGCTCGCAGGCCGCCTTGAGGGGGCCGTAGGTCTCGCCGGTGACCTGCTCGATCGTCTCATCGTCGAGGCGGCTGAGCGCGGCCGATTCGTCCACCCCGGGGGCTGCGGTGTCGCGGTAGACGGAGATCGTGGAGATGAAGGTGTATTGGCCGACGACGCTCGCGAGCAACTGGGCCGAGGCGCGCACGACCCGCGGCACGTAGCCGCAGGTGTCGATCACGGCATCCCAACGGCGGCCCGCCAGCGCCGCGAGGTTGCCGTCCCGATCGCCGTAGAGCCGTTCGACTTCCTGGGGCAAGCGCACGTGGTGCCGCCCGCGATTGAAAATGGTGACCTCGTGCTCGGCGGCGAGGGCCGCGTCCAGGATGTGACGGCCGAGGAAAATGGTCCCACCGAGGATGAGCAGCTTCATGACGCTCCCTCCACGGTTCCGGGGGATGGTCGCGGGGCGGCGCCCCTTCTTCGAGGGCAGGATACACCGCGTCCGCCGCGGCCGGCCAGTGCCACCGCACGCGCGGGCGGCCGCGTGGGGGCGGGCCGGGGCCGATCAATCGTGACGCAGCGCCTGAACCGGATCGGTGCGGGCGGCGCGCGCCGCGGGGTAGAGACCGGCCAGGAGGCTGACGCCGATCCCAAAGGCGATGGCGCCCAGCGCGAGGTAGACCGGCAGGCGGAAGAGCTCGAGCGCGGGGGCGCCTTGGCCGACCATGATGCGCTTGGCGACGAGGGAGAGGATCCGCGAGACGCCCCACCCCAGGCCCAGGCCCAGCGCGGAGCCGGCCAGGCCGATCAGCCCTGCCTCGACCAGGAACAAGCCTCGGATCTGGCGGTCCTCGGCCCCCAGGGACTTGAGGATGCCGATCTCGCGGGTGCGTTCGGTGATCGACATGACCATCGTGTTGACGATGCCGAGCGCGGCCACGACCAGGGCGATCGCCCCGATCAGTCCCACGATCAGATCGAAGAGCAGGAACACCCGGCGCATCTCTGCCAGCCGGGTGGCGAAGCTGAAGGTGCGCAGGCCCAGCGCCTCCACGCTGTCCGCCACCGCCGCAGCGTCGGCGTGCCGGTCCAGGGTGACGACGGCCAGGGCGTAGCCGCCCGCCGGCGCCCGCAGCTCCGAGAGCAGCTCGATCGGATCGCTGAAGCTGAGGCGATCCACGGCGCGGGCGGGGCCGGGCGGCAGGAGCACGGGCTGCAGCTCGAATCCGAATCCCGATTCGATCTCGGCCACGCCGCACACGGTGAGCGTCAAGTCCGTGGGGCCCATCCGGCTCGTGAACAGCTCCAGGAAACGATCGGCCTGCGCGGAGAACGCCTCGGGCAGATGGAGCGAGCGCAGGCCCGAGTGCAGCACCTCGCGCCCCAGCTCGAACCGGCTCGCGACGCGGAGTCGTATCGTGTCGCCGACGATCGAGTCGGGCTGACCTCCCAAGCGATCGACGAGCCGGCGGCTCAAGACGGCCTCGGCGGTCGAGTCGTCGGCGAAGAAGCGGCCGGCGGGCATGTCGCCGACGTTCCGCTTCTGCGCGTACGCGGCGGGCAGCACCTGGGCGGTGACGCTGCGGGTGCGGTCCCTCCAGGCGAGCTGCGCGTCGAAGGTGTCCTGCGGATAGACGAAGACCACGCCCGGCAGGGCGGCGATGCGCTCGAGGGCGGCGTCATCGAGCACGGTGGCCGGGGTCGCGGCCACGGAGTCGGGATCTGTGGGATCCCCCCCAAAGGGGCCATCGCCGGGTCCGCCGGGGGGCATGACGTGCAGCGTGTGCAGCAGTCCCAGGGAGCGGAACTGCTCGTCCACGCTGGCCTGGATGCCGGCGGCGTACGACAGGAACGTCACCAGGGCGCCGACGCCAATGACCACACCGGAGATCGTGAGGCCCGTGCGGAGCTTCAGGCGCCAGAGATTGCCGGCCGCAACGCCGAGGAACTCGCGCGGGATCATCGCCTGACCTCCGGCGCGGCGCGGCTCTCAGGGACGATGCGGCCGTAGCTCATGCGCAGCGTCCGGTGCGCGGCCGCCGCGGCGAGCTCGAGGTCGTGCGTGACGAGCAGAATGGTCAGCCCCTGGCGGTTCAGCTCGCCGAAGAGCTGCGCGATGGCCGCCGAGGTGTCGCGATCGAGGTTGCCCGTCGGCTCGTCGGCCAGGAGCAGATCGGGCTGCTTCACCAGGGCGCGGGCCAGGGCCACGCGCTGCTGCTCACCGCCCGAGAGATCGGCGGGGCGATGGCCGAGGCGATCTGCCAGCCCCAGCCGGTCCAGCATCGCCGCCGCCCGCTGGGCCCGTTCCGCCCGGGCCACACCCAGGAAGAGCAGCGCCAGCTCGACGTTCTGCAGCGCGGTGCGGTGCGGGATCAGATTGAAGGACTGGAACACCATCCCGACGCGCCGGGCGCGATACGCGGCCAGCTCGCCGGAGGACATCTCGGACAGCACCCCGTCGGGGGTCTCGATCCGCCCGCGGGTGGGCGTGTCGAGCCCCGCGACGAGGTTGAGCAGGGTGGACTTGCCCGATCCGGAGGCCCCGATGATGCGCAGGAACTCGCCGGCGTGCACCTCCAAGTCCACACCGTCCAGCGCCCGGATCTCCTGCCCCCCCAGCGCGTAGGTCTTCGCCAGTCGCTCGATCCGCAGCATGGCGAATCTTGGCTGGTGGAACCGCGGGAGTGCAAGGTAGTTTCATCCGACATTCCCGCTGGGCGGCCGGAAGCTGCCGCGCGGCGTCCCGGGTCGTCCCGGAGCGGCGCGGGCGGCGGCTTGGGCTGGAGTGAACCTCCCCGCACATCCGTGCGTCTACTGGGGGGTGCGGTGCGAGTCGCAGGGCCCGGATGCGCGCTCCGCCGGCGGGTATGGGGAACTGGGGAGGAGGGGACAAGGCGATGGGCGTGGTCAGGTGTGGAACGCGCGGGTGTCTGGGTGCGGCGGCGTTGCTGGCCGCTCTGCTTGGTGGGGATGAGGCCCGAGGGGTGCAGGGATACCTGCTCTCGCCGGATCTCTGCGGCGGTCGGATCGTCTTCTCGGCCGAGGGCGACTTGTGGACGGCCACCACGGACGGCCGCGACGTGAGCCGCCTGACCTCGCACCCGGGCAACGAGTCGCAGCCGCGTTTCTCGCCCGACGGGCAGTGGATCGCCTTCAACGGGTTCTACGACGGCAACACGGATGTCTTCGTGGTGCCGGCCACGGGGGGGGAGCCCCGGCGGCTCACCTGGCATCCGGCCGACGACCTGGTCGTGGGCTGGACGCCCGACGGCCGCGAGGTGATCTTCGCGAGCTGGCGTGACGATCCCCTCTACAACCAGGAGCTCTTCGCCATCCCGTCCGGCGGCGGCGAGATGCGCAAGCTCCCGCTCGGGCGCGCCAACACCATCGACATCGATGCCGAAAGCGGCCGGTGGGCCTTCACGCGCACGTGGGGCGGCGGAACCTGGAAACGCTACCGCGGCGGCACCGCGCCCGAGATCTGGGTGGGCCATCCGGATCGGGCCGACTTCCGCGAGATCACCGACTTCGACGGCATCGACGCCTTCCCGATGTGGCACGGGGGCCGGATCTACTTCCTGAGCGACCAGGGCGGCACGGCCGACATCTGGTCGATCCGCCCCGACGGCACGGACCGGCGGCGGCACACGCACCATGATGAGTGGGATGTGCGCGCTCCGGCCATGGGCCCGGACGGCCGGATCATCTTCAGCCTGGCCGGCGAGATCCACCTCTACGACCCCGCGGCCGACCGCGAGTCGACCGTCCCCATCGATCTGCCCAGCGAGCGGACGCTGACGCGCGTGCGCTACCCCGACATCGCGGCGAACCTGACCGAGTTCGCGCTCTCGCCCAAGGGCGACCGCATCGCGGTCGTGGCGCGCGGGGAGATCTTCTCGGTCCCGGTCAAGGAGGGCGTGACCCTGCCGATCACGCGCGGCAGCGGCGCCCGCGAGCGCGGCCTGGCCTTCGGCCCCAAGGGCGAGCGCGTGGCCTACATCACGGACGAGTCGCGCGAGGAAGCCTTCGTCACCGCCGACGGCTGGGGTCGCGGGAACGTGAAGACGATCAAGCCGGCGGCGCAGGAGGGCTGGTACTTCCCACCGGCCTGGTCGCCCGACGGCAAGTGGATCGCCTACGCCGATATGACCTACACGCTCTACGTGATGCCCGCCGAGGGGGGTGCAGCGCGCAAGGTCGATCGTGCGGACGGCTGGGAGATCTATGAGTACGTCTGGAGCCCGGACGGCCGCTGGCTGGCCTACAGCAAGCTCAACCAGGCGGGCTGGTCGTCGCTCTTCATCTTCGATGTGCAGAAGGGCGAAGCCCACCAGGTGACGGACTGGACGACGGTCGACGGATCGCCGGCGTGGGATCCCGCGGGCCGGTACCTCTACTTCCTCAGCGACCGGGCGTTCAACCCCATGTTCAACGGCCTCGACTTCCAGACGATGCTCGGCCCCATGACGCGGCCTTACCTGCTGCTGCTGCGCCCGAACGTCGAGAACCCGTTCCTCGAGACCGAGGGCTTGCCGCCCACCGGCAAGGAGAAGGACGCGAAGAGGGACAAGGAGAAGAAGACCAAGGGCAAGAAGGACGGGAAGACCGAGAGCGACGACGAGGGCGAAGAGCAAGACAAGATCGAGCCGATCGAGATCGACTTCGCGGGCCTCGCCGATCGCTGGGTCGAGGTCCCGGTGCCGGCCGGCAGGTACTGGGGCCTGGCGGCGACCGCGGAGAAGCTGTTCTACCTGTCGGCGCCGATGCTCGGCATGGCCGAGGAAGACGAGGCCGAGCAGGAGGGCCCCCGGGGCGAGCTGGTGACCTACGACCTCGAGGAGAAGGAAGCCAAGACGTTTCTGCAGGGCGTGGCGGGCTTCGAGCTGCAGGCCAAGGCGGGCAAGGTCCTCGTCTCGAAGGGCAAGGGCGAGCTCTACGTCCTCGACGCCGGTTCTCCCCCGGCGGAGGAAGACCTCGGCGATGCGAAAGTCTCGCTCGACGGCATCGTGATCGAGCTGGATCCGCGCGAGGAGTGGGCCCAGATCTACTACGAGGCCTGGCGCCAGCTACGCGACTTCTACTGGGACGCCGGCCTCCACGGGCTGGACTGGCCGGCCATCCGCGACCAGTACGCGAGCCTGCTGCCGCGCCTGGCCACGCGCGATGAGGTGCGTGATCTGCTGGCCGAGATGATCGGCGAGCTCTCCACCTCGCACACCTACACCTGGGGCGGTGATCGCGGCCGCGACGTGCCGAGCCGGCCGACCGGGCTCCTCGGCGCGGCGCTGGTGCGGGAGGGCGATGCCTTCCGGGTCGCCCGCATCTTCCGGGGCGATCCGCTCGACCGCGAGCGCTCCCCGCTGCAGGAGCCCGGCGCGGACGTCAAGGAGGGTGACTACATCCTGGCGGTCAACCATCAGCCCTTTGCGCCGGAGTTGCCCTTCGAGGCCAGCTTCGAGAACCTGGCGGGCAAACCCGTCATGCTGACCGTCAACAGCCGGCCGACGCGCGATGGGGCGCGCCACGTCGTGGTCAAGCCCCTGGCGAGCCAGCACGACTTGCTCTACGCCGACTGGGTGCGGCGCAACCGGGAGTACGTGGCCGAGAAGACCGGCGGCAAGATCGGCTACGTCCACATCCCCGACATGGGCACGCGCGGCCTGGTCCAGTTCGATCGCTGGTTCTACCCGCAGCTCGACAGGGAGGGCATGGTGGTCGACGCGCGCTGGAACGGCGGCGGCTGGGTCTCGCAGATGATCCTGGCGCGCCTGGAGCGCAAGATCCTGAGCTGGGACCGCCAGCGCCACGGCCACTATGAAGCGTACCCGTCGCGCGCGCTCAACGGGCCGTTTGTGGTGCTGACCAACGAGCTGGCCGGCTCGGACGGCGACATCTTCCCGCAGGCGGTCCAGCTCGCCGGCCTGGCCCCGGTCATCGGCGTGCGCTCGTGGGGCGGCGTCAACGGCATCCGCATGAGCAAGTACCTGGTCGACGGCGGCATCGTGACCCACCCCGAGTTCGCCTGGTGGGACCGGCGCGTGGGGTGGGGCCTCGAGGGCCACGGGGTCGACCCGGACATCGTGGTCGAGAACCTGCCCCAGGAGCTGGCGCGCGGCATCGATGCCCAGCTCGATCGCGGCATCGAGGAAGTCCTGCGCCTCCACCGTGAGCACCCGCCCCAGCGGCCGGAGTTCGGGCCGGCGCCCGATCGCAGCCGCGCGGCCTACCGGAACGAATAGCGAGGGGGGAGGAGCTTCATGCAGCGCGCTCCGGACGATGCCATCCACTACCGGCGCTGCCGGCGGTCCGACCTCGCGCCCGCGGCGGAGATGATCATCGCCTCCATGAATGCCCTGCGGCGGCGGACGGGCAAGGAGCTGATCGCCCGCCACCCCATCCGCCGGGTGTCGCCGATGTTCCTGCACCTGTACGGGCGCGACCCCGAGTACTTCTCCTGCGCGTGGCACCGCGGGCGCGTGGTGGGCTTCGCCGGGGCGGTGAATCGGGGGCGGCAGTGGTATCTGGCCTGGCTCTTCGTGCACCCGCGCTACCAGGGTCGCGGCGTGGGCCGCCGCTTGCTCGAGCGGGTGTGGCGCGACGGCCCGGGCGTCACCCACGGCCTGTGCACCTTCAGCTACAACGTGCAAGCCGTGAGCATCTACAGCCGCTTCGGGCTGAACCCGCGGGCGATCATCCACATGATGCGCGCCCCGGTGGCGATGCTGAAGCTGCCGCCGCACGCCGGGTTGACCGCACAGGAGGGCCTTGCCCGGGGCGATGCGGCCTGGATCCACGGGCTCGAGCGGGAGATCCGCGGCTACCCGCACCCGCCCGAGTGGGGCTACTGGAGCCGCAGCGACGACTACCGCATCTACGTCTTCCGCCGGCGCGGGCGCCGCGTCGGCTACGGCGTCGTCAACACCATGGGCGAGATCGCACCGGTGGGCGCAGCAACGCCGCGCGACTTCGCGGCCGTCTCCCGGGAGATGGTGCGCCTGGCCGCCGAGCGGCCTTTCGGACGCAACGTCAAGTCGCCCCAGGTGCAGATCTTCTGCCCCACCGCGAATGCGGAGAACTACCAGATGCTGCTGCACGCGGGGCTGCGCAACTTGGAGGTGCTGCTCTTCCTGGCCGACGCCGACTACGGCGACTTCAGCCGTTACCTCCCCGCCAGCCTGGCGATCTTCTGATGGGCACGGGCAGGCGCGATCTCGGCGGTTGCGCCGGGGCTCCCGGGCGCGCAGAATACTCCACCAATCGGATGGACATGGGGCCAGCGAGGCCGAGGGAAAGGAGCCGCGCATGGCGGTTGTCGCGACCACCACGGTCGAGGAAACCTACCGCAAGCTCAAGGAGCTGATCGGGGAGCTGCACTCGGACGAGGAGCTGCGCCGCAAGGCCGCGCTGGCGGTGGAGGTCAACCGGCTGAAGGCCGAGCGCGGCGCGGTGATCCTGGGCCACAACTACATGGGCCCGGCCCTCTTCCTCACCGTGCCCGACTACACGGGCGATTCCTTCGCCCTCTGCCAGCGGGCAGCCGAGACGGACCGCGACCCGATCGTCTTCTGCGGCGTCAAGTTCATGGCCGAGACCGCCAAGATCATCAACCCGGAGCGGACGGTGCTGCTGCCGTCGCTGGAGGCGGGCTGCTCGCTCGCGGCCAGCATCACCGCCGAGGATGTGCTCGAGCTGCGCCGGCGATTCCCCGGCGTGCCCGTCATCACCTACATCAACACCTATGCCGATGTGAAGGCCGAGAGCGACGTCTGCTGCACGTCGGGCAACGCCGCCCGGATCGTCGAATCCTTCAGGTCCGACACGGTGATCTTCCTGCCCGACGAGTACCTGGCGCGCAACGTGGCGCGCGAGACGGGTCGCCACATCATCGTGGCCGCGCGGGGGGTGCCGCCGCGCGCGAGTGACACCGAGATCGAGCGGGTGATGATCGGCTGGACCGGCAAATGCGAGGTGCACGAGCGTTTCACCGTCGCGGACATCGAGACGGTGCGCCGGCAGTACCCCGACGTCGTCATCCTCGCACACCCGGAGTGCAGCCCCGAGGTGGTGGCCGCGTCCGACTTCTCCGGGAGCACCAAGGCGATGATCGATTACGTGCGCCGCTCTGGCGCGCCCAGATTCCTGCTCCTGACCGAGTGCAGCATGGGGGACAACATCCTGGCCCAGAACCCCGGCAAGAACCTCCTGCGCCTCTGCTCCCAGCGCTGCCCGCACATGAAGGAGATCACGCTCGAGGACACCCTGGCCTCGCTGCGTGAGAACCGCCACGTGATCGAGGTGCCCGAGGAGATCCGCGTGCGCGCCCGGCGGGCGGTCGACCGGATGCTCGCCCTCGGATAGTCTGCTGCCCCACGGAACCCTCGCCTCCGCCGGCTCGTAGTTTGCCGCGAAGGGTCCTCCCATCCCCGGGACCGTGACCCGTGATTCAGGAGCACCGGTGACGGAGGCGACGATGCAGGCGCACAGGAGACTTCCCCGGCCAGCCGCCATGGCCTTCCTGGCGGTTTTCGTCTTCCTTTGGGCCCTTGCGCCCGGCTGCGGCCGGCATCGCGACGGTGTCGACAGCACGGCCGCGGCCGACGCCGGCCCGGCCGGCGCGT
>CAZDKK010000110.1:0-12264 GCA_964506245.1 uncultured bacterium | reverse complement strand
GGCCCGGGGCACCGGCCCGGCGGGCGGGCGACCCGGGAGGCGAAACGGCTCGGCGGTCAGGCCGCTGGCGCGGCGCTCCCCGGCGCGCTCGGCGGCGGCTTCTTGGCTCGGGCGCGCGCCGAAGGCGGGCGGCTGCTCGAGGTGGGCTTCCGGATGGCGGTCCACCGCCGCCATGACGGTCACGCCCGTGCGCGGGCCGCGGCCTTCCGGCACGCCCTTGGCCTCCAGGATCACAGCCTCGGGCCCCAGGCTCTCGCGGACCAGCCGCAGGGCCTCGCTCATGTCGCGCGCTGTGAAGCGCTTGATCCTCATCTCACGCTCCCCCTCGCCTGTCTGCCGCCACCGCCCCTCGGCGATCTCGCGCGGCGCTATCGCCCCTCAATCCCGGTCAGCTCGCGGCCGCCAGCTTGCGTTCCCCCTGGCCCCCGCGTTGGACCGGCTCGCCGCCGACGGTCGCGACCGTGCGCACGCTGGCGGCATGACCGACCTCGTTGTACGAGAGCACCACGATCTGGGGCACGAAGCGCGAGACGAACTCGCGCAGGTAGGGCCGCAAGTACTGCGTGCAGAGCAGCACCGGATGCTGGGCGCCCTCGAGCAGCGATTGGATCGCGCTGGAGATCTGGGTGATGAGTCCCTGCGCGCGCGCCGGCTCGAGCACCAGGCGGCTGCGTCCCTCGTGCCCCGGCGACACCGACTCGAGCAGCTGCTGCTCCAGCCGCGGATCCAGGGTCACGACCGACAGCATGCCGCGGTCATCCTTGTACGGGCGCGTGAGCGACCGGCTCAGCGCCTCGCGGCAGCGCTCGACGAGCGCGTCGATGTCCTTCACGGCCGGCACGTGATCGGCCAGCGTCTCGAGCAGGGTCACCATGTCGCGGATCGACACCTGCTCCTGCAGCAGTCGCTTGAGAACCTTGAGCACCCCACCCACCGTCATCTGGCTGGGAATCAACTCCTCGACCACCGCCGGGTGGGTGGCCTTGACCTGCTCGATCAGCGTCTGCACATCCTGCCGGGTGATGATCTCGTGGGCGTGGCGCCGGACGATCTCCGCCAGATGGGTGGCGATCACCGCCGCCGGCTCCACCACGGTCAGGCCGCTCATCTCGGCCTCGTGCCGCTGGTCCGTGCCCACCCACACCGCCGGCAGCCCGAAGACCGGCTCGATGGTGTGCACGCCCTCGATCTCGCCGCCCGCGGCGCCGGGGCCCATGGCCAGCAGGTTGTCCATCATCAGCTGGCCGCGGGCCACTTCCTCGCCGCGCAGCTTGATGGCGTAGTCCTCGGCGTTGAGCCGGACGTTGTCGCGGATGCGAATCGGCGGGATGACGAATCCCAGCTCGCTGGCGATCTGCCGGCGGGTCATCGTGACCCGGTGCAACAGGTCGCCGCCCGCCTCCTCGTCCGCCAGGGGGATGAGCCCGAAGCCGATCTCCAGCTCGAGCGGATCGACGTGCAGCAGCCGCTCGACCTTCTCGGGCTCCTCGGGCTTGCGCCGCGCGCTCTCCTCGCGCGCCGCGGCCTCCCCGCGCTGGCGCTGGCGGGCCAGCATCCCGCCCCCGGCCACCAGCGCACCGAGCAGCCAGAAGGGCAGGGTCGGCATCGCCGGCAGGAGGCCCAGCAGGAACAGGATCCCCGCGGCCACGAACGGCCCGCGCGCCTCGGTGAGCACCTGCTCGAACAGCTCCTCACCCAGGTGCTTCTGGCCGTCGGAGCGCGTGATCAGGATGCCGGCGGCAGTCGAGATCACCAGGGCGGGGATCTGCGCCACCAGACCGTCGCCGATCGTGAGCAGCGTGAAGGTGCGGGCGGCCTCACCCAGGCTCATGTGGAGCTGGAGCACGCCGATGAAGAAGCCGCCCACGATGTTGATGACGGTGATGATGATGCCGGCGATGGCATCGCCGCGCACGAACTTCGAGGCGCCGTCCATCGCCCCGTAGAAGTCGGCCTGGCGCGCGATCTCCGCTCGCCGCGCGCGCGCCTCGTTCTCGTTGATCAGCCCGGCGTTCAAGTCGGCGTCGATCGCCATCTGCTTGCCGGGCATCGCGTCCAGGGTGAAGCGCGCGGCCACCTCGGCAATGCGGCCCGCGCCTTTGGTGATGACCAGGAACTGGATGATGACGATGATGATGAAGGCCACGGCGCCGACCGCGTAGTTGCCGCCGACGACGAAATTGCCGAACGCGGCGATGACCTTGCCGCCGTACCCGTTGAGCAGGATCTGACGCGTCGTGGCCACGTTGAGCGACAGGCGCAGCAGCGTGGTGAGGAGCAGCACGGTGGGGAAGGTGCTGAAGCTCAGGGGCCGCTTGGCATAGATCGTGAGCGTGAGGATGACGAGCGCGGAACCGAGATTGCCGACCAGGAACAGGTCCAGGAGCGGCGTCGGCACCGGGACGATCATCACACCCAGGATCAACAGTACGGCGCCTGCCAGGAGCAGGTCCGACCGCTGTCTGAGTTGCCCTTCGAGGTTCATCGCCCGCTACCTTCTCCCCGGTCCGGTCACGCCACGGCGAAGCGCGCTCGCCGTTCCTTCAGCCGATAGACGAAGGCCAGCACCTCGGCCACCGCCCGGAACAGGGTGATGGGGATCTCGGTGCCGACCTTGAGCTTGTAGAGCAGACGGGCCAGGGGCGGGTCCTCGACGATCGGGACCGCATGCTGGCGCGCCAGGTCACGGATCCGCTCGGCGAGCAAGCGCGCCCCCTTGGCCACGACCTTCGGGGCGCTCATCGTCGCGCGGTCGTACTTGAGCGCCACGGCCAGGTGGGTCGGGTTGGTGACGACCACGTCCGCGGTCTTGACCGCTTCCATCATCCGCTGGCGGGCGATGTCGCGCTGGGCGCTGCGCAGGCGCGCGCGCACGAGCGGGTCGCCTTCGGTCTGGCGGGCTTCCTCTTCCAGCTCCTTGCGCGACATCATGATGCCCTTCTCGAAGTCCCACCGCTGGAAGCCGTAGTCGAAGATCGCCAGGACGAGGATCACCAGCGCCACGCGCAGCCCCAGCTTCAGGGCCACGCCGGCCGCGTAGCCGAAGACCGGCAGCGGATCGCCGGCCCCGCTCATGTTTGCCAGCCGCTCGAGCTCGCCGCGCAGGGTGAGCCAGGCGACCAGGCCGATCGCTGCCACCTTGAAGAGCGACTTGGCCAGCTCGACCAGCCCGTGGCGCGAGAAGATCCGCGCGAAGCCGCGGGCTGGATCGAGGATCTCCAGGCGCGGGACGAGCGGCTTCCAGGAGAGCACGAAGCCCACCTGGGCGAAGTTGACCAGCAGGCCGATCATCACGACGCCCAGCCCGAGCGGGGCCAGGACGAGCAGCACATGGGGCACGCCCCCGGTGAAGTAGGTCAGCAGCAGGTCCGCACGCAGCTCGACCTGGCCGCTCGCGCCCAGGATCCGGCGCACCATGTCGGCCATGCGCGACAGCATGGCGGGCCCGGCCAGGGCCAGTAGCCCCAGCCCGCACAGCAGCACGAAGGCGGAGTTCAGTTCCTGGCTGCGGGCGACCTTGCCCTCCTCGCGCGCCTCGTGACGGCGTCGTGGGGATGCTGGCTCGGTTCGCTCTTGGTACGACTCGGTGGCCATCGCCCGCCCCTACCTCCAAAGACCGCCCGGCCGCAATCCGCCCACGGCGCGGCCCGGGCCACGGGACCGCAACTCACATGCCACTGAGCAGAAGCAGCAGGTCGCGTTCGATGCTCGGGATCAGCCTGTCGATGGTTCTCACGAAAAACGGAAGGGTTACGGCGATGCCGAAGAGACCGATGGCGATCTTGACCGGAAACCCGACGATGAAAATGTTCATCTGGGGCACGGTCCGGGCGACAAATCCCATGGCGGCATCGGTAAGAAACAGCACAGCGATCAGGGGGGCCCCCACCGCCAGGGCCGTCACGAACATCGAGCCGGCCATGCCCATCAGCTGGCCGGCCAGCCCCGGTGCGGGGGCGACACCGCCGAGCGGAACGACCCGCAGGCTGGTGCCCAGGGCCCGCAAGAGCAGGTGGTGGCCGTTGAGGACGAGGAAGACCGTCACCGCGGCGAGCTCGTAGAACCGGTCCAGGACCGAAACCTGCCCGCCCTCCCGCGGGTCGATGACGTTGACGATGCCGAAGCCGATCTGGATCCCGATCAGCTCAGCGGCCATCCGGATCCCCACGAAGGGGAGCGCCGCCCCGAAGCCCAGCAGCACCCCCATGAAGGTCTCGCCGGCCACGGCGAGGACGAAGTGCGGCAGATCGGTCGCCGGCGCCATCCCGCTGCCCACGACCGGCAGCAGGGCGACCGCGGTGCCGGCGGCGAGCAGAACGCGGACCTGGCCCGGGATGGAGCGCTCCGCGAAGACGGGCCCCGCCAGGTAGAAGCCGAGGCAGCGGACCAGCAGCAGCCCGAAGACCTCAACGCCCTCCACGGTCAGCGGCCACACGCGCGCGTTCCTCCCTGTCGGTGCGACGGCGCGGCGTCGCTCACCCCAACCCGGCCAGGCTGTTCAGCAGGTGGGCGGTGTAGTCGACGATCTTGTTCACCATCCAGGGCAGGAACAGAAAGAGGCTCAGCACGACCGCCAGGATCTTCGGGATGAAGGTGAGCGTCATCTCCTGAATCTGCGTCACCGCCTGGAAGATCGAGACGAGCAACCCGGTGACCAGCCCGAAGAGCAGCATCGGTCCCGCCAGCATCAGCGCCAGCAGGATCGCCTGCTGAAAGAGCGCGATCGCATCGGTGGCCGTCATGATGTCCTTACCCCCTTCCGCGCGCGGGCGTGGGTGGCGCCGCTCATTGGAAGCTCGCCAGCAACGAGCGCACGACCAGATGCCAGCCGTCCACGATCACGAAGAGCAGGATCTTGAAGGGCAGGGAGATCATCGCCGGCGGGAGCATCAGCATGCCCATCGACATCAGCACGCTGGCGATGACCATGTCGATGATCAGGAACGGCAGGTAGATCACGAAGCCCATCTGGAAAGCGGTGCGCAGCTCGCTGATCATGAACCCCGGCACGACGACCGTGAGCGGCAAGTCATCGGGCGATTGCGGCTTCTCGCGCGAGGCCATGCTGGCGAAAAGCGCCAGGTCCTGCTCGCGGGTCTGGTGGAGCATGAAGGTGCGCAGCGGCGCAGCGCCCTGCTTGAGCGCCTCGGTGGCGGAGATCTGGCCGTCGAGATAGGGCTGGAGCGCCTGGCTGTGCACCACGTGCCAGGTCGGGGTCATCACGAAGAAGGTCAGAATCAGAGCCAGGCCCACGATCACCTGGTTGGGCGGCATCTGCTGGGTCGAGAGCGCCTGGCGCACGAAGGAGAGCACGATCACGATCCGCGTGAAGCTGGTCATCATCAAGACCAGCGCCGGCGCGACCGACAGCACCGTCAGGAGCAGCAGGATCTGGAGCCCGGTGGCGATGCGCTGAGGCTTGGCGCCCGCTTCGCCGTCGTCGCTCAGGGACAGCGTGAGCGACGGCCCGGCCCAGGCGACGGCCGTCAGCAGCAGGGCGAAGCCGAGGATGGCGAGCGTCGCGCGCGCGGCGCGGCTGTGCCCGCGCGGGCGCGAGCGCCGCGATGGCCGTCTGAGCTGCCTTCCTGTGCAGCGCATGGACCTTGAACCCTTCCTGCAAGGTTTGCCCATAAGGGGCTATTTATCGGAGACTTCCAGTCTCCGCAGCGAGGTCCACATCCCCTGCTTGACGCGCTGGAGCTCTCCGGCCAGCGCTGATTCGAAATCGGTCGCGAGCCCGCGGGGGCCGGCCGGACCGATCAGGGACTCCACGTCGGCCGCATCCTGCGCCGGCGCGGGCATCGTCCCGGGGCCGCTCGCACGCACCGGCCGTGCGGCGGTCTCGGAGTCCCGCAGGGCGGGCTGCGCCCCCGGCCCGGGTTCTCCCAACCGGGCCAGGGTGTTGACCTGCTGCTGCGTGACCCCCAACAAGAGCAGCTCGCCCGCCACCCGCGCGACGATCAGGTTCGTGCGCGGCCCGAGCGCGCGCTGCGAGAGGATCTCGATCGAGGCGTCCCCGCGCAGGCTCGGCCGCCCGTGCGTCGCCTTGCGGTAGAGCCAGAGGACGCCGCCCAGCAGGCCGAGAACCAGCGCCAGGCCGAGGGCCACCCGCAGCAGCATGCCACCGGGCGACACCACCGCGGGCGGGGTCATCCCTGCCCCCGCGGCCGGTAGCGCCGCCGCTGAGCCTGGGCTCGGCTCCCCGCCGCCGGACGCCCAGCTCGTCGCGACCGGCCCGGTGAGGCAGGCGGCCACGACCCAAGCCGCGCGCCGCACGGTCGGCCCGATCCGGCCGAGCAATTGGGCCGCGCCGCGCGTCATGCCTCCGCCCTCGCCAGACTGCGGATGCGCTCCTCGGGAGAGATCAGCGAGGTCAGGCGCACGCCGAAGTGATCTTCGATCACGACGACCTCGCCGTGGGCCACAAGCACGCCGTTGACCAGCAGGTCGACCGGCTCGCTGGCCGCGC
Organism: uncultured bacterium; assembly: GCA_964506245.1. GTDB lineage: Bacteria > Eisenbacteria > RBG-16-71-46 > CAIMUX01 > WJJG01 > CAZDKK01. The sequence goes on along the minus strand of CAZDKK010000110.1, from coordinate 5,795 downwards.
GGTCGAGCTCGACGATCGAGCCGGGCCCGAACTCGAGGATCTCGCGCACCGGGAGCCGGCTGCGCCCGAGTTCCACGGTGACCGGCAGTCTCACGTCGAGAAGCAGCTGGATGTTTTGCGGCTTGCCCCCCGCGTCCTGGCCACCGAGCTGGGCGAACTCGACCGGCTGGATCGGCACGCCGCTCCCGAAATCGCCGGGGGCGCTGCCCGCCAGGTCGGATTGCGCGCCGCCCCCGGCGGGCTCGCCGGCTGCAGCGCTCAGGCCCGCGTCGGCCCCGCCACCCGGGTCCGCGAACTGGCCCCCATTGAAGAGCTCGTCGATCTCGTTCTTGCTCATCGCCCGCTGCGGTTCGTGGGCTTCGGCGGTCATGAGGCTTCCCTTTCCTCTGCGTCCAACCCATCCGGCCGCGCTTCCTGCTCCGGGTCCTCGGCGCTCGCCCGGGGCGCCCGCGCGGTGCACTGCGCCTGGTCGGTGAGACCGAGGATCTGCACCGCCAGCTTTCGGCCGGACACGCCCGGCCGGGTCAAGTACTTCGGCTCGCCGCCCACCTCGAGGACGATCGGATGGTCGATCCGTGTGTCGAGCCGGATCACGTCCCCCGGGTTGAGCTGGATGAACTCCCCGACGCTCACCACGCCCACCCCGAGCTTCGAGCAGATCTCGACCCGCCCCTGCTCGAGCCCGGTGGTGATCCACTGCGGCCCCTCGGGGATCTTGCGGGGCTTGATGGTATTGCTGTGGAAGGAACCCGCCCCGGCCCTCGTCAGCGCGGGCTCCAGGGCAACGAACGGATAGCAGACGGTGATCGTGCCGTTGATCGTCTGGGTCTTCAGCTCGAAGGTGATGAGCACGACCGTCTCGGGATCGGGCAGGAGCTTCAGCAAGTTCGGCTGCTTGTCATACCCCTGCAGCTCCGGCGTGAACTGGACCACCTCGGACCAGACGGCGGCCAGCGCGGTCAGCTTCTGCTGCATCACGCGCGCCAGGATCGTCTGCTCCAGGTGGGTCAGGTCGCGGGCCCGGTCGACCGCTTGCCCCTGTCCCCCCAGCAGCCGGTCGACCACCGAGAGGGCCAGGGCCGGGTTCAGCTCGACCGCGCCCGAGCCCTGCAGGGGTTCCATCGAGAAGGGGAAGATGCAGGTCGTCTCGGGCAGGCTCTGGACCCACTCGCCGTAGGAGAGCTGCTCGACCGAGAGGATGACCAGGTCCACCATCGTCCGCAGGTAGCCGGACAGCACGCCGCCGAAACGCACCACGAAGGTCTCGTGGAGGATCTCCAGGAATCGGAGCTGATCCTTGGAGATGCGGTTCGGCCGGCGGAAGTCGTAGACCGAGATCTTGCGATCGGTCCGGCGTTCCTCCGTCCGCTCCGCCGTCGGCTCGGCGGCTGCGGTTGGCTCTTCTTCCTCGGTGAACGAGGAAAGTAGGGCATCAACCTCGTCCTGGGACAGAATGTTGGCCACCGCTCGACCTCACTGCAGCACGTAGTCGGTGAAGTAGATATTGGAGATCTTGCCTGTCGTGACCGCGGCATTGATCTCGTCGATGCACTGCAAGCGAAGCTCCTCGCGCACGGTGGGATCTCCCAGTTCGTCCATCGTGCGGGTCGAGAACTTCTGGATGATCAGATCGCGCAGCTGCGCGTTGCGCGTCTCCAGTTCGGTCATGAACTCGGGGCCGCTGTGCGTCTCGAGCGCCAGGCCGAGCCGCAGGAAGTGCTTCCCGCGTGTCCCGGCCGGGTTGATGATCACCTCTTCGACCGCGAAGTTCTCCCCGGGCGGCTCGACCGCCGGGGCGGCCCCTTGCTGAGCGGCCTCCTCGTGGGCCTTCTGCGGCAGCGCCGGGCCCAGCATCGGACCGATCACGTCGGTGATCAGGAAGAAGACCCCCACCGTGAGCGCGCCCAGCACGATCACCCCGATGCTGATCCGCACCAGGGCGTCCGGCACCATGAGAGCGCTCAGGGGCGTCCTGACTCTCGGTTGCGCCTCAGCCTGCTCGGGGGCGGCCCCTTCCTCTTCCCCCTGGCGCTTGGCGGCATGTTCCTCACGGGCTGCCATCGCCTTTAGACCTCCTGCCGGGTCAGTCCCGGCTCCGCTCACCTCTGGCCGCGCGCGTCCCGGCGGGGCCCGGGCGCGCGTGAGGGGCTACCGCTTGATGTTCAGCAGCTCCTGGAGAACCTCATCGCTGGTCGTGATGACGCGGGCGTTGGCCTGGAAGCCGCGCTGCGCCACGATCATGCTCGTGAATTCGGTCGTCAGGTCGACGTTCGACTGCTCGAGCGCCCCGGCGGTGATCGTCGAGCTGATGCCCTGCCCGGAAACCCCGATGCTCGCCGCGCCGGAGTTGGGCGACTCGATGTAGGCGTTGGCACTGACGCGCGTCAGCCCAGCCGCGTTGGAGAACTCGGCCAGCGCCAACTGCGCGATCGGGCGGATCACGCCGTTCGAGAAGACGCCCATCACGCGCCCGAGCTCATCGATGCTGAAGCGCGTGAAGCTACCCTTGCTGTAGCCGTCCTGGGAGCTCTCCAGGCTCTGCGTGCCGTACAGCATGGTCATGCCGTCGAACATCCCGCGCGTGCCGACCTCCAGTTCCACGCGCAGGGGGCTCTCCGCGCCCGTGCCCGGGTTGAAGCTGATCGCCGTCGGCACGGAGGTGCCGGTGGCGTCGTAGACCAGGGCGTCGAGCGAGCCGTCGGCCTGGAAGGCGACCCGCCCGGTGCCACCGGACAGGATCGGCGTCTCGCCCTCGTCGACCTCGGCCTCCCAGATGAACTCGTTCAGCCCCTCGACCCGGGTGAAGGTGAACTTGATGTTGTGGGCGTAGCCGAGGGCATCGTAGACGGTGAGCTCTTCGTAGAACTCGCCCGCATCACGCGCGGTCTCGATGTCGCTGAAGGCGAGCGCCGCGCTGAAGGTGCCACGCGCCACACCCTCCGAGTCGGTGGCCGAGAGCGCCAGGGTCTGGATCTCGGCCGAGGTGCCCATCTGGTCCGGCGTATCGGCGTAGATGCGACCGTCGTTGCCCACCCCCACCAAGATCCCGGAGATGTCGGCGGGCGAGTTGAGCGCGGTCTCGATCGCGGCGGCCAGGTCACCGATGGTGGTCCCATCGGTGACGGCCAGCGTGGTGCTCACCGTCTGCCCGCCGACCACGGCGCCGATGAAGATGGTGTCGCCCGAGCTGGTGACCGCCGTGCCCCCACTCGTCTGCTCGCGGATGTCGACCAGCTTGGTCGCGGCCGTGATCTGGGCGCCGGTCGTGTCGTAGAGCGGAGAGGTCTTCATGTACGAGCCCTGCGGCTCGGAGTCGGCGTCCAGGTTGCCGGCGACCTTCACCTTGGTCGTCGACCGCGCTGGCTCGACGTCGTTGATCGGCAGGTAGACATCGGAGAGGCCGGTGTCATAGACCCCCGTGGCGTAGTTGTAGGCGAAGCCCTGGCAGACGTGGCCGCTCGAGGGACTGCCCAGCCGGCCGCGCGCGTCCACCTGGAATGAGCCATCGCGGGTGTAGAGCAGCATCTCGCCGTCGCTCAGGACGAAGAGCCCCTCGCCCTGAACCGCCAGGTCGGTGTTGAGCCCGGTCATCTGGAGGCTGCCTTGGGTGTAGAGCTGGGTGACGCCGCTCACCAGGGTGCCGGTGCCGACCTGGATGGCGCTGGTGCCACCCCCCTCATCGGTGGGCGCGGTGCCCGCCTGCGTCACCTGCCCGAGGGTCTCCTCGAAGTTCACGCGGCCGGCCTTGAAACCGATCGTGTTCACGTTGGCGATGTTGTTGCCCAGCACGTCCATGCGGAGGATGTTCCCCGCCATGCCGGAGACCGCCGAGTAGAGCGAGCGAATCATGACCCCTGGTCCTCCTCTCCTATCGTCCGACTTCCTGTGTCTGCAGCATCTTGAGTCCACGTATCCGCGACCGGCGGTCCGCGCCCGCCGGACGAGCGCCGCCAGCCTAGAGCGATTCGGAATCGCCGGCCGGCGCCGCGTAGAGCACCTCGATCAGCGCCCCGATCGGCGCGCGGACGCCGCCCACGTTGAAGTAGGCCACGCCGTTCTCGTAGGACAGGCTGTCCACGGTGCCGATGACGACCGGCTGGGCCGCGGAGAGCGCGTTGCCCTCGGAATCCACCACCTCGATCGTGTAGCCTCCGTTCAGCACCTGGTGACCCCCGTTGTCGAGACCGTCCCAGGCCACCTCGTGCGTGCCCGCGGTCAGGCCGCCCAGCGCGAAGCTCCGCACCTCCTTGCCGGCGCCATCGAGGATGCGCACGGTCACATCCGTCGCCGTATCGGACAGGTAGACGCCGAAGCGGGACGCGCCCTCATCGCTGACCTGGATCCCGGAGGTGCCCAGCACGATGTCCTTGCCCACGTAGGAGACGGCCATGGTGTTGTTGAGCGACAGGATCAGGGCCGCCTGATCCGCGAAGCTCGCGTTGAGGTTCTCCAGCTGCTCGAGCGTGCTGAACTGCGCGAGCTGGGCGACGAACTCGGAGTTGTCCATGGGGTCGAGCGGATCCTGGTACTTCAGCTGCGTGACCAGCAGCTCGAGGAAGTCCTCCTTCCCCATGACGCTGCTGGCCGTGCTCGTCAGCGTGGAGGCCAGGCTGCTGGTGGTCGATCCGACACTGCTCGTTTCCATGTCGATGCTCCCTTTTCGCACGGTCCCACGGACCGCGTGGTGCGCTAGGCCCTCACGTCCAATCCGGCCCATGTGCGCCGGGCTGCCCTGACGGGCGGGTCGTTCGCCGGCGCTGCGCGCGATGCTCGCGCCGCCGCGCGCATCCCCGGAGCAGGGGCGGTCTCGCCGCGGCTCGACTCGCGCGCGGAGGGATTCGAGTGGCGCTCCCCACCCTGCGGCATGGTCTGGGCTCCGTGGCGCTCCTGGTTCTGCGCCTGCCGCTCCGGCGCCGCAGCCGCGCGGGCGGCGCGGCCCGGCGCGGCCTCGATCACCAGGGCTTCGACGCGTAGGCCTTGGCTCTCGAGCCGTTCCCGGATCCGCTCGCCACCCTCTCGCAAGAGGGCCTCCACCTCGGGCAGTTCGGCCTGGATCCGCGCCGTCAGCCGGCCGCCCTCTTGCTGCAGGCTGATCCGTAAGCGCCCCAGGTCGGGTGGATCGAGCGTCACGACCGACTCACGCCGGCTGGCTCTCAGCGAGGCGCGGATCCAGTAGGCCGTCTGTCCAGCGACAGCCTCGGTGTAGTGTCCGAGGGCCGCGCGCAGCTCGCCGGCCGTGCGCAGCGCGGCGCTCAGGCCGGCCCCCGAAGTGGTCGCGGTGGTCGCAGCCCCGCTGCCGGCGTCTGACGCCCTGGCGCGGGTCGCAGTCCCCAGGTGAGAGGGCTGAGGGTCCAGCTCATCCGTGAGCCCCTGAATCGACCGTCGCGAGAGTCCCCCTTCGGTTCCCCCGCTCCCTGGCCGACCTGCGCCGGCCGGACCGACCGGCCGAGCATCGGCGCTCCCAACCCTCTCGCCTTCGAACTGCGAACCCATCGCACCCGCGCGTCGGGCCGCCTCGGGCGACTTGACCCACCAGCGCTGCTCGTCACGATCCACGGGTGGCGCCGCCTCCCCTCGTGCGCCTGGGGTGCGACCAGGCCCGATCTCGGCAGCGGTCTCCCGTCTCGTCCTCTGGGCGGCGTCGCTCCGCTCGGACGCCAGGCCGCTCGGCGGCGCGGTAGCCGCTGCGCGGGCGGCGGGCCCCGCAGGCGCGGTCGACACGCCGGCGGACGGCTCGGGAGCCGGCACCGCAGCCCTGCGCAAGGCCCAGGCAAGGGTGCCCGAGGGCACGGGCG
>CAZDKK010000109.1:0-12806 GCA_964506245.1 uncultured bacterium | reverse complement strand
CTGCTCGCCGCCGGGGTTGGAGCAGCGGCCGCCGTGCCGGTGACGCAGGAGACGGCAGTGGCCACCACCACCGATGTGCTCCTCTCCGGCTCGACCGAGGGCGTGCGGCTCTATGTGGCTCCCGCTCTGGTCGCTCCCGGTGAGACGGTGGCGAGCGCCAAGCGCCCCGTCTTCACGGCGCCATCCCAGGGCTGGTTCCTCTTCATCGATCGCGTACCTCGAGCCAACTGGGAGCATCCCTGCTGGTATGTCTTCGTCGATGGCCAGACCGGTGCGCTCACGAACTACGACGCGATGGTCCCCCCGGCGCGGCTCACGGAGCTGATCGAGATCACGCAGGGCCGCGACAACCCGCTGCCCGGGGACTCCGAGCGCGCGCGCGCCTGGCTCGACGCCCGGATTCGCGAGCGCAAGCAGGCCGAGACCGCGCGACAGACCCAGGCCGGGGAGGCCGCCGGCGCCGAGGGCGGCAGCCGCGGGATGGCCTACGCCTTCATCATCAGCGGCGGCGCGGATTCGGGGAACAACCACATCCGCTACTGGAACGACTGCGCGTTCATCTACACGACACTGACCAACTACTACGAATACCCGGATGAGAACATCTACGTCTGCATCTCGGACGGGCTCGACCCGGCGCCGGATCGCTCCAACGGGACGAACTCGCCGGCCGACCTCGACGGCGACGGCGACCCCGACATCCAGTATCCCGCCACCATGCAATACATCTCGCAAGTCTTCGCCGAGCTGAACACCGTCCTGACCCCGCACGACCAGCTCTTCATCTTCACCACCGACCACGGCGGGCAGGAGAGCGGCTGGGACTGCTACCTCAACCTGTGGAACTGGGAGGAGATGCGCGACGACCAGCTCGCCGCCTTCGTCGATGCGCTGCCGTGCGAGACCGTGCTGTGCTGCTTCGAGCAGTGCTTCAGCGGCGGCATGATCGACGACCTCGAGGGCGAGGGCCGGGTGATCGCCACCGCCGCGCGCTGGGACGAGTACTCCTGGGCGATGAGCGGGCTCATCTACGACGAGTTCGTCTACGACTGGATCTCGGCGGTGAACTGGGAGGATCCCTACGGCGTCCCGGTCGATGCCGACACCAACAACGATGACATGGTCTCGATGCACGAGGCCTTCATTTACGCGCGCGATCACGATGTTTGTAGCGAGCACCCGCAGTACAGCAGCACGCCGCCCGAGCTGGGCGACGAGTCGAGTCTGCTGGGCGGCTACGAAGGCGTCTACCTCCAGGTCGACGACATCCTCATCGACGACGATGCCACGGGTGCCTCCGTGGGCAATGGCAACGGCGTGATCGAGCCCAACGAGACGATCGAGCTGCGTGTCTCTCTGCACAATGCCGGGCAGATGGACGGCGAGGGCGTGGGGAGCACACTGACCACCGGCTCGGCCTACGTCACGCCCATCGCGATGACGGCGCAGTACGGGATCATTCCCTCGGGCGGCACGGTCATGCCTTTCCAGCCGTTCGTCTTCCACGTCACGCCCGACGTGCCGGATCTCGAAGACCTCGGCCTGGTGCTCAGCATCACCGAGGAGCCGTTCGTCCTCGAGCTGGGCGTCACGGCCCGCGCGGTGCGCTACACGGCCGAGATCACCCTGGTCGACGACGAGCTGGGCGGCAACGGCGATGGCACATTCGATCCGGGCGAGGACATCCTGCTCACGCTCGAGATCGGCAACAGCGGTGGCATCGCCTCGCCCAGCGTGAGCTGCTGGCTCGGGAGCGGGAGCCCCCATTTCACAACCGACCCGACGCCGCGCCCGCTGGGCGTGCTCGATCCGGGGGAGGTGCAGGAGCAGGGCGGCTTCGCGGTGTCGGTATCGCCGCAGTGCCCGCCGCTCTACAGCGGCTACTTCCACCTCCACTTCGAGGGTCCGGGCCTCTACGAGGCGATGGTGCTGATCCCGGTGGTGATGGGCCAGATTCTGGTGGCCGACGTGGAGGCGGGCGCGGGCACCTGGACGCACTCCGCGATGCCTGGCTGGCAGGACCGCTGGCACGTCGAGACCTTCCGCAACCACACGGAGGGGGGCACGCGGAGCTGGAAGTTCGGCGGCACGGGCTTCTACCCCTACGCCAATCATTCGTGGGGCGTGCTGGAGACGAACGAGTTCGAGCTGCCGGGCGGCTCGGATCTCACCTTCTGGCACTGGATCTATACGCAGACGAGCGACACGGGGGGCCGCGCCTACGATGGCGGGCTGCTCCAGATCTCGACCGACGGCGGCGTGACCTGGACCCAGCTCACCCCCGACGGCGGCTATCCCTACACCATCATCCAGCAGGGGCCGATCAGCCCCGGCCCGTTCCCCGACTTCACACCCGTCTGGTCAGGGCAGCATGACTGGGAAGAGGTGAGCGTCGATATCGGGGCCTACTCGGGTCAGGCGCGCCTGCGCTGGGTCTTCGGCAGCGATGGCTCGACGGTCTACGAGGGCTGGTACATCGATGACGTTCGCGTGATGAATGTGATGCCGGTGGCGGGGGCGAGCGAATCCGAGCCGCTCGTGATCCAGCCGATGCTCATGCCCGCGCGTCCGAACCCGGCCGCAGCGGGGTCCGCTGCGGGGGCGGGGGAGATCACGCTCGACTTCGCGCTGCCGCGGGCGGCGGACGTGCGGCTGGTCGTCTTCGATCCCGCCGGCCGGCTCGTGCGCGAGCTGGCGGCCGGGGCCTATGCCGCCGGGCAGCACCGCGTCGCCTGGGACGGCCGCGATGCGGGCGGGGTGCCGGTGGGCGCGGGCAGCTACTACTGCCGCCTGCAGAGCGAGGGGGCCAGCCAGACGCAGAGGGTGACCGTGGTGCGGTAGCGCCGCGGATGCCCCGCGCGAGCTTGTGCGGCGCGGCCTGGGGCCTCGGGGCTCCAGGCCGCGCGTCTTCTACCGCGGCTTGACCGGCGAGCGCTTGTAGCCCGAGAGTTGCAGGTTGGGATCGATGTTGGGGTCCCACTTGCCGTCGTCGGTATAGATGATCTCAGCCGAGCTGTTCTCCCAGCGGTACTTCCACTCGTTGGAGCCCAGCTCTTCCTGGCCGGTGTGCGGATTGACGTAGCGTTCCTGGTTGGTCAGGTTCAGGTACTGCTCGTTGTTGATCTGCGACATGGTCTGTGCGCGATTGCGGGCGATCTCCGCGTCGATGCTTGCGAGCTCGCGCATGGTGTTCTGTACAATCTGCGCGCGTTGGATCTGCCCCTGCATCTCGGCCGCCAGCCACTGGGGATTGAGGGCGAAGGAGTTGATCACGATCCGCGCGACGGGGCTGTAGGCCTCGTACTCCTGCTCGGGGGCACGGGCCACGATGGTGAAGGGGTTGGACCACAGCGCAGTGCCCATGAGGTCGAAGCCCTCGAGCGCGACGAAGAGGATCTCCCGATAGCGAATGCCGGCATCTTCGTAGCCGACCGTGACGGTGACAGCCTCGGCCGTGTACTGCCCGCCCTGCTGGCGCATGGTCTGGGCCACCGGCATCTGCTGCAGCGCCGCGACCACATCCGGGCGATCCTGCGTCTCGATCACGCGCGCGTCGCGTGCGCCGGGTCGCAGCTGGGGGAAGAGCATCTGCGTCAAATAGTCGGCCGCGCGCGGCATCGCCACGACTGGCATGCCGTTCCAGTTGCCCCCCAGCATCGCGTTGTAGGGCGAGGGCTGGGCGTAGTTGATCTTGGGCAGCCAGCGGATCATGACGCGGCCTTCCGGCTCGCGCATCATCGTGAAGTCGATCTTGGCCTCGGTGGCGTTGCCCACGCCGCCGACCGCGGTGAGCGGGTTGACCCGCACCATGCCGCCCCGGGTCTGCCACCCCTCGGGCAAGAGCACCAGGAACGCCCCCTCGGTCTGGTCGATGTAGCGGTGGAAGACGGCCCGCCCGAGCTTGCCCGCGGTTCCGGCTCCTGGCTCGGCGACCGCCGATGTCGGCTGGAACGTCAGGAGCCCGACGACGGCAGCGAGCAGGAAGGGGATGCAATGGTGGCGACTTTCCACGACCTGGGTTCCTCCTTTGTTTCCTTGGGGAGCTGGCTCCCGAAGCTAGGGGGCGGCGCCGGCGGAGTCAACCTGCTATACTCAGCACGGACAGTTCCTCATCTCGCTGACACCGCGCCTTCACGGACATGGTCTCCGCTCGTGACGGGAGGTCTGCCATGCGCCCCAGAGCCATGTTCTACCGCGATCTCGTGATTCTCGCCGTCTTCGCCGGCCTGACCGGTGCGCTGCCCGTGATCGAGCCCGCCGCCGCCCGCCCGCTCGCGCCCCAGGTCGCCGAGCCCGTCTGGCTCCCTGGCGAGCACCCCGACAACTGGGCTCCATCCCCAGCCGGCGCGCGGCCTGACACCACGTGGTTCGGCGGCGACGATGGGAGCGGCTCGCCGTTCGCGGGTGGGGTGTGGGACTGGGACACGATCGTCACCGACCCGCTCCAGGGCTGGGTGGCCGTCGACGCTACCGCCAACCCCGGCGTCTACTTCGCCCGCGTGACCGCGGCCGACTTCGCGGCCCACGACGACCCCTGCACGCCGATGATCCTCGGCACCGAGGGCATGCTCTGGTGCGGTATCCACGAGGACGAGGCCCGTCGGCGCGACTTCCTGGCCGGGATGGGCTACCAAAACGCCATGTGCCAGTGGGCCTTCTCGCCCGAGTACCCAGTCGATCCCGCCGCCGACGAGATCGGGGTGTCCTTCCTTTTCTTCAACCACTCGGAGCCGGAGTACGACTACACATTCATCCGCGTGCAGTGCTTCGACAACACCGGCGAGCTGCTGGATGAAGTGGAGGTCGACGATTTCACCGGCATGATCGGCAGCGCAGCGGCACCCGCGACCTTCGATGCCGTGATCGCGCCGGCCGGCACGCTCGACCCCGGCACCGTGACGGTGCGCATCGCTCTTCAGGTGACCGCCGACGGCGCTTGGTCCGACGAGGATGGGTATTGGGACAGCCCTTGCGGCCCCTTCGCGGCCGACGACATCGCGATCGCCGTCGGCTCCGACTCGTACTTCTACTCGTTCGAAGAGAGCGCGGAGGGCTGGACCTTCGAGCGGTGTCAGTCGGTTGGCTCCTACACGTCGGTAATCCCGGAAGAGACGTGGGGACCCTGGCTCGACGAACAGGTCGCGTGCGAGTGCGACCTGGACCGCAACGTGATCGGATTCGTCGACTTCCAGAGCCCCTACTGGCCGCCGGGCATGGTGCACGATCAACATGAATTCGGCGTGAGTGGGCCCGTGCCGCGTGCCGGCTGTCCTGGCGCGGAGGACTGCGGCGCCGTGGTCGAGTACGACGCCTACTTGTACATGCTCTCCAACACGGGCGCATATTACCGCAATGGCTATATGTACTACCCCTATACCACCGAGGTGAACCCCGAGCCCCATTGGTCCCCCCGCAACGGTCCGGAGGCGTGGTTCAACGCGGCACAAGCCTCGTGCGCCCTGCACCGGTACGACATGTCCGGTTCAGAGAACCCACCTCCGGCGGGGTGGGACTCGCTCAAGTTCGTCTACGAGGTTTACTGCAGCTGCGAAGCATTCACCGTTCCCGGCGGGGGCTGCGAGGAGGGCAGGACGCACGGCTCCCCGTTGCTCGACAACGCGCGCATCGGGATCACGGAGAATCCCGCATCCTTCGGTCCGAACCTGAGCTGTGTCACGGGAGGCTACTTCCATGATGGCTTCGGACAGCTCTATCCGACCTATCTCGAACCGAGTGACCGGGGCGACGCAAACATCGGCTTCAATCTGAGTCTGGATAACCCACAGATGAACGACTGGCTGGGCGACTCGACCGTCGTGACCGGACCCATCGTGCAGGGCCAGGTCGGGCGGTGGCTGGCCGAATTCTGCTTCCGGGTCACGCGGCTGGGCGCGCGCCAGGAGATGATCCCGGAATACCACGCATGGAAAGCGCGCCTGCCGAGCGACCCCGAGCAGGGCTTCGTCTGCGTGCTGATGGACTCGCTGGAGACGGCGAACCACACGATAGCCTGGAAGAACAAGTTCGCCAGCTACTTTCACGAGGACGCGCCCGGCTTCGACCCCGCGCATCCCGACTTCTCCGAAGCGCAGGAGATCCTGCCCGACAAGGTGTTCACCCCAGGTACATCGCTCGCGTACTACTTCCGCTCCTACTGGTACAACGGCGGAACTCCGCCGCAGGAGTACAACGCGGGTGGCGTGCACGAGTTCGCAATCCTGCCGGACATGCAGGTGGCTGCGGGCGAAACCTACGAGGTCGAGTGGCCGTCCGTGCTCTACGTCGACGCCTACGGGCGGGGCAGCGAGCGGTTCATCGTCCCGGCGCTCGACCGTGTGGGCCTCCGGTACGACAAGTTCGACTACGCCGAATGCGCCTCGTGCTACGGGGCGCCGATGAAGCGCAGCTACGGCGGCTCGACCTACAATCCGGGCGGGTACGGCAACAACGGCTGCACGACTGAGCAGCTCCTCGGCTACCGGTTGGTCCTGCTCAACACGGGTCGGTTTTCGAGTGGGGCGTTGGACGAACGGGACTTCGAGCTGTTCGAGGAGTGGCTGGCGAGCACCGCCTGCGGTCTCGGGGATGTCCGGCGGGGCCTGATGCTCAGCGGCGACGAGATCGCCGTCATCATGGGCGACCCCAGGTACGGGGTCGCGATCGACTTCTGCCACAACGTGCTCGGCGTCGAACCGCTGACCGGTGGCTCGCAGGCCGAAGGCTCCTATCGCGAGTACAACGAGGACGACGCCTACTGCGTCTATCTGGAGCCCACGCTGGAGTCCGTCTTCGAGCCCGCGGAGCCCGGGAATGCGCTCTTCGGAAACTGGTGCCCGCAGCAGGCCACCTACACAGTGCTCGGCAAGTGGCCGGGCGCAGTCGGCGTGGTCGGCAATCTGGCCTACTACAGCTACGAGCAGACGGGAACCCAGACCTACGTCAACTATGCCCAGATCGTGCGTGAGCACACCGTACCGGGCGAGGCCAACTGGCGGACCACGGTCGACGGCTTCAGCTGGCACCATGTCACCGAGCGCGGCTGCCATGGCCAGCCGTGCAGCCACGACAGCGCCTGCGTCGTGGACGGCATGGTCGACCTGCTGGAACCCCAGCTCGAATGGCTGGGCGATCCGGGCGACCTCTTCACGCCGTGGCGCTACCCCTGCACCAGCACGAGCGTCGAGACCGAGCCCGAGTTCCACATCTCCGGGCCGGTGGATCACCTCGATCCGACGCGCCCCAACCCATTCCACACGCGCGCGACGATTCGTTTCCATCTGGCGCGCGCCGGCGAGGCCTGCGTGACGATCTTCGACGTCGGCGGCCGCGCCATCCGCGCGCTGCACACCGGGCCCCTGGCCGCGGGCGAGCATGCCCTGGTGTGGGACGGCACGGACGGCGCCGGGCGCCGGGTGGGGAAGGGGATCTTCTGGACGCAGCTGCACACCGCAGGCGGCTACCGGTCCAGCATGCGGATGGTGAGGATTGAGTAGCCGTCCTGGCGCGCGACGGCTCGTCATCACGCGTTAGGCGCCGCGCAGGATCGGCCCCGTCGTCTCTGCGCACGCGGATGGGCACGGAACCGCCAAACCCGAGCCTGGGGCCGAGGCCCGCAGGGACTGCTCCGCGCGACCGATGCGGATGTCCATCCACCGCTGGCTGAGAATGTAGGCGTAGGCAGGCGCGTGTGAGAGCGCGCGCATCAGTACACGGATCGTCCCATCAAACAGCCGCGCTCCCATCAGCCAGCGAGCGCCCAGGAGCAAGCGCGCCGCGGCACGGGCCGCGGGGGCCTGCTTGAGCAGCGTGCGCTTGAAGGCGGATCGCGGACGGTCGGCGAAGACGAGATCGATGATCTGCACGATCTCGGCCATGAAGCCGCGGTAGACGAGATGGTCGGGAACGGCGTGCGAGTTGCCGCTCAGGATGTTGCCCAAGAACTCCGTGGGCGTATCCCCGGGGGCCATCGTGTAGGCGCGACCGACCTGACCCGTGTGGGAGTCGGAGTTCGCAACCAGGTGGCGGCCCTGATGCCAGGCCAGTCGCGCGGTGCGCTGGTTCACCTCCGGGATGCGGCCGGCGTTCAACTCCACGAGGGGAAACTCGCGGATCAGCTCCAGGATGGTCGTCAAGCGCGGTCGCTCGCGGCGCTCGAACCAGAAGGGGTGGTTGTACGCGTGATAGAGCTGCTGGTCGCGGCAGTAGGTGAGGAAGTCACGCATGCAGCGGCGCCGCCGTCCCAGCTCTCGGAGTTGCCTGGTGTTCAAGTTGAGGACGTTGATGTGCACCGTATGGCCGATCAGCGGATCGCGCACCTTGAGCTCGACACCTGGGATCACCGGGATCGGAGGATGCGGCCCGTACTCGCGCTCCAGATCGCGCGCCAGCGCCTGCACGCCCTTCATCGTGTCATGATCGGTCAGCGTGAAGTAACTCATGCCCAGCCCCACGGCCTTGTCGTAGAGCGCCCGCGGCGAGAGTTCGGGCAGATCGGGCACGTCGTGCGAGTAGCTCGAGTGCAGGTGGAGATCCGCCCTCCGATACCCTGCCAGCCCGTGGCCGGCGAGAAGGGCCGGGTGCGCGCTTGAGGGCGCGGGTTGCGGGTCCGGGGTGAATCCGAACGGGATGGTCTTGGCCATGCTGCCCCCCGAAGAGGTCCCTCACGGTCGCTGCGGCAGTCCCCGCCTGGCCAGTCGAAGCGCCGGCGGGGGCGGCACGGTCGCGCCGGCCTCCCATCGTGCAAGCCCTGTGCCCGGATCCGGCTCGGAAAACGGGGGTGGCTTTCGGGGGGCGCGCTGGCAAGGGGGCCCGAAGACGGGGCAGGAGCAGGACCGGTCAGCCAGTCGTTCCATTCTCATAAATGATTGAAAGGTAAATAGATAAAGATCACATCCGGGCTCCTGGCCATGCCCGGGTGCCGAGGGACGGCGGGGGGTGGCCGTCCAACCCCTCGGCCGGAAGGGGATCGGGCGCAGGCCCAGGCGACGGCCGGCCCGCTCGGAGCCGGGCGAAGTGCAACTGGGCGTGCGAATCCCAAGACCCGGGCGCAAAAGCCGCGTGAGGCCCCGCTGCGGCGACCGTATAGTACAAAGCCAGTCGGCGCCGGATGGGGGGCATCCGGCCGCTGCCGGGGCGGCTGCCCGGGGGACGGACGTGGTTCGACGCCTGCGCATCGCGAGCCAGACGATCTTTCTGCTGGCATTTCTCTACCTCCTGATCCGTACCCAGTACGCCGGCACGGACGAAGTCCGCCTCCCGGTCAAGATCCTGCTGGAGATCGATCCGCTCGAGTTTCTGGCCACCCTCCTGGCGACGGGAGCCGTCGCCGGCCTTCTGTGGCTGGCGCTCATCACGATCGCGCTGACGTTCATCTTCGGCCGTGCCTTCTGTGGCTGGATCTGCCCCATGGGGACGCTCATCCAGCTCGCCGAGAAGCTGCCGCTGCGGGCGCGCAAGTCGGTGCTCGAGACCAACCGCTGGCATCGGTCGCAGGTGACGAAGTTCTATTTGCTCACGGCCGTGCTCCTCGCGGCCCTCTTCGGCCTGCAATGGACCGGGGTGCTCGATCCGCTCAGCCTCGCGGTCCGCTCGCTGGGATTGGTCGTCTTGCCCGGCCTCGAGATGGGGCTGCGGCCGCTCTTCGAGGCCGCCTACCGGCACAATCCCCTGGGCATCTCGGCCTGGACCGAGCCGCTCTACGACGCGCTGCAGGGCTCGCTCATGAGCTTCCGGCAACCGCATTTCCAGCAGAGCTTCTTTCTGGGGATCATCTTCCTGGGCGTCCTGGCCCTGAGCTTCCTGCGCTACCGGTTCTGGTGCCGCATCCTCTGCCCGCTCGGCGCGCTGCTCGGGGTGATCGCCCGCTTCGGCCTCTTCCGCATCCGCCAGAGCGAGGCCTGCCGGGCGTGCGAACGCTGCACCTTCGACTGCCAGGGCGCGGCCGAGCCGGCGCGGCGCGGCGGGTGGCGGCCGTCGGAGTGCGTCGTCTGCGGCAACTGCACGGCCAGCTGCCGGGACGGGGCGCTCGCGATGGGCTTCGGCTGGCCGCTCTGGCGGCGAGGCGTCGACCGCCGCTCCAACGAGCACTCGTCCGCGGGCGGGGCTCCGGGGGCCGGCCGTGCGGCGGCGGAGCCGGCCATCCTGACCGGCGTGCAGGTCACGCGGCGGCACGTGCTGCTGGCCGGGGTCGCGGGCGTCGCGGCCGCACCGATGATGAAGCTGGGCGAGCCCAGCATCAGGCCCAGTCCTGCCCTCATCCGGCCGCCGGGCGCGGTCGGCGAGGAGGAGTTCCTCGACCTCTGCATTCGCTGCGGCGAGTGCATGAAGGTCTGCCTCACCAACGGCCTGCAGCCGGTGCTGCTCGAGGCGGGTCTCGCTGGTCTGTGGACGCCGCGGCTCTACCCGCGCATCGGCTACTGCGAGTACGCCTGCACGCTCTGTGGCCAGGTCTGTCCGACGCAGGCCATCCGGCGGCTGACACCGGAGGAGAAGAAACGCGTCCGCATCGGGCTGGCCGCGTTCGACACCGGGCGCTGTCTGCCCTACGCCTTCCAGAAGATGTGCATGGTCTGCGAGGAGCACTGCCCGACGTCGCCCAAGGCGATCTGGTTCGAGGAGGTCGAAGTGACCGCCGAAGACGGCCAGCGCCGCCGGGTGAAGCAGCCGCGGGTGTCGATCGATCGGTGCATCGGCTGCGGCATCTGCGAGAACAAGTGCCCGGTCCAGGACCTGCCGGCGATCCGCGTGACAAGCGCCAACGAGGACCGCAATCCAAACAACCGCGTGCTGTTGGACCGGACGACCGGCGGGGCCGAGGGGGGGGCAGGCTGGGCAGCGCCCGAGGGAGGCTACGGTGAGCAGTAGGATGAATGTCTGGGTGATCATGGGGGGATCGTCCTCCGAGCGAGAGGTGTCCTTGACTTCGGGGCGGGCGGTCGCGCAGGCGCTGAGGCAACGCGGCCACGGGGTCTGGGCCTACGAGCTGGCCAGCGGTCAGTTCCTGCCCCAGGACTCGACGAACCTCCCCTCTGGTCTGCGGCCCGCTGGCGGGGAGGAGCTGGGCTGGGCTGCGCGCCTCCTGCTGACGGCCGGAGCCCTGCGGGGGCGGGTGGACGTGGCCTTTTTGGCGCTGCACGGCGGCGCGGGTGAGAACGGCACCATCCAGGCGCTCCTCTCCAGCGCCGGCGTGTCCTACACCGGCTCGGGACCTCGGGCGAGCGCCCTGGCGATGGACAAGGCGCTGACCAAGTGGGTGATGGAGGCGGTCGCGATCCCGACTCCGCGGTGGCAATTGCTTACTTATCAATGGGATAAGGGATATCCTCCCCCGGAGGGTCTGCCGGGCGTCCCGGCCCTGCCGGCGGTCGTCAAGCCGGCCGCGGAGGGCAGCTCGGTAGGCGTGACGGTCGTGGGCGAGGCGGGACAGTGGGAGGCGGCGCTCCGCGCGGCCTGGGATGCGAGCGAGCGGATCCCAGGCGAACCGGTTCGGATCCTGATCGAGGCGTACATCCCGGGGCGCGAGCTCACCGTCTCCGTGCTTGGCGGACGGGCCCTTCCAGTCGTGGAAATCGTACCCAGGGATGGGTTTTACGACTACCGGAACAAGTACACCAAGGGGCGCACCGAATACCGGGCGCCCGCCGAGCTCGAGGCGGGCCAGGCCCGGCGGCTCCAGGAGTACTCGGTCCGCCTCTTCCAGACCCTGGGATGCCGGGGCATGGCTCGCGCGGACTTCCGGCTGACCGCGAGCGGTGAGGCTCACTGCCTCGAGATCAACACGATCCCCGGGCTTACCTCCCTCAGCCTGCTCCCCATGGCCGCTGCGGCCGAGGGAATCGAGTTCGGGGCACTGCTCGAGGAGATCTGCCAGCGGGCAGGCTGCTAGCGCCGCCGGCCTCGCGCCCGCCCCGGGAAGGCTAAAGGAAACCCCAAGCCGGCCGAGGATTCCCGGGGGTCGGACGCGCGCTCCCGGCGAGGGAAATCCCCGGGAAAAACCATCTTGACGAAGGCCAGGTCGGTCCCTAGTATCTACGGCTTTGACGCCTGAGCGAGGCACGCACGCCTTGCTCCGGGCTTTTCCGTGCGGGTGATCTCTGTTTGAGCCGGGTTCGGCGGCAAGAGAGGACTGAGGTTCGTCGCACGGATGGCTGCCGCCCGGTGGCTCTTCGTGCTGGCGTAGCTCAGTGGTAGAGCAGCTGATTTGTAATCAGCCGGTCGGGGGTTCGACTCCCTTCGCCAGCTCGCTGGAAGGGACCCGGTCTGAAAAGCTAGCTTACGTGGCGGGGTTCCCGAGTGGTCAAAGGGAACAGACTGTAAATCTGTCGCCGAACGGCTTCGAAGGTTCGAATCCTTCCCCCGCCACAGGATCAGGTTCGCGCACACGCGGTGCGCCAGCTTTTCGAGCGGGAGTAGCTCAGTTGGCTAGAGCATCAGCCTTCCAAGCTGAGGGTCGCGGGTTCGAGTCCCGTTTCCCGCTCAGACAGGCGCCGGAGGGAGCGCCGGTCCGGCGATTGGAGAGACAAGCCCGCGTAGCTCAGACGGTAGAGCAATTGCATGGTAAGCAATAGGTCAGCAGTTCAATTCTGCTCGCGGGCTCAGGGATGCTCGGAGATTTCGGGGTGCTCGACGGCTTTGCGGGTCCGCCGGCTGCAGCGGGTGGGCGCAGGGACGCGTGGTCTCGCGCGCGAGGGCTGGACGGACCGCGGGGCACTCACGTAGGGTCGCGCTCGACCTTGAGGAGGAGTTAGGTCGCATGTCTAAGGGGAAGTTCGAACGGACGAAGCCCCACGTGAACATCGGGACGATTG
>CAZDKK010000108.1:0-12827 GCA_964506245.1 uncultured bacterium | reverse complement strand
GCTTGCCGTCGTCGGTTCGCCCCTGCGTGCCGCCGCTGCCTCGCCGCGGCGCGCGACCGTTCCGTGCGCCTGCTTCGTCGGCCCGGCCTGCGCGCGTCCGGCCGGGCGCGCAGGGACAGACGTGGTCCTGTCGAACACCGGCTTGCGATCCCTGGACTGAGCCTTGAGCACGGCCTTGATGAGCCCGTCCTTGGACAGGGCGCTGCGGCCGGAGATGTCCAGTTTGCGGGCCAACTCGAGCAGCTCTTGCTTGGTGAGCGCCTCTAGGTCTTCGCGCCTCATGATCCACCTCTCCTCTGGTTCGCGATCTTCACGATCCAGCGCCCGCCACCGGCGAACCCGACATCGATTCCGGCTGTCCGCCCGCTTCGTGTGTCACCCGGAAGGATGTCGCTCGGTCCCCGGAGCCACGGGGCGATCGAGCCCGCGGGTCCGAGGTGGCAGCCACCGCCCGAGTTGCGCCCTCACACCCCGGTCTGTAGCGATGATTCGCCGTAACGGTCCAGCCGGCTCAACCCAGCGGACCGGGCGGGCTGCTGTTCTCTTGCTCCAGAATCCAGTGGACGTTCAGGAGCAAGGCCTCGGCCAGGGCCTCGTAGGCGCTCCAGCAGCTCGCATCCTCCGGGGAGCCGCCGCGCGCCATGGCCCGCAGAGCCTCACGATGCTTCCACAGGACCCGATATGCTAGGTCCTCCAACGGACGCCGGTCCAGCGGAAAGTGCAGCTCGTAGCTGCTGCGGATGACCTCTTCGCACTGCCGGGCCCACAGACAACTTGGTTGCTCCAACAGGCGCTCGAGCAGATCGCGGATGACGCGCCCAAAGGCCTGAACCAGTGGGTCAATCGCCGCCCCCAAGTCATTGCTACGAGAGTAAGTTAGAAGTTCGGCGACCTCCTTGAGCAGCCGTGCCTGCTCCTCGGCCACGACGGCCTCGCCCGCGCCGGTCAGACGGCCTCGCAGGCTGTCTTCCAGCCGGGTCGCCTTCTCCGCCAGCATCCGGGTCAGGACGTGTCCGGCGGCCGCCCGCAGCACCGGGGGCGGCTCCACCCCCGCCTCGCGGCAGGTCGCGATCAGCTCGCGCCCCTGCTCGTAGAGCTGGGTCAGCAGGTCCTCCCCCGCCCGCAGGATCGACTCGTAGGCGGTGCGGATGATCCGCTCGCGGTTCTCGGCCACCAGGTCGCGCAGCGTGTAGAGCTGGACGTCCGCCGCCTGGCGGACCTCCTCCTCGGCCGGCTGCGACACAGCCGCCTCGGTCCCGTTCAGCGGGACGGGGACAACGTAGCAGCGCAGGTCGCCCGGTCCGTTGTGGTACAGGTGGGCCGCGAAGCCGGTCCGCTCCTCGGTGTCGATGTGGGCCAGCTCGAACAGCGCGTGCCAGCCCCTGGTCGCTGCGCTGCGCTCGAACTGGACGGTGCGGATCCGGTAGAGGAACTGCTGGGTCTCGGGCGCTTCTCCCAGCACTGCCGCGCCGATCGCCACGCCCCCCGCGACCATCGTCGGCCGCACGCGCTGGGGGTTGACGAATCGCTGGTAGACATCGGCCCCCGTGCCCAGCTCGGCGATATTGCTGCGGCCCTCGGCGAGGTAGTCGAGCAGCATCTCTTCGAGGTTGAGGCTTTGCCAGGGCTGGGCCAACTCGATCGCCCGGCTGGCGTAGGCCATGTTCTGCACCGTCTCGATGCCGGAGATGTCCGCGAAGAACCAGCCGCAGCTCGTGTACATGTACATCGCATAGCGCTGCGACTCGAGGAGGCTCCAGAGCTGATGGCGCTCCGCGGCCGTCAGCTCCCGGCGCGCGTGCTGACGCAGCAAGCCGTCGCGGGCTTCCGGACTGCGGTCGAGCAGCATGAGGACGTAGTCGTCGCGCACGACCCACGGTTCGCGCACCAGGGCGCCGGCATTCTCGAGGAAGGTCTCGACCAGCCGATCGCGCACCATGTCGAAGCCGCGGCGCAGCGGGGTGCGCCAGCGCTGGTTCCACCCCTCGCGTCCCCCGGTCGAGCAGCCGCAGTCGCGCTCCCAGCGCCCGACGCCGTGGGCGCAGCTCCAGGCCGTGCCCTCGTCCTGATCGCCGAAGTTGAGGTCGACCTCCTGCGTGGGCGGGTTGTGGTCGAGGAACCGCCCGTAGTTGGTGAACTCGATCCCCCGGCGCGGCCCCTCGCGGCGCACGAGGTACGAGAGGCACATGTCGCCGAAGGGTTCGTGGTGGCCGTAGACCTCCCCGTCGGTCGCGACGCTCACCACCCCCTGCCCGGGCAGCAGGCCGGCGGCCGCCTGCTGCATGCGATCGCCGTAGCCAGGGGCGGAGCGCAGCAGGTGGGCGAAGCTCACGTCCGCCGCGAGCGGCCCGTCGTAGAAGAAGACATCGATCGAGCTGTCGGTCATGCGGCGCCGGCGCGCGTCCTTGACGAAGTAGCGGTAGGCGTAGCGCGGATCGATCCGGCCGCCGCTGGCATCGGACCACCCGCGGCTGCGATCGAGCGGACGCGTGCGCAGCGCTTGGTAGGGGGAGAGGATCACATAGCGGATGCCGTGCTCGATCAGCAGCTTGACCGTCTCGAAGTTGATGGCGGTTTCGGCCAGCCAGATCGACTCGCTCTTGCGCCCGAAGCGCCACTCGAAGTCCCGCAGGCCCCAGATGATCTGCGTGCGCTTGTCCCGGTAGTTGGCCAGCGGCATGATCACGTGATTGTACACATGGGCGATCGCGTTGCCGTGGCCCTCCTGCATGCGGACGCTCCAGCGGTCGCCTTCGATGATTTGCTCGTAAACGCGGGGCGAGTGGTGCTCGAGCCAGTTGAGCAGCGTGGGGCCGAAGTCGTAGCTGATGTAGGCGTAGTTGTTGACGATCTCCTCGATCAGGTCGCGCGGCCCCTTGACGCGGCTGCGCGCGTTGGGCCGATAGCACTCGTCGGTGACGCGTTCGTTCCAGTCGTGGGCCGGGTGGGCGCTCTCTTGCCGTGGAATCGCCCCGGTCCAAGGGTTCTCGCGCGGCGGTTGATAGAAATGTGCATGGATGATCGCCTGCATCGCCGGGATCCTGCCCCCTCAGTCCGATCCGCCCAGTGCTGCGCCGGCCAGGAGCGGCAGAGCCTCCCCCGCAGAAGCGCGCAGCAGCCCGTCAGCTAGATGATCGTAGGGCGTAGGGGTCTTGTTGACGATGATCAGCCGCGCGCCGTTGGCCTTGGCCTGCTCCGGCAGCGCCGCGGCCGGGTAGACGCGCAGCGAGCTGCCGACCGCGATCAGCAGGTCGCAGCTCATGATCTCGGCGGCCGCCTCGGCCAGCGCCAGCTCCGGGAGCTGCTCGCCGTAGAAGACAACCTCCGGTTTCAGCATGCCCCCGCACCGCCGGCAGGGCGGCGGAAGTTCCTTCTGTAGCTGCTGATAGATCTCCTCGATCGTGAACCGCGCGTGGCAGCGCAGGCAGGCGATCGAATGGGTATTGCCGTGCAGCTCGATCACGCGCCGCGATCCGGCGGCCTGGTGCAGGCCGTCGATGTTCTGGGTGATGACCGCCTTCAGCCGGCCGGCAGCCTCCATGTGGGCCAGGGCCACGTGACCCGGATTCGGCCGGGCTTCCGTGACCGCCCGGTACCGCACGTCGAGGAAGAAATGCCAGAAGGGTGCCGGGTCGCTCAGGAAGGCGTCGATCTGGACGACCTTCTCGGGGTCGTACTTGACCCACAGGCTCTCATCGGCATCGCGATAGGTGGGGATGCCGCTCTCGGCGGAGATGCCGGCTCCCGTGAAGGCGACGATGTGGGCGGAGTCGCGCACGAGCCCGCAAGCGCGGCGCAGAGCCGGATCGGCGGGCGGTCCGGCGCCGGCCGCGTGGTCCGTCGAGCCATCCATGCCTGTCGCTCCCCTTCAACGCGCCGCGTGGGTGCGCCGCGCTGCGACGGCGGGACTATAGCCGTGACCCGGAATCGCTACCAGAGACAACTCGGACGCCTAATGGGCTGTTGGGAGGGACGCCGCGACGCGGCAGTAGATGACTTCCATAGGTCGTCGCTCCTCTTCCTCCTGCTGCGGGCTGGGCCCCTCGCTCAGCCCGCGCAGGAGCACGGCGTGCTCATCGTCGACGAAGATCAGCGCATCGGCCAGGGGATCGCCCTGGCAGGCGACGGCCACCTGGCGGGCGAAGCGGCCCTCGTGGTCGAAAACGTCCCAGGTCTGGAAGGTCCCCGCCGGCTGCTCGCGCACGCCGCGACTGCTGAGCACCCACAGCTCCCCGTTCTGCGTCGCGCGCAATCCACGGATGCAGGGGTCCAGGTCTTCGACCTGCCGCTCGACCTTGAGCTCGTGGCCGTCGGCCACGACGCGAAAGCCGCCGACCTCCTCCTTCTCTGCTGCCGTGCGCTTCCAGGAGGTGAAGGCCCGGTCGATGACGAACGCGAGCTGGCCGGCGGGATCGTAGACCAGGACGGTGTAGGCGGTGTGATAGGGAGCCGCGTAGATCCGGCCGTCCGGGCCGATGTCCCAGCGACCGGCGTCGGCGAAGAACTCCTCCTTCTCGATGAATCTGGGCTGCCCGCTGAAACCGGGCGCCTGCTTCTCGAGGAGCCGCCGCTTCTCCGAGCCGTCGGCATTCCAGAGCGAGAGGTACTTCTGCCGCGAGAAGCCCTGGCCATTGCTCGACATCGTCTCGCCGCTCACGACGAACTGGCCCGCGCGGAAGAGCGCGCTGTTGATGCCCCGGAACCCGCCCTCCCCGGGATCCTGGCCGCCGCCCGTCAGCTCGCCCTTGGGTGTTCCGTCGCGGTCGAGCTTGACGAACTTCCCGGGGAATCCCTGGAGAACCCCGAGGGTCCCGTCGGGCATCCACAGCAGGTCGGCCGCCCGGCTCACCTCCCCCGGCCCTTCGCCCTCCCGGCAGATCGACCGCAGATACGCGCCGGCCGCCGAGAAGACGTGCACCTGCATGAGTTGGGTGTCGAGCAGGTACAGGTTGCCGTCCGCGTCGGTCACGGCCTGGCGGATGACGCCCAGCACCACGCCCTCATCCTCCCCCCCACCCACGCTCCACTGCTCTTCGAGCCGCAGGGTCTGGAGAGGGCCGGCTGGGGTGGCGTCGTTGCGCACGTGGGGCACGGCATCCAGATCGATCTGGGCCAGGCTACCGGCGGGGAGCGCCAGCATGAGGGTTACGAGCGCGAGCGCCGATCGGATGCGCACGCGGATAGCCGCCGACCGAACGGAAGGGCGATGGATCATGGCAGTCCTCCTGATCTCGACGACACGTACTGGGCACATCTCATTGGACGCTGCCGGGAGCGTATGCGTTTCACGGCACCGGGTCCCAGCGCGCACGGAGACGCGCCGCCCTTCGAGTCAGCATGGTACGGCAACGTCAGCGCCGACCCGCTGTTCCTGAACGCCGGAGCTGGCGATCACGGCATCAGACCGGAATCCCCACGTCGCCCGGACAGCTTCCCCTGCGGCCTCATGGAGGCCTTGCCTGCAACGTGCCGCCCGACCGCGCCGGGCCCGGGCGTTGTGCGCCCGCCCGAGGCGCCCACGCCCGCCTGCGCCCCGCGCTTGTGAGCGCGCAGCGCCCGATGGTAGAATGGATTGGCGATCTGCCCGGGGCCACTCAAGGGTCCGCTGGCAACTGAGTCTGCAACCGATGGAGGTCTCTCATGCTTCCCTCCCGCAGTGCGTGTATTTCCCATCCTCTCCGACTCCTGACCCTGGGGCTGGGCGTGCTCTGGCTCCTGGCCGGCAGCGCGGGGGCGCGCTGGGTCGACCTAGGCGGCGGCGCCCTGGATGTGACCCTGATCGAATCCGACGGCCAGCGCAGCGTGATCGATGTCACCCTGGGGGGCTTCGAGGCCACGCCGGTCGAGATCGACGGCGCGACCTACTACCTCGTCACGCTGCCAGACGGCAGCGTGCAGCAGATCGCGGGGATGCCCGCGCTGCCGGACGTGCGGCGCAGCCTCATCATCCCCGACGACCGCGAGATGACCGTCACGCTCCTGGAGGAGGAGCACGTCGATCTGTCCGACCTGCCGGTGGCCCCGTCGAAGGGCAACCTGCCGCGTACGGTCGACCCCGCGACGGTGCCCTACACGTTCGATACCTTCTACCAGGGCACGGCCGTCTACCCGCCCGTGGCGGTCGAAGGTCACGAGCCCTACATCCTGCGCGACTTCCGCGGCATGGTCGCGGACATGAACGTCTTCCAGTACCTGCCCGGCACGGGCACCCTGCGCGTCTATACCCACATGCGGGTCGAGATCGCGCCGGCCGGCCCGGGCCAGGTGAACGTCCTCGAACGCACGCACGCGCTCGACCGGATGGACCCCGCCTTTGCGCAGATCTACGGCCGGCGCTTCCTCAACTACCAGGCCTTGCAGCAGCGCTACACGCACGTGCTGGAGGAGGGCAGCCTGCTCATCATCACCCACGACTCGTACCTGGCCAACATCACGCCGCTCTACCAGTGGAAGCTCCAGAAGGGGCTCAAGACGAAGCTCGTCACGGTGTCCCAGACCGGCTCGACGGCTGCGCAGATCCGGTCCTACATCCAGAACGAGTTCAACACCACGGACCTGGCGTACGTGCTGCTGGTCGGCGACTCCCAGCACATCCCCGTCCTGAGCGGCGGCTCCGACCCGCTCTACGCGCTCGTCGCCGGTGGCGATAGCTACCCGGACATCTTCGTCGGCCGCTTCTCGGCCGAGACGACCGCGCACGTCGACACGCAGGTCCAGCGCACCATCCACTACGAACGCGACATCGTCGCCAGTGAGGCTTGGCCGCAAATGGGCTGCGGGATCGCCTCCAACCAGGGCCCGGGCCACTTCGGCGAGTACGACTACGAGCACATGAACTACATCCGGGACGACCTGCTCGCCTACGGCTACACGGCGGTCGACCAGATCTACGATCCCACCGCCACGGCCCAGATGGTCGCGAATGCGCTCAATGCCGGGCGGGGCATCGTCAACTACTGCGGTCACGGCAGCGACACCTCGTGGGGCACCACGGGCTTCAGCAACTCGCACGTCAACGCGCTGACCAACTACAACATGCTGCCCTTCATCTGCAGCGTGGCGTGCCTGAACGGCAACTTCATCGGCCAGACCTGCTTTGCCGAGGCCTGGCTGCGCGCCAGCCAGGGCGGCGAGCCGACCGGCGCCATCGCGACGTTCATGTCGGTGATCAGCCAGTCGTGGGATCCGCCCATGTACGCAGAGGACGAGGCGGTCGACCTGCTGGTCTCCGACCAGATGCGCTCGATCGGCGGATTGTGGTTCAACGGCTCCTGCTACATGATCGAGCAGCAGGGCTCCGCCGGCGTCAACGAAGCCAACTACTGGACGATCTTCGGTGACCCGTCGCTGCGCGTGCGGACCAAGCAGGCCCAACTCATGGCGGTCAACCACACCGGCACGCTGCTCCTGGGGCAGACCTCCTATGACCTCGACATCGCCGGCCTCGCCGGTGCCCAGTGCGCGCTCTACGCCAACGGGATCCTCTACGGCACGGCGCTGACGAACGCGGCCGGCCATGCGACGATCGCGCTCGATCCCGTGCCGTCCGAGCCGATGAACCTGCTGCTCACCGTGACGGCCTACAACCGCGAGACCTACATCGCCGACGTGGAGGTCATCCCGGCCTCGGGGCCGTACCTCATCATCTCGGGTGTGGAGTACCTCGACGCGGGTGGCGACGGAGTCGTCAACGCCGGTGAGGCAGTGGCGTTGAACGTCAGGCTGCGCAACGTGGGCATCCAGGGGGTCACGAACGTGAGCGCCGTGGTGAGCTGCGCGAACCCGAACATCACGCTGACGCAGACGGCGAGCACTTATCCCGACCTGGCCCCGGGGGCGGAGGCCTGGTGCAACCAGCCCTACACCTTCGCGGTCTCCCCGGCCTGCCCCGATCTGGAGGCGGTGGCCATGCCGGTCGTGATGACCGGCGATGCGCGCCTGACCTGGGAGTCGGCCGTCAACTTCGTCGTCCATGCCCCGGCGATTTCGATTGCCTCGATCCTGATCGACGACTCCGTGGGCGGCGATGGCAACATGCGGCTGGATCCGGGCGAGTCGGCCACGTTGGCGGTCACGCTCCAGAACGGCGGCAGCGGGCGGCTGGATGACATCACGGGCCTCCTGACCTGCACGCACCCGCTGGTCACGGTGACGGCCGGCACCGCCTCTCACGAGGGGTTGGGCAGCGGCCAGAGCGGCTTGCTCCAGCCGCTCTACGAGGTGGCGGTCGATCCCGCCTTCCCGGCCTTCGGGTGCCGCTTCGACCTGCGCGTGACCGGCGACAACCAGTACGATCACCTGTTCGAGCAGATGCTGCCGATCGGCGGGTTCTACGAGACGGTCGAGGGCGGGGCCGGCGAGTGGATCCACTACGTGGTCTCGCCCACCGGCTTCACCGATCAGTGGCATGTCTCGACCCAGCGCAACCACACGCCCGGCGGCACGATGAGCTGGAAGTGCGGCGCGGCCGGCACCGGCACGTACAACAACCTGCTCGACGCCGGTCTCGAGACGCCGCCCGTCGCCCTCGACGGCGATGGTGAGCTGGTCTTCTGGATGTGGATTGATGCCGAGGAGAGCAGCTACTACCAGGGCCGGGCCTACGACGGCGGCTTGATCGAGATGTCGCTCGACGGCGGCCCATGGCAGCAGATCACCCCGGTGGGCGGCTACACGCACACGATCCGCGCGGGCTCCGTTCCGGGACCCTTCCCGGCGGACACGCCGGTCTTCTCGGGCTCGATCAACTGGCGAGAGGTGCGTTGCGATCTGGCGGGCATCGAGGGCGAGGTGAGGTTCCGCTTCCGCTTCGGCAGCGACGGCGCCGATCCCGCGGAAGGCTGGTACATCGACGACATCGAGATTCTGGGGATCACCTCGCTGGCCGGTGTCGAAGGGGATGCCGCGCGACCCACGGTTCTGTCGCTCCAGCCGAGCCGGCCGAACCCGGTGTCCGCCCGAACCACCATCGACTTCGCGCTGCCCCAGTCGGGACGCGCGCGGCTGGAGGTGTTCGACGCCAGCGGACGCCTAGTGCGCACGCTGCTGGACGGCGCGCTCTCAGCGGGCGACCACCGCGCCTCGTGGGACGGCGACGATGAGTCTGGCCGTCCGGCACCCAGCGGGCTCTACTACTACCGCTTGAGTGCCGGCGACAGCTCGCTGCGTCGCACGCTCGTGCTGATGAGGTAGATGGCAACGGGAATGGACTCAGGGCGGACCCGCGCCGGGCGAGCGATCGCCGGCGCGGGTCCGGTCGTTCATGCGCCTGGCGGCGCGCGAACCCGGCTCGCCACGCGGGCCGCCGCCGACCGCCTCCAGGCTCTCCTGTGCGCGCTGCTCGCCCTGGCCGTCCGGGTGCTCTACCTCCTCGAGAGCACGGACAACCCATTCCGGCACCATCTGGATCTCGATCCCCGGAACTACCACGCGTGGGCCACCGCCATCCTCGGCGGGCAGGGGCTGGGTGCCGGGCCCTTCCAGCAGGCCCCGCTCTACCCGTACTTCCTCGCGGGCTGCTACGCGGTGCTGGGGGCGGACCCCGCGCGTGTGCTCTGGGTGCAGGCGTTGCTGGGGGCCGCGGCGACCTACCTGGCCGCGCGCGTCGCATCGCGCTACTGGGGGCGTGTGGGGCTCATCGCCACCGGACTGGCCATGGCCCTCTTCGCCCCGGCGGTCTTCTACACCGGCGTGCTCCTGGTGCCCGCGCTGGCGACCTTTCTGCTCGCCCTCGCCTTCTGGCTCGCGCCTCGCCGCGTCTTCTGGGCCGGGCTCGTCGCGGGATTGGCGGGGCTCGCCCACCCGACGATCCTGCCCGGCGCGCTGATCGTGATCGCGGGGATGGTGCTGCACGAGCGGGGCGGTCCGGTGCGCGCCCACGCGCGCGCCGCGCTGCTGCTCGCCGCGGGCGCGCTGGCGGGCATCCTGCCGGCCACGATCCACAACCTGGCCGTATCGGGACGGCCCGTGCTGATCTCGGTGAATTCGGGCATCAACCTCTACATTGGCAATGGCCCGCTGGCGAACGGCTTCTACATGTCGCCGTTCGGCATGCGCGGCGAGGAGGATCCCCTCGGCATCCGCGAGGCGGGGCGCCTGGCAGGCCGGCCGCTGAGCCCGTTGCAGGCGAACCAGTACTGGAGCCGGGAGGCGCGCGCGCAGATGCGCCGTGCGCCCGGTCGCGCGCTGGCGCTCCTGGCACGCAAGGCCCACTTCGCGCTGGCGGCCTACGAAGCGCCGCAGATCGAGTCGTTCGACTTCGAGAAGCGCTTCTCGCTGCTGCTGCGCCTGCCGTTCCTGCCCGGCTGGCTGGCGCTGCTGGCGCTGCTGGCCGCGGCGCTGGCGCTGCGCCCGCGCGAGGTCCTGCCATGGGCGCTCGCCGCGGGCGTGCTCGCCGACACCGCGGTGCTGGCGGTCTACTTCGTGACCGCGCGCTTCCGCATGCCGACGCACGTGCTGCTCGCGCTGGGCACGGGCGCGGCGGTGTCGGCGATCGCGGAGCGCGTGCGCGCCGCCATGCTCTGGCAAGAGGCCGGCAACCGCGACGGCGGCGGCTCATCCCGCGGCGGGCTTGCCCGCGGTCTGTGGCCCGCGGGTGCCGCCTGCGCCGGCGTGCTCCTGGCCTTCGGACCCAACTGGCTCTCCGTCGGGCGGGAGCAGACCTTCGGCCAGTACTATTACCGCCTCGGCATCCTGGCCGAGCGCGAGGGTCGCACCGAGGACGCCACGGCGGCTTACGAAGAAGCCCTGCGCATCGATCCCGGCGTGGCGCGCGCCAGCATCAACCTCGGGATCCTCACCGCCCGCCGCGGCGACCTGGACCGCGCCCGCGGTCTGCTCGAACGCGGACTCGCCCGCGATCCGCGCAGTGCACGCGGCCATCTCGCGCTCGGGCAGATCCACCAAGTGCGGGGTGAGCTGGCATTGGCCTGCAGCTTGTACAGCGCGGCATGGGCCGCCGACTCGAGCTTCGTGCCCGCGCTGGAGTACCTGGGGACCTGCGAGTATCTGCTCGGCAATCTGGCCGACGCCGAGGAGCACTGCCGTGAAGTTGTACAGCGCCTCGGCCGAGACGCGACCCAGGCCACTCGCTGCGCC
This sequence comes from uncultured bacterium, assembly GCA_964506245.1. Lineage (GTDB taxonomy): Bacteria > Eisenbacteria > RBG-16-71-46 > CAIMUX01 > WJJG01 > CAZDKK01. The sequence continues at coordinate 1,730 of CAZDKK010000108.1, read as the reverse complement.
TTCACCCTCCAACGCCTGGCCGAACGCCGCCAGTGGGGCCTGCCCCTGCCGGGCTCGCGCGAGCGCCGCGAGGCGGACCTCGCGCTGGCCGTGCGCAACCGGCCGGCGGCGGAGGCGAGCTACCGCAGCGCCCTCGCCCGCGACCCCGGGGACCTGGTCGCGCTGATCGAGCTGGCGCGCCTCGCGCGACTGCAGGGCGGCGGCGAGCCGCTCGAGGCGTGGCGTGAGCGGTTCCGCGCGGCGGGCGGGCGGGCCGAGGTCTTCGAGGCGCTCATCGTGCAGTGATGGCACGACCTCTGCGTCGGATCCCGCGCGATTCCGGCTGCATCGCGCACGCCCCTCGTCCGATGGCCGTGCAGAATGCCTGTGCATCTCCTGGCCTCCGGACGGCCTCCGGCGGCCACGCCGGTGCGGGGCATTTCTGGGTGGCGTGGCCCGCCGACTGATCGTGCCATCCAGTAGCGAGTTACGCGCAGGTCTGGAGGATCCCTCCGACCGCGACCTCCCGCTGGCACGCGAGGTGCGGGCTGCTCCCCTACCCCTGTCGCCCGGGACCCCGAACCGGAGGGTTCGGACTGCCGGGCCCATGCGCCGGAGGCCGTCATGCACCTGAGCACGCCACCACGCCCCGAGCCCAAGCCGAGATCACCCGAGGCGACAGCACCCGCCGCGGTCGCGTGGCTGCCCTGGACCACCGAGGGACTGGCGGAAGCACGCCGGGCCGGCCGGCCGATCTTCCTGTCGATCAGCTCGGCCACCTGCGGGCTGCGCGCGAGCATGGATCGCGACTGCTTCCAGCAACCGGACGTTGTCCGCCTCCTGGCCGATCATTTCGTGGCGGTGCGCGTCGACCGTGAGGAGCGACCCGACCTCGCCGGCTTGTACAGCGAGTCCGTCCGCCTCATGACCGGGCGCAGCGGGTGGCCGTTGACGGTCGTGCTGACACCGGACCTCGAGCCCTTCTTCGGCGGCACCGCCTTCCTCGCCCAGGACGGCCCTGAGGGCCCCGGGCTCGTCACGCTCCTGGGTCGCATCGCCAAGCTGTGGAAGGAGAGCCGATCCGGCGTGACGGCCAAGGCAGGCCAGATCGCGGCCCAGTTGCGCCAGCAGGTCGCCGATCTGGGCCAGGGCGAAGCAGCCACGCATCTCTACGGTCAGACGCTGGCCTGCGCGGTCAAGACCCTGCGGGCGCACTTCGACGCCGAACACGGGGGATTCGGTGGAGCCCCCAAGTACCTGGCACCCCAGGCCCTCGGCTTCCTGCTGCGCTATGCCCACCGCACCGGCGATCGCGAATCGGTCACGATGGTGCACGCAACGCTGGAGAAGCTGGCGGCGGCCGGCATCCGCGACCACCTGGGCGGCGGGTTCCACCACTATGCCTCCGACGACGCCTGGCAAGCGCCGCACTTCGAGAAGCTGCTCTACGATCAGGCCGGGCTCGCCCTGGCTTGCACGGACGCCTACCTGCACTCCGGCGTCGAACTCCATGCCCAGCTTGTCCGGGACATCTGTGACTACGTGCTGGAGTCCCTGACCGCGCCGGACGGTGCGTTCTATGCCGCCGAAGGTGCGGGGGACAAGGAGCAGGAGGAACGCTTTTACACCTGGACCGCAGCCGAGATCAGCGCGGTTCTCGGCCCTGCCTGCGGGTCGGCCTTCGGCAGCGCCTTCGGCATCGAGGAGGCCGGCACCGGGCGAGGGCCCGCGGTGCTGCACCGCTGCCAGCC
>CAZDKK010000107.1:0-13148 GCA_964506245.1 uncultured bacterium | reverse complement strand
CCCACGGGTGGCGGTGACAAGCGGGTGCCACCCGGGCGACCGGTGCCGAAAGCAGCCGCGCCGGCGCTGGCGGCCGATGCCCGGGACCTGGCGCGCCGGCTGGCGCTGGCGGAGGAGGCGGTCACGCGGCTCACCGCGGAGCGTGACGAGGCGAGGCGCCGGCTGGACGAGAACGTTGCCCTGATCGCGGCGCTCGAAACGGCGGTCGCGCCGGGTGCCGGCCCGAGCGAGGTCACCCCGGCGCCGATCACGCCACCCGCGCCGCCGGCGGAAGAGACCGGTCCCGGGATGAAGCGCTTTCAGTCGGCTGAGTCGCAGCGGCGCTTTGCCCGCGAGATGCGGGACGCCGGCAAGCGCATCGGGTTCGTACCGACGATGGGGGCCTTCCATCGCGGCCACCTGTCGCTGATCGAGAAGGCCCGGGCGCAGAACGACGTCGTCGTGGTGAGCATCTTCGTCAACCCCCTGCAGTTCGGTCCGGGCGAGGACTACGAGCGCTACCCGCGCGACCTGGCGCGCGACATCGACCAATGCCGCGCGGCCGGCGTCGACGCCGTGTTCCAGCCGGAGGTGACGGAGATCTACCCGCCCGGTTTCACCACCCGCGTCTCCGCGGGCCCCCTGGGCGAGCGCCTGTGCGGCGCCTTCCGCCCCGGCCACTTCGACGGCGTCTGCACCGTGGTGGCCAAGCTGATCGGCATCGTGGCGCCCCATCGGCTCTACCTCGGCGAGAAGGATGCGCAGCAGCTGGTCATCCTCGAGCGCATGGTCCGCGACCTGAACATGGACGTGAAGATCGCCCCCTGCCCGACCGTGCGCGAGGAGAGCGGGCTGGCGATGAGCTCGCGCAACGGCTACCTGACCGCGGACGAGCGCGGGCAGGCGGCCAAGATCTACGAGGCGCTGCGCATCGCCCAGCGCGAGATCCTGGTGTGCCACACGCGCGATCCCCGCGAGCTGACGGAGCTGATGCGCGAGGTGATCGAGTCGGGCACCAGCATGCAGATCGACTACATTGCGATGGTGGATCCCGAGACGCTCGAGCCGCGACCGGTGCTGGAGGGACGGACGCTCATCGCCGTGCGCGTGCGGCTGGGGCAGACGCACTTGATCGACAACCTGCTCATCAACGTGCCCGGGGGCCGGATGGCCATGCAGTTCCGGACCCCCGGCTGCGAACACGGGCGTCCCGGCGGCGGGCCGGAGCTGAAGAGCCGCAAGTAGGATCGCACCGGTGCGATCGGGCGGACGGAGGCGGGCGTGCGCGAGCTGGCGGTCCTGATCGAGGCCGAGTCCGGCCCAGCGGGCGGTCCGGGGGCGATGCCCCCGTCGCCGGCCGGCCAGGCCCGGGAACCGGCCGGATCCGGGGCCGCTGAGCTGGCGCGGGCTCTCGGGGCGCACCTCGTGCTGTGCGGCTACGGCGCGCAGGGCGAACGCCTGCTGGCCACGCTGCCCGCCCGCGGGGGGCGGGCGCTTCCCGCCACTGCCCGCGCCGCGCGCAGGCTGCCGGACCATGCGCCGGAGCTGGTCGGGTTTGGCGGCGATCTGCTCGTCATCCCGGCGGCGCGCGTGGCCACGGCACCGGCCGCCCTGGCAGCGCTGCGCGAGGTCCACGTGGCGGAGGCCAATGCGGCCACGATCCTCGAGCCGGAGCTATCCTGTGCGCCGGGGGGGGCGGCGATCGAGCGCGACGAGCTGGGCCGGGTGACCGGGCTGGTCGCGTCCGGCGAGCTGGCCGGGGCCGGGGGAGGAGCGCCGAACGATCTGGCCATGGTCTTTCACGCGCCCAGCCTGATCTCGGTGCTGGAGAGCCAGCCCGCTGGCTCTGATGCCGGCGGCCTGGGGTGCGCGGTGCGCTGGCTGCACACCGCCGGGCGGCCGGTCGGGGCGCTGCGGGCGCCGCTGCCCGGGATCTGCCCGCGCTGCAGCGGCGAGCCGCGGGTGAGCGCGGCGACGGGGCTGCTGCTGGTGCATCGCAGCGCGTGTCTGGCGGTCGAGCGGCCCGGCTTCAACAGCGGCCAGCTCGTCTGCTATCCGCGCCGCCATCTCACCTGCGCGCTCTCCCTGGCGCCAGCCGAGTGGGAGGATCTGGCCGCGCTCCTGCGCGAGGGGGCGCGGCTCGCGCGTCGGCTCTACGACTTCGAAGCCCTCAACGTCGGCTTCAGTTCGGGGGTCGGCATGCATCTGGCGTTCCAGCTGATCCCGCGCTGGACGGGGGACCTCAACTTCCTGCCACTCGTCTCCGGCTTCAAGGCAGTCCCCGAGGCGCCCGAGGATGCGTGGCGCCGCTACCGGGAGGTGCTGGGGTGAGCCCGACCACGGGGAGCAGGCGCGGGCGACGCGCATCGACACGTCGCCCCAGCTCGGGCGGCGCGCTGGGGGGCATGCTGCGTTGGATGGCCTGCTTCCTTCTCGTGGGCGTCTTGGTGCTCTTCGTGGCATCGGTCACCGGGCAGCTCGAGCGGCGCGCCCCGCAACGGGGGGAGAAGGTGGCCGCCGACGGTTGGGAGATCCCCAGCCGCCGCTTGGATGTCACGACCGGTGAGGCGCCCCTCGGCGGGGGTCTGGCGGCTCAGGTCTCGCGGTTGGCCGAGGGCGTGCGCGGCAAGCAGCGCCCGGCTCCGGAGGACGCAGACGAAGAACCCTCGGCCGAGGATGCCGTCCCGGTGGTCCCGGCCGAGTCGGTCGTCACGCGGGTGCTCCTGGCCAACGGGTGCGGTGCCAATCGCCTGGCTGCCCGGCTCACGCCCCTCGTGCGCGCCGGCGGGTTCGACGTCTGCGGCGTTTCCGATGCCGATCGTCGCACCTACGGTGAAACACTGATCGTGGATCGCTGCGGAGACCTCGCCCGGGCACAGGCCGTTGCGGCCTTCTTCCGCCGGCAGTGGGGCGTGGGCCGGCTCGTGTCCCAGGTGCGCGAGGCGCCCGAGGCGGACGTGCTGGTGGTGGCGGGCCGCGACCTGGCCGCCCGCCTCGAGGCCGGGGAGCCCTGACCGGCGCGCTGTGCTCCCGATGGACCGCGCGCGGCGCCGGTGCTAGGGTGATGCCCCGGTCGGGAAGGCGACCGCCCGGCGCACTGATCCTGGCGCCCCGAGGGGAGGCGAAAGATGACACCACACATGATGCCCTTGCTGATCGGAGGGGTGGGGCTGCAGGAGATCCTGCTCATCCTGCTCATTTTGGTGATCCTGTTCGGGGGGCGGAAAATCCCCGAGCTGGCCCGCGGGCTCGGCCGCGGCGTCAGCGAGTTCAAGCGCGGGATGAACGAGCCGTCCAATCCGGATCAGCCGAAACCGCCCGAGGAGACGCCTAAGCCCCCCGAGTCGCAGAAGCACCCCTGATCCCAATCCCGGTCCGGCCGGATCTCCTGCACCCTCGGCCGACCTAGGCCGCGGCCGCGGTGAGCACCTTGCGCACCGCGCGGATCACGTCTTGCGCATCGCGGTCGGTGAGCTTGGTCGAAAACGGCAGCGACAGCGTTCGCTCGCCGACCCACTCCGCGGCGGGGAAGTCCCCCGGCTTGAATCCGAAGCGCTCGCGGTAGTAGGGATGCAGGTGGACCGGCCGGTAATGCACGCCGGTCCCGATCTTCTCCGCGTGGAGCGCGGCCATCACCTCATCGCGGCTCATGCGCAGGCGCTCGAGCTCGAGCAGGATCACGAAGAGATGGCGAGCGTGGCGATCGCCGGCCGGCGGTTCGGGTGGGATGTGCAGCGGCAGGTCGGCAAAGGCCTCGGCATAGCGTCGCCAGAGCTGCTCGCGCCGCACGAGGTTCTCCTCCGCGCGCGCGAGCTGATGGATCCCGATCGCGGCCTGCAGATCCATCATGTTGTACTTGAAGCCGGGGAAGACCACCTCGTAGTGCTTGTACCCCTCGTCCGAGAAGCGCTTCCACGCATCGCGGCTCAGCCCGTGCAGGCCCGCGATCTTGATCCAGTCGGCGATCACGGGATCGTCGGTGGTGACCATGCCCCCCTCGCCGGTGATCACGTTCTTGGTCACGTAGAAGCTGAAGGCCGTGCAGTCACCTAGCACCCCGACCTTGCGGCCCTGATGCTCGGTCTCGATCGCGTGGGCCGCGTCGCCAACGACCCGCAGGCCACGCGTTCGCGCCAGGGGGAGCAAGCGATCCATGGCAGCCGCGCGGCCGGCAAAGTGAATGGGCATGAGCGCGCGGGTGCGGTCGGTGATGCGCGCGGCGGCCTGGTCCGGATCGATGCAGAGCGTGCCTGGGTCGCAGTCCGCGAAGACCGGCGTGGCGCCCACGTGCAGGATGACGTTGGCCGTCGAGGCGAAGGTCATCGGGCAGGTGATCACCTCGTCGCCGGGCGCGACCCCCACGCCGATCAGCGACAGGTGCAGGGCCGCGGTGCAGGAGTTCAAGGCCATGGCCTGCCGCGCGCCGGTATACCGGCGGAAGGCCTCCTCGAAGGCCGCCACCCGCGGTCCTGTGCCCAGCCACCCCGATCGCAGCGTGGCCTCGACCTCGCGGATCTCGGCTTCGCGCACGTCCGGGCTGCCGAAGACGAGGTACTCGCTGCGCACCGGCGGCCCGCCGTGGATGGCGAGCCGCTTCGAATCGGACGCGGTCATGTCTTGCTCCTGGGTTCTCGAGACCGGCGGCCGCTCAGGCGCGCGGCCAGCCGGTGAGCCAGCCCGCGCTTGGCCCAGCGGGCGAAGCGCGTCCGCACACCGCCGAACGACTCCTTGAACTCCTCGACGCTGGCGATCCCCGCGCTGGGCAGCATGTCGTACAGACGCGCCCCGGCCATGATCGCATCTCGGATGATCCGCTCCTGGACCAAGACGTTGGGTCGCAGATTCGCGGCATCGTGATCGAAATACCCCGCCTGGTAATGCCAGATCCCGTTCCAGCGACAGACGAAGGTGCCGCCGATGACACGCCCCTCGAAGCGGGCAACGTAGAGCGCCACCGCGTCGCCGCCGAGGCCCAGCTCGTGCTGGTAGAGCGCCAGCGGATAGACGAGCCCCGGACGGCGTTGCCAGGTGGCCATGCGCTTGAGATACAGGCCGTAGACGGCCTGCACGTCGCGGTCGTCGCGCGAGGTCTCGACGGCGACGCCCTTGCGGGTCAGACGCCGGATGTCGTTGCGCTTGCGGGTGTCGAGCACTTCGTCCCAGTAGCGCTCGATCGTCGCGGGCAACGCCAGCAGGTGCGTGGTCTCCCACTCGCGGCTGAGCCCGCCGGGCAGATCAGCCGGCAGCCCGGGTGGCTCGCCCGGGGGGGCGAAGGGGTTCCCGATCAGCACCGCGGATCCTGGCCGGCTGGCGATCCACGCGGCGGCTGCCCGCCACGCATCCGGGCCGGAGGGCACCGGCCCCCCGTACAGAAACGGGAAGCTGCTGTGACGGGTCGCCAGCAGACCCCCCAGACGCCGCCAACAGTGCAGGGGCAGGGCGTGCTCGCCGGCGGGGCTGCTCAGGATCCGCGTCTCGTCGGTGAGCTGGGGGAAGGCGGCCATGACGATGCGCGCCCACAGCCGCGTGTGATAGAAGGTGGCCTCCGGGGCCCCGGCCAGCAGCTCCGCATAGCGCTCTTCGTTCAGGGCCCTCATTCCATCTCCTCGGGCGGCGCACCGGCTGGAGGCTGCCCCTCGCCAGCGGCTCCATGCTCCCCGCGCGCGGCCCGGTCGCGCCAGCGGCGGGCGAGAGCCTGGTAGGCCGCGACATCTCCGGGCTGGGGGACGAGCAGCCGGGCCGGGCTCACGCCCGTCACCCGCCAGAAGTAGACCAAGACCAACCCGGCCTGCAGCGCATAGGCCGCGGTCGATGCCCAGGCGGCGCCGGCGATGCCCAGACGGCGCGTCCAGGCGAAGTTCAGGAGGATGTTCACACCCAGCGCCACCGCCATGAAGAGCGTGGGAACGAACCTCCGGTCGCGGCCCGAAAGGTCCGCGGTCAGCAGCTTGCTCACCGTCAGCGCGGCGATGCCGGGCAGCAGGATGCGCATGGGGGCGATACAGGCGGCCGCCTTGTCGCTGTAGAAGGTGCGCAGCAGGATCCCGGCCAGGGCGAAGAGCACCGCTGCAGCCGCCACGACCCAGAAGAGCGTATGGCGACAGACACGCGGCGTGAGTCGATTGGCCTCCTCGGGGGAGGCCGCGGAGACGTGGGGGAAGAGCACCGCCTGCACGCTGGCGGTGATGTGCGTGAGCTTCTCGGCCAGGAAGACGGAGACGAAGTACTGCCCCTGAGCTGCCGGGCCCAGCCAGCGCAGCACCAACACCGTGTCGAAGCGGTAGACGAACGTCGTCAGCACTGTCGCCAGGAAGCCCCGCAGGCCGTAGCCGAGCGAAGAACCCAGCAGCGGTCGGGACAGCCGCGGCGGCCCGGCGCCGCGGACCTCGCGCTGCCAGACCCAGCCGCCGGCCGCCAGGACCAGCGCCGCCTGGCTGGCGATGAAGGCCCACAGCGCCCACATCGCCCCGGCGCCGAAGGCGAGGAAGCCCACGAGCAGGAGACCCAGCAGCAGGAGGTCTGCACCGGCGTAGATCAGGTTGAACGTCTCGTTGCGCCGCCGCGCCATGAACACCGACAGCAGCAGGTAACGGGCCCCGAGGATCGGGATCATCAGCGAAGCCACCCGCAGGTAGGGGTGCAGCGCATTGCCCTGGCCGCGCGTGGCGAAGGCGATCAGGGGCGGGAAGAGCGGAATGAGAACCAGCGAGAGCACCGCCACCACGACGAACGAGTTGCCCGCGATGTGCGGGCCACGCCAGCGGCCCCCCGCCAGGTAGTAGGTGTGGGCGGCGTCGACACCGAGCAGGCCGATGACGACGCACGAGGTGGCATAGCTGGTGGCCGAGGAGTAGATCGACTGGCCGTCGGCGCCGAGGTAGCGGAAGATCAGGATCGAAACGGGCAGATTGACCAGAACCATCAGGATGCGCGTGCCGAAGGTCAACAAGCTTTCTCGGACAAAGCTCGACACGCGCGCCTCATTCCTCGGCGCCCCGCCGCGTCGCCGGCCGGCCCGGGTTCTACATCGACGAAACGGCGAGGCGGAAGTCCTCGATATCGGCGGCGCTGCGCAGCTCGTCCATCCACTCGGTCAGCACGCGGTTGCGCTTCTCGCGCAATAGGGTCTGCCGCACGTTCTCCTTCTGCGCCTCGAAGGCCGATTCGTCCAGCCCGGCGTGGCCCGTTACCTCCACGACGTAGGCCCCCTGCGCCCCGGCGATCACGTACGGTACGAGCCCGGAGCCCTGGGCGAAGGCCGCCCCGGTCACTGCCGGGTCGCTGCCGATGCCGCGGATGAAGCCCAGGCGCGTGACCCCGGCGGCGGTGCCGAAGGTGGCCAGCGGCGAGCGGGCCGTGGCCCCCTCGAGCGAGGCGCCCTGCTGGCGCGCGGCGAGGATCGCCTCGGCCTCCGTGCGGGCCGCTGCCTTGCGCTTCTCGAGCAGCACCGCATTGCGCAGCCGCGGGCGGGACTCCTCGAGCGTGGCCGGCTCGGGCGGACGAACCTCGCTGACGTGCAGCAGGTACCAGGCGTCGCCGACCTCGATCGGCCGGCTGATCTGATCCAGCTTGGCCCGCATCGCGAAGTCCTTGGCGGGGGCAACGCGGCTCAAGGCCGGGATGAAGCCCTGGCGGTCGAAGAGGCCGGTGTTGCGCACCTGATAGCCCTCCGCGGCGGCCGCCTGCGCAAAGCCCTCGCTCAGAGAGTCGGCCAGGTCGATCAGCTTGTCGCGGATCTGCAGGTTCGTTTCGGCCGACATCTTCAGCGGGATGAAGATCTCGGCGATCTTCACCTTGTCGGCCCCGTCGATGGTGGCGCGCTCCTCGACCCGCACGATGTGATAGCCATCGCTCGAGCGCAGGATGCTGCTCACCTGACCCACCGGGAGGGTGAAGGCCACCTCGGCCACCTCGGGCTGCGAGATCTGGCCCCGGGTCAGCCAGGCCGCCCCCTCGCCGCCGACGCGGTCGGGCGGGGCCTGCGTGTAATCCCCGACCACGATCGCGTAGTCGTCGCCCCGCTGGAGGTCGGCGTTGGCCTCCTCGATCTCCGAGCGGGCGTCGGCGCTGTCCTCGGCCGAGAGCGTCTTGTCGACGCGGATGTAGTCGAGCGCGAGCCGCTCGGGATGGGCGAACTCCTCGGCATGGTCCCGCAAATAGCTGGCCAGCTCATCGTCGGTGGGCTCGGCGTCGGTGAGCAGCTTGTGATAGGCGACCACGCTGTAGGCCAAGTCGATCTTCTCGTTGTCGCTCAGCCACCGGTCGCGCACCTCGGCCTCGGAGACCTTGACCCCGGCGAACACCTGCATGCGCATCTTGTCCGCGGCGACCAGCTCGCGGTGCTGGGCCTCAAGCTGACGCGTGTCCGGGGCTTGCGCCAGGTACTGATGGTACTTGTTGATGTCGAACTTGCCGTCGGTCTGGAAGGCCTCGGCCGCCTGGAACTCGGCCGGCGGGTTGTTCACCAAGGCGATCGCCACTTCCCGATCCGTCACCGTGATACCCCGGCGCCGGGCCTCTTGCCGGAGCAGAATCCGGTCGACCATGTTCGTCCAGGTGTTGGACTGCAGCATCAGGTCGATCGAATCATCCGGCTGCTGGCCGGTCTGCATCTCGTAAGCCACACGCGCCTGGGCCAGCATGTCGACGTACTCGCGGTACTGGACACGCTCGCCGTTGATCCTGGCCAGGACGCCGGCCTCGGCCGCCCGCTTGCTCGGCTGGGACGCAAAGTCCGCCCCCCACGCCAGAAAGATGAGCCCCACAAAGGCCGCCACCGTGATCCACAGGATGACCTTCGTGTTCTCCCGCATGGTCTCGAATAGGGCCATCTCTTCGCTCTCCCAGCCAAGGGTCCGGATCTTTTCGGGTACGCGAACGCCCCGCGCCGCCCAACGGACGCCGAAACATTGTAGGGTAGGCCCCCGGCGACCGCAACAACTCTGACGCGGCCGCGGGTCGGCCGGCAGTCGGCCGGCCCCCGGCTTGACCGGTCCCGGAGGGCTTCCTAGACTGCCGGGGCCGGGCCCACCCGGGCCGGCGCATCCGCGCAGGGGAGGGAACCCGTGACCGCCATGCTGATTCTGGTCATGCTGGGGCTCCTCCTGCTCTCGGCGTTCTTCTCCGGCTCGGAGTCGGCCCTCTTCTCCCTGACCCGCCTGCAGCGGCGGACCCTGCGAGAACGTCGCGATCGGTCCTCGCGGCGGATCCTGGCCCTCCTGCGCGAGTCGAGCCGTACGCTGGCGGGGATCGTGGTGGGCAACAACCTGGTCAACATCGCCCTCTCCGCCATCGCCACGATCTTCTTCATCCAGCTCTTCGGGCAGGAAGACCGCGGCCGCGCGGTGCGCTACTCGACCGTGGTGGTGACCGTGGCGGTGCTCCTGTTCGGGGACACGTTGCCCAAGGTTCTGGCCGTCGGCGCCTCCTTGCGGGTCGCGCGGGTGATTGCCGCCGCGCTGGACCTCGCGATCCGCCTGCTCAACCCGCTCACGCGGATCTTCCACGGCCTGGCCCAGGCGCTGCTGCGCCTGCTGCGCGTGGATCCGGGGGGCGCGACGCCGGCGCCGCTCATCTCACGCTCCGAGCTCCACTCGGTGCTGGAGGCGGTCGATGACGATGCCGCGGTGATCACGCCCACCGAGAGCCGCATGGTGCAGAACATCCTGGGCTTCTCGCGCCGCAGGGCCGGCCAGGTCATGACGCCGCGGGTCGACATCGACGATCTGGACGTGGACGCGTCGCGCGCCGAGGTCATGGCCGTGATGCGCGAATCGCGCCATTCCCGCTATCCGGTCTACCGCGGCGATCCGGATCACATCATCGGGTTCGTCAAGGCCAAGGACTACCTGCTCGGCCCCGAGCGCGACCTGGCCGATGTGATCTCCCCGGTGCTCTTCTTCCCCGCCGCGGCCCCGCTCGACCGGGTCTTCGCGGCCATGCAGGCCGAGCGGGCGGCCATGGTCATCGTGGTCGACGAATACGGGGAGACGATCGGGCTCATCACCCGCGAGGACCTGGTCGAGGAGATCGTCGGCGACATCTACGACGAGTTCGATCTCGAGGAGACGCCCATCCGCGAGCGGGGCGAGGGCAAGTACATCGTGCCCGGCCGCGCGCAGCTGGTCGACCTCAACGCCCAGCTCGACCTCGGCCTCCCGGACGATGCCGCCGTGACCCTCAACGGCTTCCTGTGCGACGTGCACGGCCGCATCCCCCGCCCGGGGACGGTCATCGCCTGGCAGCAGCTGCGTTTTCACGTCCTGGATGTGGCGCGCCATCAAGTGCGCCGCGTGCTGCTCGAGGTCGTCGGCAGCGGTGAGGAGGGCGCATGAGCGGCTGGGCCCTGCTCCTGCAGCTGGTCGTCATCGCCGCGGCGATCGGCGGCTCGGCCTTCGCCTCGGCCGCCGAGATGGCGCTCATCTCCGCCAGCCGCATCCGCTTGCGCCAGCGGGCTCAGTCCGGGGTCCCCGCGACCACGCGCGCAGTGCGCCTGATGCGCCGCCGCGAGCACGTGCTCATCCTCTTCCTGATCGGCCAAGCCTGCTTCGGCACGCTGGTCGGGGCCATGGCGACCGGTCTGATCGACCGAGTGGTGCCCAACGGGTGGTTGGCGGCCCTCCTGGCCACCGTGGGGGTGACCTCCGTCATGGTCGTCGTGGCCGAGATCGTGCCCAAGGTGATCGGGCGGCGCGAGGGCGAACGCTTCCTGATGCGCCACTCGCGTCTCTTGGAATTCGGCCACTACCTGCTGCTGCCCCTCACCCATCTGCTGCACCTCTACATGGTGTTGCTGGCGCGCCTGGAGGGCCATCAGCGCCAGGCGCCCTTCGTCACGCGCGAAGAGCTCAAGGTCCTGGTGAGCGAGGCCGAGACACGGGACGAACGCGGCCACCGTGAGAAGCGGATGCTCGAATCGATCCTGGATTTCCGCGAGACCGTGGCGCGGGAGGTCATGATCCCGATGAACCAGGTCGTCGCACTGGAGCGGGGGAGCAGCTGCGACCTGTGGCGGGCGACCGTGCGCCGCCACGGCTACACGCGCATGCCGGTCTACGAGAAGCGCATCGATCGCGTGGTCGGCTTCGTGAATATCTTCGACCTGCTCCACGACCCGGAGCCCCGGGAGACGGTGGACGCCTACCTCCGCGAGGCCACGATCGTGCCCGACACGAAGCGCGTCGATCACCTGCTCCTCGAGCTGCAGAAGACGCGCACGCCGATGGCGGTCGTGGTCGACGAGTTCGGCGCTTGCATCGGCCTGGTCACGGTCGAGGATATCGCCGAGGAGATCGTGGGCGAGATGGCGGACGAGCACGAGCGCACGATCCGCAAGATCCGGCCGCTCGCGCCGGGGGTCTTCGTCGTGGAGGGCATGACCGACATCGACGACCTCAACCAGGAGCTGCAGCTGAGTCTTCCCAAAGGCCGCTTCGACACCGTGGGCGGCCTCGTGCTCCATCGCGCGGGGCGGGTGCCGCGCGAGGGCGAGCGCTTCACCATCCACAACATCGCCTTCGAGGTCCTGGATGGGGATGCCTACGGCATCCGGGTGCTCAAGATGACCCTGCCGAAGGAGGACCGACAATGAAGAGAGACGACAGATCGCGCATCGGAAGGATGCTGCTGGCGGCGCTGCTCGGCTGTGCGGCGGCCTCCCCGGCCGCTGCGCAGACGGCGGACCTGTGGGCCGTGGCCGGTGATGCGGCCGGGGCCGTGGCGGTTGGATCCGGGGGCAAGGTGCTCTTTGCCGGTGCCGGCCACGCGACCTTCCTCCCGGCCGAGGTCCCCGCGATCGCGGCCGACCTGCGCGGCTGCGCCTATGTCGAGGCCAGCCTCTACTACGCGGTGGGCGACGCCGGCACGATCCTGAGGTCGACCGGCGCCACCGGGGCGGCCTTCGCGGCCGAGGCGTCGGCCGTGGGCGCGGACCTCTACGCGGTGGCAGCGCTGCAGAATCGGGTAGTGGCGGTGGGCGCGAGCGGCGTGATCGTGCGCAGCGCCGCGCTCTCGGGCGGCGGGTGGACGGTGGTGTCCGCGCCCGGGGGGGCGACGCTGCGCGGCGTGGCCGGCACCGCGGTGGCGAGCGTCGCGGTGGGCGAGGAGGGCGTGATCCTGCGCGGCGATCCCTACGGCTCCACCTGGGCGGCCGTCGAGGATCCGCCCGGGGACGGCGCGGCGCTGCACGCCGTGGCGGTGCTCACCGACAACCGCTTTCTGGCGGTGGGCGGCGCGGGCACGGTGCTGCGTGGCCTGGCCGACGGGCAGACGTGGACCCTCCTGCCCGGCCCGGCCGAGATCGACCTCTTCGGCGTCGCCGTCCGGCCCGGGGCCAGCCAGCTCGTCGTGGCCGTGGGGGCGGGGGGCGCCATCTTCACGTCGAGCGATGCGGGGGAAAGCTGGGAAGCGGCGATCTCGGGCGTCGAGCGCACGCTGCGCGGCGTCGTCTACACGGGCGCCGACTTCCTCGCCACGGGGGATCACGGGACGCTGCTGCGCTCGCTCGACGGGACGGTCTGGGCGGATCAGACGCCGGTGGAAGAGAGCACGTGGGGTGCGATCAAGAACCGGTGGCGCTAGGGCCCGATCCGGGCCTCCTGGCCGCCCGCCGGCGATTCCGGCGAGGCGGGGCGCTCACTGCAGCAAGCCTCGGGCGCGGTAGGCCATGAGGGCGTCCTGCGCGGCCGAGAGCAGCAGGTCGATCTCACCGCGGTCGAAGCAGGCCGCGCCGCAGTTCTCACAGCGCTCGACCTTGATGCTGTCGAACTCGTGTTCGTTCAGGCGCTCCCCGCAGCGGGGGCAGACCATCCACCAGGCCTCATCGCCCAGCTCCAGCTCCCGATCCGCCCTCTCCCGGTCGAGCTCGCGCCTGCGCTCCGATAGGCCCGCGGTGGGGGTGAGGAAGTTCTCCTCGTCGTCGAAGTCCTCTTGAGCCAGGTCGAGCTCCCCGTCGCCGTCGTCCTCGAGCTCTTCCCCGTTCAGCTCGACCTCGGCGGTCGCCACCGGCCGCTCCTCGAACTCACGCGCGAGATTCTCCGCCCCGAAGTCGTCCGGCAGCTCCTCGGCTGCCCGCGCCGCCCCGCCCGCGGCCGGGCCGTGCGCGAACCGCGCCTCGCCCTCCGCGAGGCGATCCACCTCGGCCGCGCGCAGGCGCTCGACCTCGCTCGCGA
>CAZDKK010000106.1:0-13169 GCA_964506245.1 uncultured bacterium | reverse complement strand
CACGGGGGGGCATGGTTCTGAAAAGTGGGTGTCCCTTCCCTATGAAAACCAACACAACTTCGTGGTGAACAGCGGAGAGCTCGTGAATTTTCCTACGCCGGTGCAAGGCGCAACGTGGGGGTCGATCAAGGCCCTTTATCGCTAGCTCAGGCCACCGCCTGACAAGCCGACGCAGAGGAGGTGCGACCGATTCGCGTCGCGTTCCAGCCGCCCCCTTCGCCAGGGACCGGGACACCTGCTCGCCGAAGGCGGCACCACGCTCCAGCGTTCCGCGGGCATCCGGCGGCGCCTCCGGCGTGGCATCCCCCTCACACGAAGCCAAACACGAGGGGGAACACGGCCACCACGATGAGCGCCCAGCAGGAGTAGACGGGGAGATACGATGTCTGCCACCGCTCGAGAGCGCTGAACGGCGCTCGACGCCGCATGAAGCGCGCGTAGAGCCACGCCGACCAGGCGAGATTGACGAGGAGGATCAGATTCTCGCCCAGCGCCGCAGTTCGATTCGGCGTGAAGCCGAAGTCCGAGATCCGGGCCGCGATGGCCACCAAGGCAATCACGTCGACGATGAGCGCGCATACGACGAGGATGAGTTGGAGGAGATCGAAGAAGCCAGGTGGCGCAAGCGGATCTCGCGCGGAAACGGAGTACACCAGGAGGCCGAGGACGACGGCGAGCAGCAGATCGAAGCCGATCAACACCTCCCGCTGGATGTCGATCCCGCGGCTCGTCCAGATCATCGTCGCCAGAAACGCCACGAGAACCAGGGTGAAGAGCGGCGTGAAGATCCGTGTGAGCACGGGCGCCATGTTCTCGATCACACCTTGCTTCACCTCGACGAGCCAGGATCCGACGAGCACGGCGCCCATCGCGCCGCAGGGGATCAGCCAGCGCGTGATGAACCCTTCCGCCTGGAGGCCGATGGCCTCGAACATTCCCACCGTGAAAAGCGACAGGACGCCGCCGCCGAGGGCGATCAGGACATAGTAGATGAACAGCTCGCCTGAGAATCGAATGAAGTTCATCCGCTCATCCGAGTCCCGCCAGCAGAGGCCGACATAGGCCAGGCCCACCACCGACCAGAGCGCGATGGGGAGATGGATCGCCGCCAGGTATAACGTATGGCTCCGCGGCTGAAACGGGTAGAGGTTCACCACCACAGCGACCGCGGCGAAGGGCATGGCCAAACGCACGAGGCCCGCGACGCCCACCTCCCGCTTCCAGGCCAGATAGGCGGTCAGAAACGGAAGGACGAAGAAGCCCAGGTTGCGTGCATAGAAGTCCTGCGCGCCTTCCGCGAGGGGGATGCCGAAGAGCTCCGGGAGCTTGATCGCCACGGCGGCCGCCGCGGCGAGAGCCAGGACAACGATCGGCTCGGTCCGCAGCGGCTTGCCGCTCGCGCCGTCGGCCCCGAGCACGAGCTGCCGCCACAGCCGTTCGGAGTGCTCCCGGGCGAATTCGCGGGACAAGGCGCTCAGGCTGCCGATCCGCTTCACCGCGACCAGGAATGCTTCGTCGGCATCCAGGCCGGCGCCGGTAAGCGCCTCGATCTGATCCCGCAGGTGTCCCTCGAGTTCCTCGACATCGGGGCCGGCGATCGCTCTGCCGCGGGCGACAAACGCTCGCCACTCCGCGATCTGGCGTTCGAGCGATCCAGTGTCTTCGGTCATTCGCTCAGCATCCTCCGGGCAAGAGGCCGCGAACCGCCTGCACGGCCAGGAACGACCAGACGTTTCGCAGCGCGTCGTCGACCGCCTGCCACTGCCGGCGCTCGGCGGCGAGCTGTTCCTTTCCCTGCGGCGTGATCCGGTAGTACTTGCGCCGCCGCCCGCTCTCCGACTTCTGCCACTTCCCAGCGATGTACCCCAGCCGTTCCAGCCGGTGCAGCACCGGATAGAGCATGCCATCGCTCCACTTCAGCCGCCCGCCGGAGAGCTCGCTCACGCGCTTCAGGATGGCATAGCCATAGCTGTCGTGCTCGGCGAGGATCGCCAAGACGAGGGGCGTGGCCGAAGCGGCAATGAGATCCTTGTTGATGTCCATACCTTGCGCTATTATGCATAGCGCTGCTATGTATGTCAAGGGAAAAACCACAGCGGATGAACCGGCGAACGGCTGAACCGAGACCCGTCCCTTCCCCAGTTCTGCCCGAAGTTCAACGGTTCTCGGGGCAATCGTGCAGGTAGATGGTTACGCTCGAAGCCCGAATGCTCCCTCGAGGCCGAGAGCCTCGGGGATGCGGCCGGAGTGGCGCAGAGTGCTTGGATGCCTGCGGATCACGACGGCGCCCCGAGAGCGAGAAAGCTCGGGGCTGTCCGTCGAGTGGACGGACGCGAACCTTCCGCTCTCCTTCCTCTGCTCCCCGAAGGTGACCCTCCTCGTAATCGACGCCGGCACTCGCGCGCTTGGCCGGCTCAACGCCGCGCATGGTCACGCCAAGCAGCCGAGCGCTTCGGCGGCGCCGATCACCAATACATGCATCCCGCTAACCTCATGGATACGCCGGCCTGACTTGCGCACAACTTGCAGGCCCTGCTTGCAGGACAGGGACGGCCCCATAGCCTTCCAGCTATCGGATGGTGTCAGACCTCCAGACTTCACCTCAACCGGCAGCCAGGGAACGCCATCCCGCACGATCAGGAAGTCGATTTCCCGCTTCTCCTTGTCCCGGAGATATCGTAGCTCGAACTCACCCTGGCCGCTGTCGGTCCAGAAGTGGCATGTCTTCAGAAGGTGGCTGGCAACGAGGTTCTCGAATCGGGCGGCCTCGTCTTGAACAGCACCATAGTCCCAAAGGTAGATCTTGCCCTCGCGCCGGAGCGATCGGCGGATGCCGCGATGCCATGGCTTGACCTCGAAGAGGTAGTAGAGCGCTTTCAGATAGGTGATCCACCGCTTCACCGTGGGAATGCTGACTTCCAGATCGCGCCCGACCGAGGCAAAGCTGAAAAGCGACCCGACGCGGTCGGGCAGGAGCGCGTTCAACATCTCGATCCGATCGAGCTCGGGAAGGCGGCTCAAGTCTCGCAGATCCTCCCGGACAACCAGCCGCTCGTGGCTGCGCCGCCACAGACGCGCCTTGCGTGCATCCTGGGTCAGCAGCGGCTCGGGAAACGGACCGTACGTCATCAATGCGCTCAGGTTGCCTTCGGCTGCCTTGCCACTTCGAGTTCCGCCGCCGAACAGCAATTCTGAGGCTGCGTCAGGTGTCGGAACGTCAGGTCGCTGCATCTCACGCAGAGAAAAAGGGTGGAGGCGGAAGCCGAGATGCCGCCCCAGGAGGCTGTCACTCCCCTTCTTGTAGACATCGAGCCTGGCGCTGCCGGTCACGAGAATGTCACAGGGAGCCTTCAGGGTGTCATAGACACCCTTCAAGTTGCGTTTCCAGAGACGATGCTTGTGGATCTCGTCCAGGACCACTAGCGGGACACTTCTTCCCTTCATGGCAGGGAATGCCGCAGATGGGTCCTGGGCCCAGAGGCGGCGGAACTTCGCCTCGTCCCAATTCCAGTAGACTCCCCGGCGGCGGCTGCGAAGGAGCATTCTGCCCAGCGTCGTCTTGCCACATTGGCGCGGCCCAGACACGAGGGCCATCTTGTGATCCGAGAATGCCAGCTCGGCCAAAACGGAGGCCAGAGACCGTTTCTTCATGCCGCCCATTCTAACGTATGGCGTTAGTTTGGTCAACGCAGAATCGAGAGGCGGGTCACGACGAAACCCCGGGAGTTCTTGCCCTCGAGGCCCATCTTCAACTGAACGGATGCGGATCTTCCGCTCCTTTTCTTCTGCTCCCCGAATGTGCCGGTCTACGAACCACTCGGCGAATATCGCATCCCCGAGTCTGGTCCGGTTGGCGTCAGGCTCTGGTGATCGTCAAGCCCGAGACGGTCATTGCTTGGAGGCGGCGGAGGTTTCGTGAATACTGGGCGAGGCTGAGCAGATCTGAAAGACCCGGGCGACCGACCCTGGCGAGAGAGGTACGCGATCTGATCCACCGAATGCCCCTGGCCAACTCGCTCTGGGGCGCACCTCGGATCGTCGGTGAACTCGCCAAGATCGGCATCGACTTCTCCAAGTCCACGGTCGCCAAGTACATGGCCTGTCGGCGCAGGCCCCCGTCAGCGACCTGGCGCGCGTTCCTGAAGAACCACGTCAAGGACATCGTCGCGATCGACTTCTTCATCGTCCCGACGGTGAGGAATCAGATCCTGTTTGTCTCCCTCGTTCTCGCCCACCACAGACGACGCGTCCTTCACTTCAACGTCACCGCCAACCCAGCTGCGGCATCGACCGCTCAGCAGATCGTCGAGGCATGCCCGTGGGACGAAGTGCCCTGGCTCCGAGATCGCGACCGCATCTACAGCGAGCGCTTGACAACACCACCACGCGGCTATCGGATCTCGGCGCTCAGCTCGCCCAGCGCCGCCGCCGGCCACATGGTGATCCTCTCGTCGGCCGGGAATCGCGCGGCGCCGGGGTGAATCACCCAAAGGTGTTCGAGGCCCAGATCTGCAAGGGCGATGCGCATGGACTTCGTGACGCGGGGCGCCTCGCTGTACTTGATCTCAATGCCGTACGTCCGTCCCGCACGGGTGAACAAAAGATCGAGCTCTGCCCCTTGGTGAGTGGCCCAGAAGTACGCGTCGCCCGGCTGGAGCAGCTCGAAGATCTGCTCCAGCACGAATCCCTCCCAGGAAGCACCCACGCGCGGGTGGCCGGTCAGGGTGTCGTGATTCGGCAAGGCCAGCAGGCTATGCAGAATCCCCGTGTCTCGCAGATAGACCTTGGGGGCCTTGACCTGTCGCTTGCCCACGTCGGCGAACCACGGCTGAAGCTGCCTGACCATGAACGTCGCGGTCAGAACGTCCAGGTAGCTTCTGACCGTCTTGCCATCCACGCCCATGGATCGGGCTAGTTCGGATGCGTTCCAAACTTGGCCATGATAGTGCGCCAGCATCGTCCAGAAGCGCCGCATGGCGGGCGCCGGAATAGCGATCCCCAGTTGGGGGATATCTCTCTCGAGGAAGGTGCGGATGAAGCCTTCGCGCCAAACGCGGCTGTCCTCATCCGTTCTTGCGAGGAAGGAGCGTGGCAGCCCGCCCCGCACCCACAGGCGACTCAGAGACTCGGCGCCGACTTCCTCGAGGGTGAACCCCGCGAGATCGACGAACTCCAGGCGTCCCGCCAGAGACTCGGACACCCCTTGAATGAGAAGAGGCGAAGCGCTGCCGAGGATCAGAAACCGGCCCATGGCGGCCTCGCGATCGACGAGTACGCGGAGGACCTCGAAGAGCTCCGGCTTGCGTTGGATCTCGTCGATGATGACGAGGCCGCGCGTGGTTGAGAGGGCCAGCTCGGGGTTCTGGAGCCGGGCGACGTGCTGAGGCGACTCGAGGTCAAAGATCGTGGCCGGATGATCTTGCGCGATCAGGCCCGCCAGCGTCGTCTTGCCGCACTGGCGCGCTCCGAGCAGGGCGACGATCGGTGCCCGCCGCAGGGCTGTGGCGATCCTTTCGGCATAGGCGTTCCGCTGAATCATCACCCGAATTATATCCATGAATATTCGGAGACACAATCCCTATTTTCATGGATTGGGGCGATGCCACGCTCTGCACCGACAATCGTCATTCGATTACAAGAACGTGAGTTATGGCCCTCGGGCACATGGGCGCCGCCCGCGTACAGCCTGCACTGCCACCCTCAGCTAAGTGCTTGTCCCAATCACGTTTCATCTGCCGTAGTCCGCCAGAAGTCCGTACCGGAGCGGGCAGCGCGGCGCAACACCCGCTGGCGCGGTCACTCCCCCGGCCCGAGATACGATCCCTCCCCATGCGCACACACATGGCAGCTCTGATCCCCTGCCTTCGGGCAGCCCTCCGAAGGCTCTGGTCCGACTCGACGCGCCCGCTCGCCATCGTCAAGCCCGCTACCGTGATCGGCTGGCGCCGAGAGGGGTTCCGGATACTCTGGCGTCGCGAGTCAAGAAGTCAGCCGCTCGGAAGACCCCGCATCGCTCAGGAGCACATCACCTTCATCCGACGCATCTCCAGCGACCATCCCGAATGGGGCGAGGACCGGATCACCGAGGAGCTCGCCGCCAAGTTCGGCGTGGTCCATGTCTTCGTCATCATGGAGATCGGCTCACGCCGGATCGTCCATGATAACGACGCGATCTTCGGACAGCTTGGCAGGAGCAGGTCGGGCGAGGAGACAGTCCGCAGGCGACGCTACCGCTGCCACCTGGACCGCTGGCTCGACGGGGTCATGGGCATCGAGGGTCTCACGATCCCCTTCGGGGCTCCGAACGCCTCCACTCAGGTTGAGAGGTTCATGCGGACCTTGCGCGAGGAAGCGCTGAACCACTTCGTCTTCCTGACCCCCGACCACATCTGCCGAGTCGTCAACGAGTACACTCGGTTCTACAACGGCGCGCGTCCATCGCAGGCGATCCGCGGGATCCCTGACCCCTACCCCCAACTCCGCCAGCCTCCGCTGCAGGCTGGCAAGCTCGTGGGGCTGCCCGTCCTCGGCGGCGTCCAGCACGACTACCGCCTCGTGGCCTGAGGCCATGTCCGCCACCCGACTTCCGGCCTGGCCAAGCATGGATTGGTCCGGAAGACGCCTCGACAGACTTTTCGCGGAGTACGGCTGCTCCCGCGTCGATCGCGCCGCAATGGGCAATCCCGACGGGGTGCCCAATCAGGCGCCGTCCAGGATCGACTTGATCTGTGCGGCCAGGACCGGGAAGTCCGCGGCGACGATCTCCCAGAGGATGTCGCAATCCACGGCGTCATAGCCGTGAACCAGCCGATTGCGGGTTCCGATGACCTCCCTCCAGGGGACTTCCGGGTGTGCGGTTCGCATGCCGTCGGAGACGCGCGTGGCCGCCTCTCCGACGATCTCGACCAGTTTCAAGAGAGCAAGGAAGAACACACGGTCGGTGTCGAGGTCCGCGCGAACTCGGCCACCGCCTAGGGAGATCGCCTCCTCCACATGGTCGAGCATCTGCCGGAGAGTGACGGCATCTTCACGCCGCGACATAGATCTCTTCCAACTCGCGCAGCACTTCGACTCGAAAGTACTTGCTTAGACTGCCGGGGGTGTGCAAATCAACCCGACGGCCGAGAATGCTCGACAGCTCATCCTGCAACCGGATGAATGCCAACCCCACGCGAACCGAGGGCTGAAACTCCACCAGCACGTCTACGTCACTGTGGGGTGTGAAGTCGTCGCGGAGAACGGAGCCGAACAGCGCCAGTCTGCGAATACCGTTGGCATGGCAGAAGGCCTCAATTCGCTCCTGCGGGATTTCGATTCCGATCGCCGCCATCGTCTTGGTCCCTCGTGCAGCCAGGCGGAGCTGGACTCGGCCAGCTGACAGGCTCGTCTCCTGATCGACCCCGCAGCGGTCTCGGATGCTGCGTTGCCAGCGCCGGGGGCTCCGTTTCCTACAGAGGATGATGACCCAGGTCGGGGAGCCGAGCAAGGATGGGATCGACTAGGCGACAGCCAGGCGGATCATTTGTTGGCCTGTCTATCGCCCCATCGATGGGGCATCCAATTGCATCATTTGGACTTACCCTGTGTTCTCGACCGCCCGTCTGGCAGGGGCTCCCTGCGGTTCAAACGGCCGTAGTCCGCGAAAAGTCCGCACCGGAGCGGATAACGAGGCGGAACACCCGCTGGCGCGGTCAGTTCCCCTGCCCGTGATACGATCCCTCCCCATGCGCACACTCATTGTAGCTCTACTCGCCTGCCTGCGAGCAGCCCTGATGCCCCGAGCCGCACTGGTTCTGGAGAACGCGGCGCTGCGACAGCAATTGGCGACCTACCTGCGGACCTCGCCGCGGCCCCGACTCCACATCGGTGACCGGATGTTCTGGCTCGCCCTCCGTAGGCTCCGGCCCGAGTGGACTCGGCCCCTTGTCCATCCCGAAAACTCGATCTCACTCCGAGCTTGGCAGTTACCTTGCCCCTGGGGTCCTTGGGCGCCCACTAGTGTAACATCTCCGAATGCTCCAACTCATCCACTTCATCGCTTCGTTCCTCCGGGACCAACTCCGGTCCCGCGCCTCCATGCAGGCCGAGATCCTCGCGCTTCGGCATCAGCTGGGTATCTACCAACGAACCAACAAACGACCTCGCATCCGACCGGCCGATCGTATTCTCTGGGCTTGGCTGTCCCGGGTCTGGTCCGGGTGGCGCGAGTCACTCGTGATCGTCAAGCCAGAGACGGTCATCGCATGGCGCCGCCGACGCTTCCGGCACTACTGGGCGCGGTTGAGCCGCCCGGGCAGACCCGGACGACCGCCGATCCACCGGGAGATCCGCGATCTCATCCGCCGCTTGTCGTCGGCCAATCCGCTCTGGGGTGCGCCACGGATCGTCGGCGAACTCGCCATGATCGGCATCGACCTCCCCAAGTCCACCGTCGCGAAGTACATGGTCCGCCAGCGCAAGCCCCCATCGGCAACCTGGCGGGCCTTCCTCAAGAACCACGTCAGAGACATCGCCGCCGTCGACTTCTTCGTCGTCCCGACGGTGAGGAACCAGATCCTCTTCGTCTTCCTCGTCCTCGCCCACCATCGACGGCGCGTCCTGCACTTCAACGTCACCACCAATCCCACTGCGGAATGGACCGCCCAGCAGATCGTCGAGGCATTTCCCTGGGACGAGGCTCCACGCTTCCTGCTTCGCGATCGCGACCATATCTTCAGCAAGCGTTTCTCCCGTCGAGTGGAACGTATGGGCATCGAGCAAGTCGTCATCGCCGCTCAGTCGCCATGGCAGACTCCGTTTGTGGAACGACTGGTCGGGTCCATCCGGCGCGAGTGCCTCGATCACGTGATCGTGCTGAACGAGTGGCACTTGAGGCGCATCCTCACCCACTACTTCGACTACTACCACCGGTGGCGCACGCATCAGGGGCTGGACATGGACTGCCCGGATGGCCGAGACGTTCACCCTGTAGAGCGCGGCGGCCTGGTCGCGATCGAGCACATGGGCGGCCTACACCATCACTACGAGCGGGCTGCCGCCTGACGCTTCCCCCGAGCGGAGCCTCCGGTCCCGCCCGTTGTCCTCGGACTGCCGCCGAGCCGCGCCTATGCCGCTCCGTTCGTGCACTTTCGCCTTGTGAACCCGCTGCCAACAGGGCGACAATAGAAGTTGAGCGATGGGTGCCGCGCGATTGTGAGGCTGCGGAGATGGAATCCGATGACTGCGCGCTCTCCAGATGAGGTTTTCGGGATGGACAGGACGGCGATCGTCGCGACCGGCACGCCGTGGGAGGGCAACCTCGTGCCGGTCTATTGGTTTGCGGGCTACGCCTACGAAGAGGGACTGATCCCGCTGGCGGTGGACCCCGCGACGGGCTTCGCGGGCACCTCCAACTGCGAGAATCCGCCGCAGGCGTGGGCGGCGGATTCGCTGGGGGGCATGGGGCTATTCCAGGACGGAGTATTCGCCTGCCCCCAGGGTGGCTCCGCGCTGCAAGGCGGGGGGTTCTTCGGATCGGAAGGGGGATCCGAGTTCTTGATCGGTGGGGAGGCTCTACCCGACTCGTCAGCGATCACCTTCGTCGAACTTGCAACGACTACCACGAGCGCGTTCATGGAAGCGCTTCACTCCATGAAGCAGACGTATGGCTTGCACGTGCTAGTCGGGTTGGCCCCGGACGGGCTGATCTGCCGAACATCCGATTGGCAGCGCCAGGCTTTGAGCGCCGACTCCCGTGCAACCCTGGTGACGACCGAGACGATCCCGGGCATCCCGCCAGCAACGGCTGAAGACCTTCAGGCGGGAGAACCGGGCTTCGCGAAGCGTGCCTGGAACGCCATGCTGATTCCTCCGTCACCGCCCGACACGACCATCTCCGAGACGTTCCCCCCCTGCATCGATGGAGACGAGGATGCCCTGCCCCAACCCTATCCGACCTGGCAGACCTCGATCTACATGATGGGCGAAGTGGGTGTCTCCCTGCTCTTCATGGAGAGCGAAGATGACCGTGAATGCAACCACTCGCAGCAGATCTACACGGAGAACTGGACCAGCGGGGAACGCAACACTGCCGTCGCCAAGGTGGCCCAGGGACTTAGGGACTTGGCCGACTTGGCCCCCGATCGCTGTGTCACCTTCAGTATCGTTGACCCGACTCTGCTGGAGACCACCGTGGAGCCTATCCAGCTCAATTCCTATGATGACTATATCTGGAAAGCCGAGGCCATGGAGCAGCTTGGCTACACAACGGGAACAGCCGAAGACCGGCTGCGCGCTTTCGTCAATGACAGGCGCTCCGAACAAGCCACAGACTGGTGGATTGCCGGGTTCCTCATTCGTGATGTTTGCGATGTGGACCACCGCTTCCTCGATGGCAAGATCTCATTCGCGTCCTATTACGGACCCTCGATGGTTCTCTTGTATATCAATGGGTATGAGTACACGGTCGAGTACCTGGGCTACGTCGCGGTCCACGAGACGTGTCACCTCTTCGGGGCGCCGGACGAGTATGACACCGGGACCCCTCATAACTGCTGGGTCCCGCATGGGTATCTCCGCGAGAGGAACGGCAATGCGATCGGGTGCGCGGATCCCCAGGAGCCGTGTATCATGAACGACAACCTCCTTTTCTGTCTGTGTCCCTTCACCCGTGCACACATCGGTTGGCGCGACTCGGACGATCCTCCCGATGAGATTCTCGACCCAATCGACCACCCGTCGTCGGATCGCTCGATGATCATCGGTGACGAAGAGCCCCTGGACCCAGGCGACTGGGTGGATATCTACGGGTCAGGCGATGACTGGGTCAAGCGTCTCGTGGCTTCGTATTGGAGCATGGATCAAGGACACGTGCTCTGGGATGGAATCCGATATGACGGCCTTGTGAGGGATTGCGGCAACTACTCATGGCGGCGCAATGGCGGCAGTTCGCACCAGGGCGCCCTGGCATACGATACTGCCGCTCCGGTGATCTCGGATCTCTTGATCTCGCTCCAGACGCAGCCTGCACTTTCGTACGCATTGAGCTTCAGGTTCGAGGATCCGGACACCCGCAGCGGGCGAGTCCGCGCGGTGGCCTCACCAGCGTTTCCGGGACCGCCCGACATCAAGATCATACCAGACGATTATCTCCTGGACACCCAAGGGGCGGACCCCATCACGAGAGTACTCCCCGAGCTCGGGGGGGGATGGTGGGACATGGCCGTGCGGGTCTGGGATGTGGGCGATGGCCAGTGGGACTCAGAGGAGATCCCCTTTTACTACGGCGGTTCTGCGGTGGACGATTCCCAGATTCTCGTCCCTGAGTTGACTCTCTCTCGCGGTCGGCCGACCCCCAGCGCCACGTGGGTGGAGTGGGAGTTGCAGCGCGATCAGACCGCCGAGGTCGACCTCAAGGTGGTCGGCGCCGACGGGCGCTGCGTGAAGTCGTGGCCGGCGAGGACCGCACCCGCGGGCGTGACGAAGATCCTCTGGGATGGTCTTGACAACGGGGGTACGCCGGTCGCAGCCGGCCGATACTACTTGGTCGTCTCGGACGGGAGCGGCATCGTCGGGACGAGAGCTGCCATACTTGTCAGGTGATGGCGTGACGGGCGTCCGGCCCCGGGCCGGACGCCCAGCTCCGGAGGACATCCACATGTGGGTTACGTCGCTGAAGAAGCCGGAGTGGGCGTGCACGCAGGCGTGCTGGCTGGTGGCTGCACTGCTGCTGGTGAGCGCCAGGGCTTGGGGGACAGTCCGCGAGGTTCCCGCGCAGTATCCAACGATCCAGGCCGCCATAGACGACTGCGCCCCAGGCGACACGGTGCTTCTGGACTCAGGGGTGTACCGCGGGGTGGGGAATCGCGACATCGAACTGCGCGGCCTCGACATCGTGGTCAAGTCCCGCTACGGTCTGGAGCAGACCATCATCGACTGCGAAGACGCCGGGCGCGGGTTCAATGTCTGCCAGTTGGAAACGCGGGCGGCGCGGATCGAGGGGATCACGATTCGGCGGGGATCTAACTCCCGCTATGGCGGCGGAGGGATCCTACTGCGCCGCGGCCGCGCCCACGATCACCGACTGCAAGGTCATCGACTGCATGACGACCTCCAGCGGTGGGGGCGGGGGCATCTGCCTCCTGGCGTTCGACGGTGTTCTGGAAAGATGCAGCATTGTGGAATGCTCCAGCGCCTATGGAGGGGGCGGCTTGGCCTTCTCGGTCGGCACCGGGGAGGTTATCGACTGCCTGATCACCGGCAACCTGGCAGTTGACGGGGGCGGTGTGTTCTTCGCCGGCGCCTCCCCCAACCGGCTGGTGGGCTGCACCGTGGCGGGAAACCTGGGGACCCACGGCGGGGGCATTCGCGCACTGCCCGGGATCGAGCTCGAGCGCTGCATCGTGTGGGGTAACTGCGCGTGGCTCGATGGCGACGAGATCTTCTGCGGCCAGGGGGAGTTCCGCTGCTGTGCCATTGACAGCTCGGGCATCTACTGCGCAACCACGGCCAGCTACGACCCAGACTGCGTGTTCACGGATCCTCTGTTCTGCCAACCCTGGCCGTGCGGCTGGACGCCGCACGGCGATTGGTCGCTGGACGCAGCGTCGCCGTGTCTGCCGGAACACAGCCCGTGCGGCGAGCTGATTGGTGCCCTCGGCGAGGGCTGCGGTTACGTGCGAGCACAGCCAATCACATGGGGCGGTGTCAAGGCACTCTTCCGCTTGACCACGGCCTCAGGGCCCGCCTTGCTTCGTCCATGATCCGCTCGATTTCCTGGGCCGCCCGAGTCTGCGTCCCCGAGAGTACCATGCCTGGCCCGCCCTCAAGGATGCAGCAATCCGAGACTGCCTATCGTAACAACTCGCCGCGCCGCGTCGGGATTCTGAAATCGCACAGGCTCCTGGTTCGCGCCTACCCCTTCGGAGTTCGAAGCGTCCGATCGGGGGCCCGAAGGGAACAGGGTCGTTAACCCAGAGTGCGCTGCTAACCAGAGACTCCGAGAGTTTTGGGCGGGGTCCTTCGGGGTGCGGTGGTAACTGTGGAGTGTTACGATCGGACCCCGAACGTACCCTCTCGAAACAGAGAATCCCGGCCGCGCGGGGGCCGAGGCGTAGATGTCTTTGATTCCTAGAAGTGTAAGACCTCGCCGCGCCCCGTCTAGCCACCTTCGCTCGCTTCGTGCATCGTAG
>CAZDKK010000105.1:0-13480 GCA_964506245.1 uncultured bacterium | reverse complement strand
CGCCAACCGCTCTCGGGCCTCGAAACACGCGACGGGGTTCGGCGAGCACTTACGTCCTTAGGAGGAAGGGCGTCTCCTGGGTCCAGGGCAGAGTCACAACAATGTGCCCGCGTGACATTCGGTTGGCCGAAAGAACGGGTTTCTTCATCAAAGATTGGGGTTATAAGGTCTACTATTCCTACGAGATGAAATGGGGCAAGCTCGACATTCCTGATGAAGAAAGCGAGGAGGTGGATCCCAGCGTGGATTTGGATCAATGTGCCCAGGTCGCCGCGCGTTGGTACAGACGTCCACCAGAATGGTGCCGCTCTCTCCTGGAAGAATCGCACGGTGAGGGTCTTATCACGCATACTGGGGTGCGGAAAGGGGGCACCTTGATTGCCGCGTGCATGGCTGCACCGAACTCTGTAAGGCCATCCACGGCGGCAATTCACTACATCTATGCGCCTGATGAGCAGAGCCTCAGGCCAATGCTGGTTCGCGTGGTGAACCGGTGCCTCGATCACGGTATTCACAATGTCATCGCCGATCTTGTCAACGAACATCGGCAATATGAATCTGTCTATGAGACCCTGGGCTTCAAGAAGGCCGCCGAATGGGCACGCTGCGAGAAGGAGCTGGTCTGAGAGAATCCGATGAGATTCCCATGGATCCCATCCCAGAGGGGGAGGCCCAACCCTGCATGCACCAGACGTTCCGTGCCGACACGGTCCTGGCAGAGCCAGTCCCCCGCCGGCTCGCCCCGCTGGTGATGCTGTCCTTGGCGGACCACACAAGGACGACAGCCCGAATCCCTGCTATCATTGATCCGCTGGCGGGTCGCTCTTGTCCCCGACGTCCGCGTCGCCTGTTAGCCGAGGAGGTCGAAAATGCGTGCTTCCGCTCAGATCACTCGCACGGCCACGGCCTTCGTCCTGTGCCTGCCTCTCTTGGTCGCCACTTCTGTCTCTGCACAAGTGTTCGTCGACGATTTCAACGATGACAGCATTGATCCGAACGTCTGGTCGGTTGAACTCTACGGTTTCGGTGCAGAGGTCGCGGAACAGAATCAGGAGCTCGAGTTCACCATGTTGGCAGATGCATCAGGCGGTGAGTTCGGCGCCCGCCTGACGAGCGTTTTCCTGCTGCGTGGCGATTTCGATATCCAGATCGACTTCAGCCTGCTCGAGTGGCCATACTACAACGGCGTGCGCATGGCTATTGCGATCACCGACGCTCTCTACGATGATTACGGTATGGAACGCTCGAGTCTCTCCGCCAGTGAACCCCTCGGTGCGCAGGAGGTCTACGTTGCTGATTTCACGAGTGGGCCCATCCAGCTCGTTCCAACGCAGGATTTCAGCGGTAGAGTCAGGTTGGTGCGGTCGGGGCCTATGCAGACCGGCTACTACTACGGCGCGAGCGGCTGGATTCCCATTCTGACAGGGCCGGCCCCGACCGAGGACATGGCTATCCAACTCCATGCCTGGAGCCATGATTACGCCTTTCAACATCAAGTCGTCCGCTCGGCCTTGGACAACTTCAGCATCATGTCGGGAGAAATTCTCTGGCCCGTCACGCCGGCCAGAGCGACGAGCTGGGGATCGATCAAGAGTCTCTGTCGCTGAATCTGAACAGCCCGGCCGCGAACGGGAGTCCCGGTCAGCCCGAACGTCCCGTGAGCGAGGGTCACTGCGGCGCGGAGCTCGGGCTCGGACTGCTCATCGGGAGGGCATCGGACGTCTCATCGATGAGCCGATGACGTTTTCGGTACGGGCAGGTAAGGTCGCTTCACTTGTACCCGAAGTACCTCTTGGCGGAAGCCGGCGGTGCCGTGGGTGCCGGAGGAGCGGGTGCAAGCGTCTCGCTGGGCGGACCTGCCGTCCACACCGAGAAGACCTTGTCCTTGGCCGCCTTGTACATCGCGCCGTCGTTCTCGCGCATGGCCAGCTCAACCAGAATCTCCAAGTAGCCATACTGGGCGATGCCCATGAGGGCCCGCATGGCGCGATACGCCTCCGGGAAGTCGGCCGCCGTGAACGCCACCGTCTGGTCGTCATAGTCGACGCCGGGCACGCCCTCCAAGGAGCCGAGACTGGCCGGCCAGACGGCCCTGAGCTGCGCCTTGATCGGTTCCGTCAGTCGCACGGCCTTGCTCCGAGGGAGGCCTCGCACGGCCGACTCCGCCTTCGCCCGCATTTCCTCGTGCACATCGGCAGGAGGGCGGAGGTCGGCGTCTCCCGTGCCTCTCGCCTTCTTCACCGTGACGTACTCCAGCCAGGACATCCACGAGAGCTGTTCCTTCAGCCGGTCGTCGCCGGAAACGAAGATGAGCGGGATCCGGCTCGTTCCCCAAGAGTAGGCGTAGATTTCCGCTTCACTGATGGCCATGTCATTCAGAATCCACTCCATCCCGATGTTGATCGTGTGCTCGGCAAACCCTCCGCTGCCGGTCCGGGCGTGCATGGCCACGCCCGCAATCGCGTCGCAGGCCCCTTCCGCCACCAGATCCCGGTACGCGTCGAAGCGGGACCCCTTCGAGATCATCCGGGCCCGCGGATCCAGCCGGTCCAGGAGGATATCCGGCTCCGGGTTGCCGCTGCCGTGGGCATCGACCACCACGATGGAGTCCGCGCCTCCGGCGGCCAGCCCGGCGATGACGGCATTCACGTCGGCCGTCAAGGCCTCCCTGGCTTGCGCGTATTCCTCGGTGCCATAGTCGACGGTGCGCACGCTGTTCTGGCCAGTCGTTCCCTCCATGTCGAAGTAGAGGAGGATCTTGATCGTTTCGTGGCCGGGAGCAGCCGGGGGCAGAAGTATCCTTCCCGGGCTAGCGTCGCCCGTCGCGACCGGAGGATGCATCACCAGACACGCTGCGAGAGCCACTGCTGCCCGGAAGAAGAGGGACCGCGTTCTGCTGGCTGGCTTCATGATCGATATACCTCCCTGGTGACGGTCCGATGGACGCCCCCGCCTGCGAACGTGCGATGCTCGGCGGAGCCCCGCCCCGCCAGGGATGGCGGTCGCCACAACGATTCCCGAGGCAACATACGAACCTCCTCCCACGTGAGGTTGTGCGTCGGGAAGGACATTGGGACGAACAGCGCGCCCAATTCCAGCACGCGCTTGAGATCGAAACTTGCGCTGAGCTCGGCGTGGGAGAAGGCTTCCAGGTGGCGGGGCGAGGCCCGGTGTGAGGAGGCGCCGCGGACGGGGCCTGCTGGGGCGTTGCGCCTGTCGACGGACGCGGAAACGGCGCCATTGGCCTGTCGGCGCGACCCCGCCGCGACCCGCGGATCGCGCTTGGCCGACAGACTCCGCCCTGCCCCCACGCGCCACACCTTCGCGGGGGATCGGGCGCCTTGCCGGCCACGGGCACTCATGGATGGCGGCGTAGGCGCCCGCCGAGCAAGAGCCGGCCGGATATCCCGTTCTGGACCGCCACTCGGTTGACGCGCAGCGCTCAGGCCCGCAAACCAGGGCCTACCGGTACATACCCTTGATCCGGCCCCAGCTCGCCTCCTCGACCGGCGAGTAGATGGTGAACAGCCGCGTCACCAGGGCCTCGACCACCGGCCCCAGGTCGCCGCAGCCGAACTCGACGGTCGAGAAGATCGCCTGGTCGATCACCTCCGAACCACCCTCGACCGGCGTTGGCTGCGAAGGGGAATGCCACATCGCCAGCCCCTGGTAGGCGGGCACGATCTGGTCCGTGTAGAACCCGTTCGCCACAAAGCAAGCCACAAGGCTCCGCGCCTGACCTTCCAGCGCGCCATTCACGGTGCCGGCCCACTCGAGGGAGTTGTCGTTGGCGGCAAGGTCCCCGATCACGCCGGACACGCCCATGTAGTCCTGGGGGAATCCGGCGTAATCGCCGCGGAAGTAGAGGTAGTCCTGGCCAACGAAGATGAGCTTGCCGCTGACGTCCAGGAAGGCCGCCAGCGCCGCCTCGTCCGCGATCACATCCCACCCATCGCCCCACCAGTTGTCCGACGTGTCGACGCAGACGAGCGAGTGTCCGGGAATGGAAGCGCCCAGCGTGCCCGCCGGGTCATAGACGAGGTCGGCGTTGTCGAGGGCGGCGGCGTAGGCCGGGCCCAGATCCGTGAACACACCCGCGATGACCGAGACGACGAGGTAATCCGATCGCCCGAGGATCCCCTCATGGGCTGTCACCACACCCGGATAGTAGCCCTGCCGCGCGATGCTCACGTCGTCCGCAATGGTCGCGGGCACAGCCATCGAAAGAACGGCGAGGCAGGTGATCACCCTTATCATGCAGCGCCTCCTTTTCCCGCGCCCCGCAGGCCACGCGGCCGGCGGGGACCGTCACCCAAGCGCGCCCCTAGCGATACAGGCTCTTGATGCGGCCCCAAGAGGCATCCTCAACCGGCGAGCAGTACCAGAGGTGCGTCATGATCCCCTGGATCACGGGCCCCAAGTCGCCGCAACCGAACTCGACGGTCGAGAAGATGGACCGGAAGAACACCTCCGAGCCTCCCTCCACCGGCGTGGGCTGCGACGGGGAACTCCACATCACGAGACCCTGGATCGCGGGCACGACCTGATCGGTGTAGAAGCCGTTCGCCATGAAACAAGCCGGCATGCTCTGCATTTGGCCCTCGAGCGCGCCCCACGGGGTGCCGGTCCAGTCGAGCACCGTGTCGTTGGCGGCGAGGTCCTCGATGACGCTCGCCACACCCAGGTACTGCTGAGGGAACCCGGTGTAGTAGCCGCGGAAATAGATGTAGTCCTGGCCGACGAAGAGCAGCTTGCCGTTGGTGTCCAGGAAAGCCATGAGAGCAGCCTCGTCCGCACTGACATCCCAACCGTCGCCCCACCAGTTGTCCGTGGTGTCGACAAAGACGATGTGATGTCCAGGTATGGAAGCGCCCAGCGTGCCGGAGGGGTCGTAGATCAGATCGGCATCGCCCAGCGCGGTGACATAGGCGGGACCGAGATCCGTGAACACGCCTGCCGTGACCGAAACCACGAGGTATTCGGATCGGCCGAGGACATTCTCGTGGCTCGTCGCCACACCGGGATAGTAGCCCTGCCGCGCGATGTTCGCGCCGTCCGCGAATGCCACGGGGACAGCCAACGACAGGAGCGCCAGCCAAGCAGGGAGGATCCTCATGATGCGCCTCCTCTTTCAGGCCCCCAGGGGTGCACGGTAGTCGAGGGAAGGGCGAACGGTCTTCTGTCCCGCCGCAGTTGATTATAACGCGTTCGCTGCGGCAAGTAGATGACGAATCGCAGAACGGTCCTGCCGTCAGGAAGTCGAGGGGGCCGGCATCGGGGTCCGCTGGTTCCCCATGCCGCCGCCGGAGGAACGAGGCTAAAAGGAGGCTGGGCCCGGATGCCCGGACCCCGTGCTCTGAATCCGAATGAGGCTCGAACTGACGATAGGTCCCCTCATCTGGCCCCAGCTCGATTCCTCGGTCGGCGCCGGCCTGGTGTGAAGAGGCGCCGCGGACGGGGCCTGCTGGGGCGTTGCGCCTGTCGACGGATGCGGAAACGGCGCCATCGGCCTGTCGGCGCGACCCCGCCGCGACCCCCGGATCGCGCTTGGCCGACAGACTCCGCCCTGCCTCCTACGCGCCACACCTTCGCGGGGGATCGGGCGCCTTGCCGGCCGGATCTCAGCGCGCGCCGGCGCGCGCGGGGGCGAGTCCGCGTGGCCACACTCGGGACAGCGGATCCGCGCGAAGCCGTGGTAGAGCAGCCCGCAGTCGAGGTAACGGCGGAACGCAACTACCGCGCGCCCATGTCCTGGGATCTCATGGTCCAGGATGCAGGGAATCGCTGGGCTCCCGTCGTGACGTCCGACCCGTACGGATTGGAGCTCAATCAGTATAACGTCGTCAGATTCCGTCCAGTCGAGACGCCCGCCATCCGCATGAACGTGAAGCTCCCGCCGGGGGATTCCGCTGGAATCCTGGCGTGGAAGGTCTTCTGAAACCTAACCGCTCGCGCGACCGGCATCAGGAGAAACCGGCACCATCGCCCGTGTGGTATGATCGCAGGCGCGACAGATCCACGGGCACTTCGGGTGACTGCACGGAAAGGAGACCACGCCCATGCGAATGCGCGCGACTTATGGGCTCTTCGAACGTGGGATCCGAGGGCACTGTAGCCGCAGTTCTTCAACCGCTCCACGATACGGAAGCCTCTCGCGCTCTTCAGTCCGCATGATGGTCCTGGCCGCAGCGGTGGGATACGTCTGCTTCTCCGGGTGGGCATGTGCGGACTGCATCGACTACGGGGAATACCTCCATTGGGTGGGCAGCGTGGACACGCCAGGTCACGCTGAAGGAGTGGCCGTCTCGGGCGATCATGCCTACGTCGCGGACAGCGGGTCCGGCCTCAGAGTGATCGACATCACGAATCCCGAAGACCCACGGGCCGCGGGCAGTGTCCACACGCCGAGCTACGCCACGGCCGTGGCGGTCATGGGCACCTATGCCTACGTCGCGGACCTGAATTACGGGCTTCAGGTGCTCGATGTCACGGATCCTCAGAATCCCCTGATCGTGGGCGGCGCGGAGGCGCCCGGGGATGCTCGAGGCGTGGCTGTCTCGGGCACGCACGCGTACCTCGCATGCGATCGCTTCGGCTTCCATGTATTCGACATCGCGGATCCCCGGAGTCCCCGCCTCGTGGGGAGCATCGACACGCCGGGGGATGCCTACGATGTGACCGTCTCGGGCACCTACGCCTATGTCGCCAAGGACAATTACGGCCTTCAGGTGATCGACGTCGCGATTCCCCAGAGCCCCGTGATCGTGGGCAGCGTGGACACGCCGGGCCGTGCTCACGCCGTGACTGTGTCGGGCACCCATGCCTACGTCGCGGACTACGGGTCGGGTCTCCAGGTAATCGACATCACGAATCCTCAGACTCCCCACATCGTGGGCAGCGTGGACACCCCGGGTCACGCTGAAGGCGTGGCCGTCTCGGACACGCACGCCTACGTGACCGGGGGCGACAGTGGCCTTCAGGCGATCGACATCACGGATCCACAGCATCCCGAAATCGCGGGCAACCTGGTTGGGCACGGGAGCGCCACCGCCGTGGCCGTCTCCGGAGGCCACGCCTACGTCGCAGCTTGGTTCTCAGGCCTTCAGGTGGCAGTCATCACGAATCCCCAGAGCCCCCAGACCGTGGGCGCCCTGGATACGCCCGGTTGGTCCTACGATGTGGCCGTTGCGGGCACGCACGCCTGCGTGGCGGATGGCAGTTCCGGTCTCCAGGTGATCTCGATCGCGGCCCCCCAGATGCCGCAGTGTGTAGGCAGTGTGGACACGCCAGGGTTGGCCCTCGGCGTGGCCGTGTCGGGGGATTACGCCTTCGTCGCAGACAACGAGTACGGTCTGCAGGTGATCGACATCGGGAATCACCAGGCCCCGCGGATCGTGGGGAGTGTGGACACGCCGGGGATGGCCTATTGCGTGGCCCTATCGGGTGACCGCGCCTACGTGGCGGACATGGAATCCGGCCTGCAAGTGATCGACATCGGGGATCGCCAGAACCCCCGGATCGTCGGCCGTCTCGACACCCCGGGGATGGCCTATGCCGTGGCCGTTTCCGGCGCCTATGCCTACGTGGCCGCCGATACCTGCGGCCTCCAAGTCATCGACATCGCGAACCACCAGATCGTGGGCAGCGTCGACACGCCGCGTTTCGCCTACGACGTGGTCCTCTCAGGCACGCACGCCTTCCTCGCGAACGGCGGCGCTCTTTGGATCATCGACATCACGGATCCCCGGAACCCTCGGATCGCCGGCGGCGTGGCCACGCCGGGACTGGCTTTCCGCGTCGCCGTCTCGGGTGCGCATGCGTATGTCGCGGACGGGGCTGCCGGCCTTCAGGTAGTCGATGCCGCAGATCCTCAGAACCCCTGGATCGTCGGCAGTGTGACCACCCAGGGCGATGCCTACGGGGTCACCGTCTCGGGCACCTGTGTCTACGTCGCTGCCGCAACGTCCGGGCTCCAGGTTCTGCCAGCGCAGTGCGAGACACGAGGGGATGTCGCGGGAGTCTCAGGGGCGGCGTCCGCACGGCTTCTGCAAGCGCTCCCGAATCCGAGTTCACGCCCGGCGGTATTCCGTTTCGCGACGCGCAGCGCCGGCCCCGCTCAAGCGACCGTCTACGACCCAGCCGGCCGCCGGATTCGCAGGGTGTCCGACGGTTTCTTCACGGCCGGCGTGCACGATCTCCGCTGGGACGGACGCGATGACGCCGGCCACGCCGTCGCGCCCGGGATCTATCTGGTGCGGGTCTCGACGACCGAGGCGATCGCGACGGGGCGGTTCGTGATCGTCGAATAGCGTGAGGGAAACCCGTGGCAGCGAGCAGCACCAGCCACTGCGGCGGTCCGGACGAGCTGGTGCTACCCGTCCTGCTCGAGCTTGCACGCGGCCACGGCGGCGCTGCCAGGCGAAGAGCGTGCGCAGGAACGTGCGCAGCAGCGCCGTGAAGAGCGGGCGATCCACGGCCAGACGGAAGCGCAGGGGCCAGGGGAACGTCAGCACCCACTGGCGGTAGCCGGCCTCGGGCAGGAGCACGGCGGTTCTCTGTCGCCAGCGAGCCCTCCGGGCCTGCGGTGTCCGGGTCACGGTCGACGGCCGCCTCGGACCGGAGACCTGCGGCGCGGCCGGAGGACTTGCGGAGGCCGTCCTCCTGGCCGCGCTGCGGTCCGAGGCCGCCGGCGAGTACCGTCTGCGGCTTGCGCGCCACGGGAGCCAGGCCGCGTTCGGGAGCGGGTGGATGGAGCGGGCGTATGCGTGAGGTGCTGCCCCACGCCGGCGGTGTGCTAGACCGCCCCGCGGCGACTCCAGCGCGGGGCGATCCAGCGCATCCCGGGGCCGCTGCTCTCCCATCGTCGCGACATGCTGCGCCTCGGCCGCTGCCACCTCGACCTCGAGGTGCGCACGCTGATGGTGACCGACTCGACCGAGATGACAGCCCGCTATCCGGGCGAGACGATCAAAGACAAGACGGTCGTCCTCACCGGGGCGCTGCGGTTCCTCCCCGTGGCGCGGGCGCACCCGGCCAAGGAAGTTGCGGAGTCCCCGCTGCGGCGTGTCATGCGGATCCCCTCTCCTGCCGCCAATGACGGCATCCAGAGTATCTGCGGAACCGTGAATCCCTCAATCGCCAGGCAGGCGATCGCCCTGTCGAAACGAACGTCAAGGATGCACTCGGTTCGTGGGCGCCATTCAGCAGCGCGGAATCCGGGTATGCTCACTTCGGCGGCTCGCTACTGGGCGCGCAACCGGAGTAGGCTGTGGCAGTCCAGGCGCCAAGTGACTCGCAGCCATAGAGGCTACCCCGGGGCAGATGGTTCAGATGGCGAGTGAGATGACGGGGGTGGCGGGTGAATGAATGGTTCGCCGAGTTCAAGCTCGGGTGCCAGCTGCGTGAAAGCGGTCGGTCGTGCGCGAGTCAGGATGCCAGCCATCCCCATCGGCTCAGACCGAGGATCATGCATCGTTGGTGATGTGGGGCACCTCCTGCATCCCGTCAGGGCTCCCAGCTCGCCTCGACACGGGTCGATGCTGATATGCTAGACTGAATGGACGGGGTCGCGCGTGGCCCCGAGGCGAATTCGCGGCGGCTCGGGGCGCACCCCAGGCATGCTGCCCCACAACGGTTCTGCCTGGTGGAGACTGGTGCCGCACCGCCGGACGGATCCTGATGGGGAGAGGGACCCATGAAGCGCCTTCGGATCTACGTTGATACTTCCGTATTTGGCGGTTGTCTGGATCCTGCCTTTGCGGAATGGTCGAACGCCCTGATGGAGGACTTCCGTGCCGATCGCAGTGTCCTGGTCGTCTCAGAGGTCACCATGGGCGAAGTGGCCATGGCTCCCGAGCCAATTTGCGACCTGTTCCTCGGGCTTCTGGAAGTGGCCGAGGAGTTGCCGGTCACGTCCGAGGCCCTGGAACTACTCCGGGCCTACGAGGCGCAGGGCATTCTTTCCCCACGATTCCGCAACGATATGCTGCACATCGCGATCGCAACGGTAGCGGAGGTTGACGTGGTCGTGAGCTGGAACTTCAAACACATCGTGCGTCTGGACAAGATCAGGCTCTTCAACGGAGTCAACCTTCAGCTTGGATACAAACCGTTGACCGTTTACTCCCCTCGGGAGGTGGCTAGTCATGGGCAAGAAGACTGATATTGATGCCGTTGAGGTCGTGCGACGCATTCGCGATCGTCAGGCTGAACTCCTGCGCGACAAGTCAGATGAAGAGATCATCGAGTTCTTT
This sequence comes from uncultured bacterium, assembly GCA_964506245.1. Lineage (GTDB taxonomy): Bacteria > Eisenbacteria > RBG-16-71-46 > CAIMUX01 > WJJG01 > CAZDKK01. Next base: position 3,227 of record CAZDKK010000105.1, on the reverse strand, counting down.
CGGAAGGCAGGAGAGAGCTTCAGGAAACGGCCCCGAGCCAAGACCCGAGCCTCGGCGAACAAACGCATGCAGGCGTCGGCTCGCAAGGCTCGCCGCGGCTGATGCGCAGCGTCGAGTCTGTAAAATAGGTGCAGAGAAGCCGTGCGGAAGGTCCTGTTTTGAATTCGGAGGGGGCCTGGCGGAGCGAAATAGGGCATTCCCGAGAAGGGCGCTGACTTATCCTACAGACTCCTTAGGCCGTCGAAGGATTGAGAATCATGGACACATGGAAGTTCTACGACATCACTCATCGTGAACATGTGGTATGCAATCCCACGAGCGAGGAGAAACTGACGCTTCTCGTGGAACTTCTGCGCCTCCCGACTGCCGCGCAGGTGGTTGACATTGCGTGTGGTAAGGGCGAGTTCCTGATTCGCTTGGCGGAAGCCTATGGGGCTCGTGGCATGGGCATCGACATTTCGCCTTTCCACATCGCCGATGCGAAGAGAAAGCTCGAGGAGCGGGCACCGAGTGCTGGCATCGTCTTCACTCAGATGAATGGTGCGGATTTCAAGCCGGACGCGCCGCATAGATTGGATCTAGCGTCATGTATCGGTGCCAGTTGGATCTTTGGGGGGTATGCGAATACACTCGATGCGCTGATCAGTATGGTAAGACCTGGCGGCTGGGTGATTGTGGGAGAGCCGTACTGGCGGCAGGAGCCGTCAGGGGATTATCTGGAGGCATTGGCGTGCGCGCGAGAGGACTTCGGGAGCCACCCCTCGAATGCAGAAGCCGGAGAGCGGAGAGGAGTGGAGCTCGTTCACACCATCGTGAGCAGCAAGGACGACTGGGACAGGTATGAGGGCCTCCAATGGTTTGCGGCATACGAGTACGCTCGCACCCATCCAGATGATCCGGACTTGACGGAGTTGGCTGAGCGCGTGAGCAAGGCGAAGGCGGCATACCTGCGTTGGGGGCGCGACATGCTTGGTTGGGCGATCTACGTGTTCAGATCACGCTCTGTGGCCTAACAATGGCCTGAACCCTACCATTGACTTGCGCGGACGCGGGTCAACGTCCGGTTAGGCCAGGTGTTAGGCATCAGAACAGTCACTACCGCGGGCATTGCCCCAGCCAGCTCGTGCAAGTCCAGGCGGCGCTCGCCCTTCTGACGAGTCAAGGAACCGCCCGAGCAAGAAGGAGCAAGAAGGAGCCAGAGCCATGACGCCGGAACACGAGAACCAGAACTCTGACCTTGGTTTCACCTATAGAGCCAGGAAGAACGGAGAGGTCGAGATCCTGCACCACGGGCGTGTAGCCACAACACTCAGGGGCAGTAATGCTGCAGACTTCCTGGCTGAGGTTGAAGCTGGCGAAAGCTCGGAGGCGCAGCAACTCATGGCCAGGGTCACTGGCAACTACAAACGCGGAAACGAGCGTCTTGCAGGCCAACACCCGAGGAATCGCCGTTGAGGGCAGCAAACTGATGCCTAGCATGTCGTTCAACCGGAGCGCCAACGGGAGCCCAGACCGGTCCAAACGCCCCACGCGGTCCACTCGGATGCGATGGTTGCTCGCCCCGAGTCTTGTGGCTGTCTGTTTGACCTCTATCGCGCGGACCGCCGCCGCAGCTATGTGTTTCCGAGGCCGAGCCGGCCCCGAGTGCACGGGCTTTCCGGTCATCGAATTCGCTCCGGTTGTTCGGCTGGCCGACAAGCCTGAACCCACGGACGGAGTCAACAGCTTCTTCATCTGGAACCTGGGCGGCATGCGCAACATCGGACGCCAATCCGCCCTCGGGGCGACCCTCAAGATCGCGGCCGATAGCGACGGTCACCGCCTCGGGCCGGCCGTCCGTTATCGACGCTGGCTCTCTCGCCGAACAGGGATCGATCTCTATCTTGGTGCCTACGTGAGCGGGTCGGATAACTTCGTAGATATGCGTCTTCCGAGCGCGACCGCCGATCTGGCCCTCAACTACGGGGATCTAGTAGGTTGCGGCATCGGCGTCGACAGCATTCGGCGTCCCGGGCACTCATCACTTCGACAGGTGTACATCGCCGCGAGCTGGGATTGACGGGGGGGCGAATGGGTGAGAGGTTCGTTACCTACCTTGCATTGCTTCGCGGCGTCAACAACGTCGGGACAAGACGCGTGTCGATGACCGACCTACGTGCGTTATTTGAAGGCATAGGGTTACGTGACGTGCGAACGTTGCTTAATAGTGGCAACGTTGTCTTCTCCGCGCCGACAAGGGGACACGGCGATCTGCGCGCCAGTATCGAGAAGGCGCTCGCTTCGAGACTTGGCTTGAGCTCACCCGTGACAATTCTCTCGGCGGACGAAGTCATGGTGGCTGTCCGTGACAACTCTCTGACGCATGTCGCAACCAATCCCTCGCACTTGCTTGTCTTCGTGACGCAAGTCAAGTCGGACCTGCGGAGGTTGAAGCAGCTAGTCAAGAAAGAGTGGGTGCCGGAGGAGTCTGCTGTAGGCAGCCGTGTTGCGTACGTATGGTGCGCAAAGGGAGTGGCGAGGAGTCGACTCTGGGCGGCCGTAGACCTTGCGCTTGAACGAAGGGGGACGGCTCGAAACATAGCCACACTCTCGAAAGCCGTTGCCCTACTTGAAAGAACAGAGTCGTGAGAGAGAAAGCGGGGTGGTGAACGATGTCGTCCAACAAAGGCATGCACCGGAGCGCGCGATGCTCACTTCATGATAATGGCCAGTCGTGCTCCCTCGCCCGGTGATGCCCGCGTCAACACAGCCGAGGATCGCTGACCCGCACAGCAATCACCTCACGGGCATTAGCCCCAGCGAATACCCCTGCGGCGATGTCCGGGCCTGGCCTTCGGAACCACGAATCCGCTGGCCATCGCCCCGTTCATCAGGCGCCGGAGCATCCGCAAGCACCAGCAGGGCTTGGATAGCATCGCATTTTACCGAGTCCCGTCCAGGTGGTACGATCACCGGACGGTGGGTGGCTGTACCAGCAGGCAGACTCCGGGCTGAAGCGCCCTCGACCTCGGCGCTCCGAGGGGCCTGGCGGGTCTGGAGAACCCATGGGCCTGGTCTCTGAGTGGGATTCCGAAAAGGCAGAGGCGAATCTGCGGAAGCATCGCGTTGCTTTCCAGGAGGTGGTCACTGCTTTCGGGGATCCGCTTTCTGTGACCATCCGGGATCCTGGCCACTAGCCCTGATCCGGCAGAAATCACGCTGCGCGTGACGTCCTTTCTGCCCATTGT
>CAZDKK010000104.1:0-13504 GCA_964506245.1 uncultured bacterium | reverse complement strand
GAGGTCGCGACGCTCGACGCGATCCGCGAGCACGACGCGGGCCTGGCGCAGGCGCGCCCGCACCCCGTTGGCGCGCGCCTGCGCCAGGCCCGCGGCGGTCCCGTAGAGCGCGCGCGCCGCCCCGCCGAGCGGCCGCCGGTCGACGTGCCCCACGACGAGCACGAAACCCGCTTCGTCCAGAGGGGCCGCGCGCCGCAGCTTCCCGATCGCGGCGGCGAGGGGCCCCGGCGTAAGGACGTGCCCCGCGTCGGGGAAGGGTCCGATCCGCGCCGCGTGGATGAGGCGCTGCCCCGCCACGGCCGGGGGCTCTGTCCCCGCCGGGGGCTCGAAGGTAAAGATCATCAGCCGCGGCCCGACGTCGATGAGAAACGCGCAGGCGATCACGCAGATGCCGACGCCGAGCATCCGCCCCCAGGCCCTCGGCGCACGAGCCAGGGCGATCACACCGGCCGCGAGCACCAGGAGCGCGCCCACGGCGGCGAGCGCCGCCGGCGCGGTGGGCCACTGCCAGCGCGCGTGGATCTCGACCGGCCCGGAGGGCGCTTGCAGGCTTCCGGGTGCGGTGCGGCCGAGGCCGCGGATCGCCTCGATCAGCTCGGCGTGCTGCCGGGCTTGGGTGGCCGCGTCGGGCAGGCGCTCGAGCACGGCGGCGCCGACCCCGCCCGGGGCGGGCGCGGGGCTCACACCCCCTCGGATGAGCATCCACAACACGAGGGGTCCGGAGAGAACACACAGGGTGAAGCCGATCAGGAAGAGGCGCGGGAGGCGGCGGGGCGCGGCCGGGCCGGCGGGTGCCTCGGGGCGCTGGCGGGAAGCGTCCCAGCGCTCTTCTTCCCCGCGTTCCCAGAGCCGCAGATACCAGAAGACGCTGACACCGATGAGGAGCCCGCCGGTGAGGAAGATGTAGGGCACCAGGCGCTCGAGGATCATCCCCCTGCTCCCTGCTGCACGGCCGCTGCCCGATCGCCGCGTCCGTCCTGGAACGCTTCGACGCCCGTCCCCCGGGGGCGTCGCGCGCGGCTGCGGCAACAGATAGCACAACCGGGCAGGGAGGCAACCTCTGAGGGCTGCTGGGGCGCTCCAGCGCTGCCCGCCGCCGTGGCAACCCTGGCTGGCGTGGGGTGCAGGTTTTCGGGATAATCCGCCGGCCAAGGTGGTTTGAAACTTTGTGCCGCACCCCGCGGTGGGGCGCGGCGGAAGCGGGCAGCGATCGGGGGTGACGATGGGAGCCTCTCAGTCGGTGAAGCGCAGCGTCATGTCGGGTGGGAATCTCGCCGCGGCCGCGGTGGCCGGGCTCGCATTGGGCCTGGGCTATCCAGCGGCGGCCGAGGGGGTGAAGTGGGAGTCGCTCACGATCCAAGAGGCGTTGACCAAGGCCGCCCAGACGGGGTCGCTGATCATGGTCGACGTCTACGCCAGCCATTGCCAGCAGTGCCAGGTCATGGACGAGGAGCTGTGGCAGACTCCCGAGGGGGCAGAACTCGCCGAGGGGCTCCTGGCCGTGCGCTTTCCGTCGGACAAGCCCGAGGGCATCGAGCTGCAGCGGCGTTACCCGGTGTTGGGCTTGCCGCTGGTGATCTTCCTCAATCCCGACGGGACCGAGCTGGATCGCATCGTCGGTTACCGCGACCGCAACGCGTGGCTCATCGAAGCCCGCTCGCTGAAGGCCGGTGCTGACCCCCTGCCGGGTCTGGAAAAGGAGCTCGCGGCGAAGCCCGACTTCGGTCCGCTCGTCTACGCCGTCTTTGAGCGCTACGTCTTCCGCAACCGCATCGACGAAGCCGAGGCGCTGCTCGAGCGCCTCATCAAGCTCGACCCCGAGCGCAAGGGCGGGCGGAGCACCATGGCCCTGACCCAGTTCGCGAAGTACCATGACTATTTCCGCCACGATGTCGCTCGCGCGCAGTTCATCTACCGCACGATCGTCGAGGAGTATCCAGCGACGAGCGGCGTCACCGGGGCGCTGCAGGAGACTTTCGAGTACCACGAGGCGCAGGGCACCCTCGCCGAATGGCTCGCCTGGGTCTGCCCGATCGCCCTGTCTCACCCCCAGGCGCTCGAGCTGAATCGCTACACGGCCAGATTCGCCCTGGGCAAGGGCCTGACCGGGGACTGCCTGGGCCAGGCAGCGCGCAATGCGGCCCTGCTCGAGAAGGATGCCCGGCAGAAGGCCTTCATGGACTCGATCGCCGTGGTGCTGGACGGCCCACGCCGGTAGCCGACGATCCTGTGGCCCCAGCCGTCTAACTTACTGTCGGTCATACAGAAACGGCATCAGCCACTCTGGATTCACGCCTAAGCAGCCCGGGCGCGTGCGCCGATATTCGTGCTTGGGTTGTTACGAACTGCAGGCGTGGGGGGATCCTGATGACCCGCCGTCCCGCTCGCGGGATCGACCGGCGCCAGTGTGGATCCATCGGCCCTCGCCCGCGCGACGCAGCTGGGGTTCCTGTCGAAGATGGCGCGCAAGAACGACGGACCGAGAGTGATGCGGGTCGGCCGGCCCGGTGACACGAGCGACGGGCAAACCGGGCAGGACGGCCCCGGCTATTTCGCCATCCCCGTCTCCAGCCTGCGTCTGGACACGATTACCGGCTTCAACCTCTTCCTGCGTAGCCCGCGCGACAACCAGCACGTCCTCTTCCGCAACGGCGAGCTCAAGTTCACCGGGGAGTGCCGCGCCAAGCTCGAACAGAACAAGATCAGCAGCGTGTACATCGCGGCCGCCGATCGCGCCGCATACATGCGGTATCTCGAGAACAACCTGAGCTGCATCCTCTCGGATGACACCGTCCCCCCGCGAGAGAAGTCCAAGGTCCTCTACGGCTCGGCGTCCCAGCTCCTGCACGACGTGTTCACCAACCCCGCGGCCGGGGAGAACATCAAGCGTGCCCAGGACATGGTCGAGAACACCGTCGGCCATTTGATGCGCGGCGCAGAGCACTTCGGCAGCCTCCTCAGCATCATGTCCTTCGACTACCAGACCTACACGCACTCGGTGAACGTCTCCGTCTTCGGCGTCGCGCTCGCTCGGCGCATCGGGCTGAGCCGCGGGGAGCTCATCGATCTGGGCACCGGCCTGCTGCTGCACGACGTGGGCAAGTCCGCGATCGATCCGGCGGTCCTCTTCAAGGAGGGGCCTCTGACCCCCGAGGAGTGGGCGATGGTCAAGACCCATCCCGACCGAGGCGTCCACCTGCTGCGGGAATCCGGTCGCGTATCCGATCTCGCGCTGACCGTCGTGCACCAGCACCACGAGAAGTGTTCGGGGAAGGGCTATCCCCAGGGCCTGGAGGAGCCCGACATCCACCTCTACGCCAAGATCGCCTCCCTGGCTGACGTGTTCGATGCCCTGACCACGAAACGCTGTTACAAGCAGGCCGTGCAATCGTTCCCTGCCATCCGCATCATGCAGAACGAGATGGCCGAAAGCTTCAACGAGCAGCTGCTCCGTGAGCTGATCCTGCTGATGAACGCGCCCCAGATCTTCGGCGAGCGTTCGGACCAGAGGGCGGCAGCCTAGGTCAGCTCCCGCAGCGCGTCGCCGAGCCGATCCACCGTCTCCCCGAAGATGCGAAAGGCCCCTTCCAGCGTCGCGCGGTCGGTGAGATCCACCCCGGCGCGGCCGATGAGCGCCAGCGGGTCGTCGGAGCCGCCGCCACGCAGGAGATCCAGATACCGGGTGACGTGTTCCTGCCCGGCCAGCACGCGCTGGATGAAGATCTGCGATGCGCAGAAGCTGGTCGCGTACTTGTAGACATAGAAGTTGTAGTAGAAGTGCGGAATGCGCGACCACTCCCAGCGGATACGCTCGTCTGCTCGAATCGCCGGCCCGTAGTAGTGCGCGTTCAGCGCCTGGTACGTCTCCCCCAGCGCCTCGGCAGTCAGCGGCTGCCCGGCAGCGTCCATCGCGTGCACGCGCTGCTCGAACTCGGCAAACATCGCCTGCCGATAGACCGTGCCCTTGAACGAGTCGCAGTAGTGGTTCAGCAGGTAGGCCTGGAAGCGCGGGTCATCGTTCGTGCGCAGCAGGTACTGCAGCAGCAGCACTTCGTTGAGCGTCGAGGGGATCTCCGCGGTGAAGATCGGATAGGACGCGTAGCGCGGGGGCTGGCTCTGGTTGGCCAGCCAGGTGTGCAACGAGTGGCCCAGTTCGTGCGCCAGCGTGAAGGCGTGGTCCAGGGTGCCCTGGTAGTTAAGGAGAACGTAGGGCAGGCTGTCGTAACAGCCGGCCGAGTAGGCGCCCGAGCGCTTGCCGCGGTTCTCGAGAGCATCGATCCAGCGGTCGGCAAAGGCGGAGCGCAGAACGCGCACGTACTCCTCGCCGAGCGGTGCGCAGGCCTCGATCACCCATGCCCGGGCTTGTTCGAAGGGCACCTCGATCTCGTAATCGGGCACGATCGGCACGTAGACGTCGACCATGTCGAGATCGTCCAGGCCGAGCTGTCGCCGGCGCAGCTCGACGTAGCGATAGAAGTGCGGCAGCGCCGCGTGGGTCGCCGCGATCAGCGCCTCATACAGCTCGACCGGCACGTTGTCCTCGTGCAGCGCCGCTGCCAGGGCCGACGGAAAGTTGCGCGTGACGGCCAGGTAGTTCTGCAGCTTGATCTGGTGCGAGAGCGTGGCCGCGAGGGTGTTCTTGTAGGAGGCGTAAGTGTCGTACATGGCCGCGAAGGCGTCGCGCCGCACGCGGCGATCGGCGTCCAGCAGAAACGAGAGGTAGCGCCCCTGGGACAGCTCGCGTTCCACTCCCTGGGCATCGGCGACGCGCGGGAAGCGCATGTCGGCATCGGTGAGGTAGCTGAAGGCCTTGTGCGGGGCGGCAAAGACGTCGCGGGCGCGCGACAGCAGCGTCTCCTCCCGCTCGGAGAGGACGTGGGGTTTGCGGCGCAGGAGCTTCACCATCTCGTAGCGATCGGCCCGCAGCGCCGCGGAGTCGCTCCAGCGCCGCAGCTCGTCCTCGGAGTGCCCGAGCAGCTCCGGCGTGATCCAGGCCAGGCGCCCGCTCACCTCGGTCACCTTCGCGCGGATGCGCGCCGCGCGGGCCTGGTTCTCGCTGTTGCCCGTGTCCTCATCCTCCCGGAGTTGCGCATAGCTCTGGAGCTTGTTGAGCAGTCGTTCGAGCTCGATCTGCGCCGCCAGCAGGCGCGCCGCCGCCGCGGCCGAGTCGAGCTGCCCGCGCATCGCCTCGAGCGGGCGGGTCAGCTCGTCGATGCGCGCGAAGTCAGCTTCCCAAGCCGCACTGTCGGGATAGAGCGCCTCGAGATTCCACGTGTGCGCCCGGTCGATCTCGTCGCGCGGCGGAATCTCGCCGCGGGCGCCGGCCGCGAGATCCACGATGCGATCGAGCACGCTGACGCCCTCGCGCTCCCAGCGGGGCACCACGCGCCGGTTGACGAGCAGCAGGGGAATGCTCGTGAGGCCCATCTGCTGGCCCGCCCGGCTGTCTTCCTCGATGGCAGCCGCCACCTCGGGCCGCTCCATCGCCGCCAGCAGGCGTTGGGGATCGAGGCCCTGGGACCGGGCGGCGGCGAGCAGCCCCGCCTGGTCCACGCGCTCGCGCCGGCCCATGAGCCAGGCGTGCATCCGCCAGTAGGCCTCCTCCCCGCCCAGGAGCCCGGCGCCCTCGGCCGCCTTGGCTGCCAGGCAGGAGTTCTCGAAGATCGTGCGCGGGACCACGGGATTGCAGGCCTGGTTGGCCGGGAAGAGGCGGAATTCGTAGCGCACGTCGCGCCGGGCGGCCACCAGGGCGCGGATCGTGCTGTCGGCCCGCGCGCTACCCGGCTCGACCAGGTCGCCCCAGACCACGATCGTGACCGGGGCGTCCGCAGGGCCGAGCGCGTGCGGGTGCGTGTCGGATCCGAGACCGCGCAGACCCCCGGTTCGCCAGTCGCTGACGTACTTCTCCAGGGCCGCCGGCGGATGGTCGGCCGTGTGCGTCCGCGGCGGTGGGTTCTGCAGCGCCACCTCGGCCACGGTGCGCGTGAGGGCGCCGCGCACGTTGAAGCCCTTCAGCTCGACGCCGTTGATGAAGATCATCGGCGTGTAATGGATCCCGACCCACATCGCCTCTTCGATGTCGCTCTGCACCCGCGCGAGCGTCTCGGGACCGGTCATGGCCTGGATGAACGCAGCCGAGTCGAAGCCCAGCTCCTGCAGTCCGGCCTTCAGCTCCTGATCGGTGAACCCGCCGTCATGATCGAAGAGCCACGCGTGCATCTTCCAGAAGCCGTCGTTGCCGCCGAGGAGCCCCGCCGCCTCCGCCGCGCGCGCGGCCCAGCAGGCGTTGGGGTGCATCTTGCGCTCGAAGTGCTTGTTGCAGTCGGAGCACATCGGGAAGTGCATGACCGAGAGCGACACGTCTTTGCGCTCGGCCAGGACCTTGCGGACATCCTCCTCCATCGCGTTGCAGTCGGTGCACTGGTAATCGGTGAACATGACGATGCGGATGGGCGCAGGATCGGGGCCGTGGAGATAGCGCCCGCGAAACGCGTCGCCCCAAGGCGGCGCCGACTCGGCTGGGGCCGCTGGCGGCGCAGCCGGCGGGGCCTCGCGCGGGACGGGCTGGGGCTCCACCCGGGGTGTTTCACCAGGTGAGGCTTGCGCCGGCGGTGCGCCCCCCTCCTTCCCCGCGGCAATCATCCGCGCGACCGACGCGCTGCGCTCCGCCTCGCCCTGCTGCTCGACCGCGGCCTTCTCGCGCCATTCGGTCACCGCCAGGACGCCCGAGACGATCGCGAACACCGCGACCAGCGCGCCGGCGGTGCGCAGGCTTGCTGACACCCGGCGCCGCTGGCTCTCGGCAACGAGCCAGAAGCCGAGGTTTCCGGCATGCGCGGCGAGGCAATACCCGCAGTGATACCCACCCGCCACGATGATCACGAGGAAGAGGAGCGACATCAGAGCGCCCAGGCGTGCGATGGCCAGCAGCCATCGCGACAGGCCGCGGCGCGAGAGCGCCCAGGCGGCGAGCGCCCCGACGAAGTAGGCGAAGCCCAGGAAGGAGGTGGGCCAGCCGATGCCCGGCACCTTGCCCCAGAAGCTGCCGGCGGCCTGAGCGCACGGGCTGTCGTGCCCGCAGCCCGGAATGCTCAGCGCCCCGATGTGACCCATGACCAGCACGAGCGAGCTGGCCACGCTCAGGCCGAGCAGCAGGAGCCCCAGCAGATAGGTCCCGGTGGACAGGGGACGCTCGCCCTGGATGGGCACGATGGGCACCGCGGATCGTCCGCTGGCCGGCGGTTGGTCGCTCACGCCCGGCACCTCCTATGGCCTGGTGTTCTCTCCCCGCGCCTCACCGCGCGCGCGGCGCTGCCAGGCCGCCGACTATCGCCGATCCGCGACGGCGGGCCAAGGCGCTAGGTGCTGATCCCCCAGGAACCCGCAGCAGGCCGGCGGTGCTCCCGCCGGCCTGCCCGCCGGCAGGACATCGGGCCTCCAGATGCCATAGTCGTGCACCTTACCGCAGCCCGTGCGAATCGCCGGGATCCAGCCAGCTTCCTTGGGGTAGCGAGCCGGTACGAATGCGCGAGCCCCAGGAGGATCCCGCCCAGAGCTCACCACGTGCCCTCGGGCTCGCTGCAGGGAAGCTGGAGGAGGTGCGCATGAGAGCACAGGCTGCTGTCCGCACCACGCACGCCGCGCTCCCGGGGGGCCGGCGCTCCGAGGTTGAAGATCTGAGCCCCCGCGACCTGTTCGCGGATCGGGATGCCGGGGTTCTCTCAGGCCGACACGGGAACCCAGCCCATGGGGAGAGTGTCCGGGCCTGGTCTTGGGACGAAGCGTTGTGGTTCATCGGGCAGGCAAGACGCGAGGGTGAGGAGACCGAGCACGGAACGGGGCTGCCCTCCCCTGGTATCAAGTTCGTGCACGGGGTCCCGGAAGCCTTGCGCCACATCGGCTGCATGTGGCTCCCCGACGGGCACGAGGACCGCCGCTGCGGCAAGCGACCCGCGTGGACGATGGGCGCCAATCTGAACCTGGCGCGCGTCTACTGCGAGATGCACGGCCGGATGATCGAAAGGCGGCGGGCGCAGATCCGTACCGTGCGCAAGCTGCGACGCCTCGCCAGGGGATGAAGCCTCACCTCGCGCTGACCGCGCGCGTGATCCTTATGTTCCGCGCCGCGAGCTCACCCGCCAAGAGCGGATAGGGCAGATCGGCCACCGGCGACAGCAAACCACGCTTGGCGATCGCGCCCGCGAGGTACTGCCGGCGGTCCACCGCGACGCCTTTCACCACCACGGGTTCGTCGTCGAGCAGGCCCATACCGACCATCGTCCGCCAGAACGCGCAGTGGCCGGGCCAGCGCAGCGTGAAGCGCCCCAGCTCGCGCAGGTGGCGGCGGTCGAGGCCCAGCAGATCCACGTAGGGCAGTGCGTCGCCATTGGGATAGGCTTCGAAGCACCCCAGACCGTCGATCTCGAGCGCGTGGGTGTTGTGCGGCGCAAACTGCTCGGTGTCGCCGATCTCGATGAGCTCCCCGCCGCGAATGACGCGCCCGGCCCGCCGGTAGGCCCGCAATACGCCCGCGAATGTCCAGGAGATCCTGTACTTGAGGGCGTTGTCCGCGGCCGCAGCCATCAGTACGAGATCAATGCCGGGGTCGAGGCCGCACTCGGGCAGGATGGCCACCCCCCGCCGCTCGGCCTCCGTCACCAGGGCAGCCACCGGCGGGCGCACGTGCTTCTCGAGCCCGGCGAAGTCACGGTCGGCCGCGGTGATCTCGGTGACCGCGGGACTGCGGGGCTACGGCTGCTTCCTGACGATCGGGAAGAGGATGCGGGCCACGCACTTCTCGGGGGGCACGCTGCGCGTATCGCTGAGCCAGTGCTCCTGCACCGGGCCGCCGAGCTGGTAATCGCTCTTCGCGAGCCATGCGGTGAGCGCGCCGTAGCACGGACTCGTTCCCTCGTAGGGGCCGGTGCAGGTCACGACCGCGGCCTCCATCGCGGGCAGCTTCCGCACCTCGAAGGGCGGCCCCGCCTTGGCATCCGCTGCCACGGGGACGCAGATGTCCCAGCGGAGCGACGCCTCGGGCGTCTTCTCGGGGTCGCTGTGATAGACTCCGAAGGGCGCTCCCCGGATGATGCCGGTCGACGCGGCCTGCGTGACGACCTGCATGATGGCCTGGCCGTGCTGGTCATAGGAGCCCGTCATGGGCAGCGCCAGGACCGTCATCGACGGGAGCTTCTCCACCGTGATCTCGCTTGCCTGGTTGCCGGCGATCATGGGCTTCTCCCCCACCGCTGCGCTCGCCTGGCCTCCCGCCGTCTCGGGCTCTTCCCCCGCCGCCGGTCCGGCTGCGAGGAGGACAATGACCACAGTGACCGCCAGGATTCCCCATCGCCCACATGTGCGCATCGAGCCCCCCCCTTCTGCACTCGAACCCCCGTGTTGAGCTGGCGACATCTTCGGACGCCTTCCGCGCCACCGTCAAGCGATCCCGTGCTCGCGCTTGTACTCGAGCCAGGTGCGCTTGAGCTCGACGAACGCTTCGAACGTCTCGCGCAGCAGAAAAGGGTTGGTGCGCCGCTCGTGCCCGATGGTCGAGCTGGGCGCAACGCCCACGTCGTGGCCCGGCCAGACCTCGGTCTCGTCGGGAAGCGCCAGCAGCTTGCGGTGGAGCGACTCGTATTCGCGCCGCGCCCCCTCGCCGAAGTCGGTGCCCCCGACCTTGCCGACGAAGAGGGTGTCGCCCGTGATCAGCTTGCCCGGATCCCCCGGGATGCGCGTATCACGCGCGAGGAGGCACACGCTGTCCTCGCTGTGGCCGGGGGTGTGCAGGAAGGTGAGCTCCACCAGGCCCAGCGTGAGCTGCTCGCCGTCGGCGACCCCCCGCGGGCCGCCGCGCATCAGGCGGACACCGCCCTGCGCCAGGACAACGTCGTTGCCGCCGGCGTGGTCGCCGTGGCCATGCGTGTTGATCAGGTAGCGCACGGTGAGGCCGTGGTGCGCGGACCTCTGCAGCACCAGGTCGGGCCGGTACGCCGGATCGACCAGCGCCGCCGTGCGTGTCTCCTCATCGCCGATCAGGTAAGCGAAGTTGCGGTCGCCCCCCACGCGGATCTGCTCGAAGATCATCGTCCAGCGCTCCTTCCGCCTTCCCGACCGGTTCCGGTCGCACGCCGCCAGCGGGCATGATAGTCTTCCGCTCCCGCCCGGAGCGTACGCGCCGTCCGGCTCAGGCCGCAAGCTTACGCGGGGGCAACGAAAGGGGGAGGAGTCGCACGTGACGAACGGGGAACGCAGGCTGCGTCGGTCGCAGGACCGTGTGATCGCGGGTGTGTGCGGGGGGATCGCCGAGCACATGGGATGGTCGCGGGATCGGGTGAGGATCGGCTACGTGATCCTGTCGATCCTCAGCGCGGCGTTCCCGGGGATCCTCGTCTACATCGTGCTGTGGATCGTGATGCCCCCTGCGGATCGGTGAGATGGACGCAAGAGCACTCGTCGACGGGCTGTCCCACGGTGACGACGCGGCCTGGCGCGTGTTCCTCACGACCTACGGCCGCTTGATCTACGCCGTGGCGCGCCGGTTCTCGGCTAAGGGCGTCGATCCCGACGACCTGTTCCAGGAAACCTGCATCCGGGCGCACCAGTCGATTCACACGCTGCAGAGCCCCCAGCGGCTCGGTTCCTGGATCTACACGATCGCCTACCGCCTGGGGGTCGATGCCCTGCGGCGCGAGCGCAGCGAGGCGGGGGTGGAAGACCTTGAGGCCCTCCGGGCAGCCCATGAGGCGGCCCATCGGGAACCGGACCCCGATCAGGCGCTCGAGCGCCTGGAGGCCATCGCCCGGCTCATGGACGCCCTCGGAGGACTGGAGGAGCGCTGCCGGCGCCTGCTCACGTCGCTCTACCTGGAGGAGCCCCCACCCTCGTACGTCGAGATCGGCCAGCGGGAGGGCATGCCGGTCGGCAGCATCGGGCCGACCCGGGCCAGGTGTCTCAAGAAGCTAAAAATCGTCATGGAGGGGCTATCAGGCGACCCCGCCGATCCGTCTGCCTAGATGGAGTCGCGGTCCACGGGGAGCACCGGATCCGGATCAGCAGCCGGGTGCCGGCGAAGGGACGCCCGGCGGGCGTCGCTGGCCTTGGTTTGGACCCAATGGCACAAAGGGTGGCAACCATGCGCGATAGGCACGTCAGCTGGGAAGAGATCCTCGAGGCCCTAGAATCGACTGGGTTGGCGAACTCAACCGTGGGGTCGCACGTGGCCACATGCTCCCGTTGCGCTCGCCTGGTTGAAGAAGCACGGGCGATCCTCGGTTTCCTCGTGGATGCGCGGCTCCCGGTTCCCCCCCCGGCGCTCGTGGAACGGACTCTGGTCCGGCTGCGGGCACTGTCCGGCCCGGCCGTGGCCGCGGATACGCCACGGCCGGCGCTGGGGCCGCTGAGCCTGGTCGAGAGGCTGAAATCAGCCGTCCAAGAAACCTGGGCTACCCTCACGGCAGACTCCCGGCAACCGTGTCGGGCCCTGCGCGGGGACTGGATGGCAGCACCGCGTATGCTGCGCTACGAGACTCCGGACTATGCGGTCACCCTGTCGATCGCGCCGGGTACCAAGCGAGAACTGAGGGATGTGCTAGGGCAGCTGGTCCCCCGCCGGGCCCCTTCCGTGCCCGCGGATGCCTGCGCGACGGCCGTGCGCGGCGAGGAGATGCTCGAGGCCTCGATCAGCGCGACCGGCGAGTTTCGCCTGACCGGCGTGCCAGCGTCATGCGAAGAGGTCGGCATCCTCCTGGGCAAGGACTGGATCCGGATGCGTCTGCCCGGCGCGTGAACCTGTTGCCCCCCGTGGTCGTCGCACCCGTCCCCTCGCGGTTGAACCTGCGCCCGCGCAAAGGTATGCTCCTCCTGCTTCCGCGTCCCGAAGTCAGGAGTCCGTGATGCCCGAGCGCGTCCGCCGGCCGGAGCACGGCAGTGAGCCCGCAGGCAGTTGGGCCGATGCCGACCCCGAGGCGATCGTTGCGTATCTCTCCTCCACCCAACCCCGCCTGGATGCCGCCGTGGTCGGGGCGATCCGCGATCGGGCGGCTGCCTACTGCTACGCCGAACCGGCGCGGGCCTTCCTGATCTCCGCTGCTCTGCTCAAGGCCGTGCGGCGCCAGGGCGACGGGATCGGACCCTCCGCGCGCGCCATCGCCTGGCGCTGTCATGCCGAGGCCTGCCACTTCACGGGCCGCATGCCGCAGGCGCGCCGGGCCTATGAGCAGGCGAGCGTCGAGGCCAGGGGCAATGACGCGCTCCTGGGCCAGATCCTGGTCGCCCGCGTGAGCCTGCTTGCGCTGCTGGGCGAGGCGGCCGAAGCGCGCAAGCTCGCCGCCCGGGCGGAGCGCCTCCTCAGGCGGGCGGGCGATCTGGTCTACCTCGGCAAGCTCTACTCGAACCAGGGCAACGCCCATTACCAGCAGGACCGCTACGCGGAGGCGCTCGCGGCCTACCAGAAGGCGGCCGCGGTGTTCGAGCAGACGGGCGTCCGAGATGCGTTTACGGCCATCCTGGCACTCAATCAGGGGATCGCCTGCACCAACCTCGCGCGCATCGACGAGGCCCGGAGATATTTCCTACGCACGGAAGCGCACTGTGAGCAGCTCGGGCTCTTCGCACTGGGGGCACACGCACGCTACAATCGCGCCTTCCTCGAGGCGCTTCGGGGTGACTATCGCCAGGCCCTGCAGCTCCTCGAGGCCGCCGAGCAGATCTTCGAGGAACAAGGCACCCGGGAAATGGCGGCCGCCGCGCAGCGAGCGCGCGCGGAGATCTACCTGGACCTCGGCATGCCGGTCGAGGCCCGCGATCTGGCCGCGCGGGCCGCGGCCGCCTTCGCGCAGCAGGGCATGGCCCTCGATGCGACCCTGTGCAGGGTCGACGAGGCCCGCGGCCACATCCTGCTGGGCGAAACGGATGCAGCTCGACCCTTGTTGGCCGAGGCCGATGCATTCTACCGCAGCCGCGGTCACCGGCCGCGGCGGACCGCCGTTCTGCTGCTCGAGGCGCGTGCGCTGCTGGATGCGGATCCCGCGCGCGCGGCGCGGCTGGCCGGGCTCGCGGCCCGGAGCTTCGGGCGGATGAAAGCCTGGCGCGCGCGATCGGAGGCTGGACGTCTGCTCGCGGAAGCGCGACTGGGCCAGGGTCGCGCCGCTGCGGCGGATCGGGCGCTGGCGTCCGCGCGCGGGCTGGCCAGCCGTCTGCCGGTCGGCGAACGCATGCAGGTCTGGGCGCTGGCTGGACGCATCGCCCGCGAACGCCGGCGCGACGCGGAGGCCCGGCGATGCCTGCGTGAGGCGATCAAGCACCTCGAAGCCGAGCGGCGGCTGATCCCCGGCACGGAGCTGCGCGCCCGGGCCTTCGAGGCTCGCGTGCGGGTCTATCATGATCTGCTCGCGGTCACGCTGCAGGATCGCCGGCCGCCATTCGATCAGGTTTTCCGGCTGGTCGAGGCGGCCCGCGCGCGCGGTTTCCGCGAGCGAGCCGAAGACTGCCTCGCGCTGGCGCGCGG
>CAZDKK010000103.1:0-13835 GCA_964506245.1 uncultured bacterium | reverse complement strand
GGATTTCGAGGTATCCCGCTGGAGCGCACACCCCGCACTCCGCGAAACCGTAGGCGGCCACGTTGTACGCCCCGAGACCGAATTCGGTGCCGGCCCACAGCTTGCCTTCCGTCTCCCAGGCGGCCAGGACGTACCACAGGCTTCCGTTCCAGACGCACGGCAGCGTTGAGTCCACCTGCTCACGGATGCTGATGGCATGCGGGGCGTACTGGTCGCACCAGCCCCCGGGGGGGGGATTCACCGTATAGACGAGCTGATCCACCGCGTGCGCGAAGAACACCCCGCAGTCGAGATCGTTCGGATCCG
This sequence comes from uncultured bacterium, assembly GCA_964506245.1. Classification (GTDB taxonomy): domain Bacteria; phylum Eisenbacteria; class RBG-16-71-46; order CAIMUX01; family WJJG01; genus CAZDKK01. The sequence goes on along the minus strand of CAZDKK010000103.1, from coordinate 13,529 downwards.
CCCACGCCCCGCACGCCAGACCGAGTAGCGCCAGAACGAGAATCACGTTCCTCATGGGAGTCGTCCTCCTTCGGGGTTGCGGTACTCACGCTTGCAAGCTGACCCATCGGCACCTGTAGGAGCACACAGGCAGTATAGCAATCGGGGAGGCAGGCGGCCTTCGGAAACGGGCCATCGGGCCCGGCTCCTCCAGTCCGGCACACGAAGAAGCCCCGCCGGGCATTGCCGCCCGACGGGGCTGATTTGGGCAAAGGAAGAGATTCACACGGCCCGGTCGGGCCGCATGCTCACCCCCGAATGTGAGTCTCTGCGATTCCTAGTAACGGTCGCGACGGCCGCCGCCGCCACCACCGCGGCGATCGCCACCACGGTTCTCGCGCGGCTGCGCGACGTTGACCTTCAGATTCCGGCCCATGAACTCGCGGCCGTCGAGGTTCTCGATCGCGTTCTTGGCGTCCTCGGCGCCGGCCATTTCCACGAACCCGAAGCCCCGCGGCCGACCCGTGTCGCGGTCCATGATGACCTTGGCGGAGACCACTTCGCCATAGGCCGCGAACAGCTCGCGGAGGTCGTCCTCTTTCGTGTCGAAGGAGAGATTCCCAACATACAGATTGTTCGACATGCTCAAAAACCTTTCATCGACGGAGCGCTACCCTCGCCGCACCGAAAGCGCTCCCAAGTGCAAACATCTGTCCCAAGCCCCTGCCCGTGGGACACCGTCGAAATCGCTGGATTCCCGCCCCTTCGTGATATCCCGCCGACGCGCGTGGCGTGAACAGGAACAAGAAGGCGTGCAATACTGCAGGATCTCGACCTGGCAAACCCAAAGTGCGGATTGAAGCAGGCCTCTGCTGGCTTCCCCTCCGAACACGGAACTTAGGCATCCACGGTCGCCGCCGCGACGGCGCTAGAAACGCCACCGCCCGACGCCCGTAGACAGAATCGCCGATTCGCGTTGCGCTGTCTACCCCTTTCCTGCGGGAATCTGCCGGGTTGAGGAGCCTGGACCGCCGGCCCTCGCGGGGTACGGCGCGGGCGGCCTCCAGGGTGACCGGCGAGCGGGCCAGGGGGCGTTGGCGCGCCAGGCGAGAGGGGCGCGTACGCCGTATGTGGCTTTCGCGTAATCAATTACGGCGATCGTTCGACAGCCGCGAGCAGGTGCGGTACACCCTCCCGGTGAGGGGTGCTGCGGCAGGGGTTCGGGGGACGCCGCGGCCGGGACGCCGCGGGTGGAACGGAGAGCCGAGAGGGACCGGCATGAGAAAACCGCACTTCAGCGCCGAGGGGATCCGGCACGCCACCATCAATGGACATCGCTTCCACCTGCGCACGACCGATCCGACGCGGGAGAGCTACCTGTGGATCGACGGCCGGCAGCCGCCGCTGGTGCTGGATCCGACCGCGGCCGACTTCCTGACCCATCTCATCGACGCGATGTGGCTCTACCAGCGGGGAGAGGGCGACGAGACGGAGAAGGTCGCGGCTCACGTGGTCGAGCGCATGTTCGCCCAGTACGGGTCCCGCCTGCCCTTCGGCCGCCGGCGCGTCACGCGCGAGCGCATCCGCGCCGACCTGGACCGCATCTTCGGCACGATCCAGAAGATCGCCGAGGAAGGCTGTCCGCTGGGCGCCGGCCTGCCGGGCAAGGAGATCCGGATCGGAGGTTGGGCCGCGCCCGCCCGGATGGATCTGGCGATCACCTATGCCTGCAATCTCGCCTGCCAGAAATGCTACAACGGCTCGCGCCCCGCTGCGCGCGAACTGACGGTCGAGGAGTGGCGCCGGGTCTACGGGATTCTCTGGAGGATCGGGATCCCGCAGGTCGTGTTCACCGGCGGCGAACCGACCCTGCGAGATGACCTCGTCACGCTGGTCGAGGAGGCGGAGGAGTTCGTCACCGGCCTCGTCACCAACGGCACGCGGCTGGCCGGCCTTGCGCGAGCCCTGCGCGAGGCCAGCCTCGACTACGTCCAGGTGACGATCGAGAGCGCCGATCCGGCCACGCACGATGCGATGACCGGCACACCCGGATCGCACGCGCAAACCGTGGCGGGGCTGCTGGCCGCGCTGGAGGCGGGGCTGGCCGTCGTCACCAACACCACGCTGGCCCGCCCGAATGCCGCCGATTTCGAGCGGACGCTGCATTGGTTGCAGGGGCTCGGGGTCCGGCATGCCGCGTGCAACACGCTCATCTGCAGCGGCCGCGGGGTGCGCTACCGCCAGGACCAGGGACTGGCGGACAGCGAGCTGCGGCCGATTCTGGAGGGGGCCGGGCGACTGGCCGCCGGACTCGGCCTGGAGCTGCAGTGGTACTCGCCGACCTGCTACGGGCAGGGGATCAACCCGATCGACCTCGGCTTCGGCGTCAAGGCCTGCAGCGCGGCGGCGCACAACATGCTCATCGAGCCCGATGGGAACGTGCTGCCCTGCCAATCGTGGCCCGAGAGCGTGGGCAACATCCTGCGCGACGAATGGAAGGCGATCTGGGAGCACCCAACCTGCGGGAGTCTGCGGGAACACCAGCGGCTGCCCGATGAATGCCGCGGATGTGTCCAGATCGCGACCTGCGCCGGCGCGTGCCCGCTCGACCCGACGCCCCGACACAGGGAGGAGGTGCGGTGATGCGCGTCGCCCTGCTCGCGCGGCTTCTCGTTTTCGCCCTCGGGCTCTCCTTCGGCCTGTCCCTTGCGTTGTTTTTCGCGGCGGCCCCCTGTGCGGCGGCGCAGGACACGGGGACCTATCGGATCCTCGACTACCAGGTCATGCTCACCCCCGCCCCGGATGGAAAGGTGCGCATCGACTACCGTCAGACCTGGCTGGTCGAGAGCGGGCACATCCCCTGGATCACGATCGGGACGCCCGCTTCCCGATTCACGCTCCTCGAACACGGCATCGATGCCGCGTCGGCGAGCAACGCCAGCGAGGGATCGTGGAGCGGTGTGCGCCTCGACCTGGTGCGCGACTATCGCCCGGGTGAGACCTTCACGGTCGCGCTCTCCATCGCGACGGAGAACCTCATCTTCCGCCGGCGCACCGGGGTGCACCTCCAGTTCACACCCGGCTGGTACGACCGCGCCCGGACCGATTCGCTGCGCATCACGCTGCGCCACTTCGCCGTGCTCGATTCGGTGCGGGTGAAGCCGCCGGCCGACGTGACTGGCGAGCGCGAGCTGGTCTGGGCGAAGGCGAATCTCAGCCCGGGGGAGCGCTTTCCGATCGACCTCCTCTTCCCGCAGTCCCAGTGGCCGGCGAGTCAGCCCCTGCCGGCCGCCAAGGGCGGGACCGGCGCGGGCCCCACTGTGGCGATCGGCCTTGGGCTGGTGGCCCTGGTGGTGGTGCTCGTCCTGGTGAGGCTCGCCCGGGGCGGGGGCGGGCGAGGCCGCTACACCGGCGGCGGCCTCTATGTGCCGGGCGCCACTTTTCATGGCACCGGGGTGACGCCCGCTGACCGCGGACGCGCGTGCGCCTGTGCCTGCGTGGCCTGCGCGTGCGCGTGCGCCTGCGCCGGCGGCGGCGGTGCAGGCTGCGCCCGGAAGCTCGAAGTGGCCCCTACTCCCCGAAGGTGATCGGCTCCAGCTCGCGCACCGGGCCCAGACCGAGGCTGTCGAGGGGAGCCCCGAAGCCGTCCGGGTTGCCGAGCACCAGGAGCACCCACGGCTCGTCCCGGACCACGTACTGCCGGGCCAGCCGGCCCATGTCCTCCTCGGTAGCCGACTTCAGCCGCTGCAGCAGCTCGGCGCGGAACCCCTCGGGGCGATCGTTCATCCGGTCGCTCACCTTCTGCGCCACGATGGCCGCCGCGGTCTCGCTGGCGCGCACCTCCGTGCCGATCCTGAAGACGCGCGCAGCCTCCAGGTCCGCCCCGGCGATCGGTTCGACCGCCACCCGCTGTGTCTCCTCCAGCATCGCCCGCAGCAGGGGCAGGGTGGCGTCGGGGCGACAGGAGCCGAAGCCGCGCAGCGAGCTGCGCTCGTCGCCGACGTTGAGCATCACCGCCGCGCCGTAGGTGAGCCCCTCCTCGCGCACGCGGTAGAAGACCCGCTCGTAGCCGAGCCCGAAGCTCAGGATCGTGGCCGCGGCGTAGTCCGGCGATGCGTCGGTCAGATCGGGGATGAGGCGCCCCAGCCGGACCTGGCTCTGCTCGTACTCCCCGCGCAGCAGGTAGACGCCCGGCTGCGGGTTCGGCACCCAGGGCGCCCGCACCGGCGCCACATAGGGTCCGGGGGCGGGCCAGTCGCGGAACAGCCGGTCGAGGCGGGCGAGCATCTCGGCGGGATCGAAGTCGCCGCTCACGCCGATGAGCGCGTTCTCGGGCCGCGCGAAGCGGCCGTGCAGGGCACGCAGCTTGGCGGGTGTCACCGCATCGATGTCGGCCCGCGTCTCCATCCGCGAGGTCGGATAGTCCGGACCCATGAGGAGCCAGCGGAACCTCACATCGGCGATCGCCCCCGGGTCGTTGTTGATGTCCTGCAGCTCCTTCAGCCGGTTGGCCTGCGCCCGCGCGAGGCGATCGGCGTCGAAGCCCGGCGACACGACCACGTCGCGCCAGATCGGCAGGGCCCGCTCGAGATCGTCCTTGCTCAGACTGATGCTGACGCCCCCCGTCCGGTCCCCCACGAAGCTGCTGACCGTGGCGTCCAGCCCCGTCAGGATCGAGTCCAGCGAGTCGGGCGGGATGTGCTCGGTTCCGCCGTCGCGCCAGAGGTTGGCCAAGATGCCGCAGGCCGTGTGCTCCTCGGCCGGCAGGTAGCGCACCCCCATCCGGAACTGGATCGTCAGGTCGAGGATCGGCAGGTCGCGGTTCGGGTAGAGGATCACCAGGATGCCGCCGGCCAGCGTCGCGTGCTGCGCCGCCAGCGGCGTGAACTCGATGGCGGGGATCGTCAGCTCGTCGGGGTGGCGGGGAGTTTCGGCCGGCACCGGAGCTGCGGCAACGGCGACACCGGCGGCGGCGAGGATCAGCGCGCCGAAGTGCGGGCAGAGGGCTCGGCTCATCGCACACCCCCTTCCTGTGCCGCTGCCTGATCGGCGGGCTCCACCAGGATGACCGTGGCCAGGTCGTGCCGGAAGAGGTCGCGCGCCATGCTGGTCACCTCCTCGACCGTGATGCGGTCGATCTCGCGCTGCGCCTCGAGGAACTGCCGCCAGTCGCCATACGTCGCCTGGGCGCTGGCCAGCGTCTCGGCCAGGTCCGCGTTCGTGGCGAGCGAACGGTAGAAGCGCTTGTGGCGTGAGGCCCGGATCTCCGCCAGCCGGCGCGCGCTGACGGGTTCGGTCACGACGCGCGCGAGCTCCTCCCAGATCATCTGCTCCACCTGCTCGTTGGTGAAGCCCTCGAGCGGGGCGGCGTGGATGACGAGCAGGCCGGGGTAGCGGCCATCGGTGCGGGCGCTGGCCCAGACCTGGCGGGCGGCGTGCTCCCGGATGTCCAGCCGCTGGTCGAGGCGGCTCGTGATGTCCCGGCTGAGGACGTCGGCCAGCAGACTCAGGACCAGCGCGCGGCGATCGGTGGGCGCGAAACCGTGGAAGACAACGAAGAGCTCGCTCTCGGTGCCTTGCCGCAGGGTCGCACGGCGCATGCCCTTCTGGGGGGGCTCGACCGTGCGGATTTCCGGTGGCGGCGGCCCAGCCGGAATGTCCCCGAAGTAGTCGCGGATCATCCGCTTGGCGACGGCCGGGTCGAAGTCGCCCACGAGGGTGGCGATCGCGTTGCCGGGCACATAGTAGGCGCGGTTGAAGGCCTCGGCCGCCTCCAGCGTCAGGTTGGCCAGATCGCTCTCGTAGCCGATGATGGGCAGCCGGTAGGGATGGGCGAGGTAGGCCGTGGCGTAGAGGAGGTCCCAGGCCTCGCCGGTGGGATCATCCTGACCCTCCTTCTGCTCTTCCATGACGACGTCCCGCTCGGGATAGAAACCCCGGAACGACGGGTGCTGAAGCCGCTCGCTCTCCATCAGCATCCACACCTCGAGCGCGTTGGCCGGGACGTCGGTCTCGTACTGCGTGAAGTCCCGGGAGGTCCAGGCGTTGAAGTAGTAGGAGTAGCGGTCGTAGATGCGGGAGAACTCGTTGGGCAGGGTGAGCGCCGACTGGCGTTCGCTCAGTCGGGCAAGCTCCTCGCGCAGCAACCCCACGCGCGCGGTGTCGGCCCGCTCGCCGCGGATCGTCTCGGCGGCCAGGGCCAGACCGGCCACCCGCACGCTGTCCTCGACAACGCGCTCGCGCGCCGCATCGCGGGTCCCGATGCGATCGGTGCCCTGGAAGGCCATGTGCTCGAACATGTGGGCGACACCCGAGGCCCCTGCTGGGCAGTCGACGTTGCCGGCCCGGAAGCGGATCCGCCCCGAGACGGTCGGCACGTCGTGACGCGGGAGCAGCAGGAAGAGCATCCCGTTTTCCAGGCGGAACTCCTCGACGCGATCGAAGAGGGCGGGGGTGGCGAACGTGGCGCCGGTGACCACGTCGGGCGCGGGTTTGGCCGCGTGTGCGGGCGGTGGCAGGGGGCCGATGCTGGCGGCAAGCGCGGTGGCCAGGAGCGCGGCAGAGGCACGCATGCAGAGCGGACGGACAGGACTCAGCACGAAACACCTCCCTGTGCTGGGGTGGGGGACCCCGGAGATCCGCGTACAAGCCGAACCGACGGTAGGGCGCCAAGTGCCGGCTGTCAACGCCCCGGCGACCGGCGCGGGTACGCCGGTGCGGGCGGCACGTCGCGCGGCTCCTCGCGGATGAGCGCCTGCAGGTGCGCAAGCGCCGCGCGCAGCTGCGCGTCCCCCCCGAGAAAGGTCGCGTGCGGCAGGTTGTCGACGACGATGTCCGGATCGACGCCGTGGCCCTCGATCAGCCAGCGCCCCTCCGGGCCGTAGACGCCGAACTCGGCCGCCGAGACGATGCCGTTGTCGACCAGCCGGTTGCTGCTCGTCAGCCAGATCTCACCGCCCCACGTGCGCGTGCCGATCACCTGGCCGAGACCCAGTCGCCGGAACCCCTCGGCGAATGCCTCGCCGTCGGACATCGTCCACTCGTCGACCAACACCACGAGGTGGCCGCGGAAGGCCTGCTGCATGTTCCAGTAGGGTGCGCCGATCCGCGGTTGCCAGTACATCCAGGCGCGGCGCAGCAGCTTCTCGAGGATCCAGCTATCGATGTTGCCACCGTTGTTGTGGCGGGCGTCGACGATCAGGCCGCGGCGGTTGAACACCGGGTAGAAGTCGCGCTGCCACTGGGCCATGTCCCCGGCACCCATCCCGCGCAGATGGATGTACCCGATGTCGCCGGCGCTCAGACTGTCGGTCATGAGCCGGCGCGTGTACTCCCACTCCTCATAGCGCAGGTCCTTGGCGCGGCCAGGAGCGATCGGGGTGACGATGACCTCGCGCAGCTTGCCCTGGGTGGATTTCACGGCCAGGCGGACCTGGCGGTCAGCCTGAGCGCGCAGGAGTAGGCCCGGGTCGGCGACCGCCCACAGGTCCACGCCGTTGATGGCGGTGATGACCTCGCCCGCCGCAACCGCGGCACCGCTCCGCGCCAGCGGCGCGAGCTGCTCGGGTTCGTCGGGATCGGCGCGGTAGACGCGCGCGACGCGGCAGCCCCCGGCCGCGGGATCGCGGCGCAGCACCGCGCCCAGGGACGCCGTCTCCACACGCACCTCGGGCTCGCGGAAGTCCCCGCCCCAGACCCCGGTGTGGAGCGCCCCCAGCTCGCCGGCCATCTGGGCCTGGAGGTTGGCGAGCTCATTGCGGTCGGTGAGCCGATCGACCAGCGGCAGGTACTTCTGCAGGACAGCCAGCCAGTCGAGGCCATGCATCTGAGGATCGTAGAAATAGTCGCGCTCGAGGCGCCAGGACTCGACGAACATCTGGCGCCACTTCTCGCGCGGGTCGATCGGGAAGGTCCAGCCAGAGAGATCCACCTGCGCATCGTCGAGCTCCGGCGCGGGGCCGCTGGATGCGTCGAGGACGTAGAAGGAGTCTTCCTTGCGCACGAGCAGGTGCCGGCCGCCGCCCGCGAGCTCGTACCCGCGAATCCCCGAGAGGAGCGTGATCGGGTCGGGGTCTTCGTTGCCGATCTCCAGCGCGCGGAGCGTCATGGTGTCGCCCCCGGCGCCACTGTGCACGGTCCAGAACAGACGTTCGCTGTTGACCGACAAGTCTTCGTAGTTGCCGGCCGGAACCGGCACGATCTCCAATCGCTCGAGAATGCCGGTGAAGTCGATGCGAACGCGCGGGGGCGGGGCCGCGGCGCCGGGAATCTCAGCCCTGCCGCCGCCCGCATCGGCGGGCGCGGGCCGGCTCGTGTCATCGTCGCGTGGGGTTTCGGCGTGCAGCTCGTCGGCGGGCGCGAAGGGCGAGCGCAGCCCGGGCTCGAGCGCCAGCAGGTAGATCCGCGTCTGCTCATCGAAGAAGGGCTCGGGTTGCCGTGAACCCCACGGGCCGGAGACGCGCGACGCAAACGTGCGGTCGGAGAGGAGGTAGAGCCAGTGGCCGTCCGCGCTCCAGCGCGGATTCCAGCAGCGGTAACGGTCGCTCGTCACCGGCCTGCTGCGCCCCTCGGTGAGATCGTAGATCTGGATCTGCTGCAGCATGTTCGCGGCCGCGAGTCCGTAGGCCAGCCAGCGGCTGTCGGGCGACCAAGCCGGGTCGCCGATGATCCACTCCGGCGATTCGGCAACCAGGGTCGAGCGCCGCGCGCGGGCATCGAAGACCCACAGCCGCTGGTTGTGGTCGGTGTAGGCGATCCACCGGCCGTCGGGCGACGGCACACCATCGAAGCGCACGACCGAGCCATCCGTGCTGAGCTGCTCCGCGGGCCATGTGCCCGTGGGCGACAGGCGCCACCACTCGACCTCGCCGCTCTCGTCCGACAGCACCAGCAAGGACTGGCCGTCGGCTGCGAAGCACCCGCTGCGGTAGCGCACGCCCGACGTGCGCGTGACCTCAACGAGTCGCCCCTGCTTGACCGGCGCCACGAAAACCTGGCCGTAGGCGGTGAGCACGAGCCGGGTGCCGTCGGAGGAGATGTGGGCAGCCGAGAGGTGCTCCGCGGGCTCTTCGATCCAGCGTTCGCGCGCCTGGTCGAGATCCGAGGGCAGCGTGATCGGCACGATCCAATCGCGGTCCGCGGCGATGTCGACCAAGTGCAGGTCGGCACCGAGCTGGTAGACGATCCGCCCTCCGGACTGCGAGGGGGACTGCACATCCCACCCGTCGTGCCGGGTGTGCTGGCGCAGGTCGCCGCCCTCCGGCGTCATGGACCACAGGTTCATCGTGCCGTCGCGGTCACTGGCAAAGTAGATGCGGCCGTTCCACCACATGGGATGCCGGCTCGTGCCATGATAGTCGGCGGTGAGCGGCACCGCCTCAGCCTCGCCCTGCGTGTAGCGCCACAGGTTCTGTGCCGTGCCGCCCTGGTATCCCTTCGCGTAGCTCCACTGCCGGGCGAAGCGGGTGAAGTAGAGCGTCCGTCCGGTGGGCTCGTAGACGCCCTCGGAGGCCTGGGCGAGCGGCACCAGCTCGATGGCGCCCGTGGCGGGATCGACGGTGGCGAGCTGCGTGTTGGGCAGCGTCGAGAAGTGCTGGGTCGCGTAGAGAACACGGCCATCCGGCGTCCAGCCCGCGACGCTGGCCCACTCGCCGTGATACGTGCGCCGCGTGGGCAGCCCACCCTCGAGGGGCATGGTGTAGACCTCGTAGGGCCCCTCGTAGGAGGCCGTGAAGGCGAGCAGGCTGCCGTCGGGCGAGATGGCCGGATGGTCCTCGACCTCGAGGTGCGTGGTCAGGCGCCGGGCGGCGCCGCCCTGGACGCCCACGGTCCAGAGGTCACCCTCGGCGACGAAGACGATCGTCTCGCCGCGGAGGGCGGGGTAGCGGTAGTAGCCCAGCGGGCCGGCAGGGGCTGCCGGCATCCCTCCCCCCGCGGCCGCGGGCTGTGCCGCGGCCGGCTGGTGGATCAGGCCAGCGGCGGCCAAGGCCAGCGCGAGCAGGGATGGCAACCCTGAAAACACCCGGCAGCGGCCAGCGTGCTTCATCGGCGGCTCCTTCCGTCGCACGACCGGAGAGCGAAATGGACACAACTGCGGTCATCGTACCCAAGGCCGCGACGCCGAGGAAGGACGGGATCATCTTCCCCCACCGGCCATGCTGAAGATGAGCAGGGAGAGAACCGCCAGACTGATGATGACGTAGGTCGTGTCGCGCTGTTTGAGAAACGCGAACGATTGCAGAGCGACGCGTGCCACCGGGATCGCCATCAGCACCAGCAGTCCGAGCTGGATCGTGGCCCGGCGGTGCAACCCCAGGACCTCGCGCACGATTCCCCCCACGCCGCGCAGATCGGCCGGCTCGCCGTGGAAGACGCGGTAGTCGGGCGTCGTTCCTCCGTACCGGATCAAATAGAAGACACCGCCGGCCAGGACGATCGCGGCGGCCGCGATCACGCCGATCCGCAGCAGTGCGCTCAGGACCTGCTCGATCCTCTCGTCCGACCAGCGCTCCGGTGCTCCGGCCATCTCAGATCCTCCCGGTCAGGCCGTTGTAGATCATCTCCACGGCGAGGAGCAGGATTGCAGCCGCAAAGATCAGGCGCAGCCGGCTGGAACGCGCCCGCACCAATTCATGCGCCCCCAGCATCGATCCGAGCAGGACACCCAACATCACCGGCATGGCCAGTCCCGGGTCGATGTAGCCCCGGTTGAGATACACGCCGGCGCTGGCAGCGGCCGTCACCCCGATCATGAAGTTGCTCGTTGCCGTGGATGCCTTGAACGGCATCCCCATGGCGCGATCCATCGCCAGGACCTTCACGGCGCCGCTGCCGATGCCCAGCAGACCCGAGAGGGAACCGGCGACGAACATCAGACCGAAACCGGCGGGCACGCGCCGCACCTCGTACGTGCGCCAGCCCCCGTTCTCCGGGTAGCGCCCCCCCAGCCGCAAGCGAACGGCCAGGCGATCGGCGCGCACGATCCCGGGCCTTGAATGCGCGCCGCGCAGGGAGAGATAGGCCGAGTGGAGCAGCACGCCGCCGAAGATGACGGCGACAACCGAGGGAGACAGGCGCACGGCCAGGAACGCACCGGCAAGGGCGCCCAGCGTGGTCGCGATCTCCAGGAACATCCCGACGCGGATGTTGCTGAAGCCTTCCCGGACGTAGGCGGTGGCGGCGCCGGAGGAGGTCGCGATCACCGAGATCAGGGAGGCGCCGGCCGCGTAGCGGATGTCCACATTGAAGCAGAGGGTCAAGAGCGGCACGATCACGATCCCGCCACCCAGCCCCGTCAGGGCGCCCAGGAATCCAGCCGCCAGGGAGCTCAGCCACACCAGCGCTGACATCCCGAGAACGTCCAAGATCCCTCCATCCGGTTCGGGAGCGTGAGCTGACGCAGCATTCGCCTCAAGGGCTGCACGGCCGACAGGCGGAGCGGCGGGATGGCGGGCGGGATGGCGAGCTTCAGCGTCCCTGCCTCGTTGCTTCCCGCTTCTGGCCGTGTGCCGGGCCGGGCATCCGCGCGAGCACGCCCGCCGCGCTGCCCGCAAAGGGCCCCCCGGCCGCGCGCACTTGCTCCAGCCGCGACCTCGCCTGATCGACCTCGCCCAGCTTAAGGTAGCAGTTGGCCAGGATCCACTGCCCCATGACGCGGGCCGTGCTGTCGGGGGAAGCGGCAGCGAACTCGAGGGGCGCGATCGCGCGCTCGGGCGCGCCCTGGAGCGCGAGCGCCAGCCCGAGCAGCCAGGCGGCCTCGGTGCTCTCGGGCGTCCGATCGCGCGCGGCCTGCAGGAAGCGCTCGGCCGCGGCGAAGTTGCCGGCGGCGATGTGGCCGCGCCCCGTGGCGAGCAGCTCGCGCAACGCATCGGTCTCCGCCGTGCCCGGGGCGCGCACCTCGGAGCCGGCAACGATATCGGTGGGGAACGTCGCCAGCCCCGCGAGGTCAGGTGGTGCCGAGCCGGGACGCAGCAGCACGACCGCGATGACGAGGGCCGCGAGCACTGGCGCGAGAATTGCCGGGCGCCGGAGGCCTTCCAGCACCGCCCGGGCGAGGCGGCGGAGCGCATGGCCCGCCGAGACGGACGTCGCCTCCCGGCGGTGGAGGGCGCGGAGCAGGTCGGGCGCGTGCTCCCGCATGGCGGCCGTCACCCGCGCGCCGCGCTCCAGCTCCGCGAAGCACGCGTCGCACTCCAGCAGGTGATCCTCGAAGCGCCGGCGTTCCTCCGCCTCGAGCAGGTCATGCTCGTAGCAGGCGAGCAGCGCAGCCAGCTCGGGCCGCGCGCACCGGGATGTCTCGTGCTCAGCCATGAGGATCCTCCTTCGGACCGGCCGGCTCGCCGGGATGGTTCCGGCGGCCCGGACCGTGAGCGGGGATCGCGACGGTCGCCCGGACTGCAGCGTGTTCGATGGTGTCCACCAGCTTGCGGCGGCAGCGCGAGATCCGGCTGTCGACCGTTCCGAGCGGCTCGTGACCGAAGGCCGCCTGGATCTCCTGGCGTCCGGCGCCGCTCAGCAGGAGGCGGAAGATCGCGCGGCACTCCGCGGTGGCCCGCGTCAGCGCGACCTCGAGCTGGCGCACGAGGTCGAACGCCGCGCGCTCTCCATCGGGCGCAAGACCCACCACCTCGGCCATCCGCGTGTCCTCCACCGCGATCCGCCGCTGGGCTTCCACATGGCTGCGTTTCAAGTAGTTGCCCACCTTGTTGCGCAGGACCACGAAGACCCACGGCAGCAGCCCCCGCGCGAGGTCGGCGCTCCGGTACTTCTCGAAGACCGTCTGCATCGTCTCCTGGGCGATGTCCCGCGCCGCCTCCGCGTCTCGCACCCTACGTTTCGCCACGGCGAGGATCCTTGCATGCAGGCGGCCGAAGAGGCGCTCCTCCGCCACGCGGTCGCCCTGGAGGGCTCGGGCGAGGAGCTCCTGGATGCCCTGGATGTCGGCGCATTCGTCCATCGCGATCCGGTCCGCTGCGAACTGCCGCCTTCCCGGTTCCGCCCGGGGTCGATTCCCTGCAAGCCGGGGGGGCCAGTGGAAACGAGCAGGGTGATGAACCGGCCCTTCCGGTAGGAGTGATGGTCGCCAAGCTGAAGCCGAGTCCTACCGGATCCTAGGGGAGGAGGAATCGCCGGGCAATCGCCAACGCCGCGGCGGTCGTCACCTGCACGGGGCCCAATCCGCCGCTGGCCACACGGCGGAGCCTGGTGAACTCGCGCGGGGGGATCGACGCTGCGTGTCCAGCGGCTGCCGGGCGGGGGCGTGTGGATGCTGCGCGCGGGCCCCTGGCCGCAGGATGAGAACAAGCACGCCACGCCGGCAGACGGGCGGGGTCAACTTGACGGTCGACGCCTGCGACCGGCCGACCGCCGCCGCCGCGCCCGAGCGACGAGCGCCCACCATCCCGCCCCCGCGACCACGACCAGCGCCAGCCCGAGCAGCGCCCAGGCCGGCCGGCGCGCGAAGGCGTCGAACACCGCCGCGGGCCCGGTGCCAGCGCGGGGCGCAACGGACCCGAGCAGCGTGACCCCGGTCCACGCGCTGGGGGCGAGGC
>CAZDKK010000102.1:0-14009 GCA_964506245.1 uncultured bacterium | reverse complement strand
GCCGCTGGGCGGGCCCGCCCGCGCTGGCGAGTGCGGGCGCGGCCCGCCGGTCGCGCGGCAGGAGGAGCGCCGCCGCCATGGGCAGGAGGGCTCGCTTGAGCGCGCGCTCCAGATTGCCCGGCCGCAATCGCCGTCGCGGCGGCCGTTCGGGCGAAGCCGGCGTGCTCTCGGTCGCGGCCGCCGAGTCGCGCTCGCTGACGGCCAGGGCCAGGAGCAGCCACAGCATGGCGGCCGGCTCCTCGTCGGTGAAGTAGCACTGGCCCAGCCCCGCGGCGAGGAAGGCCACGACGATCGCGATCGCGAGCGCGCCCGGGTCCAGGCCCGCCCACCCCGTCCTGCGCCCGCCGGTCGCCGCCCGCAGCGTGGTCCACCACAGCGCGCCCCAGGCGAGCAGGCCTGCCAGCCCGGAGTGGACCAGCACGTTGAGCGCGTCGTTGTGGGGATGGCCGGTCGCCATGTAGTCACCGGGCAGCCGGTAGAGCGGGAAGTGAGACTTGAAGCTGCCCAGTCCCGCCCCGAAGAGCGGGAAGTCGGCAAAGATCGCCAGCGCGGTGCCCCACAGGCGCACGCGCGGGCTGGTTCCCTCGCCGCCCAGCTCGGCCAGCCGAGACCGCAGGCCAGGTGTGAGCGCGACGGCCAGGATGCAGCCAGCCGCGACCAACGCCGCCGTGCTCAGGATGAACGCCCGGCCACCCGTGGCGCGCCGGCTCCGGACGAGCGCGGCGAGGGTCGCCGCGACCACCCCGATCAGCGCGCCGAAGAGCGCGGAGCGCGCGTAGCTCATCACCAACCCCAGGCCGCAGGCGGCGACCACCACGAGCGCGGCAGCGCGGCCGCGTCCCCTCCCCGTCAGGAGCAACGTGAACGCGCCGACGAGGCCGACGAGCATGACGCCGCCATAGGTGAGGTGGCCCTTCAAGCTGCCGATCGCGTGGAAGCGCCCGCTGCCGTCGGCCTCGAGGATCGACTTGCCCAGTGGATCTGTGCCGGTGAAGTGCTGGAGGAGTCCCACGACACCGGCGAGCGCGACGGCGCTGAGCACAGCCACCCACGCGGTCTTGCGCGCCAGAGGCACCTGCAGGACCGCCAGGAGGATCGGCAGGTAGAGCACCGGCCAGTCGCCGCGCAGGCAGATCAGCGATCGCAGCGGGTGTTGCGAGTAGGCGATCGATGCGAGCTGCACCAGGAAGTAGAAGGCCAGCGCGGCCGATAGGTGCGGATGACGCGCGAGCGGCTGGAGCGCACAGCGGGGGCACGCGAGCGCCACGGCCAGCGAGGCGAAGATGCCGAACTGCGCGAGGAAGACCGACGTCGGGGCGCCCGAGGCGAAAATGGTCGCCGCGATGACCGCGGCCACGCACCACGCCTGGCCTGGCTGCGCGGACACGGCTCGCGCCCCGCTATCCGGGAGGGGCTTGCTGGCCCAAGCTCCAGTCTCGCAGAGGCTTGCTCGCATTGACACCCCCAGACCCCTTTGTTACGTTGCCGCTGTCCGCGGACAGGGCCGCCCAGGAGTGTCGTCCGCCGCACTGCACGGCCGCCGCCCCCTCGAGGGTCGCGGCGGCCATGGTAGGAACGAGGGCGATCGCCCGGCAAGCCGAAAGCGCGTGCCATCGCCGCCCTTGGCGCATCCAAAGGGGGGATCCCATGCTCAGCCAGGAATTGTTGGACATTCTCGTGTGTCCTGCCTGTAAAGGAGATCTGAGATACGAGCGGGAACCCGAACGGCTGATTTGCCCGGCGTGCAAACTGGCGTACCCGGTCAAGGACGACATCCCGATCATGTTGCCCGAAGAGGCCGAACGCCTGAGCGGACCCGGCGAGGAGGGAGGCAGTTAAAGCTGATGTCTGTTGCCAGGCCTTCCCACTGCAGCGCATCCGTCCGTGAAAAGAGGGCTCACACCTTCCGGCCCTGGACCCAGCTCACACTGCTCCTCACCGCCTTCGCCCTGTGGCCACGGGCGCTCGCGGCCGCGCCCGTGCCGTGGACCCTGCTCGAATCGAGCGGCGAGCGCGTGGTTCTCGCGGTGCAGGTGCCCGAGCCGGAGTGGGTGGTCGAAGAGTCAACCGGCGGCGGGCGGTTGCAGCTAGCCGGCTTCCCGGGCTGGGGTGTGGCGCAAGGCCGCATCGTTCCCGCCCTCGACCTGCGGGTGGCGTTGCCGCCCGATGCCGACCCCGCCGTGCGGGTCGAAGCCCTCGACCTGGCGCCGCTGGGGCACGCTCTGGCAGAGCTGCCCGCGGACGACGGACCCGCGGCCGCCCAGGAAGATCGAGAATCGGCTGACCCCGCGGGCTATGTCCGCGTGGGCCGGCCCTATTGGGCCGCCACGCAGCGCCTGCTCGATCTCCGGGTGCAGCCCGTCGCCCCGGACGCGCGCGGGCGCATCCAGTCGCCGCGCATCCTGCGCATCACCGTCGAGTTCTCGGTCCTCGCCGCGGGGGACGGGACGCGCTCCGAGTCTCGTGCCCAGGGGCGCGCGCGCGTGGCGGGTCCGGCGCGCGAAGACCCCTGGCGCAAGCTCCTCGATCGCCTGGTGGTCAACCCGGCATCGGCAGCGACCTGGAGCCGCCCCGCGACCAGCGCGCCGCCCAGCGGCCCGAGCGCGGAGGTCGGCGCGCCCGGGACCGGACGCCTCAGCCAGGGCCCGGGTGCAGGCCTGACGGGGCGGGGGGACAGCTTTGGCAGCGCGCCCGATTGGGTGCGCATCGAGATCGGGCAGCGCGGCCTCTACGTGATCACGGCGGACGATCTGGCCCGGCTCGGCTACCAGCCGGCGCTCGTCGGCCTCGCGGATCTGCGATTGTTCTGCGCCGACGCGGGCGAGCTGCCCGAGAACGAGCTGGTCGAGAACCTGCCGGCGTGGATGGAGCCCTGCGCCCTGTGGGTCGTCGACGACGGCGACGGTGCCTGGGACGAAGAGACGCGCGTCTATTTCCTGGGCAACGGTCCGGACGGCTGGCGCGATGATCTGGGTCTTGCGGCCCAGGCTCAGGATCCCTACTACCAGCACCCCTACGCGAGGACGTTCACCTACTGGTTGACCTGGGGCGGCACCTTCAGCACCGATCCCCTGTGGATGGAGGAGCGCGAGGCCCAGCCCCAGTCGGGGGCGGTGGAACGAACCACGGCGCACGCCCGAATCCACCTCGAGCAGAACCGGATCTACGACCCCCGCCCGCGCCTGGCGGCCCTGCCCTGGGAGCGGTTTCTCTGGCTGGATCTGGCCGGCGTGCCGTCGACGGTGGACTTCACACTGCCGGATGTCGTGATCGGCACGCAGGCCGAGCTGCGTCTGTCGGCCTGGGGCAAGAACTTGATCATGGACGGGTTCGATGACCACAACCTCCTCGTGGAGGCCCAGATCGGCTCTCCGTTGACCGCCCCCCGCATCACCCTGGGGACGATCGTCTGGCAGGCCTATCAGCGCGGATTGCTCGATGCGCAGTTCGCCGCCGACGCAAGCCAGGTGCGCGTCTGGATGACGGTGCCTGCGCGCCAGAACGCGCAAGGGGAGCCGCTGGCGGACGGCTCCTACCTGGCGTGCATGGAGTGCCAGTACGAGCGGGACCTCGTCATGCGCGGCGATTCGCTCGCCTTCTTCGTGACCGCGGACGAGGCCGCCGGCAGCCGGTACGTGATCTCGGGCCTGGCCAGCGCCGAGGGCTGGCTGCTCCTGGACGCCAGCGACCCGCGCGCACCGGTCCGCCTGGTGCCGGCCTACACCGAGCGGGGCGGGATGCAGGCGGCGGAGTTCAGCGTGACGCCGGCGGGCGAGAGCGCCCGGCTGGTCATGCTGAAGCTCGCCGACGCGGCCGCTCCCGCCGACCTGACGTTGCCCCACTGGAACACCCCGCTGTTGCGCGATCGGACGGAGGCGATCGACTACCTGATCGTCGCGCCGCGCGCGTTCGACCAGGCCTCGGCGCACCTTGCCGCGCACCGGGCCACGCGCTACTACGGTGCCGGGGGAGACTCAGCCCAGCCCGCGCGGGTTGCGGTCGTGGACATCCAGCAGATCTTCGACGAGTTCGGCGGCGGGCAGCGCGATCCGGCGGCGCTGCGCAACTTCGTCCGGTATGCCTGGCTCCACTGGAACGGGGGCGCCTCCTGGCAGACCCTGACGCACCTCATGCTGCTGGGCAACGCGCATTACGACCCGCGCGGCTACCTGGGCCTCAACGCGACCGATTACGTGCCCGGCTACCTGTACTTCAACTTCGCGCTGGTCAACGATCCTTCGTGGCGCCCCGAGCACTTCGGCGACGACTGGTTCGGGATGCTCGACGGGCCAGGCGATGCGGGGCTCGACCTGGCCCTGGGCCGCTTGCCCGTGATGAGCGCCGCGGAGGCCATGGACGTCGTGCAGAAGATCGTCCGCTACGACGTCGATCCGCCGCAGGGGCCGTGGCGTGAACGCATTCTGATGGCGGCCGATGACATCTGCCAATCCTATGAGCCGGACGAGTTGAGCTGGCTGCACCTGCGACAGACCGAGGCCATGGTCAAGGAGTCGGTGCCGCCCGATGCGAACACCATCAAGCTCTACATGATCGAGTACGGCAGCCAGTGCATCTACGACCGCAAGCCCGATGCAGCGCGTGATCTCATGGATCAGCTCGACGACGGGGTGCTGTGGTTCAACTACGTCGGCCACGGCAGCGAAACCCAGCTGGCCGACGAGCGGCTGCTCGAGACGGCGACCCTGGGCTCGCTCGCCAACGGCGAGCGGCTCTTCTTCTTCCTGACCGCATCGTGTGCGGTCGGCAAGTTCGCCCACGGCGGTGACGGCGTGGGCGTGGCGGCGGCGCGCATGGCCGACGGCGGGGCGGTCGCCGTGGTGAGCGCCAGCGGCCTGGCCTCGTCCTTCGCCAACGCGGAGCTCAACGAGCGGGTCTTCGCGGCGGTCTTCCCGTGGGGGACGGTGTTGCGGCCTGCAGCCCTGGGTCCTGCGCTCTGGTCGGGCAAGACGAGCGAGTACAACGATCGTCGCTACAACCTGCTGGGCGACCCGGCCACACGGTTGGCCACGCCGAAGCTGGGCATCTCCCTGGCGCTCGAGCAAGGGGGCGCGGCGGTGGCGGACACGTTGCGACGCGGGATGGTCACCATGCTGCGGGGCGAGGTGATCGACGAGCTGGGTCGACCCGTGAGCGACTTCGAGGGCGATGTCACGCTCGAGGTCTACGACTCCGACATCCAGCGCCATCCCACGGCGCAGTCGATCGATGACTACCGGTTGCGGGGTGCGCGCATCTTCACCGCCGATCTCTCCGCCGCGGGCGGTGCGTTCTCCGAGGAGTTCTTCATGCCCACCGCCCTGCGGAGCGGGGAACGGGGGCCCGCGCGCATCTACGCTTTTGCGACCCAAACCGGCGAGGAGGCCGAGGATGCCGCTGGGTCGCTCCAGCAGCTCTTCATTCGCGCCGACACGAGCGGTGCCGTGACGGACACCGATCCCCCGCAGATCGAGCTGGCGTGGGAGAACCCGGGGTCCTCGCCCCAGGCGGGCAGCCGGGTCTTCGCCACCCTGACCGACGCGAGCGGCCTCTACGTCGCGGCGCTGACCCCGTCGCGCGCCGTCGTCGTCTCGATCCTGGACGAGGATGATCGCTACCTCGTGGCCAGTGACGTGTCCGCGCAGGTCACCTTTGGCGCGGACTTCCGCCTGGGCCGCCTCGTCTATGCCCTGCCTGAAGGACTGCCGGGCGGCGTGCCCCTGCGGCTGGTGTTGAGCGCATCCGACAACGTCATGAACCGGCACTCCGCGGAGCTCGAGTTCCAGCTCGGGACGGACGGGGGCGGGCGCCTGCTCGAACAGGTCTACGCCATGCCGAACCCGGTCGATGCTGAGACGCACTTCCTGTTCGAACTGGCCCGGAGCGCGGACTTGGAGGTGACGATCTACACCGCCACCGGGCGTGCGATCCGGCATCTGAACGAGCAGGAGGTGAGCCGCGAGCGGGCTCGGCGCATCGGACTGCAGTGGGATGCGCGGGACGATGATGGCGACCCGTTGGGCAACGGCGTCTACTTCTACCGGGCCGTGGCCCGCGACCCATCCGGCGGGCGCGACGAGCGGATCGAGCGGCTGGTGGTCTTTCGGCAGGCTCCTTGAGGCCCTCCGCGGGCTGTGGTAGCCTCGATCGGACCGCCTGTGAGCTCGCGCCAGAGCGGCTCGCGGCGGGGCAGGAGACCCCCGGGGGGAACCCCGGTTGTCCGGGGGGTGTTTCGGCTCTGGGCCCGAGATCGACGGGGGGGCGCAGACTGCCCCTAACCCTTTGGTTGCGAGGTGAAACGATGAAGGCGTGGACGACGACGGTTGCTGTGGCCCTCCTGCTGGCGGCGGGGATGGCTGGCTCGGCCGGAGCCCAGACACACGGGGGCACGGGGGTCCTCAAGATCAAACCCGGGGCTCGTGCGACGGGCATGGGCCAGGCCGGTGTGGCGCTGCCCCAGCGCGCGCTCTCGGTCTGGTGGAATCCAGCCCTGCTGGCCCAGAATCAGGGGCGGGAAGCCTCCTCCACGGTGGCCAAGCTGGTGCCCGACCTCGCGGACGATGTCTACTATCTGAACCTGGGGCTGGCCACGACGCTCGAGGGCTGGGGCGGCATCGGCCTCGACATGATGTACCTGTCCTACGGGGAGACCGAGGCGGTCGACGAGGAAGGCCAATCGTATGGCTTCTTCAGCAGCTACGAGCTGGTACCCTCCCTCGGATTCGGAACCCGCTTGATCGGGGATGCCGATGCGGAATGGGGCTCCGGCGGGCAGCCGCTCGACGCGCTCGACGTGGGCGTCTCCGTCAAGTACGTCTGGGTGGATCTGGCCCCCGACTGGGCCATGCGCATCGTCGGCGAGAACAAGGATGGGCGGGCCAGCGCCGTGGCCGCCGACCTGGGCGGCCTCCTGCAGGGCACCCTCTACGGCTTTCCCTACGCCTTGGGCGTGAATATCCAGAACCTCGGCTCGACCCTGGTCTATATCGATGCCGACGCGGGCGACCCACTGCCCCGCAATCTGAAGGCCGGGATCGCAGTCCAGCTCTACAAGAACGAGAGCGTCAACGCCTGCGCCGCGTTCGACTACAACAAGTCCCTCATCACCTGGGAGGAGAAGAACTACGAGGTGACGACCGGCTTCGGCCTGGGCGATGCCAAGCGGCTGCTCAACATGGGCGCGGAGGTCTCGATCAAGGACCGGATCAACGCCCGCCTGGGCTATGTGGATGATCCCGAGGGCGAGATCACGGCGATGACCTATGGCGTCGGCCTGGACCTGCCCCTCTCGGGCGGCACTCGCGTGCTGCGCTTCGACTACTCGAGCATCCCGCAGGCGCTCGATCTCGATCGCGTTCACTATCTGTCCCTGGGGGTGCTCTTCCTGTGATGAGACTTGCGCCCGCCGCGTTGCTCGTCGCGCTGCTCGCGGCCCTAGGGGCACCTGTTGGCGCTGGCGAGGCCGGGGACGATGTGATCGACAGACCCATGCGGTTCGACCGGCCCCCCGTCGCCCCCGGCGCGGGGGGTGTCCGTGTCTGGACGCCGGCCGGGCGCCCGGACGATTTCATCCCGCGTGAGTTCCCATCCGTGCTGCGCGACCCGTCCTTGCCGGCCGAGCCGGACGGGATCCTCTGGCGGCGCCTCCGCGCCCGCCAACCCGGCCTCGCGCCGCTCGATTGGGCCGTGCCCTCGCGGCGCACCTACGAGGCGCTGCTGGGCGAGCAAGCGGCCCTGCGGGGCGCCGCGCCCGAGACGGTGCGCGTGCTGGCGCTGCGGGTCGATTTCCTGCGGGACAGCGCCGGGGATCAGAGCTCCACCCCCGACGGCCGCTTCGATCTCCGGCCCCCGGACTCGGCCCAGGTGGCGGTGGATCCGCCGCCCCACAACCGATCGTTCTTCTCGGCCCACCTCGCCGCCGTGGATCGCTACTACCGCCAGATTTCCGGCGGGTCGATCGTGCTCGATTGGGACGTCTACCCGGCGGAGGAGGACAGCGCCTACCATCTGGCCGATGCGGCCGACTACGGCCCGTGGACGCTGAGCAGCGACGAGGCGATTCTCGAGCTGGCCGAACGCTTCGTGCGCGACGCCTTCGCCGTGGCCGACACCTCGGACGACCCGCCCGACTTCCGGCGCTACGACAGCTTCCTGCTCTTCCACGCGGGCAGCGACTACCAGAGCGACATGAACCGCAACTCGCCCTACGACATCCCCAGCTTCAACATCCAGATGGCGACCGGCAGCGAGGTCGCGGTCCAGGACTCGACCTTCTTCATCGACCTGATCCTGGTGGTGCCGGAGACGGTCAGCCAGGATGGGTATCTGGGCGTGCTCAACGGCGTGCTGACCCACGAGTACGGCCACCAGCTCGGCTTCTATGACATGTACAACGTGCTCAACTTCTACCCGATGGTCGGGATGTTCAGCCTGATGGACTCGGGCGAGAGCCTCTACGGGCAGGTCTGGGACCCCTACCGCGAGACGGCGGTCTACGTGCGGGGGGCGATCCCGGCGAGCCTGGACCCGTGGCAGAAGCTGCTCTTCTTCCGCTCCGGTGTGAACGCGCGCTGGGTCGACCGAGACGATACCTACCCGCTCCCCGCCGTGGAGTTGAACAACGATCTGCTGCTGATCCCGGTCGGCTACCCCGATCCGGATCCCGAGCCCGGCGACGAGGGACCGCTGCACCTGCTCAGCCCGGACGTCTTCATCCTCGAGAACCGGCAGTATGACTTGAACGGCGATGGCACCGTGTTCCTGGAAGCCGACTCGGCCACGGGCGTCATCCTGGGGCCGCGCAACGTCCCCGAGGACATGCTGGCTGAGCTCGGCTTCACCGAGCCCGACACGCTCGGGCGCTATGAGGTCGACTACCTGCTGCCCGGCGGCGGCATCCTCATCTGGCACGTCGACACGCAGGCGCTGGCGGACGCGTTCAACTACTGCTACGGCTGCGTGAACATCTTCGCCGACCAGCACGCGGTCGGTCTGGTCGAGGCGGATGGGATCCCGGACCTCGGCGACATCTACAGCGTCGAGTGGACCGGCGGGATGCTCGACTACTGGTCGCAGGAGACCTACAGCCACTGGGGTCCCGCGACCGACCCGAGCAGTGCCGCGGGCAGCGGCGCCTTCACGGGGATCGAGGCCACCGTGCTCGACTCCGCGGCCGTCACGATGCGCGTGGCGATCGACGTGGGCTACCGCCGCACCGGGTGGCCGGTCTATGCCGGGGGCGTGCCGGGCCCCGAGGCGATCGAGGTCGCGGACCTGGACGTCGACGGGGCCCCGGAGATCCTGCTCGCCGCGGGCAGGACGATGCAGATCCTGACGCCCGACGGAAGGAGCCGGGCCGCCCGGGTCGACAGCGTCTTTCTCCCGGGCGTGGCGGCCAGGTCCGGCTTCGCCGGTCGCGACGGTGCGGCGGGGCCGATCCTGTGCGCGGCCACGAACACGACGGTCTACGGCTGGGATCCGCTGAGTGGGGCCTTGATGCTCGCGTATCCGGGCGCCGAGACCCCGTCCGACCTGCGCTTCACGACGGGCCCGATGGTGCTCGACTCGGTGGTCGTGGTGGGGGATTCGGAGGGCCGTGTGCGCGGGCTGCTCCCCGCATCAAGCTCGCGGGCTGATCTGGGGCAAGCGACTCTCGAGGATCCCCCGCAGACGACGCTGCTCTGGCGCACCGGGACACCGGGATTCGGTGTGACCGCACTAGCGGCCGGCCCGATTCTCGCGGAGGGCGGCCAGGCGCTCGCCTGGGGCAACGGTGTCGGCGAAGTGCGGCTCGCCGCGGGGAGCCAGCGCGCGGGTTTCGAGGCGCTGCCCGGATGGCCGCGCCGCATCGGCAGCGCGGGCGACGGCGGGATCGCGTGGGTGCGGATGATCGCCGGCCGGGAGGGCGCGGCGGGAATGGTTCTGGCCGCCTCCGGGGGGGGCGCGCTCGGCCTGTGGGACGCCGACGGGGAACCCCGAGATGGCTGGCCGGTCGACGTCGGGGGCGCTCCCGCTGGGCCCCCGGCGATCGGGGATCCGGATGGCGACGGGCGCATCGAGATCGCCTGCACCAACACGGCCGGGGAGATCTACCTCTTCGACCTGGAGGGCAGGGCCGAGGCGCATTGGCCGCGATCGGTCTGGCATCCCGACACGCCGCGGCGCAAGGCGGTGCGCACGGGACCGGTGCTGATCGACCTCGCGCCATCGCCGGGCGGTGACGGGAGCCCCGAGATCGTGCAGGCCTGCGGCCACGGCAGCCTTCACGCCTTCAACGCCGACGCCGAGGAGATCGTGGGCTGGCCGCGGGCGGCGGGGTACGCGATCAGCGGCGGGCCGGTCTTCGCCGGGGTCGGTCCGGGCGGGGACTTGCAGATTGTGGCCGGTGACATCGATGGGTTCGTGACCGTGCTCGAGACCGAATTCGCGGGCCGCGAGCCCATGCCCGGCGAGCAGTGGGGGCCGCAGGCGGATCCCGGACACAGCGGGCTCTATCCGGCCGAACTGCTGCCCGCGCCGGCTGCGGCGGACGGGCTGCTCGACATCGATGGGTTGGTTTTCACACCCAATCCGGTCATGGGCAGCGAGGGTCTCCTGCGGGTCAAGATGGGGCGCGCCGGCAGCCTCACCGTGAACCTCTACGATGCGAGCGGGCAGCGGGTGTGGAAGCGCGAGTATCAGCCCGAGCCCGGCGAGCAGGGGGATGTCCTGGCGCTCGACCTGAGCGGGGTCGCCCCGGGGCTCTATGTGGCCAAGGTCATCGCCCGGGGCGACGGCGAGGAGCTCTCGGTACTGCGCAAGCTGGCGGTGGTGCGTTGATCGCCAGCGGCCTGGCCCCGAGCCGGATGCCCGCGTGGCGCGGCGGGCGGGGACCACGCGAACAGCGCCGGCGGCGCGCCAACAGCGGAGCGAGCACGATGAAGTCGACAGCGCATAGGCGGTCAACCGCGTGGATGAGCCGCATCCTGGGTCCGCTGGTGTTCTGCGCGATCGCCGCGCCGGCGCCGGGGCAGACGCTCCCGGATGAGCGGCCGCTGGAGTTCTCCGCGGCCCGCATCACCGCCGAGGGGCTGAGGTCGCTGCAGGCGGGGGCGCCGGAGCCAGCCGAGGCCGGAACAAGGATGTCGAGCCGCCAGGCTTTGGTGCCCGCGCTGATGTCGGCGGTGGTGCCGGGCAGCGGTCAGGTGCGAAACGGCTCGCTGCTCAAGGGCATCGCCTTCGCAGCCGTCGAGCTGACCGGGTGGATGGCCTGGTTTTCCTTCGACCATCAGGCGGACGAGAAGTACGGCGACCTGGGCTCCTTCGGCGGGCGCTACTGGGATTTCGAGCGCTACCGGCGCGTCGCGCAGAACCCCGACAGCTGCCAGGTCCATGGGTGCGGCTGCAACCTGTATTCCGCGTCGGCCGACAGCCTGATCCGCCTGGCCGAGGCCCAGGGCGGCAGCCGCTTCTACGACTATCTCACGCGCGATGCCTATGCCTGTGGCTGGGACACCCAGCTCAGTCGCGACCTGTATCTGGAGCTCCACGGCGACCGCGAGGATCTCCTCGACGCCAAGCGGATCACCGGGCGGCTCATCTTCCTGAACCACGCGGTGGCCGCGGTCGATGCGTTCCTCCAGGCCCGGCGGGTGCGTGTGGCGGGGCTGGCCGACGTGAGGCTGCGCATGAGCGGCCTGCCGGGCCGCCCGCATACGGAGCTGGTCTTCAGCGCGCCGCTCAACTGAGCGGCCTGAAGGGCCACGGAAAGGGGAAGGTGTGGTCCCATGAGCGGGGAGAGACAGACACGGCGCGCCCGCCGCGGTTCGGCGGCGGTGCTGCTCGGGCTGGCGGCCGGGGTCGCGCTCGCGCACCTCGGAACGATCCCCGCGGCGGCTGAGTTCGCATCCTCCGCTTCCCCAGCCTGGGCGGCGTGCAGCGCGACCCCCGGCGCGGGCAGTCCCCTCGGCTTGTACTATGGGGGCTACGCGGCCGGCCAGGCGCTCGTGGCGGCGACCGATCCGGGCGGAAAGGCTGGAGACGCGCCCGCTGGCGCCGGGAGGAAGCGCGTGTCGGTGGCCAAGTCGATCGGCGCATCGCTGCTGATGCCGGGCTGGGGCCAGCATCTGGCCGGGCGCGACGGCCGCGCGCGGGTCTTCCTCGCAACGGAAGCCGCCCTGATCGCGACCATCATCGGGTTCCGCATCCAGGGTGAGGTGCGGCAGGAGCGCTACATCGACTACGCCGAGCAGTTCGCCGGCATCGTCGACGCGAGCGCCAAGCCGGACGGCTACTATCGCAACCTCGGCCGCTATGCCAGCTCGGCGGACTACGAGGATGACTTGATGCGCGATGCGCGCGCCCTTTTCGGCGACGACGTCGCGCAGCGGGAAGCCTACGTCGATGCGCGCCGGCCACCGGCGGACGAGGCCTGGCTCTGGGAATCTACTGCACACCGGGGCACCTTCACGGAGATGCGCAAGGAGAGCCGGAACTCCTTCCACCGGGCGGATCAGGTGATCGGGGTCCTCATCCTCAACCACCTGCTGAGCGCCGTCGACGCCGCGCGCCTGTCGCGCCGGGGCTCCTCCGACAAGGCGCTCTACCTGAGCACGGGCCCGGATGGCACGAGCTACGTCGGGCTGAGCTGGTTTCTCGATGAGTGAGCCATGGTCGCCGCACGCCCATCGCCCGCACACCCCCGCGGGCCCCGGCGCGGCCCGCCCGCCGCGCTGAGCGCCCCGGCTGCCGCGTGGATCGCCGCTCTCTTCCTCTTACCGGCCGCGCCGGCGCAGGAGCCGGGGCCCGGTCTCGGACTCG
The DNA here is from genome assembly GCA_964506245.1 of uncultured bacterium. Taxonomy (GTDB): domain Bacteria; phylum Eisenbacteria; class RBG-16-71-46; order CAIMUX01; family WJJG01; genus CAZDKK01. The sequence continues at coordinate 1,214 of CAZDKK010000102.1, read as the reverse complement.
AGCTGACCGCTGATGCTGTGCCGGTGAGCGCCGCCTGGTCGGCCGACTGGTCTCTCACGGCCCGCGGCGGTCTGGCGCCCATCGCGGTGGACGCTCACCCGAGCGGCGTCGTCGTGGGACTCGAGCGCCGCCGGCACCGGCTGTTCCTGCTCGACCGCGCTGGGGGTTGGGTGGGGTTCGGCGGGCAGCCGGAGGAGGCCGGACAGGACGTGGGCTTCGCGCAGTGCGTCTTTGCGCGCTCGGGCTTGAAGATCTTCACGCTCGACGCCGAGGCGCGCGTGGTCGACCAGTTCGACCTGCGCGGCCGCTGGGAGATGCGCTTCGACTTCGGCACCGCGGCCGAAGAGGCGAACGCGACCGTGGTCCGCGCCGTGGACTTCGGCCTCGACCGTGCCGGTGACCTCTACGTTCTCGACGCGGGCCGGGGCAGCGTCCTGCACTTCGATCCCGAGGGAGAGTTCGTTGCCCGGCTGGAAACCTGGGGTGACTGGCAACCGGTCGATGCGCGGGCGCTCGAGGTCGACGGGCGCGGCCGTCTCTTCCTGCTGGGTGGAAAGCCGGCCGCGGTCTGGGTGCTCGAGCCGAGCGGTCGGCTCGTGGAGCAGCGACCGGTCGTACCCCCGCAGGGGAAATCCCTCGACCCGTCGGTGCTGGCCGTCGACGTGCACGGCAACGCCTTTGTGGGGGGCGATCCGGCGGGCCGGATCCGCGTGCTCCCGGGCGGCGGCGAACCCCCGTGGTGGATCACGCCGCCGGAGGGGCGCACCTGGCGGGTCGCGGATCTCGCGGTAGACGGGGACCGCCGGCTACTGGTGGCGGACCCAGGGGCCGGGTGCATCCGCGTGATCACCCTGCAGTACCGGGTGAAGGGCGCAACACGTGGGCCGGCTCGCACACCCTAGGCCGCACCGGCTGCGGGTGAGCCGGTTGCTCGGGATCGCGCTGGGGACGGCTGGGGCCCTGGTCTGGGCACAGGGGGAGCGAGCGGCGGCGGGCGACCCCTCCGACTGCCTGCGCGTGGGCGAGGCGGAGGTGGAATTGACCCAGCCCGCACCAGGCGACACGGTCGATCTGCCCCACCGTCACATTGACCGCGAGCACTTCGAGATCTCCCAGGACAGCCTGATCTTCAGGCCCGGCAAGGACTACCTGCTCGATGGCCCGTCCGGGCGGCTCGTCTGGATCGGTCCTGAGCCGCGGCGCGAGCCCCCGCT
>CAZDKK010000101.1:0-14048 GCA_964506245.1 uncultured bacterium | reverse complement strand
TCGCGAGGGCGGCCGCACGGTGGGCGCCGGCGTCGTCACGGAGATCATCGAGTAGGTCCTCATTGCAGATGGGGTCTGTGGGGGGGGCGGGTTCTGGGGCCCGGGCCCTGACCCGCGATCCAGGAAGGGCTGTGGAACATGGCTTCGAAGCGAGATCTGATCATCCTGGCCTGCACCGTGTGCAAGCGCCGCAACTACACGACCCGCAAGAACAAGCGGCTCCATCCGGACCGGGTGGAGTACATGAAGTACTGCCCCTGGGACCGGAAGCACACGCCCCACAAGGAAACCCGTTAGGCTCGGCCGGGCGACCGGAACGCGCCTTCGCCAGGAGAAGCCATGGAAGCAGTCGACAAGATCAGGACCTTCCTCAGTGAGGTCAAGGTGGAGACCCGCAAGGTCTCCTGGCCCTCGCTGGAGGAGCTGCGGGGATCGACCTGGGTGGTGATCGTGGCCGTGCTTATCATCACCGTGGTCATTGCGGTCATCGATCTGGTTCTGAACAGGGCCCTCGGGCTCCTGATCAAGATCTGAACTGCCGGGCGCCCCGGGCCCCAGACGGGATGCGCCGGGATCCGTGAGGCGACGAAAGAGGGCTTGGTGACGTCGTGACCGAGCAAGAGGAAAGCAGGGACACGCTCGCGCGCGAGGAGGCCGGCTTGACGGAGCCGGAAACGAGCGGGGCAATCGAGTCCCCCGAGCTGTCTGAGCCGGCGCAGGCGCCGGAACAGATCGAGGCCGAGGGGCCGACCCCAGCGGCCGGTGCGGCGGCTGCCGAGGCTGTCGCGACCGAGAGCGTCTCCGAGGCCGCGGCGGACGAGCCTGCCGAGCCGGTGGCCACCGAGCCCGAGCCCGCGCCCGCTGCCGAGACGTCCGGCGAGGAGGCGGCCCCCGGCGGCCCGCGCCGCAAGCGCTGGTACGTGGTCCACACCTATTCGGGCCACGAGAACAAGGTCAAGGCGAACATGGAGCGGGCGATCCAGTATGCCCGCCTGCAGGAGCGATTCGGCGAGATCCTCGTGGCCACCGAGGATTACGCCGTCATGAAGGCCGGGAAGAAGCAGATCACCAAGCGCAAGACCTTCCCGAGCTATGTCCTGGTCGAGATGGCGATGGACGACGAATCGCGGGCCCTCGTGCAGAACATCCCTGGCGTGACGCACTTCGTCGGCGACAAGAATCCCACGGCGCTCACCGAGGCCGAGGTTCGCCGCATCCGCGGCGAAGAGGTGCGGGAGGTGGGGAAGGTCACGACCGAGGTGCCGTTCAAGGTCGGCGAGAGCGTCAAGGTGACGCAGGGGCCGTTCGCGGACTTCGTGGGTAGTGTCGATGAGATCAACCTCGAGCGCGGGAAGCTGCGGGTGATGGTGTCGATCTTCGGTCGCGCCACCGCGGTCGAGCTCGACTTGACGCACGTGACCAGCATCTAGGCTGGGGCCACGGGGCGTCCAACGGAGAGAGTCGATGGCTAAGGAAGTCGTGGCTACGATCAAGCTGCAGCTGCCGGCCGGAAACGCCAATCCGGCGCCGCCGGTGGGACCCGCCCTGGGCGCGCACCAGGTCAACATCATGGAGTTCTGCAAGGCGTACAACGCCCGCACGCAGAAGGACTCAGGATTGATCATCCCGGTCGTGATCACGGTGTACAAGGACCGCACCTTCAGCTTCGTCACCAAGACGCCGCCTGCAGCGGTCCTGCTCAAGAAGGCCGCCAGCCTGGCCAAGGGATCTGCCGAGCCGAACCGGTCCAAGGTGGGCACGGTCACCCGCAAGCAGGTCGAGGAGATCGCCAAGCTCAAGGAGGCCGATCTGAACGCGGCCGATCTGGCCGCCGCGGTGCGGATGGTCGAGGGTACGGCCCGGAGCATGGGCATCCTCGTCGAAGAGTAGATCGCGGACCAGGGGGGAGCCAACCGGGCGCCCCCCGGAAGCGGCCCCGCCTCAAGACCTCGGAGCGGGGCTACGGGACACCACAGAGGCAGGCCCTCGCAGGGGCCGAGGAAAGACGCATGAAGCACGGAAAGCGCTACGTGAGCGCCATCGAGGCGCGCTCCCGACTGACCCAGCCGACCCTGCTCGATGCCGTCAGCTTCGTCAAGGAGAACGCCAAGGCGAAGTTCGACGAGACGATCGAGGTTGCGGCGCGTCTGGGCGTGGACCCGAAGTACGCCGACCAGATGGTGCGGGGGACTGTCGTGCTGCCCCACGGCACCGGCAAGTCGATCCGGATCGCCGTCTTCGCCAAGGGCGAGAAGATCGCTGAGGCGCAGGCGGCGGGAGCGGACTTTGCCGGCGCCGATGACCTGCTCGAGAAGGTCAAGGGCGGATTCCTCGACTTCGACCGCTGCATCGCCACCCCGGACATGATGTCGGAGGTCGGCAAGCTGGGGCGAGTGCTGGGACCGCGCGGCCTGATGCCCAACCCCAAGACCGGGACGGTGACCTTCGACGTGACCAAGGCCGTACAAGAGGCCAAGGGCGGCAAGATCGAGTTCCGGGTCGACAAGGGCGGCAATCTGCAGGTTCCGGTCGGCAAGGCTTCGTTCACGGTGGAGAAGCTGGCCGAGAACGTCTCGGCCTTCCTGCGTGAGATGATGCGCCTGCGGCCCGCGGCGGTCAAAGGCACGTACGTGCGCAGTCTGACGCTGTCCTCGACCATGGGGCCGGGCGTCCGGCTCGACATCTCGGAGGTCGTCCCGAAGACGTGAGTCGCCGGGCGGGCCCAGGCGTAGGGTCGTGCCCGGCGATCGGCTGCCGCGCCGGCGGATCTCCCGCGGCGCAGGGGCCATCCGGGCGCGGAATCCCTGATCAGCACAGAAAGGCGTACTACCCATGATGCGGACGGAAAAGGTCGAGGCGATCGTCGGTCTGGAGCGTGTGCTGCGCGACGCGAAGAGCATCTACCTGGCCGACTTCCAGGGCATGACCGTCGAGGTGCTGTCCGAGCTGCGCAAGCGCTGCCGCAAGGCGAACGTGCGGGTCGAAGTCGTCAAGAACACCCTGCTGCGCCGGGCAGCCGAATCGGTCGGCGTCAGCACGCTCACCCCTGCCCTCAAGGGCCCGACCGCGCTGGTGACGAGCACGGTGGACGAGGTCGCCCCTGCCAAGGTCCTGATCGATTTCGCGAAGGATTTCAAGGCGCCCTCCGTCAAGCTGGGTGTCATCGGCGCAAAGACGCTCGACCCGGCGGAGGTCAAGGTGATCTCCGCGCTGCCCCCGAAGGACGCGCTCCTCGGGCAGCTCGCGGGTGTGCTCCAGGCGCCGCTCCAGAACCTGGCCTCGGCGATCACCTCGCCGTTGCGGGACCTGGCCGGCGTGCTCAACGCGCTGGCCGAGAAGAAGGGCAGCGCCGCCTAGGGGACCGATGCCGTCGTCTCCGGCTTCGGGCTCCCGATCGGTTTCTCTCGACTGGCGGGTGCCCAGCTTCTGGGGCCGGATGAACGCAGGCACGCGATAGATGGTGAGTAGGTTCAAGACCCGGGAATGCTTGCCCGCCGGAGGGGCCGCGCGAGCGGTCGCCGGGGCGGGCTTCTGTGACGTGAGGTAGGGAGGTTCGCTGCGATGGCCCAGATTACCAAGGATGATGTCCTTTCCTGGCTCGAGACCGCCACGATGCTCGATGTCAAGGCCCTCGTCGACGGGATCGAGGAGAAGTTCGGCGTGACCGCGGCCGCGCCCATGATGGCGATGGCCGCTGCGCCGGCGGCCGCGGCCGCTGCCGTCGAAGAGAAGACCGAGTTCGACGTGATCCTGACCGGCTCCGGCGCGCAGAAGATCCAGGTCATCAAGGTCGTGCGTGAGATCACCAGCCTCGGCCTGAAGGAGGCCAAGGACCTCGTCGACGGCGTTCCGAAGCCGGTCAAGACGGGCGTCTCGCGGGAAGAGGCCGACGATCTGAAGAAGCGCCTGACGGACGTGGGAGCCACGGTCGAGGTCAAGTAGCGCTGGAGGTGCGTATGACCTACGTGCCGGCCGGCAGGAATCAGGCGGCCACGGAACCGGCTTTCACCCACGCGGGTGGGAGTCGCGTGGAGGCCACCCCGGAGTTCCACCCCGGGGGCGCGACCCCGGCGCGCTGTCAGCGGGACAGCGCCCGGCGTCGCGCCCCCTCGCGCGCGTCAGTTCAGACAACCCGCTCTCCCGGGGCCGGGTCTGCGCCCGCGCACAGACCGGCGAGCGCCGGACGGCGCGCCCGGGCGGCCCGCCGTGGGCGGCGGGGGTCCGTTTTCCATCAACCCCGTAACGGCCTTCCCCAGGCCGAGTGAGGTGGAGGAACCTTGACTCGAACCGCTTCTGTCGCTTCGGTCGCTGCCCTTCCGGAGCGCGTCTTCTCGAAGGAGCAGGCCGGGGCGGACATCGAAATCCCCAACCTGTTGGCGATCCAGCTCTCCTCCTATGAGCGCTTCCTGCAGAAGGACGTGCCCCCCGATCAGCGGGTCAACGTGGGCCTGCAGGAGGTCTTCAACTCGGTCTTCCCGATCGAGGACTCGCGCGGCATGTTCTGCCTCGAGTTCGTTTCCTACTCGGTCGGCGAGCCCAAGTACTCCGTTCAGGAATGCCAGGAGCGGGATCTGTCCTTCTCGGTGCCGCTCAAGGTCAAACTGCGCCTGCGCGTCCGCGAGGAGGTCGACGGGAAGAAGCGCGACAAGGAGATCCTGGAGCCGCAGGAAGTCTACCTCGGCGAGATCCCGCTGATCACCGACAAGGGCACGTTCGTGATCAATGGTGCCGAGCGGGTCATCGTCAGTCAGCTCCACCGCTCCCCCGGCGTCTTCTTCGAGAGCACGACGCACGCGAACGGCAAGCGCCTGTATAACGCGCGGATCATTCCCTATCGGGGCTCATGGGTCGAGTTCAGCATCGATGTCAAGGACATCATGTATGTCCACATCGACCGCAAGCGGAAGCTGCCGGCCACGGTGCTGCTCAAGGCCCTCGGCATCGTGACCGAGAAGGAGATCCTCGACCTGTTCTATGAGACCGAGGAGATCGAGCTGGGCGGCGCGCGTACGAAGAAGGCTCAGCGGCTGATCCACCGGGTAGCGGCCGAGGATGTCATCGACCCGGAGACCGGGGAGATCCTCCTCGAGTGCAACCAGGAGATCACCGAGGATGTCCTGAAGCGCCTGGTCAAGCTCGATGCCAAGAAGATCAAGATCTACGACATCCCGCTCCAGGAAGAAGCGGACATCGTCCGCAACACCCTCAAGAAGGACACCTGCACCTCGGAGGAGGAGGCGCTCGGCCGCATCTACGGTCTGATGCGCCCGGGGGAGCCACCGCGGCTCGACACGGCCCGCGAGTACCTCAGCCGGCTCTTCTTCAGCCCGAAGCGGTACGACCTCGCCCAGGTGGGCCGCTACAAGGTCAACTCGAAGCTGAAGCACGAGATGCTGCTGGGCAGCAAGCGCAAGATGCGCGCCTACGGCTTCCAGAATCCGCCCGAGGACCTCACCACGCTGTGCCGCGAGGACTTCGCGGCGATCCTGAAATACCTGCTGCTGCTGCGCGTGGCCGAGTCCGAGGAGGTCAAGGTCGAGGTCCCGATCGAGACCGACGATATCGACCACCTCGGCAACCGCCGCGTACGGTCGGTGGGCGAGCTGCTGGCCAAGGAGTTCAACACCGGCCTGGCCCGCATGGCCCGCATCATCCGCGAGCGCATGTCGCTCCAGGAGCCGGAGCAGGTCAGTGCCTACGACTTCATCAACGCCCGCACCATCTCCGCCGTCGTGCAGAGCTTCTTCGGCTCCAGCCAGCTCTCGCAGTTCATGGACCAGACCAATCCGCTGGCCGAGCTGACCCACAAGCGCCGCCTGTCGGCCTTGGGCCCCGGCGGCCTCACCCGCGATCGGGCCGGATTCGAGGTGCGTGACGTTCACTACACGCACTATGGGCGCATGTGCCCCATCGAGACGCCGGAAGGGCCGAACATCGGGCTCATCTCCTCGCTCTCGACCTACGCGCGGGTCAACGATCTCGGGTTCCTGGAGACTCCGTACCGCAAGGTGAAGAACGGCACCGCCGCCTCGCAGGTCGAGTTCCTCTCGGCCGACCAGGAGGACGTGGTGCGCATCGCGCAGGCCAGTGAGCAGCTCGATGACAAGGGACGTTTCAAATCGGCCACGGTCGCGGCACGCCTCAAGGGCGAATTCCCACTGCTCAAGCCGATTGAGGTCGAGTACATGGACGTCTCGCCCATCCAGACGGTCAGCCCGGCAGCGGCGCTGATCCCGTTCCTGGAGCACGACGACGCCAACCGAGCGCTGATGGGCTCGAACATGCAGCGCCAGGCGGTGCCCCTCCTCAAGACCCAGGCGCCTCACGTCGGCACCGGGCTCGAGGCGCGGGTGGCCCGCGATTCGGGGGCGCTCATCCTGTGCAAGCGCGACGGCGTGGTCGAATCGGTGACCGGCGAGGCCATCGCGGTCAAGTACGACACCTCGGGCTCCCAGCTCCTCGACTTCGAGACCGACTCCGGGCTGGATGTCTACCACCTGACGAAGTTCAAGCGGTCGAACCAGGACACGTGCGTCAACCAGCGGCCGACCGTGAAGGCCGGGCAGCGTGTGAAGGCCGGAGACGTCCTGGCCGATGGTCCGGCCACCGAAGGCGGGATGCTGGCGCTGGGCTACAACGTGCTGGCGGCGTTCATGCCGTGGCGCGGCTACAACTTCGAGGACGCCATCGTCGTCAGCGAGCGTCTCATCAAGGAGGACATCTTCTCCTCGGTGCACGTCGAGGAGTTCGAGCTGCAGGTGCGCGACACCAAGCGGGGTGTCGAGGAGATCACCCGCGAGATCCCCAACGTCGGCGACGAGGCGCTCAAGTACCTCGACGAGGACGGGATCATCCAGGTCGGCGCGCCGGTGCGCGCCGGGGACATCCTGGTCGGCAAGGTCACGCCCAAGGGCGAGACCGACCTGACGCCCGAGGAGCGCCTCTTGCGCGCGATCTTCGGGGACAAGGCGGGCGACGTCCGCGACGCCTCGCTGAAGGCGCCCCCGGGCATGGAGGGCGTCGTCATCGACGCGAAGGTCTTCTCGCGCAAGGAGAAGGACGACAGCACCCAGAAGCGCGAGAAGAAGAAGATCGACCGGATCAAGCGGATGGCGCGCAAGGAGCTCCAGATCATCCGCGAGAACCGGGACGAGGAGCTGATGCGCATCCTGAAAGGGCGCGTGCTCGAGCGCATCGTCTCCGACAAGGGCGAGATCATCGTGCGGGCCGGGACCAAGGGCAGCCCCGAGCGGCTGCGCGAGCGGCTCGACTTCGACACCATCCCCTATCGCTGCCCGGTTGTGAAGGACAAGCGCATCAACGACCGGTTCTGGGCGCAGTTCGACCTCGCCGCGCGGGCGCTGGAGCGCTCGAAACGCGAGGAGGAGAAGGCGGTCGAGAAGATCACCCGGGGCGATGAGCTACCCCCGGGCGTGGTCAAGCTGGTCAAGGTCTTCGTGGCCAAGAAGCGCAAGCTCTCGGTCGGGGACAAGATGGCCGGCCGCCACGGCAACAAGGGCGTCGTCTCCAAGGTCGTCCCGACCGAGGACATGCCCTACCTGCCGGACGGCATGCCGATCGACATCGTCCTCAACCCGCTGGGGGTGCCGTCGCGCATGAACATCGGGCAGGTGCTGGAGACCCACCTGGGCTGGGCGGCCCACAACCTGGGCTTCCGGGCCATCACGCCGGTCTTCGCCGGCGCCTCGGTGGACGAGATCAAGGCCTGCCTGCGGGAGGCGCACCTGCCCGAAAACGGCAAGGTGGAGCTCGTGGACGGCCTGACCGGGGAGATCTTCGACGCCCACATCACGGTCGGTTACATCTACATGCTCAAGCTGAGCCATCTGGTCGATGACAAGATCCACGCCCGGTCGATCGGCCCGTACTCGCTGGTGACCCAGCAGCCCCTGGGCGGCAAGGCCCAGTTCGGCGGCCAGCGTTTCGGGGAGATGGAGGTCTGGGCGCTGGAGGCCTACGGGGCGGCGCATACCCTGCAGGAACTGCTCACGGTCAAGTCGGACGACGTCGAGGGACGCTCCCGGATCTACGAGGCCATCGTCAAGGGTGAGAACCCGCCCGAGCCGGGCGTGCCCGAGTCGTTCAACGTGCTCGTCAAGGAACTGCGCAGTCTCTGCCTCGACATCCAGTTCGAGTAGAGCGCTGCGCGGCCGCTCCGCGGGGAGCGGTCGGGCCGGAGAGGGGAAGAACCAGGTGCCGCTCTCGAGCGCCTTTCAGGAGGGAGATCTCCGATGACCGAGTCGACGGAGTTCCGCATTTCCGGTCCCATGGCCAGTGCGCCCATGCCCACCATCCGCGAGCGGGAGCGGGAGACGCGGCGCAAGTTCGACTTCACGAAGATCCGGATCAAGCTGGCCTCGCCCGAGACGATCCGCGGCTGGAGCCACGGCGAGGTGACCAAGCCCGAGACGATCAACTACCGGACCTTCCGTCCGGAGCGCGACGGCCTGTTCTGCGAGCGCATCTTCGGCCCGGTGAAGGACTGGCAGTGCGGCTGCGGGCGCTACAAGATGATCCGCTACCGCGGCGTCATCTGCGATAAGTGCGGCGTCGAGGTCACCCGCTCGAGCGTCCGCCGCGAGCGGATGGCACACATCGATCTGGCGGTGCCCGTTTCGCACATCTGGTATTTCAAGGGCGTCCCCAGCCGGATCGGGCACCTGCTCGACATGCCGGTGCGGCAGCTCGAGCGGATCCTCTATTACGAATCCTATGTGATGATCGATCCCGGCAACACGCCGTACAAGTTCAAGGATCTGATCACCGAGGAGCAGTACCACGAGCTGGCCGAGGACCCCACCTACCACTTCACCGCCAAGATGGGGGCCGAGGCGATCCGGGACATGCTCAAGGGCCTCGACCTGGAGGAGCTGTCCCAGGAGCTGCGCGCCAAGGCCCGCGTCGAGACCTCGATCCAGCGCAAGAAAGACATCCTCAAGCGGCTGAAGGTCGTCGAGGCCTTCCGCCACAGCGGCAACGAGCCGAGCTGGATGATCCTCGAGGTCGTCCCCGTGCTGCCGCCCGACCTGCGGCCGCTGGTGCCGCTGGAGGGCGGGCGGTTCGCGACCTCCGACCTGAACGATCTCTACCGGCGCGTCATCAACCGCAACAACCGCCTGAAGCGGCTGATGGAGATCCGCGCCCCCGAAGTGATCCTGCGCAACGAGAAGCGCATGCTCCAGGAGGCCGTCGACGCGCTGTTCGACAACGGCCGCCGAACGCGGGCCGTGCGCGGGCAGGGCAACCGGCCGCTCAAGTCCCTGAGCGACATGCTCAAGGGCAAGCAGGGTCGCTTCCGCCAGAACCTGCTGGGCAAGCGCGTCGACTACTCCGGCCGCAGCGTGATCGTCGTCGGTCCCGAGCTGAAGCTCCACGAGTGCGGCCTGCCGCAGACGATGGCGCTCGAGCTCTTCAAGCCGTTCATCATCCGGCGCCTCGAGGAAGGCCCCCACGCGATGACGGTCAAGAGCGCCAAGCGGTTCGTCGAGCGCGAGCACCCCGAGGTCTGGGAGGTCCTGAGCCGCATCATCAAGGATCACCCGGTGCTCCTCAATCGCGCCCCCACGCTGCACCGCCTAGGCATCCAGGCCTTCCAGCCGGTGCTCGTCGAGGGCAAGGCGATCCGCATCCATCCCCTGGTCTGTGGTGCGTTCAACGCCGACTTCGATGGCGACCAGATGGCCGTGCACGTGCCGCTCTCCTGGGCGGCGCAGATCGAGTCGCGCGAGCTGATGATGTCGACCAACAACATCCTGCTCCCGGCCAACGGCAAGCCGGTTGCCACGCCAAGCCAGGACATCGTTCTGGGCTGCAATTACCTGACGCGCCCGCGTGCCGGCGACCGCGGCGAGAACATGATCTTCTCCTCGCCGGAGGAGGCGCGCATCGCCTTGCAGCACGGGAAAGTCGGCCTGCACGCCAAGGTCAAGTGCCGGCTGCCGAACGGCAAGATGGTCGACACCACGATCGGCCGCCTGATCTTCAACGACGTCGTGCCCGAGGAGCTGGGCTACTTCAACGAGACGCTCGACAAGAAGCGCCTGGCCCGGTTGGTGGGAAATGCCTATCGCCTGCTCGGGAAGGTGCGCACCGCCGCCTTCCTCGACAGGCTGAAGGACCTCGGTTTTCACTACGCCACCGTCGCCGGCATCTCGATCGGCATCGACGACATCGTGGTGCCGCCCGAGAAGCGTGACATCATCTCCTCGGCCGAGAAGGAGGTCGACCGGATCAACAAGGCCCACAAGGCCCAGAAGATCTCCGAGCGCGAGCGCCAGAACCGCGTGATCGAGACCTGGACGCGGGTGCGCAACGAAGTCGAGGAGGTCACGATGGCCGGCCTCTCGCGGATCGACCAGGGCTTCAACCCGGTCTGGCTGATGGCCGACTCAGGCGCCCGCGGCAGCCGCGAGCAGATCCGCCAGCTGGCGGGCATGCGCGGGCTGATGGCCAAGCCGCAGAAGCGCCTGACCGGTGGAGCCAGCGAGGTCATCGAGCAGCCGGTGCTGCGCAATTTCAAGGAAGGCCTCACGGTCCTCGAGTACTTCATCTCGACCCACGGCGCGCGCAAGGGTCTGGCCGACACGGCGCTGAAGACCGCCGACGCCGGCTATCTGACGCGGCGCCTGGTGGACGTGGCGCAGGACGTCATCGTAGCCGAGATGGACTGCGGCACGATCCGCGGCATCGAGCGCGGCGCGCTCAAGGACGGCGAGCAGATCGTCGAGCCGTTGCAGGACCGGATCCTGGGGCGCGTGACCGTCGATGACATCTACGACCCTCGCAACGACGAACTGATCGTCGAGGCAGGCTCGATGGTCGATGAGGAGATCGCCCAGCGGGTCGAGGAAGCCGGCATCGACAAGATCATGATCCGCAGTGTGCTGACCTGCGAGGCCAAGCGGGGCATCTGCGCTAAGTGCTACGGCCGGGACCTGTCCAGCGGCGAGCTGGTCACCCTGGGAGAGGCGGTGGGCGTGATCGCGGCCCAGAGCATCGGCGAGCCCGGCACGCAGCTCACCCTGCGGACCTTCCACATCGGTGGGACCGCCGCGCTCGAGGTCGAATCCGCCACCAAGCGCGCGCGGGCCGACGGCACCGTCAAGTTCGTCAACATGGAGATGATCAAGCGCGAGGATGGCCAGCACGTCAACGTGGCCCGGCGCGGCCAGATCGAGTTGAACGACGAGAACGACGACATCATCGACCGGTTCGAGCCCGGCTACGGCACACTGGTCAAGGTGACCGACGGAGCCAAGGTCCACCGCGACGACATCATCTTCGAGTGGGACACGTACAACGTGCCCATCGTCACCACGGTCAGCGGCAAGGTCCGCTTCGTCGACATCAAGGAGAAGGTGACGCTGCGCGATCAGGTCGACGAGACGACCAGCAAGCGCGAGCTGGTGATCGTCGAGGACCGCGAGAAGCGGCTGCACCCGCACATCGACATCATCCCGATCCGCGGCAAGGGCCAGCGCTACGCCATCCCGACCGGGGCGCGCCTGGTCGTACGCGATGGCCAGAAGGTCCACGCGGGCGAGATCCTGGCCACGTTGCGCCGCGCCTCGGGCCGCACGCGCGACATCACCGCCGGCCTGCCCCGGGTCTCCGAGCTCTTCGAGGCTCGGCGGCCGAAGGAGCAGGCCACGATCAGCGAGATCGACGGCACCGTCCGGCTCGGCAAGCTGACCCGCGGCATGCGCAAGGTCGAGATCGTCTCGGACGACGGCGGCGACACCCGGGAGTACCTGATCCCGCACGGCCGCCACCTGTACGTGCAGGATGGCGACTATGTGTATGCAGGGATGTCACTTACGGACGGGGCCGTCAACCCGCACGATATCCTGCGGGTCAAGGGGATCAAGGAAGTCCAGGAGTACCTGGTCGACCAGATCCAGGAGGTCTACCGCGCCCAGGGCGTGCCGATCGACGACAAGCACATCGAGACGATCGTCCGCCAGATGCTCCAGAAGGTGCGGATCGAGGACCCGGGCGACACCCGGTTCCTCGAGGGCGAGCTGGTGGACAAGTCCATGCTGAAGGAGGAGCAGGAGGCAGTGGTGGCCCAGGGTGGTGAGCCTGCGCGCTATTCTCCACTCTTGCTTGGAATTACGAAGGCGTCTCTCACCACGCACAGCTTCGTCTCGGCCGCCTCCTTCCAGGAGACGACCCGCATCCTGACCGACGCCTCGATCCACGGCAGCATCGACCCGCTGCGGGGGCTCAAGGAGAACGTGGCCATCGGCCAGCTCATCCCGGCGGGCACCGGGATGCCGAGCCTGCGCCGCCTCAAGGCGGTGCCGCTGGATGCCGAGCCTGAGGAGGAGGAGGACGAGCTGCTGCTCGAGTTGCCGCCGATTCTGCAGGGACTTACCGCCCCCGAGCTGCCCCCCGACGAGGAGGCCGAGCCGGAGGATTCGGGGAGTTGACAGACGGGATGGTCCCGCGTATGATTTCCGCTTTGTGTGCGGTTTCGAGCGATGCCGGCCGACGGGCTACGGCTCGGTCGCACCGGGCGGCGCCCCGGCAAGGGCGTTGATGATCTGATTGAAGGAAGGCAAGGAGTTCTGGCGTGCCGACACTGAACCAGCTGGTCCGTCACGGTCGCAGACGCATCTTTGCGAAGACGTCAGCGCCCGCGCTGAAGAACTGTCCGCAGAAGCGTGGGGTCTGCACGCGCGTCTACACGACGACGCCCAAGAAGCCGAACTCGGCCATGCGCAAGGTCGCCCGCGTGCGGCTGACCAACGGCATCGAGGTGACGGCCTACATCCCCGGCGAGGGGCACAATCTGCAGGAGCACTCCATCGTGCTCATCCGTGGCGGCCGCGTCAAGGACCTCCCGGGCGTTCGCTATCACATCATCCGCGGCGCGTTGGACGCAAGCGGGGTGGAAGCCCGCCGGCAGGGCCGCTCGAAGTACGGCGCCAAGCGGCCCAAGCAGAGCGCGGGCTAGCGGCGCGGGCCGGGGTGGTTCATCCGACGAAGGTAACTCTGGAGGCTGGAGATGCCAAGGCGTGCGAAGGTCAGCAGGCGTGAGATCCTGCCCGATCCCAAGCACAACAGCGTGCTGGTGACCAAGTTCATCAACTACATCCTGCGGCGGGGCAAGCGCAGCACGTCCGAACGCACCATCTACAATGCGATCGACATCATCTCGCAGAAGTCGGGCCAGGACGGCCTGTCCATCCTGACCAAGGGCGTCAACAACGTGAAGCCCAATATCGAGGTGAAGTCGCGGCGAGTCGGCGGCGCCAACTACCAGGTTCCGGTCGAGGTCAAGCCTGAACGGCGCACCGCGCTGGCGCTGCGGTGGATCATCTCGTACGCCAAGGCGCGTTCCGAGCATACGATGGAAGAGAAGCTGGCGGCCGAGCTGATGGCGGCTGCGCGCGGCGAAGGTGCCGCGATGAAGAAGCGCGACGACACGCACCGAATGGCAGAGGCGAACCGCGCCTTCGCGCACTATCGGTTCTAGACCGCGCGGCAGCGATCCGGGCTGCGCGGCGGTGCGACGGGCGCACATGAGGGGGTGAGGATCTACAGAACGCCGGGACCGCCCAACGGGCGGCCGGCGACAACCTGCGGAGTCTCCCGGTGATACCACGCGGTGTTCCGAGGGGATACCCGGATTCATAGGCACATATCGGACCTGAGCCTTTCGCCCACGCCTATCGACTCCGCAGCCAGGGTGGCGCTCGCGCGGCCCCGAGCCGCCGGCGCGAACAAGGTCCGGAAAAGCCTGGCAGGCCGCAAGCGGTCTCACTGGCACGATCATAGAAACCAAGGGGCCGGGCGATGGAGCCCGGTGGGGAGAGAAACGGGCCGAAGCCCGGGTTCGCTCGCCGCGTGATGGGCGTGGTGCGACCCAGGCGGCGACAGCCCGCCGGCACCGGGGTGGATCGCCGGAACTGCGGCAAGGCGCCGCGGTCCGGCAGCCCGCGAGGGGTCGTCAAGGAGGTACTTGGGGATGTCTAAGGGGAAGTTCGAACGGACGAAGCCCCACGTGAACATCGGGACGATTG
>CAZDKK010000100.1:0-14601 GCA_964506245.1 uncultured bacterium | reverse complement strand
CTCGCCGCGGTTTGTGCCAAGCGCCGACACCCAGACCGCGGGGCGCCGCGCCGCGGCTCCCGCGCCGCGGCCTGGCCCCCCGTCGCGGCCGGGGTGGCGCCCGCGCCCCGACGGGAGGCTATGCCAGCTGCGGGATGAACTCAAGCGGGCCGCCGCGCGGGCCGCCCGGCCGCAGGGGTCAGGTCTTGCTGTGCGCCGGGCCGGGCAGCGCGAAACTGAAGGTCGCCCCCTGGCCGACGCTGCCCTCGGCCCAAACCGTGCCGCCGTGGCGCTCGACGATCCGCTTGACGATGGCCAGCCCCACACCCGTGCCCTCGAACTCCCCCGAGGAGTGGAGTCGCTCGAAGACGCCGAAGAGCTTGCCCGCATGGCGCATGTCGAAGCCTGCCCCGTTGTCGCGCACGAAGTAGATCCGGCGGCCATCTTCCTCGTGCCCGCCGATCTCGACGACGGGGGCGGCGCGCGCGTGGGTGAACTTCAGGGCATTCGACAGGAGATTGGCCCAGACCTGCTTGAGCAACAGGGGGTCTCCCTCGCACGGGGGAAGCTCGCCGATGCGGATTTCGATCGGGCGGCCCCTCAGCTCGGGCTCGAATTCCTCGAGCACCGCCCGCACGGTGGCGTGGCAGTCGACGGGACGGTGGAGGAGATCGGCCCGCCCCAAACGCGAGAAGGCGAGCAGACCGTCGATCAACTCCCCCATCGTGCGCGCGTTGCGGTGAACCACCTGCAGGTGGCCGCGGGCCTCGGCCGGCAGCCGATCCGCGAAGTCCTCCATCAGGATGTGCGCGAAGCCGTTGATCGCCCGCAAGGGGGCGCGCAGATCGTGCGAGACCGAGTAGGAGAAGGCCTCCAGCTCCCGAACGGCAGCCTCGAGCTCCGCCGTGCGATCGCGCACGCGGGCCTCCAACTCGGCGTTGAGGCGCCGGACCTCGTCCTGGGCGAGCTTCAGGTCGGTGATGTCCGTGATGGTGTTGAAGACCTGGTACGGCTCGGACTCGCCGGGTCGCATTTGCGGCTGCGAGGAGACGTGGACCCAGCGCCGGATCCCGTCGGCCAAGGAGCGCACCCCAAACACCCCGTGGGCCGGCCTGCCCGTCGCGAGGGAGATGACCGGCGGTTGCCGGTCGGCGGCCAGCGGGGAGCCGTCCATCTCGATCGGTTCCCAGGCAGGGTCCAGGGAGCTTCGACCGCTCAAGTCGTCGGGGTGCAAGCCGAGGATCCGCCCGGCCGCCGGGTTGGCCGCGACGATGGCCCCCGCCCGGTCCTGGTAGACCACGCCTTGGGCCATCGTCTCGAAGAGCGTGCGGTACCTCTCCTCGCTCTGGTGCAGCCGCTCCAGGGCAATGCGCTTCTCGGTGCTCTCGAGGAACATGACGGCGATGGCGCCCGGCCCGGTCTGGAAGACGTACACCTCGAAGGCGCCTGCCAGCTCGCCGTTCTCGTAGCCGATCGCCGTGGTCTGCCATGTGCCCCCTTGCGAGGCCACCTCGAGGAACCGCGCGGGGATCTCGGTCTCGGCGATGTTCGGAAACGCCTCCTCGACCGTCCGGCCGAAGAGCGGCTCGTGGTCAATGCCCAGAATGCGGCCCGCGGCGGGATTCGCGTCGACGAGGACCAGGCGCCCGCTGGCCTCACGCCTGTACAGGTGGAATCCCATCGGAGAGGACTCGATCAGGCTGCGAAACCGTTTCTCGCTCTCGCCCAACGCCTGCTCCGCCCGCCTGCGGTCCGAGATGTCGAGGGCCACGGAGAAGAAGACGGCCTGGTCACGCCACTGCCCGGCGCGGACGTGCACATGCAGGGGTAGGACGCTGCCGTCCTTCCGGAGGTGCTCGACCTCGAAGGAGGTCTGGCCGATTTCCCGCAGCAGCTGGATGCGTGGTTCGATGAGCCGCTCGCTCGCGGCGGCGTCCAGATCGTGGAGGTTCAGGGCGAGGAACTCCTCGCGTGTATAGCCGTGCAGATCGAAGCTCCGCTGGTTGGCGTACAAGAAGCGGCCCTGGGCATCGTGGACGGTGATCGACGCTGGGGCCACGTCGAGGAGTTCGGTGAGGAGGCGGATCTGCTCCTCAGCCCGCTGGCGATCGCGCAGGAGCTCCCAGATGTACCTGGCCCGGCGCAAGACGTGCGCGGCTTGCGCCAGGCCGGCGGGCGAAGCGATCAGATAGTCCAACGCGCCCGCGGCCAGCGAGCCCGCGGCCTCGTCTTCGTGGCCGGCGTCGGCCAGGGCCACGACCGGGAACGGGCCGAACTCGGGCGGGGAGGTCAGCGCCTGCCCGGACCATCCACCGGCGAGCTCGAGGCTCACGAGGGCAGCGTCGGGGGCGCAGCTCCCCGCGATCTCGCGGTAGGCCGACAGGGTGCGCGCGACGCGGATCTCGACCGGCCGGTCCAAGGCCGCCAGGGCCTGCCGGACCGCGTCCGTGCGCGCAGGGTTGTCGTCAGCGATGAGGATGCGCTCCAGGGCGCCGGCCATGAATCCCCCCGGTGCTGGGAACCAGTCTCCCTTCTACAGCAGAACCGGGTGCGAGTAAATGGCTATCGGATCTGCACCACGCGGCCTTCGGCCAGCGCCCGGCCGTCGAGCATCACCCGCGCGTGATAGACGCCGGCGGGAACCGGGCAGCCATGCGCGTCACGTCCATTCCAGCGCAGCGGCAGTGTGCTGTTCGCGCCCAGCGTCCGGTCGCCGAGATCGGCCACGCACCGGCCGTCGGCGCCGAGGATCCACACGCGCACTTGCCCGGCCCGCGCGGCGCTCAACTCCCACGAGACCGGACCGCTGGCCGGGTTCGGCTGGGCAGCCGACAGGCGCAGCGGACCCTCCAACGCAAGCACGGGCACCGCCGTGGGCACGTTGTTGCCCTCGAGCGCGTAGACATCGCCGCCCGTCGCGGGGCTGTACAAGAGCTGCGTGCCGCCCACCACGTCGGGCTGGCCATTGCCGCTCAGATCGGGCACGCCGCGAATGGTCATGATCTTGTCCCCGGTCGGGTTGAGCCAGCTCCAGACCACCGTCCCGGTGACGCCGTTGATCAGGTGCATCCGCCCGTCGAAGTCGCCGGCCACGGCGTCGTTGACGCCGTCCTCGGTGCAGTCGTCGATCCGATCGACCGCCCAGACCCAATCCGTGGTGGGCGCGGTCCAGAGCAGAGCCCCGTTGGCGCCACTATAGGCGCGCACCCCAGCGGTTGTGTTGAACCCCACGACGATGTCCTGCTTCCCGTCGCCGTTGACGTCGTCGAGGGTGGCCACCCGCTGCTGGTAGGGCACACCCACGCTCCACTGCACCGCGCCGGTGCGGCCGTTGATGCACATCAGGGTGTTGGCCCAGAGGGAAGGCACGACCTCGCGGATGCCGTCGCCATCGAGGTCGCTGACGAAGATGAGGTTCCACACCGACCCGCCGGTGGGGCGTGACCAGAGGAGCGCACCCGTCGCGCCGTTCAGGGCCACGACCTGCCGGGTGACCGCGTCATCGCCGAGTCCGGCCACGACATCGCGGATCCCGTCGTTGTTGATGTCCTGGCAGGAGCGAATGTCCAGCGAGGCGTCCTGGCCGTAGTAGTTCCAGACCTGCGCACCGGTGGCCCCGTTCAGGCAGTACATGTGATCGTTGTAGCTGCCGCAGCAGATCACGATCTCGGGCTTGCCGTCGCCGGTCAGGTCGCTGCCGAGGTTGTCCATGGCGTAGACCCACCCGGAGGCCGTCTGCAGGTAAGTGTCGAAACTCCAGAAGGTCGCGCCGGTGAGGCCGTTGAGGGCGTAGGCGGTGCGCCCACCCCAGGCCGTGCCGAGCAGGACCTCGGGGAAACCATCGCCGGTCAGGTCGGGGCCCAGGCGCAGGCAATTGTCGCCGTCGCCGCCGCCGCTGCTGGCGCCGCCGATCGGACGCGCCGACCAGATCACCTCGCCCGTGCCGACCGAGAGGCCGCGGATGGCGTAGACGTGGTCGACCCCCGAGGGGCCATTGCCGTAGCCCTCGAAGACGATATCGGGACCGCCGTCGCCGTCGATGTCGGGGAAAGCCGCCAAGCACTCGATGCTGCCATTGCCTGAGAAGGACCAGAGCATCTCCGTCTGCGCCCCGGCGGCCGTGACGGCCAGCAGGAGCGCGACGATCCCGGCGCTCAGCACGGGCCGAGTCACAGGCGCCCAGAAAGCCTTGAAGCCATGCAGGGTTGCCATTGCCATTCTCCTGATGCAGAGCCCCGGCCGGCGACCCGGATCCCATTGCTGTGGGTCGCCAGCGGGGTTGGGCCTAGGATCCTATCGTACCAGCACCAGATTGCGCGTGCGGGTTTCACCATTGCAGACGAGTCGACAGAAATAGACGCCGCTGCCCGCGCGGGCGCCGTTCGCCGCCCGCCCGTCCCAGGCGAGCGTGTGTGTCCCGGGTGTCTGCGGACCGTCGACGAGCGCGCACACGAGTCGTCCGGCGGCGTCATAGACGCCCAGGTGCACATCCGCCGTGCCCGTTCCCGGGATCGCGTAACGGATGGCTGTCAGACCTCCGGCCGAGCTGGGCACGTCGGCGGCCAGCAGGAGCTGCGCGGGCACCGCGCCCTCGGCCACGTCCGAGGAGTAGCAGCCCACCCCGAGCGCGCCCATCAACCCGCACTCGGGGTTGTTCTCCGGGGCGCAAGGCGAGGTCTCATCGAGAGTGAAGTCGAACGCCGGGCCGTCGCAGTAGATCGGGTCCGTGCAGATGTTGCCCTGGATGCCGAGCTGACCAGCGATGGTCCCCGTCCAGTCGCCACCGGCATTGCCGTAGATGTCACAGCAGGTGAACACCGGCGAGCTCATGATGATGTTGAACGCCGCGCCGGCCTGGGAGAAGGTGATCAGGCAGTTCTCGAGCACGACGTTGGCGTTGTCGTTCAGGAAGAACGCGCCACCCATCCCCGCCGAGCCGGCGTTGTGGGAGAAGGTGCACTCCGTGAAGCGGGGCGCGCACGTGAAGGCCGCGTACACGGCACCGCCACCCGAGGCGCGATTGTTGCTGAAGACGCAGCGGCGGAAGACCGGCGAAGAGGAGCTGATGTACACCGCTCCCCCCATGCCGTAGTAGCCCCCGGTCATCGTGACGCCTTCAACGGCCATATCCTCGCCTTCGCCCGACTGGAAGAAGAAGGCAACGTGCTGACTGGTGAGGGTGCCCTGGGCGTCGATGATGCAGGCACTCGGGTCGCCGCTGCGCGAGCGGATCGTGACCTCCTTGGCGCGGGGGTTGATGTCGCGATTGCCGGGGCCCCGGAAGACGCCGTCGTCCAGCTCGATGACCATGCCCGATCGCGCATCGTCGATGGCGGCTTGGATCGTCGGGTGGGTGCCGGTCCCGTCGGGCTTCACGAACAGCGGCCGCAGGCAGCCAACACCGTGGGCGCCGATCTGCCCGCACTCGGGGTTGTTCTCGGAGGCGCAGGGAGAGTTGTCGTACAGCGTGAACACCCCCCCGGCGGCATCGCAGAACCAGGGATCCGCGGCCAGGTTGCCCCCTGAGCCGAGCTGACCCTCCAGGCATCCGACCCAGTCGCCGCCCTCGTTGCCGTAGACGTCACAGCAGGCTGCCTCGATCGCGCCCGTCGGCCCGCAAGCCGCGGCCGCGCCCGCGGAGGCGCCGTGGAGGATGGTGTGGTCGACCGCCAGCACCGCGCCGTCATCGGCGTAGAGGGCGCCGCCTTCGGTCGCCCCGTTGCCGTGGAACGTGCAGCCGGCGACGGCGGGCGCTGCTCCCCCGCCCGCGTAGAGCCCGCCGCCGCGGCTCGCCCCGTTGCCGGCCAGCGTGCAGCCCTGCAGCGTCGCGGAGCCGCCTAGGGCGACCGCCCCGCCGTCCCCGGCGGCGCTGCAGGCGAGGAAGGCGCAGCCGTTCACGGTGGGCGAGCAGCCCGGGCCCACGTAGAGACCGCCGCCCGCCTCGGTTCCGCTCACCAATCCGTTCTCCACCGTGAGGTTCGCCAGCTGGGTGCGGAAGTCCTGACCGCCATCGATGACGAAGCCGCGGTGCGGTGTCACGACGCTGCCCTCGCAGTCGATCACGCATGCGGCCGCGTCGCCGCTCCGCGAGCGGATCAGCACGCGCTTGTCCTGCAGGTCGACGTCGCGGTTGCCGTCGCCGGTGTAGATGCCGTCCAGCAGCTCGATCGTCGTTCCGGTCGGGGCGGCTTCAACGGCAGCCTGGATCGTGGGGTAGTCACCCGAGCCGTCGGGGGCGATCGCGAAGGTCGGCGGCGCGCAGCCCACACCCCAGGCACCGATGCGTTCGCACTCGGGGTGATTGCCGGGCGCGCAGAAGGAGGCGCTGCTCACCGTCAGGTCGAGCGCCGGGGCGTCACAGAAGAGCGGATCTTCGGAGAAATTCCCGGCCGCGCCGTACTGGCCGGCGATGGGGCCCACCCAATCGCCGCCCGTATTGCCGTAGAGGTCGCAGCAGGTGAGCGCCACGCCGGCGCCAGCTAGCAGATGGACGGCCTGGCTCGTGGACAGGGCCACGATCGAGCTCTCGAGGGTGAGCGTGGCGGCGGCGTCCCCGTCGAGCTGGCCGCCCTCTGCCGCGCTGGCGGCATTGTCGTAGAAGGTGCAGTGCGCGCAGGACGCCTGGGCCCCGGCGGCTTCGATGGCTGCCCCGTCCCAGGCGACATTCTGTGCGAAGGTGCAGCCCTCGCAGGCGGCCGAGGCTTCGGCGAGGAGGATGGCCCCCCCGCTCCCGCCGTAGGCCTCGTTGCTCCGGAAGACGCAGTCCGTGAAGGTCGAGCCGTGAGACTGATGCAGGCCGACCGCCCCGCCGCTCGTGGCCTCATTGAATGCGAAGACGCAGTTGGCCACCGCCAGGGCCGCCCCCTCGCAGTAGAGCGCACCGCCGGCGCCGTGAGACCCGTTGCGAATCGTCACCCCGCACAGCCGGCTGGCGGTGGTCTCGCCGCGGTGCAGGTAGAATCCGCGATGCATGTCGACCTCGGTGCCCTGGCAGTCGATGACGCACAGGTCGGGGTCGGCGGCGTGCGAGCGGATCTCGATCGGCTTGCCCAGGTAGTCGAGATCGCGGTTGCCGGGGCCGGTGTAGACCCCGCTGGCCAGCTCGATCACCGTGGCCCCGACAGCGGCATCGATCGCCGCCTGGATCGTCGGGTAGGTGCCCGTGCCGTCGGGCCGGACCGTGAAGAGCGCGCCGCCGATCGGAATCGTGGTGTCGTAGCGGTAGTGATTGGCTTGGGTCACGGTGATGCGCAGCGTCCCGGGCTCGGTCTGGGGGATGATCGGCACCTGCTGGATCGCGCCGGTGGCGTCGGCCACGCCGATGATCTCCCCGTCGACCGTGAGGGCGATCACCGCACCCTCGTTGGCGCGGATGGCGAAGAGATCCGCGTCGAGCGGACACGCGTCGTAGTGATAGACGTCCAGCGGCTGCGGCACCTCGGACAAGAGCGTCAGGAACGCATCGCCGAAGTGGTGGAAGAGGTGGTAGGTGACCTCCTTGTTGTTGGGGTTGCTGGGCCAACTGCTCTGCTCGAGGAAGTACTTGCCATAGGCCATGCCGAAGGCCGGCCGCATGTCGGGCGCGCCGAGGTTGTCGCCCCCCTGGGTGGGGTAGTCGGGCATGAAGCCGGGCCACATGCAGTCAAACAGACCCCAGGCGAAGGCATCATTGACGAAGGAGTAGGAGGTCTCGGACGCACCGATGAGACCCAGCGCGCCATGCTCCATCCGGTGCAGGGCCTCGGAGAAGCACGTGCTGTATGCGTTGTATTTCCCGGTCAGGCAATTCAGCGTGAAGACGAACGGGAGCTTGTCGTTGTGCAGCCCGGACAGGTGCTCGATCGAGTACTCGGGCTCGCCCCAGCCGCCCTCGAACCCGTGATCGCGATGCACGACAATATAGGCGCCGGCGTTGATCGCCGCGTTGATGCCCTCGGCGTCCCCTTCCCAGTCGTTCAAGTGCTCCGGGGTCAACGGGATGTACCCCAGCCCGGCGGGGCCGAAGTAGTCGACGACGGCAGGGGTGTTGACATTGGTCGACCAGAGGCTGCCGGGCGCGCCCTCGTAGATGGCGTACTCGCGCACGGGGTGCTTGCCCAGCACATTCGCCTGATGGCCGAGGATCACCTCACAGCACAGGATGAACCAGCGCTCGGTCTGCCAGCCGCCGGCGATGAGTGGGTGATCGTAGAAGCCCTCGTCCGTGGGCGGCGTGCGCTCGTAGTCGAGCATCTTGCGGATCGTCGTCTCGAGTTCGGCGGCGTTGCGCGCGCAGATGCGGCCGTGTACCATGTCCGGCAAATCGTCGTCATCCACATCGGCGTAGATGTTGTCCGACACGCAGTAGTTGTTCCAGATCGGCGAGGTCACCCCTGGGGTGCGATCACCTGAGTCTGGGTAGTCCCCGAGGATCAGGAACGCGGCGGGGGGAACCTCCCAGGTTGTGTAGGCGGTGTTGAGCCATGCCTCAATCTGCGCGGCGGTCGTTCCGGTTTGGCTGGTCGTGAAGACCTCGGTCGAGATCCCCTGCAGCGTGCGCCAGCTCTTGAGCGTATCGGCCCACGCGGTGAAGGCCGGCTCGTTGGGACAGAGGATCACGTATTCCCACCCGTACCGCGCGCGGTCCGGAGCGCTGTCGAAGTCCACTGCCGGCAGGCTCGCGTAGTTCAGGATCTGCTCCCGCAGCAGGGATTCCCAGTGCCGGTTGCGCAGGCGTTCCTCCCCGAACTGCCCGTTGCCGCCCGAGAACTCCACCCGCACGGTGAGATCCGTGTAGGCGACGAGTTCCCGCTGCACGGGGTTGTACTGAAACGGGGTGATCCCGACCACGACCACGTCCACACCGCGCAGCTTGCGCGGCGCGCTGATCACGACGGGGCTGTCCGGGTAGTACGCGTCGCGCTCGAAGAGGGCCGGGTTGCGCGTGTAGGTGAGAGGGCCGGTCTGATTCTCGAAGGGGATGACCGGCGCGGGAGCGACATCGATGCCCGCAAAGACGCGCCGCTGCGAGGCGGTGACGGTGACAGAGGCGGTTGCGCCCCGGGGGATGGCCACCAGGCGGCCGATGCTCGGCAGGTCAGGCGCACCCGCATCGTTGGGCAGCAGGACCCCCGGGAGGGTGACGGCTTCCAAGGCCCGCCCGTCGATCTCCACCGGCTCCAGGCCAAAGGTGCCCATGCGGTAGTGCAACTCGACGCCGGCCGCGCCCTGCGACCGCAGCGTGAGGCCCGTGCCGGGCCCGCCGGCAGCCACGTCGATGGTCCGGGCGGTCGCCGCGGCGCCCCAGCTCAGCAAAGCGATGCAGAGGACCCAGACGCCGGATCGCGGCGGATGGACTCGGGGGAACATGACACCTCCGTGGTTTTGTACGGCCCGGGTGGGCACCCTCAACTGGCAGGCTCCACTGCGATTATACCGCGCGGGCGCGCCGCGTTCAAAGGGCGCAGGGGACACCGCGGCGCGGGGGACACCGGGGCACCGGGACACCTGCCGCGCTGGGGCTGCCTGCTCGCGGCGGCGCGTCGCCCCGGGCGGGCCCGCCCGCGCTCAGCGGCCGCGCTCGTCCCAGCCACCAGGGCAGAGGATCAGGTCGGCGTCGAACGACTCCGTGCGGGTGAAGAGGAGCGAGCGGCGATCGACGGCCACGCATAGATCGCTCACCCCGGAGGGCAGCTCGCCCAGGTCGCGGACGGCCCCGGTGGAGAAATCGAGCCAGACCAGCCGGGCGAACCCCTCTTGGCGCGCGACCGCGTAGACCCCCTCAGCGATCACCGCGTAGGTTGGCCACGAGGCAGACACTTGAGCGGGGACGAGCACGCGCTCCGCGGCGGTCTCCGCCACCAGCTCGTAGAGCTCCGGCGACTCCCCCTTGCGGTAGATGAGGCGGCCGTCGCTCGTGAGGCACTCCAGCCCGTGCCCGCTTTCCAGGACGCTCTGCGCGTGCGCCCCCTGCGGTGACACCCGTGCCAACTGCCACCCGCGGCCGCTGTCGACATCCAGATAGATCCACGATCCGTCGGGCGGCCAGCAGGTTGGCACTTCGTGCCGTCCGCAGCCTCCCAATCGCCGGACGCGACCGGAGGCGCAATCAACCACGTGCGCCGCGGCGTAGCCATCGCGCTCACATGAGAAGGCCAGGCTCTCGCCGCTCGGCGCCCAGATCGGACGCGAGAGGTTCGCTGCGGCCAGCCTGGTGAGCTGGTGAGGATGGGATCCATCCCGATCCGCAATCCAGATCTCCCGATTCCCGGAGCGATCGGAGATGAAAGCGATGCGCGTGCCGTCGGGAGAGCAGGCGGGCGCGTAGTCGGACCGCGACGAGGGGGCGACCGGCCTCGGCCGGCCGGCGATGCCCGCGACGTCGAGGGGCACGCTCCAGATGTCGTAGTTGTAGTTCAGCTCCTCGTAGACCAGGCTGCCCCCGCGGCGCGCGACCGTCACACCTCGGACGCACCGGCTGCGCGTGGGGATCCGCTCAGTGGATCCGTCCTCCACGCTGACGCGGGTCAGGTTGCCGCTGGCGAGCGGCGCCCGCGACACGATCAGGTGGCGGCCGTCGGGCATCCAGTCCAGACCTTCGATCGGCCGGCGGGCGGAGGTGATCTGTCGCGTCTCTCGGGTCGCGAGATCGAGCGTGTAGACCTCGTTGAAGTTGGCGATGTCAGATCGCGCGAAGGCGAGCGTCCGGCCATCGGGGGCGAAGGCCGGCAGGAAGGCGCAGTGGTACGCACCGGCCGCTGCGACGAGCGGCTCCACCACGAGAGTCTCCAGCGACAGCAGCAGAATGCCGACGTACTCGCCCGGAGCGGCCGCGGCGGCGTAGGCGATCCAGCGGCCGTCTGGCGACCAGGCGACCCCCAGCACCTCGGAGGCCGTGGTGGACAGGCGCCGCTCCGGTCCGCCCAGTGACGGCACCGTGTACAGCCCAGCCTCGGCGCCCAGACGCGCAAAGGCCAGCTGGGTGCCGTCGGGCGACCAGGCCGGGTAGCAGTCGGTGGCCGGGTGATCGGTCAGGCGCAGCGGAACGGCGGTGTCGGGCTGGATGATGTAGATGTCGTAGTTGCCATTGTCCTGGCCCGACCAGGTGAAGGCTACCCGCGTGCCGTCCGGGGATAGCGCCGGATGCAGCTCGCTGCCCGGATAGCTGGTGAGGGGTATGCCGGGCAGGATGGGCATGGTGAGCGGGGGCTTGAGGGCCGGATCCGGCGACCGCCAGAGGAGCGATGCCAGAGCGAGGACTACCAGAAGGGGAAGGGCGATGGCGATGAGGGCCGCGTAGAGGGGGGCGTGCGTTCCGCACATGGGTCGGAGGTCCAAGATCGGCCGAACCGGGGCCAGCAGGCGGTACCCGCGCTTGCGCACGGTTTCAATGTAGCGGGGCTGTTCGGGATCGTCTTCGAGCGCCTGCCGCAGCTCGGAGATGACATTGGTGAGGCTCTTTTCGACAACCGTCGTCTCGCCCCAGAGCGCACGGTAGAGCTCCTCGCGCGCCACGACCTCTCCGGGCCGTTCCGCCAGCTGGACCAGCGCATCCATGAGGCGGGGTTCGATCTGCACCCGCTTCTCGCCGCGCTCGAGTCGATTGAGCGCGGGCTGAACGGACCAGTCTCCCAGCGAGAAGGCGACCCAACGCATCGCCCGCCTGCCCTGAACGGTCCTATCAGTCATCGCGCTCTTCCCCGGGGGCATTCCTGGAACCGGATCAGGCCCCACCAGGTCAGGATAGCCCAGTTGCGGGTTCCGGACGAGGAGGATGCAATCCTGGCTCAATCCGTGCCTGTTCCGTGCCCGCGCTTCAGGCTCTTGTGCCCTCTTCCGGCCACACTGCTCGAGTGAGTGGGCGGATGGGCCGCCGTCGGCGCACGACCACTCGGCCGGGCGCCCCAGGCCGCCCTCCACCCGATGCGCGCGGCGCGCTTGATCGCATGGCTGGAGGTACGTCTCATGGACAGGTTCCGTTTCTGGGCGATTCTGTTCGTGTTTGTCTGGCTCGGATTGCTGCCGGGCGGCGCGCCGGCTGCGGAGCTGGCGACCCAGTCCGACTGGTCTGGCGGCCCCGGCGTTCCCGGGCCGATCTCCGCCTGGGACCCGGCCTTCGCGACCTGCACCGGCGCCGCCTGGCTGTCGATCCCGGGCCAGCTGGCGCTGGCTTCCAGCCCGCTGGCGCCGGCTCCGGAGCACCTCATCAATGACCAGTACTACCGCTCCTTCGGCATCTGTGCCGCTGACATCGACCGCGACGGCGACACGGACGTCCTCGGGTGCGCCGAGCTTTCGGGCGTCGTGGCGCTGTGGCTGAATGACGGCGCCAACCCGCCCGGATGGACCCAACAGGTCATCGACGGCCAGTTCCCGGGCGCCGACGCAGTTCACGTGGCCGACTTCGACGGCGACGGGGCCCTCGACGTCGTCGCCAGCTCCACTCCGCCCGGCGGCGCGCTCGCCTGGTGGCGCAACGCGGGTGGCACCCCAATCACCTGGACCCGGCAGGTGATCGATCCCAGCGCGCCCGGTTTCGAGGTGCACGTCGCGGACATGGACGGCGACGGGGACCCCGATATCGTCGTGGCGGTCTACTTCGCGAACCAGATCTCCTGGTGGCGGAACGACGGCGGCAACCCGATCGCGTGGGCGCGCCAGACGATTGCCACCGACTTCGCGGGGGCCCACTCCGCCTTTGCCGCCGATCTCGATGGCGACGGGGATCAGGATGTCGTCGCCGCCGCCGCCACGGCGAACGAGATCGCCTACTGGCGCAATGACGGCGGTGCCCCTCCGGCGTGGACCAAGGAAGTCGTCCGGACAGGCTACCTGGGTGCCCGATCCGTGTATGTGGCCGACATCGACGCCGACGGCGACCCGGACATCGCGGCTACCGCCTGGGAGCACCACGTGAGCTGGTGGCGCAATGACGGAGGCAACCCGCTGCTTTGGACCGAGCAGGAGATCGATGCGGCCTTCTATGGAGGGCACTCTGTCTGGGTAGCCGACGTCGACGGCAACGGCCATCTGGATGTCTTGGCCGCGGGATTCACGGGGAACGACATCCACTGGTACGCGAACGACGGCGGGGCGCCGATCACCTGGACGCGCAGCCGGGTGGACGCGAACTACGCCGGACCGATCCAGATTCGTACCGGGGATCTCGACGGCGACGGGGATCTCGACGTCTTGGCGACAAGTTATACACTGGGCGAGTTCACCTGGTGGGAGGCGACCGGATTCGTGACCGCGGGCGAGCTGGAGAGCTCAGTCCTCGACACGCGCGCACAACCGGCGCAACCAAGTATCGAGTGGAACGCTTCGCTGCCGCCGGGCACCTCGCTGAGGTTCCAGGTACGGCACGGTGAGGCCCCCGGCGCGCTCGGCGACTGGTCGCCCGAGATCACCACGCCCGGGGCGCTGGGATCGTCCCTCGGCCGCTTCGTGCAGTACCGCGCCCTCCTCAGCACGGCCGACCTGCACTGCTCGCCGATCCTGCGAGACGTCACGATCCGCTGGACAGGCTCGGCCTCGGTGCCCGACCGTCCGGGTCCCGGCCGGCCGGGCATGAAGCTGTGGGCCAGCGCGCCGTGTCGCGGGGAAGCCACCCTGGAGTTCACGGCCGCGCGGACCTGCATTGCAGCGCTGGCGGTGCTCGATCCGGCTGGACGGTTGGTGCTGCAGCAGCCGGCGCGCGAATTCGGCGAGGGGCGCCACCGCATCAGCCTCGGCCGACTCGCGCCGGGGCAGTACCTGTGCCGGATGACCGCTGAGGCGGGCAGCGTCGCGCGCAAGCTCGTGATCGTGCCCTGAGGGCAGCTCTCGGGGACCGGCCGCGCGGGACGCGGGGCGCGGGGCTAGAGCCACCCCTGGGCGCGGTACCAGGCGTAGGCCCGCTCGATCGCCGCATCGACGGGGGTGGGATCGTAGCCAAGCTCGGTGCGGGCCAGGGTGATGTCGTAGGCCTGGCCGCACTTCGCCATGCGGATGCCGGTGAGGGGGAAGAGCGGGCGGGTGCGAGTCGCCCAGGCCACGGTCTCCGTCAGCAGGCTGATCGCCTCGGCCAGCGGCAGCGGCATCTCGGCGCGCGGTGCCGGCACCCCGGCCGCGCGCGCGCAGCGCTCGAGGAACGCGCGGCTCGTCATGTTCTCGCCGCCGAGGATGTACCTCTGCCCGACGCGGCCGCGTTGCGCGGCCAGGACGACGCCTTGCCCCACATCCCGCGTCGCCACCGCGTTGAGCTGCCCCGGGAGGCAGGCCGGGACCTGGCGCCTTGCCAGCGGGAGCATGAGCTGGGCCGTCGTGCGGCGGGCGTCGAGCTCGTCGACGCAGAAGGTCGGATTGACGATCACCACCGGCAGGCCGGAGCCGGCAGCGGCCCGCACCATCTCCTCCATCATCGCCTTCAGCACAAAGTACGGGGCGCCATCGCGGATCGTGAAGCGCGTGTCCGCTTCGCAGGCGGGACGCGATCCCGGCGCGGGGCCGCCGTCGGGCCCGGCTGGGATGCCGACCGTGGTCGCGCTGCTGACGTAGACGACCCGGCGCGGTGCGGCGCGCCCGGCCGCGGCCAGCAGGTTCTCGAGGCCCGCGCGCGCCCCGGCGAGCAGCGCGCGCTTGCCGAAGTGGCGCGTCGGGTAC
>CAZDKK010000099.1:0-14641 GCA_964506245.1 uncultured bacterium | reverse complement strand
GCCGAGCCGGTCGGACAAGCGGGGCGGCGCGCCGCCGGGGGCGGGACTGCGCGCCGCCCGGGGGTTGGGCAGCGTGCCGCCCGGGGGCCGGGCTAGCGCCGCCGTGGTTCTTCGGGGGCCTCGGTGACCAGGCCCACGTTCAGGATCTGCGCCTTGCGGACATCCGCCAAGATCCCGGCCACGAAGCCGTAGCTCAGGGCCGCGTCGGCCTGGACGTAGAGCATCACGCCCGGGCGCGCCGCCGCGAGGGCCGTCAGGCGTGTCCCCAGCTCACCCGGTTCGATCCGCTCGTTGTCGAGACGGATCGCCTGATCGCGGCCCAGCACGAGGTTCACCTGCTGGGGGGTATCGCGCAGCGCTGTCCCCTCGGCCTTCGGCAGGTCCACCGGGATGCCCTGCTGCAGCAGCGGTGCGGTGACCATGAAGATGATTAGGAGCACGAGCATCACGTCCACCAGCGGGGTGACATTGATCTCGGCCAGGGCGGTCGGCACTTCCTTCGCCGCGCCGTTGCTCCCACTCACCTTGACGGCCATCGCTCACTCCCGGCCCGCGTTGACCGCGTGCCGCTGCAGGGCGTTCAGCAGATCCTGCGAGAAACCCTCCAGATCGATCGCCAACCGGCGGATCTGCGCGACGAAGTGGTTGTACGCGATCACCGCCGGAATCGCTGCCGCCAACCCGGCGGCGGTCGCGATCAGGGCCTCCGAGATGCCCGGCGCCACAATGGCCAGGCTCGCCGATCCGTGCGCACCGATGCCCTGGAACGATCCCATGATCCCCCACACGGTGCCGAAGAGGCCGATGAAAGGGGAGGCATTGGCAACCGTGGCCAGCCAGCCGACCTGCTTCTCCAGCTCGGCCACCTCCTGGGCGGCGGCGCGCGCGACGGCCCGCGACACGTTGTCCAGGAGCTCCGAGGACAGCGGACCGTGGGTCGGCCAGGGGAGCTTCTGCACCTCCTTGGCCGCCGCCCTGAAGACGGTCGCAATCGGGGAGGGCGGCAACATGCTCAACCGCCCGTACATCTCCTCGAGCGACAGCCCCTGGCCGAAAGTCTCCATGAAGCGCCGATTTCCTTCGCGGGCGCGTTTCAGGGCGCGGGACTTCCAGAAGATGATGGCCCAGCACAGCACCGATCCAAAGAGCAGCACGGCCAGCACGAACTGCACCACGGCACTGGCGTGGGCGATCAAGCCGAGGACATTGAGGTTGGGACCAGAGGTCGAGGGCATGCTCGAGGAGACACCTTTCTCGCAGCCGCCGCGATGGATGTGAATGTCGTCCGGCCGTTGGCGGGGCGATCCCGCGAGACCAGCGCGGCATTCTATCGATCGCTCCGGGGCATGTCAACGCCACCCCGGCGAACCAAGAACAAGGCTCCCCGGCGGGGCTAACGCCGGGGAGCCGCGGAGGAGCGCACGGGGCGCAGGGCCCCGCGCGGCATCATCAATCCAACGAGAAGTCGAGCGGGATCTCGACCCAGACCGGCACCGGCTTGTGCTGCTGCAGGGCCGGCTTGAAGGTCCACTTCATGACCGCGTCCTTGGCCGCCTCGTGCAACACCCAGTTGCCGTCGATCACGACCACTTCCGCGACCTTGCCTTCCTTGGTGATGAGGGCCCGCACCCGCACCTCGCCCTCGACGCCCTGGGAACGGGCCAGGTCGGGATAGACCGGGTCGGGCGTGTTGATCGGGATGGGCAGCTCCTGGACGCTGGTGATCTCGGTGGGCGTGTCGCTCTGCACGTCGAAGATGCTCTCATCCACGACGATCGAATCCCCCGCGCCGCCGCGCAGCTGGTCCATGTCGACCGGGGTCAGGGCCTCGGCGATCTGGTCGATGGTGCCGACCGTGGCCGTCGTGGCCTGGAAGTCGGGCACGGGCTCCGGCACGCCGATCGACGGCGCAGCCGCCACGGCGACCGCCGCCACCGCTTCGGCGCTGACCTCCTGGGCCAGGGACGGCGGCACGCCCAGATCCTGCACCGTGCTGATCTTCTTCACCTCGATGACAACCGCGGCCGGAGGGGGCTCGGGTTTCATCGTCCGCGCCATCAACCAGCCGCCGAAGAGACCCAGGTGCAACACGGCGGCGACGATGATGCCGCGGATGAGCAGCTTGCGGCCAAACCTCTTGAGCGGGTGCATCTCCCCGCTGACGATCGGGAAGATGGCCCCATCCGGGAAGAGCCACGGTGACGTATTGGCTTTCACGGCAGGCCCTCCACGAGCGGCGCATCCTCCGGCCCGAGCTGGATCAGGCTGAATCGCTTCATCTCCGCCAGAGCCAGCGCATCCATCATGTCCACCATGGTCTCGTACGTGGCGCCCCGGTCGACCTTGACGAGCAAGATCAGTTCCGGATTGAGTTTCTCGCTCTCCTGGAAGAGCTCGATCAGCTCCCCGCGCTTGGTGGGCGTGAGCGGTCCCTTGGCCAGGCTGTAGTAGATCTTCTGGTCAGCCCGGACGTAGAGCGTCATGACGTTCGACTCGGGGACCTGAACCTTCGCATCCTTGGGCGGGAGATTGACCTCCATCGCCTGTGGCTTGCGGAAGACCGTGGTGACCATGAAGAAGATGAGCAGCAGGAAGGCCACGTCCACCATCGGCGTCATGTCGATGCGGACGCGCACCCTACGCTTGGGCCGACGTAGCCCACCCTTTTTCCCTTTGCCTGATGGTTCAGGCGTGTCAACGGCACCCATGGTGACCTTCCTCTAGTGGGACGACTGCCCGGCGGCAGCGCCCTCCTTGCCAAACTCCTCGGTACGCAGCTCGGTCATCAGGTTGAAACGGTTCGTGCCGGTGATCTGCATGATGTCCATGACGTCCGCGATGAGGCCGAACTCGGTCTCCTTGTCGCCCTTCACCAGCACGCGGGCCGCGCGGTTCTTCACGCGCTCTTCGACGACCTTCTGACCCAAGGCCTCCCGGGTGATCTCCTCGGCCTTACCCGTTTCGTCGCCGATGAAGAACTTGCCCTGTTTGGTGACCGTGATCACGATGACCCCGGTATCCGGGACCTTGATGTCCGAGCTCGACGCGGGCAGCATCACGGAGACTTGCTCCGGCGGCTTGAACTGCGTCGTCGACATGAAGAAGATCAGGAGGAGGAAGGCCACATCGACCATGGGCGTCATGTCGATGGCGACCGCAATCCTCTTTCCCTTGCCCTTCGCCACGGCTTACCCCTTCCGCTGCTCGAGCAGCTGCACCACCTCATAGGTGATCTCGTCCATCATGAAGTTGAACGAGTCGACTCGGGTGGTCATGGCGTTGTAGACCACGATCCCGATGATGGCGATGAAAAGGCCGCCGGCGGTGTTGATGAGCGCCTCGGAGATCCCGACGGCGAGCTGGATGGCATCGGGGGCACCGGCGTGACCCATCGCGCGGAACGCACGGATCATCCCGATGGTGGTGCCGAGCAGTCCGACCATGGTGGAGATCGACGCGATGGTGGAAAGGGCGATCAGGTTCCGCTCCAGCAAGGGCACCTCGAGAGCGTTGGCCTCCTCGATGGCCCGCTTGGTCTCGCTGATCTTCTCGTCATTGGTCATGCTGGAGCCGCTCAGCGAATGGTAGCGCTCGAGACCGGCACCGACCACGTTGGCGATCGAGCCACCCTGCCGGCGGCAGACGTCGATGGCGGCTTCCATGTCGCCCGAATCCACCGCCTTCTTCAGGTTGCGCGTGAAGCGTCCCACGTCGCCGCGGCCCTGCGCCCGGCGCATCGTGAAGAGCCTCTCCGCGATGAAGGTGAAGAGCAGGATGGACAGCGTGATCAGGAAGGGCACGAGGTACCCTCCCAGCTTGATGAAGTCGGGCAGCATGTACGTGTAGATCGCCATGGCGATCAGGAATGCGCCCACTAGAATGGGGATGAAAATGTAGCCCTTCATTTGTCTCCTCCGTTGGACTCCTCCGGACTATGCTTACCCACCAACGCCTCCTCGACGGTGTCGAATGTCTCGAAGACGAAAGCGAGCTTGGTAATCAGGAACAGGTTGTCGATCTTCTTGGTCGTGCGCGCGACCCGAAACCAGCCCTGGCGGTTGCTGCAGCTCACGTAGCCGGCCACCAGTGCCCCCAGCCCCGTGCTGTTCATGAACGAGACTTTGCCCAGATCGACGATGATGTGCGGTGTGCCCGCGGCCGCGATCTCCTGAATCGCCGCCGACAGCTCCTTGGTCTCGTCCCCGCCCATGAGACCCTTGCGCGGGGTCAAGATGTGGATGTCGCCGACCGTGCGCCTCTCCAGGTTCATCCTCCCCCCTCTCTAAATGACCGCCAGCCTCTACTGCCCCCTGGCGGCAGCCTTGGCCTTGTTGAGCGCCTCCAGTCCTCGCAGGGCACCCTCGTGATTCGGGCTGATCTCCAGTGCCTTCTGGAAGGACGCAATCCCCTCATTGATCTTGTTCAGGCCGCTCTGCGAGTTGCCCAGCGCGGACCACCCATCCGCGTTCCTGGGATCGAGCGCCGTGGCCTTGAGCAACGTGGTTTCCGCGGTCCCGTAGTCTTTGCGCTTGAGATAGATGAAGGCGGCACCGCGCAGGGCCGGGGCGCTGTTGGGGTCCAGCTTCAACGCCTTCTGGTACTCCTCGAGCCCGCCGGAGAGGTCGTCGCCCATGACCAACGCCTGCCCCAGGTAGATGTGGGTGGCGACCGCATTCGGGTTCAACTCCACCGCCTCACGCAACACCCGGACCGCGTCGCTGGATCGCCGTAGCTGCAGCAGCGCCACGCCGAGGTTGATCTTGGCCACGAGGGATGTCGGGTTGATCGCCAGGGCTTTCTCATAGTATACGACTGCCGAGTCGGGTTTGGCCCGGGCGAGGAACAGTTTTCCCTTGGCGGCATAGCCTTCGGGATTGTTGGGCTCCATGCCGATCGCTCGGTTCAGCAGCTCCTCGGCCCGATCGAATCCCTTCTGGTTCAGGGTGATCTGCCCCAGCTTGATCCAGTCGGCCGCCTTGTACATGGTCGTGTCCGTGACGGACGCGTACAGGCGTTCGGAGCGCTCCAGGTCGTTCGTCTGGTATGTCGCGCGCGCCAGCGACAGGCGGACCCGGGGGTCCTCGCTGTTCAACGCATAGGCCTTCTCCGCGGCCTCGAGGGCGAGCTTGTTGCTGCCCAGGCTGGCGAACGCCTCGGCCTGGCCGTACCAACCCTCCGGATCGTCGGGGACGAGCTGGTTGTAGCGCAGGTAGAACCGCCCGGCCCGGTCGTTCTGGTTGGCGAGGGCGTAGAGCCGGGCCGCGTTCTTGAAGGCGGGGGCGAACGTGGAATCGAGCTCGATCGCGGCGATGTAGTGCTGCAGAGCGTCGTTCCACAGGCGCTGCCCCTCGTACAGCAACGCGACGTTCTGGTGCACCTCGGGCGTCGGCACGACCCCCGGCGTCGCCAGGGCCCGCTCGTAGGCATCGATGGCCAGGGTCGGGGCGTTGCGGGCGGTGTAGATCTGACCGACCAGCGTCCCGTACTCCGCCTCGCCGGGGTTCATGTTCAGAGCGAGCAGGGCGTTCTTCTCCGCCTCGCCCATCTCGCCCAGGCCGACCTGGGCCAGGGCCAGCCCGAAGTAGTAGAGGTCTTCGCCCTCGGCGAGGCCCTTGGCCTTCTTGCCCTTCTCCAGATAGGACTCCGCCTCCTGGTACTTCTTCTCATCGATCAAGAGCCGCGCCATGCCGTAGTTGGCGTTCCAGAGATTGCCCTTCTGGTCCAACGCGCTCTGGAACTCGCGCCGGGCCTCATCCGGACGGCCTAGGTAGTACAGGGACAATCCCAACCCGGCGCTGGCCTCGGGATAGAGGGCTCCGTCCCGCGTCCTCTTGCGCTCATCGATGGCGGTCCGGTAGGCCGTCTCGGCATCGGCATGCTTGTGCTGCAGCCGCAGGGTCTCGCCCAGGCCGAAGTGGGCCTTGTCGAGCTTCCACTCGCTCTGGATCGCTTCGCGGTAGAGGTTCCCGGCGTCCTCCAAGCGCCTCTGCTCCAGGGCTGTGTCACCGAGACGGACGGGGTCTTCCTCGTACCCGTAGCTCTTCTTCTCGGCCCGCACCGTTGTCCCCAGAGCCAGGGCGAGCGCCGTGAGAGCCAGGATGGCCGGGAATGCGCGGCCAGCGACCCTCGGTCGGCGTCCCAATCCCTGCGCGGGGCGGTCATGAAACAGACAACGCAGCATGCTGATTCACCTCCTCAGCCCTTAATACAGCGCATCCTATCTAGGCATTCCAACAGGCCCTTGCGCAAGCTGGATCTCGCGCGCGATCTCGCGCGCCGGGAGGAATCCCGCGTTGCGGATGAGGGCCTGCCCCTTGTCTCCATGGACGAACGTGACGAACGCAGCCGCTTGCGCCCCCGGCTTCGCACGAAGAGCCGCGAAGAGGTGGTGGTAGAGGGGGTACTCCCCGCCGGCGATCTCGCTCTGGCCGGGAGCGGCGGCCGCCGCGGCCGGATCGGCGGTGATGCGCACCGCGCGACATCCGGGCTCGCGGGCGGGATCCACCTTGAATGAGCTGGCCAGACCCAGGGTGCCGGGATCCATGGCCACCGCCTGCGCGACTTCCCGGTCGTCCTGCAGCCAGATGATGCCTGGCGTGCCCTCCTCGGGCAGATCGAGCTGGCGCGCGACCGCGCCCCACAGCCCCAGGCTCGGATCGGGAACGTACGTGCGACCCCTGCCGCGGGAAGAAGCGCCGGACACGATCTCCCGCAGGGCACTCACCGACAGGGAATCGGGTCCGGAAGTCGCCGAGGTCAGAACCAGGATGCCCGCCAGCGCGACCGGCAACACGAGCAGGGATTCGCCCGCGGCGTGGGCGACGGAATCTTCGAGGGCAGAGGGCGGGCGGCTGAGGAAGGCGACGTCGGCGCGGCGGTTGAGCAGATCCTCCAGCCCGGCCACCGTGCCCCCCGGACGCGTCTGGAGCGCCAGCTTCGGGTAAAGCTCCTGGTAGTAGCTCACCACGCGGGGGATCAGCTCGGGCGCCGTGTCCGCCCCGCCGATCACGAGCTGATCCTCGACCGGGCCGGCTGACGGGCGGAGCCCCGGGAGCCGCGACTGCAGGCTGGGAATGACGCGGAAGACGAGCAGGGCAACCACGACAAGGGCATAGATCCAGTAGCGGGCCCGCAGCAGGCGAGCCCCCAGAGGGTTCTTTCCCGACGATGTGTCTGTTCCCTGCATTTCTGTCGTCTAGCCACGCCGGATCCGATCTGCGTCGAGAGCTGCCGCCTGTCCCCGGAGACCTGCGGCTAGCGCCCCACCCCGACGGAGAGGAACGGCGTGACCTCCTCCTCGGCGGCCCGGGCGCCCAGGCCGAGGTGGAACCGCTCTTTGTAGAAGGGCGACAGCCGCAGCGCGGCCGCCGCGAACGGGCTCGAATCATTCGACCCTTCCGGGTCGGTCAGGATCGAGTACCCAGCGCTCAGGTCGAGGCCGAGGCGCCGGTGGATCAGGGGCCGGGTGACGAGCAGGCCCAGCTCTTTCCCCGAGGAGACATCTTTCGAGCCAAGGCCCAGCGCCGCGAACAGACCCACGTCGGCAATGCCGCGCTTCCAGAAGCTGCGGCGGAATTCCACGTTGGTCAGCTCCTGGCTTTCCGAGAAGTGCTGGCGCAGGGCAAGCCCCGACTTGGCCGGGAAGATCCCGACCGGATCGTACTGGCGCAGGCTGCGCGCGTTGGCGAGCTGGCTGGCGGAGTCCTCCTGGCGGCGGTGGGCCTCCTCGAGCTCGCGGGCGGCTTGGTCGGCCCGGGCGTGCAGGTCGGCGAGCTCTTGCCGTCGCGTGGCCAGCTCCTCCCTGTTGTCCCGGACATCGGTCAGCGCGGTCGTGGCCTTGTACTGAAGGTCGAAGACCTCGTCGGTCAGCGGGCCGAGCTGCTGGTTGACACGCTGCTGCTCGGCGACGGTGTTCTCGAGATACACACGGCGAGCGTTGAGATCCTCCGCCCACCGCGCGCTGTCCTCGGCGGCGACGGTCAGGCGGGCCCTCTCGGCCTTCAGCACCGAGTCCGCCTGCGCGAGCATCTGGGCACCGTCCACGTGCGTCTGCTGGCGGATCTCCGCCTGCTGGGCCAGCTTCCTTTCACCTACCCAGGATCGATAGGCCCAAGCTCCCGCGAAGAAGAGGGCGACCATGATGGCCAGATCAAGCAGGTAGAAGAGGTGCTTCCATTTCGGGCGAAACGAAAACTTGGGCTTTTCGTCGTCATCGAATCGCACGGCTCATCCCCCTCAACGCTTGGGCTTCTCGTCCCGGGCGGGGTAGTCCCCCTGGCCGGTGACGAGCGCGGTATTCTTCCGATAGATGTCGGGATTCAGGATGCGATCGGTCTGATCGAGCTGTTCCGCGGTCTGGGCCCACAGCTGCTGGGTCTCCGCATTGCGCTGCTCGATGAGCGCCTTGAGCGAATCGAGCGTGGGCTGCAGCGCCCGGATCGATTCGGCGTAGGAAGCCGCCAGGTCCGTCGCGCTCGTATAGACCTGCTGCAGGGAGTCCCTCTCGGCCCTGAGTCTGGCCGTGGCCTCGAGATCCCCCCGCAGGAACTCGGTGATGCCGTCGGTCAGCGAATCGATCTTGGCGAAGCGGACGTCGAAGGTGTCACCCAACGCGGCCAGGGCGGAGATGTGAGCTCGAATGGGGGTGGCCTTGGACAACGTGTCAGCCCGGGTCTTCTGGAAGGCCTTCGCCTCCGCGGCGATCGTGTCCTTGGCCTCCTTGAGCTGGGGCCCCACCTGGCGCGCGTTCGCGTAGACCAGCCCGATCAGCGGGATGACGAGGAACCAGGCGCGTGCAAACACGGCCTTCAGGAAACCCCCGCGCTCCTCTTCATCGTAGCTGGCACTGCCGTACCGACCGCGGTAGCCGTATCCACCCATAGGCGCTCGCTCCCTGTCCGCCCGATCGGGGCGGCTGCGACCGGGCCCCGAAGGCCCGAGAGTCACCCGCCATGGCAGCGCGCAGCAAGGCGGGACGCTCATGGCGTCCGCTCCCATCACCCGGCGCGGACCGCGGCGGAACAACAAGGCCCTCCCGTCCCCAGGACACGACGGAAACGCCACGTCTTTAAAGGTAGGCAGAGCCGCTTTGTTCCGCCCCCACCGCGCGCACCAGGGCAACAACCGGAATAGTATATTGAGCCTGTTGTACCGGCGACAAGAGGATTTTCGGAACATGGAAGTAACACAATTCCAGCCAGTTCCGCGAATTCGGGGCGTCGCGGCCGACCGTCCGCCGGGGCCCTCGATTTCGCCCTCCACCCGGCCCCCCAGACCTCCAGCCAGGCATTGTGGCGCCCGGTCCGACTCGTTACTCTGTCGCGGATGTCGGCCGCTGGCCGGGGTGCGCGGCGTGTCGGTCCCGCGGACCGCCAGCGCAGGAGCGGCCGCGACCATCGCCCCGGGAAGACGTACCGAGAGGTGCCCATGAGCCTCGTCCTGGTCGTGCTCGCCTCGGCGGCCGTGCTAGCCGTCGGCTACCTCACCTACGGCGCGCTGCTGTCCCGCCTGCTGCGCCTCTCGCGCGACGCCGTGACCCCCGCGGTGAGCCAGCGCGATGACAGGGATTTCATTCCCACCCCCCCGCAGTTCCTCTTTGGACAGCACTTCTCGGCCATCGCTGCCGCCGGTCCGATCGTGGGGCCGATCCTGGCCGGGATCATGTTCGGCTGGCTGCCCACCCTGCTGTGGATCCTGCTCGGGAGCATCTTCATCGGCGGCGTGCACGATCTCTCCGCCCTGGTCGCCTCGGTTCGCCACAAGGCGCGCTCGATCGCGGAGGTCGTGCGCGAGCACATGACCCAGCGCTCATACCTGCTCTTCCTCGCCTTCGTCTGGATCACACTGGTCTATGTCGTCGTGGCCTTCGCCGACATCGTGGCCGGCTCCTTCGTCGGCCACCAGACCCTGGAGAACGGTGTGCAGGTCACGGGGGGAGGCATCGCCAGCTCGTCGCTCCTCTACCTGGCGCTGCCCATCCTCATGGGCGTGCTGATGCGCTACGCGCGGCTCTCGCTCACCTGGGCCACGGTCATCTTCCTGCCGCTGGTGGGATTCGCCATCTGGATCGGGCAGTACATCCCCTTCGATCTGGCGAGCCTGCTGGGGGTGACTGACCCCGTGGCCCAGAAGATCTGGGTGGTCCTGCTGCTCATCTATTGTTTCATCGCCTCGCTGGTCCCGATGTGGCTGCTCCTGCAACCGCGGGGGCACCTGGGCGGCCTGTTCCTGGTCTTCGCCATGGTCGGTGGGATGCTGGGGGTCATGCTGTGCGGCAAGAGCATCCAGTACCCCGCTTTCACGGGGTGGATCTGGCAGGCCGGTGGCGCGACTGCCGCACCGCTCCTGCCCATGCTCTTCATCACCGTGGCCTGCGGCGCCTGCTCAGGCTTCCACCTGATCGTCGCCTCGGGCACGACCTCCAAGCAGCTACGCCGAGAAACCGACGCGAGGCCCGTGGGCTATGGCGCCATGCTGCTGGAAGGCATGGTCGCCGTGGTTTCGCTGGGCTGCGTCATGATGCTGGCGGCGCCCGCGGCCAAGGCGCTCTCCGGCAAGCCGAATCTGATCTATGCGCAGGGGCTGGGGGTGTTCCTCCAGACCATCCACGTGCCGCTGGCCTTCGGGATCTCCTTCGGGCTGCTCGCCTTCACGACCTTCGTCTATGACACCCTGGACGTGTGCACGCGCCTGGGGCGCTACGTCGTTTCGGAGCTGACCGGCTGGCGGACACGAACCGGCAACATCTTCGGCACGGCCGTCACCGCCTTCGCGCCCCTCTTCTTCGTGCTGCAGAATTCGCGCGACGCGGCCGGCAACCCCGTCCCGGCCTGGAAGGCCTTTTGGCCGCTCTTCGGGGCGAGCAACCAACTGCTGGCGGCGCTGGGCTTGCTCGGCGTGACCGTCTGGCTGGTGCGTACCCGGCGGGCCCGCTGGCCATGGCTCGTCACCGGCCTGCCCACGCTCTGGATGTACATCATGAGCGGCTGGGCTCTGCTGCGCTTCGTTCGTGCCGGGTTCCTTCCGGCGGACCGCGGGTTCAACCTCCCCGCGGACCCTGTGCCGTGGGTCGCGCTGATCTTGCTGGGGCTAGCGCTGCTCATGCTGGTGGAGACGGGACGCGTGCTGTCGGGTCGGCCCGCGCTGCAGCCAGAGGCGGCGTGACCATGGACCAGCTCCTCAGCGCCATCATTCTCGGCATCGTCGAAGGTCTCACCGAATTCCTGCCGATTTCCAGCACCGGCCACCTGATCCTCGTCAACCGGTTCGTCAACATGACCGGGGAGTTCGCCCATACGTTCGATGTGGTGATCCAGTTCGGCGCCATCCTCTCGGTCATCGTCTACTTCCGCGAGCGGCTCCTTCCCCCGGCCGCGCTGCAGGACCGGGCCGTTCGCCGCCAGACCCTCGACTTGTGGAGCAAGAGCGTGGTCGCGGTGATTCCGGCCCTGGGCTTGGGCGCCGTCTTCGGGGAGGCGATCGAGACGCGTCTGTTCAACCCGCTCGTCGTCGGGGTCATGCTGCTCGCCGGCGGCATCATCCTCATCCTCGTCGAGCGCCGGCGTTCCCCGGCGCGCATCGACGACATGGCGAGCCTCTCCTACCGGGTGGCGTTGGCGATCGGGCTGATCCAGTGCCTGGCGATGATCCCGGGTACCTCGCGGTCCGCCGCAACGATCATCGGGGCCATGGCCCTCGGCTGTTCGCGTCGCGTCGCGGCGGAGTTCTCCTTCTTCCTGGCGATTCCCACGATGCTGGCGGCGTCGGCCTACTCCTTGATGAAATTGGAGACAGGCCTGACGGCCACCCAGGGGCAGGTGCTGGCAATCGGCTTCGTGGTCTCGTTTCTGGTCGCGTGGGCGGTGGTCGCGTTCCTGATGAACTACATCCGCAGGCACGACTTCGTGCCGTTCGGCTACTATCGCATCGTGCTGGGGCTGCTCGTACTCGGGTACTTCGGTATCGTGCTCAACGGGCTGCGATAGCCACGCGGACGCGTGGCCTCCGGACTTTGGGCGCGCAGGTGGTTTTCACAGCCAGCGCCGCCTGCGGAAGAAGATCAGCAACCCTACCGCGATCACGACGCACGCGAACCAGAAGACCAAGTAGCCGTACCGCCAGTGCAATTCGGGCAGGAATTCGAAGTTCATCCCGTAGACACCCGCCAGGAAGGTGAGCGGGATGAAGAGCGTGGCGATGATCGTGAGCAGCTTCATCACCTGGTTCATCCGATTGCTGATGCTGGAAAGGTATAGATCCTGCAGACTCGAGAGCATGTCACGAAACGACTCGACTGCGTCGATGACCTGCACGCTGTGGTCGTAGAGGTCCCGCAGGTAGATGTTGATTCGATCGTTGATCAGTGTCGAGTCCGAGCGCTCCAGGGAGGAGACGAGATCGCGCAGCGGCCAGACAGCCTTGCGCAGCAGGATCATCTCGCGTTTCAACTCGTGGACGTTCTGCAGGTGGCGGGGCTCGGGGGCCTCGACCAAGATGTCCTCGAGCTCCTCGATGCGTGTGCCGATCTGCTCGAGAACGACAAAGTAGTTGTCGACGATCGCGTCGATCAGCGCATAGGCGAGATAGTCGGCGCCCAGCGCGTAGAGACGCCCCTTGCGGGCGCGGATGCGGGCGCGCACGGGGTCGAAGCAGTCGCCGGTGTTCTCCTGGAAGGTGATCAGGCAGTCCGGAGTCAGGATCAGGCTGACCTGTTCGGATTGCACCTCGTTCTTCTCGCTCTCGAAGGTGAGCATGCGCAGGATGAGGACGAGGTGATCCCCATGATCCTCGAACTTGGGGCGCTGCGTGGTGGTGACGATGTCCTCGAGCACCAGGGGATGAACCCCGAAGGCCTCGCCCAGCTCGCGAACGAGCCCGGTGTCGTGCAATCCGTCGAGATTGATCCAGGTCACCGAGCCGGGTTCGCGCAGGGCGAGGGCCGCATCGACCGATGGAACGACCTGTTCCTTCAGGAATCCTTCTCTGTAGCGAATGACGGTCAGTCGCGGCTCGCCGACCTTGACCTCGCCGGCGTATTCGACCGTCCCCGGTGAGACGCCCACGCGCCGTTGCCGGCGCCCCAGGATGCGCGCCATCGTGCCGGCCCTCCCCGAACCGCGCCGGCCGGGCCCGCTCAGGGTGGCCGGCGGGACCTTCGGTACCACGGGGAGGGACGCGGCGCAACCTCGGTTCAGCGGCGGCGGACGCACGGGGATGAGGCTTGTCGGCGCCGGGGCGGGGCTGGCGGACGCGCCGGCATCGAGGCCTGCCGGCGCGCCCGCTGGGGTCGGGGTCAGTGAGCGCGCAGCTCGACGTCGCCGCTGAAGGTGTCGATGCGCACGGTGGCACCGCCGTCGCCGGTCGTCAGATCGAGCTCCTCGCCGGGCGAGTACTTGCCCTTGCGGCGCGGATGGCCGCCAAAGTCGGAGTCGATCTCGCCGCTGTACGTGCTGATCTCGAAGTCGGCGCTGACGGTCTGGGGCAGCCAGAGCTCGATCGTGCCGCTGTGCGACTCGAAGCGATAGGTCCCATCCTTGGCGAAGTCGCCCGTCAGGCGGATGCCGCCCGAGACGGTCTGCGCGTCGAGCTGGTTGAAGACGCCGCCCTCGACCTCGATATCCCCGCTGACCGTCTCGGCGGCCAGGGCACCGCGGGCCTTGGCGATGAGGATGTCGCCGCTGACGGCCTCGGCGCGCACCCGGTCCGATTCGACCTGCAGGCGGATGTCGCCGCTGACCGTCTGGGCGTCGGCTTCCACCGGGCGGGCGTTCAGATCGATGTCGCCGTTCACGGTCTCCAGGTAGACCTCGCCCTCGATCCCCGACGCCTCCGCATCCGCGCTGACGGTCTTCACCTCGAGCGAGCCCTTCACCGGCATGCGGATTTCGAGGTCCGTCTCCTCGACGTTGCGGGCGCGGCGCGGGATCACCACTTCGATCCGCACGCGGCCGGGAGAGTCCTCGATGTCGAGGCGCTCGGTGCCTCGTCCCAGCGTGCCCGTGATCTTCACCTCATTGCGGTCCCAGCCCACGACGACCACGGATCCGCTGAGGTTCTCCACCTCAACGGTGGCGTCGGGCTTGACCTGGCGGGTCTCGTCGATCGTCTCCTGCGCGCGGGCACCTGCTGCCAGACAGGCGGCCAGGAGGACGGCCAGAGGGATCGCGATGCGTACGGATCGTTTCATGATGACTCCACCTCCAGTCTAGCAATCGACCTGCGAGGCCACCTGCGTGGCGCGCCCCTGCAGCACGGCCTTGGCGCGGTAGTACGACGCCAGGAGCCGCACGAGCTGGG
This sequence comes from uncultured bacterium, assembly GCA_964506245.1. GTDB lineage: Bacteria > Eisenbacteria > RBG-16-71-46 > CAIMUX01 > WJJG01 > CAZDKK01. The sequence continues at coordinate 346 of CAZDKK010000099.1, read as the reverse complement.
GGCTGTCCGGATCGGATGCCCAAGCCGTCTTCACCTCGGAGATCGCCGCATCGATCGTGCGGATCTCCCCGAGGATCGTGCTGATGATCGAGCCGCTTTCCTGGCACTGCGGGTCTGCCGTGTAGTGGGCCAGCTCGGCCTCGCCCGCGCGGCACTCGGCCTCGAGCGCCTGCACCATCTCCTCCGGCGGGCCGGCGGGGCCGAACGCCGGCTCCTGCGGCCCGCGGTGCTCGACGCTGAGGATGAGCACGACCGCCGCGGCGGCCATGGCCACGGCCGCGGGCCAGAGCTGCCCGAGGAGCTGCCGCTTGCGCGGCCCCGGAGCGGCTTCGTGCGGGCGCCTCTC
>CAZDKK010000098.1:0-14769 GCA_964506245.1 uncultured bacterium | reverse complement strand
TCGTGATCGGCGCCGCCGCCACGGTCCGGGTGGCGGCCTCCGGCGCCCCGGGCCGCAGCCTCCGACGCTGGGCGGTCGTCCCGCTCATCGTACTGCTGGCGCTGCTGGGGATGCTGGCGCTCACGCTCCTCACCGGGGCCGGGTGGCCCGGCGTGTTCGAGAAGGCGCGCGGGTGGTTCGATCACCTGCGGGGCGTGTCGATCGCGGCCCAGCCCTGGGGGCTGGCGGAGTTCACCTCCGATCCCGCGGGGGCGACCGTGACCGTCGACGGAGAGCGCGTGGCCGGAGCGACCCCCCTGACCGGCGTGCGCCTGCGCCCGGGAGAGCACGAGGTGAGGATGGAGTTCGGCCTGGCCGGGGTGCACAGCGAGCAGATCGGGGTGGAGCGGAACGAGACGACCAAGGTACACGCCGCCTTCACCGGCGCGCTCGAGGTGGACGCGCGCGCGCAAAACGGACCCGCTCAGGTCTGGCTGGCAGGTCAGGACGCGAAGCAGACGCTGCCGGCGAGTTTCGCGCAGCTGCCGGCGGGCTGGCACCGTCTCTTCTTCGCGGACGACCGCCTGCCGCTCTGGGAGCGCAAGGTCCTCGTCCGCGGCGGGGAGACGACGCGCATCGATGTCAACAACGCCTTCGACGCCTCCCGTGCGCTGGTTCGCGTCGAGAGCCTGCACTTCCTGCCCCGCGAGGGCCTGCGGCAAGCGGTGGGGATCGACAGCGTCTTCGTCGACCGCTCTTTCGCTGGTTTCGCCCCCATCGAGCTCGAGGTCGTGCCGGGCTATCACGCGGTGCGCGTGGCGGGGCCGGGGGACACGCACTGCACGGTGCTCGATCTGCCGGCCGGCGCGAGCCAGGTCGTCGCACCGAGTTTTGGCCTGCACGCGTATCCGAGGTTCCGGCACGAGCCGCCGGCCCGGACGAACGCTCTGGAGCCCGTGCGCCTGGCCGTGGAGATTCGCCACGAGCCGGGCGGGCTCCGGCAGCCGCAGCTCCTTCTGCCCGAAGGTTTTGGCGGGCCACGGGCCGTGCCGCTGGTTCAAACTGATGCTGCGAGCGATCTCTTTGTGGGCGTCCTGCCCGTGAGCCCGGCCATGGTGGGCCGCACGGTTCAGTACTACTTCTCGGTCGTGACGCGGGAAGGGGAGGAGGCTGTCTCCGAGCTCTTCACGATCAGACCGGTCCCCGCCCCGACTGATCTCTCCACTGCCCGGTCGCGGGGTCCCGCCTCCAGCCGGGGGTGAGGCCGCCTGGGCGGCCCCCGCACGGGGCTCGCGCTGCCACATGCGCCGCGGCCCGGGCATCTCTGCGCACGCGTGCCGTTGACACAAGTGGCTGGTAGTTCTATGCTTGTATTCGGAGTCTACCAATCGAGGGAATTTGTTTCTCGGCCCGGAGGGATACGTGCATCTGCCGGAGGGCCAGCTGGAGCGTCGCTATGCGCCGCCGCGGTGCGATCGCGTGCACACGCGGCACCGGCGGTGCCCCTCGGTGCCGAGGGCGGCGTGCCTCCTGGCCACCGTTGCGATGTCCGTCGCGATCCTCTGCCCGCCAGCCGCGGCCTCTCCCTCGGATCCCCAGCTGGCGCTGGTGCAGCAGGCAACCGCTCTGTTCTTCCCCGGGTCGGGGAGCGGCGCCCAGGTTGCCGAGAAGAGCAGCGCGACGGCGACCCTTAATCACCTCAAGTATCTCGGCGAGCAGGGGGGCCAGCTCTCGGGCGCGCAGCTCGGGATCATCGGGGACTTCCTCGCACGACCTTCGGGGCTCGATCGCGAGCTCGAATCCGCGCACTTCGTGATCCACTACACCGAGAACGCGCCGGATGCGCCCCTGGGCTGGCCAGAATCGGACGCCTTCCTCAAGGCGGCGGGCGACATATGCGAAGCCGCCTACAAGGCCTACCACGTGGATCAACCGTGGCCCGTGCCCCCGAGCCTGGATACCGGCGGGTCGGCGGTCGGGAAGGTGCACGTCTACATGAGAGACCTCGGGTCGGGCGTCTTCGGGTATGCCCTGCACGAGGATCTCGACGGCGCGCGCGGCCACGCCGGCTACATCGTGGTCGACAACGATTTCGCCGGCTTCGCCACGAACCAGCCGATCGAAGCGCTCGAGGTCACGCTGGCACACGAGTACCACCACGTCGTGCAGTTTGGCTTCGGATACGATCCCGCGGCCACCTGGTTCATGGAGCAGACGGCGACGTTCGAGGAGACCACCGTGTCCTGGCGGCCGGCGCAGCTGCGCCCGTACCTCGAGGCGTTCGGGTCCCACGCGTACCAGCGGCTGGACCTATGCAATGGGTACTTCGAGTACGGCGCTTGGCTCTGGCCTCGATTCATCGTCGAGCGCTGGGGCTGGGAGCCGCTGGTCGAGATCTGGGAAACCTGGTCGGGCGGTGCGGTTCCCATGCTGTCGGCGGCCGCGATCGTGCTGGAAGAGGCCGAGTCGGCGATGGCCGAGCCGCTTGCAACCTCGCGCTCCGATGCGGGGGTTCTCGACGCGGCCGTGCTCGAGTGGGCCACGCGCAACGCCCTGTTGGGGGAGGCGCGGCCGGTGGCGGGACACCAGTATGAGCGGGGCGGGGAGCTACCCGCGATCGTGCTGCCGGAGCTGACGGTGGAGCAGTATCCCGTGACGGGCCTGCGTCCGGAGCCCATCCGCCAGCCTGAGCCGCTCGGTGCCAGCTACATCCTGCTGCGGCCGCAGGCGGGTTCGGCCGACAACGTGCTGACGCTCGAGGTGAACGCCTCGGCCGGGCTCGCGGGCGCGCAGCTCATCGTGCTGGACGGTGCGGAGGGCACCGGCTACGTGATCACGGGCTCGATCCACAGCGGGACCTGCGCGTTCGAGGTGAAGGACTGGCAGCGGGCGGCGCGCGCCGTGCTCGTGCTGACCACCGGCTTCGGTTCGCCGAACGCGTGCGACTACCGCCTGGCCGCCTCGACCCGCTACGTGCCGAAATCCAGCGCCGGCGTCGATCCGCCCGGCTCGGAGCTGGCGCGCACATGGTTGCGCGCGCTGCCCAATCCCTTCGAGCCCTACACGGTGCTCCAGTACGAACTGCCCTCCGCGGGCGATGTCCGGCTGAGGATCGTCGACGCGCAGGGCCGCCTGGTGGCCTTGCTCTGGGATGGTCCAGCCTCACCCGGGCGCCACGGGATCTACTGGGACGGTCGCGGCGCCGGGGGCGCCCGCGCCGCGGCGGGCGTCTACTACGCTTTGCTCGAGTCGGCGCCGGGCACGCGGCAGATCCGCATCGTTCGCGTGCGTTGATCGCTCGCCCCGTTCCGCGTCCTTTCCACCCCTCTTTGCACCCATGATCCGGCTCGGAGCTTGCTACCGCAGCGGGCATGGATGCGCCCACCTCCAAGCACCGTGGACATGCAGCGGCCGTCTGCGCCTGCGCGCTCATCGCGGGGCTCATCCTGGGGGACCGGATGAGCCCGCGCGACGCGCGCGTCGCGGGCGTGGCCGGCGCGTGCGCCGCGGTCCTGGGACTCGCCTCCGCGCTCGGCGCACCCGGGCGCCGGCCGCGGCTCCTGGAGCTGGGACGGCCCGAGGGCCTGATCCTGGCCGGTCTCGTGCTGAGCGGCTTCGCGCGCGGAGCAGCCGTCGGCGGGGCCTCTCAGGAACAGCTCGCCCTGGGCGACGCGCACGAGGGATCGGCCTGGTGTCAGGGAGACATCACGCTGGCGGGGGGACGGTGCATGCTCGCCGTCCGCGCGATCCGGCCGGTGGAAGCAGCTGCGCCGCGCGGGCTGCCGGTGCCGCTGCGCGTGCTGCTGCCACGGCCCGGTCCGACCGTGCTGGGGTCCGCGCTGGGAGGACGCGTTCCTTACGAGGGCTACGTGCGCCTGCGGCCCGGACGGGGGGCGACGAGCCCGGGGGCCTTCGACGAGCGCTCGGCGCTGCGCGCGGACGGCTGCGGGGCATGCGGTTGGTTGTTGGTCGGCCACATCGAGGAGCCTGCTGCGCGCGGCGTTGCCTCCCCGGGCCTGCTCGGCCAGGGGGCCCGCCAGTGGGCGGCGCAGGCAGGCGAGCAGCTGCGGGCGGCCCTGGCCCGGCGCATCGGCGGCGAGCCCGGCGCGTTCGCGGCTTGCTTCACGTTGGGCCCTTCGCAGCACCTGCAGCCCCCGCCCTCCTACGCGCTCGCACTCTGGCGCTGTGGGGCGACGCACGTGCAGGCGGTCAGCGGCATGCACGTGGCGCTGCTCGGCGCGGGCATGCTGGTGCTGCTCGGGGCACTCCCATGCCGGCCTGCGCCGCGGTGGCTCGCCCTGGCCGCGGCCCTCATCCTCTACGCCGCGCTCGTGGGTCCGAGCGTCTCGGTGTCGCGCGCCGCCGCGGCCGGTGCGCTGTGGGCTGCTCTGCGCGCCGCGGGGCGCCGGCCGAGCGGGCGGAGTCTGCTGCTGGTGGTCGCTGCCGCTGGACTCTGGACAGCCCCGGGGGTCTGGCGGCTGCCCGGCTGGCGCCTGACCTATCTGGTCTCGCTGAGCCTGATCGGCATTGCCGGGCGCAGCCCGGGGGGGCGCCGCGGTCGCCTGCGCGCCCTGCGGGACGGAGCAGCGACGCTGATCGCCGCCCAGGCCTCGGCCTGGCCGCTGGTGTTGGCCCACTTCGGCTGGGCCAGCCCCCTCTTTCTCCTGAGCAACGCCGTGCTGGTGCCACTGTGCGGGCTACTCATGCCCGTCCTGTGCGGTGCGCTCCTGCTGGCCGGACTCCCGGCGCTGCCCGCCGGCCTCGCATGTGGTCCAGCGGTTGCCGCCGTGCGCGCCTTCGTGGCCGCGGCGGAGGCTTTGGGCCAGGTGTGCGATCGGTGGGTGGTGGGCGGCGGTCTCGATGTCGACCTGGGCCTCGCGGCGAGCCTGCTCGCCGCGCTGGCGTGCAATGCGGTCCGCTGGTCGCGCGCCGCACGCCTGGCCGCCGCGGTCGCGATCGCCTGCGCGGCAACGGTCGGGGCGGTGATGGACGAGCCGGCCCCGCGCATGCTTGTCCTCGACGCCGGTCAGGGCGACTGCTGCATCGTCGCCTGGGGCGATGAGACCTGGGTCGTGGATGCAGGCCCGCTTCCCGCTACCGCCGGCCGCGCGCGCTGGGCGATCTCGCGAGCCCTGCGCCGCCTGGGCCGAAAGCAGATCGACCGTTTGCTGCTCACGCACGCCGATCTCGACCACTGCGGTGGGGTGGCAGAAATCCTCGCGGCGCGCATTCCGGTCCGGGTGCTTCATCATCCGGCCCACTGGGAGCCCGATCCATGGCTGCGCACGGCGATCGGCACGCTGCAGCGCGCGGGCAGCGCGGTGCAGCCGCTGGTGGCGGGGGATCTTCTCAGCGTGCGGGAGGCGCGCGCGGAACTGCTCAACCCGCCGGCGGGCGCGCGCGCTCGCGCGGGGGGGGACAACGAGACCTGCCTGGCGATGCGCCTGGTCGCCGGCGAGTGGGCGGCGATCCTGCCCGGTGATGCACCCAGCGCGATCGCACGCTCCTGGATCGATGCCGGCTGGCCCCTGAAGGCGGCGGTCCTGGCCGCGGCTCACCACGGGAGCCGCGGTTCGACCCCGGAGGCGTTGCTCGCGGCAGCCGCACCCCGCGTGCTCCTGATCTCCGCCGGGCGTGGCAACGCCTTCGGCCATCCCCACCGCGAGGTGCTCGAACGCGCCCGGGCCGCCGGCTGCGTCGTGCTGCGCACCGATCGCGACGGCAGCATCCTGATCGCCCGGGGCAATCGCGGTTGGTTCGCGTGCCCGTGGGGTGCTGCGGAGCGCTCGATCGACCTCGGGGCGCCTCCCGGCGGCCCGCGCCGGCGTCCTTGAGGGACGCCGGGGGGCATGGTATAAGCCGGGTCTCGGGGCGGCCCGGCCAGACAGCGTCGCCGCCGGGGGGACAACAAGGGGGAAGCGCCATGTCTCATGAGGGGGGTTCCACGCGGCCGGCAATGCCGGGCGAGGCGTTCCTGGGATTGGAGACGATCGGGATTCGCCCCGATCGGCGGGGCAAGGTGCGCGAGCTGCTCGATCTGGGCGACCGGCTGCTGATGGTCGCGACGGACCGCATCTCAGCCTTTGACTTCGTGATGCCCAACGGGATCCCCGGGCGCGGCACGGTTCTCGGGCGCATCTCGGCCTTCTGGCTGCGCGGCTTCGGTCAGTTCCTGCCGACGCACTTCGTTTCGGACGACCCGGCCGAGTTCCCGGTCCGGCTGCAGCCCCACGCGGCGGTTCTGCGGGGCCGAGCGATGCTGGTGCACAAGGCGGAGCGGCTGGACGTCGAGTGCATCGTGCGCGGCTACCTGACCGGTTCGGGCTATCAGGACTATCTGCGAGACGGAGCAGTCTGCGGGGTACGGCTGCCGGGCGGGATCGCGGAATTCCAGAAGCTGCCCGAGCCGATCTTCACGCCCACGACCAAGGCCGAAGAGGGTCACGACGCCCCCATCACCTTCGAGCAGCTGGAAGAGCGCATCGGCGCCGAGCGCGCGCACGAGTTGCGCCGGATGAGCCTGACCGTCTACGCGCGGGGCGCGCAGTACGCGGAGCGGCGTGGCATCGTGATCGCCGACACGAAGTTCGAGTTCGGCCTCCTGGGCGGGCGCCTCGCGCTGATCGACGAGGTGCTCACGCCCGACTCCTCCCGCTTCTGGCCAGGCGAGTCGGTCGGGCCGGGGCGCAAGCCCGTCAGCCTGGACAAGCAGTTCCTGCGCGACTGGCTCATCCGGAGCGGCTGGGATCGCAACTCGCCGCCGCCGGCCCTGCCGGTCGACGTCGTGCAGAAGACCGGTGAGCGCTACCGCGAGGCCGAGCGCCTCCTGACCGGTGGGGCGCGACAGCCGGAGTGGTAGTCCTGCGGGCGCGACCGCGCCCAGCCAAGGAGGATACGTGATTCAGGTCCGACGGGCGCTGCTCTCGGTGTACGACAAGGGCGGCATCGTGGAGTTCGCGCGCGGCTTGTCCGAGCTGGGGATCGAGATTCTCTCCTCAGGCGGCACGAGCCGCGCGCTCGCGGGCGCCGGCATCGCCGTCACGCCGGTCGAGCAGCTCACGGGCCTGCCGCACCTCTTCGACGGCCGCGTCAAGACGCTCACGCCGCAAATCCACGGCGGCCTGCTCATGCGCCGCGACCATCCGCAGGATGTGGCCGAGGCGAAGGAGCACGGCATCCGCCCAATCGATCTGCTGTGCGTGAATCTCTACCCGTTCAGCGCCACGCTGGCGGCGCACGGCGAGGACCGGGACGCCTGCATCGAGATGATCGACGTCGGTGGCCCGGCGATGGTGCGGGCGGCGGCCAAGAACCACCGCCACGTCGCCGTGGTGACGAGCCCGCGCCACTACGAGCCGCTGCTTGCACTGCTGCGCGAGCACGCCGGGGCCCTGCCCGAGGCGCGCGCGGCGGAGCTGGCGACCGAAGCCTTCGCCGTCACAGCCGCGTACGACGCGGCGATCTTCCGCTACCTGAGCGGCGCGGCGGGTCTGCCCCCGGTCTGGGCCGCCGGCGGGAGCCTCCTGCAGGAGCTGCGCTACGGCGAGAACCCGGGGCAGCAGGCGGCCTGCTACCTCGCGGCCGAGGGCTTCTGGAGCCGCGTGCGCCAGCTCCAGGGCAAGGAGCTCTCCTTCAACAACCTCGCGGACCTCTGGGCCGCTTGGCGCTGCCTGCGCGAGTTCGCGGGCGAGCCCGGGGCAGCCTGCGTCATCATCAAGCACGCGACCCCCTGCGGCGTGGCCCTGGGGACGGGGCCGCTCGAGGCCTTCACGCGCGCGCGCGACTGCGATGCCCTCTCGGCCTTCGGGGGCGTCGTGCTGCTCAACCGCCCGGTCGACGCAGACGTCGCGGGGGCGCTGGCGGGCATGTTCCTGGAGGTCGTCGGCGCGCCGGAATGGAGCAGCGCCGCCAGCGAGGTGCTTCGCCGCAAGAAGTCGCTGCGCGTGCTCTCGCTGCCTCCGCTGCAGGGAGCCTTCCCCGCGCCGGGCCCGGAATCGTGGGCCTTCAAGTCGCTGGGCGAGGCGGTGCTGGTGCAGACGCCCCTGCCGGAGCACGCGGGCACGGCGGGCTGGCGCTGTGTCACGGCCCGGGCGGCGGATGGGGAGCTGCTGGCAGAGCTCGACTTCGCCTGGCGGGTCACCCGCCACGTGCGATCCAACGCCATCGTGCTCTCTCGCGCTCGCCAGGCGATCGGCCTGGGCGCGGGTCAGACGAGCCGCATCGATGCCGCCGACGTCGCCATCCTCAAGGCACGCCGCGCGGGCCACGCGCTCGCGGGCTCGGTGCTGGCGAGCGACGCCTACTTCCCCTTCCGGGACGTCGTCGATCGGGCGGCCGAAATCGGCGTGCGCGCCATCGCCCAGCCCGGGGGATCCGTGCGTGATGAGGAGAGCATCGCCGCCTGCAACGAGCACGGGATCTCGATGTACTTCACGGGTGAGCGCGTCTTCAGCCACTGAGCCCGATCTCATCGCGATGATGCCGGCGATCTGGAAACATCTGAAGCAGGCAGGACCGGCCGCGCTGGCGGCCATCGCACTGCTCCTCACCTGCGGCGTCCCGGGGGCGCCTGAGCCACCGCGGGCCGATGGGGCCCCGCCTGCCGCACTGGTCGAGGCCGACGTTCTGCGCCGGGAGGTCCGGCGGGCGCGCATCCTGAACGTCCCCGCGCAGCTCGTGACCCGTGAGGCGGCCTACGCAGCCCACCTCGAGCGGGCCGCGATCCGCGTCTCTTCGGCGACAGGACGAGCGGACACCTCGGCCGTGACCTGGGGGCTCGTCGTGCACCTGTTGGGGGCCCACCACCCGGCGGCGACCGACTGGCTGGAGGCGGCGGCCTCCGGGCATCGTCCGATCCCGCGCACCGCCCCGGACTGCGCCTTCTGGATCGGCGTCCACGAGCTGCGACGCGGTCGAGTGCAGTCGGCCGTGAACTGGCTGGCGCGCCCGGTCCCGGGCCACCTGCGCGACCTGGCGGAGTGGCTGCGCGTGCGCACCCTCGACGAGGTCGACGATGCGCAGGCCGGCGCGCTCGCGCTCGAGCTGATCCGCGGGCGCCCGGACCATCGCTTCCACACCGAGCTCGCGCTGCGCGCCGCGCGCCATCTGGTGGCCGCGAGCGATCCGCGCGCCGCCCTGACCCTCCTGGCGGAGCTGACCCGAGATGCAACCCTCGATGCCAAGCAGGGGGCGCGGGCGCGCTTGTGGACCGCCCGAGCCTGCGCCGATCTGGGCGATCGGGCCGGGTTCCAGGCGGCGCTTTCGGAGGCGATCGGCGCGGGCCCCGTGGGCGGGGAAGACCCGCAGCTGGCGTTGGACCTGGCCCGCGAGGCCCTGCGCGACAGCGGCGATGATGGGGTCCTGCGCGATCGCTGCGTGCGGTTGCTGATCGAGGGCGCGCCGCTGGATGAGGCGCTCGGTCTCTGGTCCCGGCGAGCGGCCCAGCTCGATGCGGCGGTGCGCGTGCAGGCCCTGGATGAGCTGCTCAGCCGGCTGCGATCGGCGCGGCGGGAATCGGCCATCAGCGATCTGGTGCGGGCGCTCGACGCGGACCCGGACGCGAGCCTGGCGCGCAGGGCGTGGCTCGAGCAGGCCCGCGTCTACCGGAGGCGCGACCAGACGGCGGCCATGGAGCGGGCCTACCGCACCGCGGCGGCCTGGGAGCAGGGCGAGACGGGGCAGGCCTCGGCGGATCCGTCCGTGGGCGCGGCGCTCTGGGAGTGGGGCCGCGAGTTGGAGGACGCCCGGCGCTTCCGCGAGGCGGCGAACGTTTACGCCCGGCGGGCGGCATGGGAACGCGCGGCCGGGGCTGTGCCGGAGGCCGCCCAGCGGGCCGGCTACTGCGCCTGGCGCGCGGGCGACCTCGAGGCGGCGCTGCGCTATCTGGAGGCGGCGTGCGCCGAGGCGCCGCCGCGCCTGGTCGCGGCCCCGTGCTTCTGGCGGGGAGTGCTGGGCGCCCAGGGACCCGACTCGAGCTACCTGCGCGCGGCGGCGGGCGAGGAGCGACCGGGATACGCCGCGCGCCGGGCCATGCTGGCCCTGCGGCCGGCGGGAGAGGGTGGGGGGCTGGCCTTTCCGGGCGACATCTGGAACGAGGTCGCGGCCGGCGTGCGCGATCCGTTCGACTGGAACTGGCCGCCATCGGCGCCGGCGCTCCCCGCGCCCGAGGCCGAACAGCTGCTCGCCGCACTCGAAGGGCAGCGGGCGCTGACCGATGCCGCGTTGCTCCTGGCGGCGCTCGGCCACCCGCGCTGGGGCCGGGAGATGGGTGCCAAGGTGCTGCCGGCTCCCGCCGATTCGGCCAGCCTGCGCACCACGGCGGCGCTGGCCCGGGCGCTGGGCGATTACCCCGGAGCGTACACCGATGGCAGTGGGGGAGGACACGAGGAGTATCCCGTGGCCTTCGCGTACGCCGTGGCGACGGCAGCCCGCAGATTCAAGCTCTCGCCCGCGTTCCTGGAGGCGGTCATGCGCCAGGAGTCGGGGCTCGACCCGTCCATCCGGTCGGCCGCCGGTGCCATCGGGCTGATGCAGCTCATGCCTGCCACCGCGCGCCGGGTCGCCGCATCGCTGGGAATGACGAAGTACAGCCTCGAGCGCCCGGAGGACAACGTGATGCTCGGGGCCGCCTATCTGGCGCAACTCCTGGCGGAATCGGACGGCAATGTCCCCGTGTGCCTGGCTTCCTACAACGCGGGGCGGGGCAACGCGGTCCGCTGGCTGGAGCGCGTGCGCGACGTCCCGGAGGCCCTGCGGTGGGATGCCTACCTCGAGGCGATCGGCTTCCAGGAGACCCGCACCTTCGTGCGCCGGGTCCTGCGCCACTACTGGGGGATCCGCGCGGCGTTTCCCCCGGTCCCGGCCGGGGAGCCGCCGGGGGCTCTCCGGGATTGACCAGGCCGGACCCCTTGGGCAGTCTAGGACCCCTGAGGTCAGGATTGCGATCGCACGCCGGCAAGGGGGCGGGATGCGCTGGGTAACCGAAATCGGCCGCAAGGCGATCCACCTCTCGGCGATCCTGATCCCGATCGGGTACTACTTCACCTCCGAGCCGGTGGGTCGCCGCATCCTGCTCATTGCGACCGCGGCCGTCCTCCTGATCGACGTCGTGCGCCTGAACGAGCCGCACGTCCGCAAGCCCTTTTTCATTTTCTTCGGGCGCCTGGTGCGAGAGCACGAGCGCTCCAACCTGCTGGGGGCCACGTACGTCCTGATCTCCAGCGTGCTGTGCGTCCACCTCTTCGAGAAGCCGGTCGCGGTGGCGGCGCTCTCTTTTCTCATCCTGGGCGACTCGATGGCAGCCCTGGTGGGCAAGTCGATCGGCCGCGTACGCATCTTCGGGAAAACGCTCGAGGGCAGCCTGGCCTGCCTGCTGGTCTGCGTGGCCATCGGGCTCATCATCCCCGGGATGAGTCTGACGCGCACCCTGGTGGGGGCGGCCACCGCGACGCTGATCGAGCTGCTGCCCGTGCCCCTGGACGACAACCTGCGCATTCCCCTGGCGGCCGGCTTCGCGATGATGGCGGTCCACTGAGCGCGGGCCCTGACCACGCCCGGGCCTGCAGGCGGAAGTCCCGGAAGCAATTGCAGCCAGGAGGGGAATCCTTGATCGCCTCCCACTTTGGTTGCTAGAGTCACTCGGATTTCCCCATCGGGCCGCCGCCCGCAGGCCCCCCCGCACACGTCGGCGGACCTGAGCCGGGTCCGCCGGGGTTCGAAGCCGCGTGGTGAGCCGCGGCGGTGCTCGGGCGCGGCAAGGCTGAAAAGGACGGATATGTTCAAGAAGGTGTTCGGGGAAGCCCTGACCCGGGTCTTCGGCACCAAGGCCGACCGGGACCTGCGCGTGCTGTGGCCCGGCGTTGCCCAGATCAACGTCGAGTTCGAGAAGCTCGCCTCCCTGAGCGAGGAGGAGCTCAAGGGCAAGACCGCCGAGTTCCGGCGCCGCCTGGGCGAGGGCGAGGCGCTGGACGATCTCATGCCCGAGGCGTTCGCGGTCGTCAAGGAGGCCTGCCGGCGCAATCTGGGGCGCACGTGGAAAATCGTCGGCCACGACATCACCTGGGATATGGTGCCTTACGACGTCCAGCTCCTGGGCGCCATCGTCCTGCACCAGGGCAAGATCGCCGAGATGGCCACCGGCGAGGGCAAGACGCTGGTGGCGGTGATGCCCCTCTACCTGAACGCGCTGCCGGGCAAGGGGTGCCATCTCGTCACGGTCAACGACTACCTCGCGCGCCGCGACAGCGAGTGGATGGGCGAGATCCTCAGGTACCTCGGCCTCAGTGTCGGTGTGATCCAGCACGACATGACCCCGCCGCAGCGGCGCGAGGCCTACAACTGCGACGTCACCTACGGGACCAACAACGAGTTCGGCTTCGACTACCTGCGCGACAACATGGCCGTGCGCAAGGAGGACCAGGTCCAGCGCGGCCACGCCTACGTGATCGTCGACGAGGTCGACTCGGTCCTGGTCGACGAGGCTCGCACGCCGCTGATCATCTCGGGCCCGGTGCGCGCCGCGCAGCAGCGCTATGACGAGCTGCGCGGGCCGGTCGAGAACGTGCTGCGGGCCCAGACGCGGCTGGTGGGGGAGCTGATCAACGAGGCCGTGCAGCTCTTCGAGGAGGCCGATGCCGAGGGCGTCGACGAGCGCACGGCCCGCGACAAGACCTACCAGGCGGGGATTCGGATGCTGCAGGTGCAGCGCGCGGCGCCGAAGAACAAGCGCTTCATGAAGCTCGTCGCGGACCGGAACCTCAAGTCGCTCCTGCACCAGGTCGAGACCGATTTCATGCGCGACAAGCGCCTGCACGAGCTGGACGATGACCTGTATTTCTCGATCGACGAGCGCGAGCACAGCACGAACCTCTCCGACCAGGGGCGCAGGACCCTGTCCCCCCAGGATCCGAACTACTTCGTGCTGCCCGACCTGGCCGAGGAGATGGGGCGCATCGAGCACGACGAGAGTCTCGATCCGCGGCAGAAGATCGAGGCCAAGCAGAAGCTCCACCTGGGCTATGCGCAGAAGTCCGACGAGCTGCACACGATCAACCAGCTCCTGCGCGCCTTCAGCCTCTACGAGAAGGATGTCGAGTACGTCGTCCAGGAGGGCAAGGTACTCATCGTCGACGAGTTCACCGGACGCCTCATGCCAGGGCGGCGCTTCAGCGACGGGCTCCACCAGGCGCTCGAGGCCAAGGAGCGCGTACACGTCGAGGGCGAGACGCAGACGTGGGCCACGATCACGCTGCAGAACTACTTCCGCCTCTACGCCAAGCTCTCGGGGATGACCGGCACGGCCGAGACCGAGGCGGGTGAGTTCTGGGAGATCTACAAGCTCGACGTGGTCGTCATCCCCACCAACGAGCCGATCCGGCGCGTCGACTACGACGACGTGATCTTCCGCACCCGGCGCGAGAAGTACAACGCGATCGTCGACGAGATCGCGCGGCTGCACGAGGCACAGCTCCCGATCCTGGTGGGCACGGTCTCGGTGGAAGTCTCCGAGACGATCAGCCGGATGCTCAAGCGCAGGGGCATCAACCACGCAGTGCTGAACGCGAAGTTCCACCAGCAAGAAGCCGAGATCGTGTCGACCGCCGGACGCCCCGGGGCGGTGGTGATCGCCACCAACATGGCCGGCCGCGGCACCGACATCAAGCTGGGCCCGGGCGTGGTCAAGGGGCGCAAGTGCCTGGTCCGCTCCGACGACGGCGTGGGCGACTGCAGCCACCCGGACGATGTGAAGACCTGCCTGCGCGATATGCCCTGCGGCCTGCAGATCATCGGCACGGAGCGGCACGAGAGCCGGCGCATCGACCGGCAGTTGCGCGGCCGCTCGGGCCGCCAGGGCGACCCCGGGGCGAGCCGCTTCTTCCTGTCGCTCGAGGACGACCTGATGCGGCTCTTTGCGCCGGAGCGGATCGGGGCGCTCATGGACCGCCTGGGCATGAAAGAGGGCGAGGTCATCGAGCACCCGATGGTGACGAGTGCGATCGAGCGCGCCCAGAAGAAGGTCGAGGCGCATAACTTCGACATTCGCAAGCACTTGCTCGAATACGATAATGTGATGAATCAACAGCGCGAGGTCATCTACGGCATCCGCAATCAGATCCTGGAGGGCGAGGACCTCTCGGAGCAGATGCTCGGGCTCATCGAGGATGTCGTGCATCAGAAGCTCGAGCCGGTCGCCACGCTCTTCGAGCGGCGGCTCAAGGAGGATCTGGGCGAGGCGGACGAACGCGCCCTGAGAGACGCCGTCGAGGACCTCGAGCGCGTCTTCCTCGTGCCCTTCGACCTGGGCCCCGCGCGGGCCGAGACGGGCAGCTCGGGCCGGAAGGAGGCCGGACCGGGCCTCGGGGTCGATGTGGTGACCGCGGCGACCGAGATCGCGCGCCGGGCCTATCACGCGCGCGAGCAGGACTGGGGCGCGGAGCTCACCCGCCAGGTGGAGCGCCACATCTACCTGCGCGTCATCGACGACGCGTGGAAGGACCACCTCTACGAGGTCGACATCCTGCGGGCCGGGATCGGCCTGCGCGCCTACGGGCAGAAGGACCCGCTGCTCGAGTACAAGGCCGAGGCCTACCAGCTCTTCGAGCGGCTGATGAGCCAGATGGCCGAGGACACGCTGCGCACCTTCTTCCGGGTCCAGGTGCAGCGCGAGGTGCCGCTGCCGCCCCCGCCGGTGCCGTCGCTCGCCCGCGGGCAGGCGGTGCACCAGGCGCCGGCTGCGATGGCGGGCATGGCGATCGGGGCGCCGGCCGCGCAGGCCGGGCCGACCGGAATGCC